>JAEXUW010000024.1 GCA_023439835.1 Bacillota bacterium | reverse complement strand
CCCTAGAGCGGCGGCACGAACCGCCGCTCTAGGGGATGTTTGCTAAAATCCAGAATGGATTTTAGCAAAGGCTGAGCCTTTGCATTGTTCCCATAAAAAGCTAAAACAGTCTTCAAAACAAATCGCTCATTTAGAAATAATTTTATTCAGTATTAATATTGCTAATGAAAATTTGTTATGCTATACTTAATGCCTACTGAATAATTCAAAAACTCAGTCGCAAAGCGACGGAAAAGCGTTTTTGAAAAGACAAAGTGCAAGGATTTATATATATTATCATTTTTGCTTGCACTTTGTCTTTAGATTTTCATCGAAAATCTGTTCAGTATGGCATCAAGAAATGTCTGAATTGAATTTTAACGGCTTAGATACGCCATTAAAATTCAATTTGTGCAGAAATCTGCACAAAAATTTCGCAATGCGAATTATTCAGTAGACATTACTTATCAAAGCGTATAAAATTAACAAATTCTGCATTTATTATAGGAGTAAGCTATGCAAACAATAAAAAAATTCAACGCACAAATACTATCAGCCGTTATGACGGCATTTGTCCTGCTTTTCATTTTTAAAATTTTTTCTCTTTATCCGCTGGGCGAAAAGACACTTAGCTGGGGCGACCTTTCTCAACAAAACCTTCCCGTCCTGCTTGAGTTCAAAGACGTTCTAGCGGGAAAAAGCGGTGCCTTTTTCTCAATGACCAATGCCGGCGGAATGGACTATCTGTCAGTCTTTTTATTCCTAGCGTCAAGTCCGTTTTCACTGCTGACAGCATTTGTTGACAAAGCCGACATGATTGACTTCATCAATATTATAATCGCCCTAAAGCTCATTACCTGTTCGGTAACAGCCTCTTTTTTCTTTCGATACTTCTTTAAAAGGCTTGACACTTTACAGACTGTATCGCTTTCTGTCGCCTATGCCTTCTGTGGCTATTCAATGATGTTTTATCAGCTTATAACGTGGCTTGATGTGATGTATATTTTCCCGCTTTTTGTGATTGCCTTTGAAAAGCTTCTTTCAAAGGAGAAAATTGTCCCCTACGTCCTAACCCTGTCACTTCTGATACTGTTTCAGTTCTATCTTGGCTATATGCTGGCTCTATTCATAATTTTCAGCTTAGCCTTATACCTTATTTTCATATCAAGGAAAAAGGACCGCGGAAAGCAAATAATTCTTTTTTCTGTGTCAACTCTTTTAGCTGCGCTGATAACCTCACCCGTCTGGCTTGCGTCGTTTGAACAGTTTCTAGCCTCCGCTAGAGGAGTATCGGTTATCGACAGTCTTTCCTCATCTCTGCCCTTTACAGCGTCACCCACAACCTTTCCGATTGTGCTGTCAACCTGTTTTATAGCCTTCGGGCTTATTGCCTTTATAAAACTTAGACTGTTTGAAACAAAATCCTGCCGCCCGCTTTATATTATGCTTTTGCTCTTTTTAATTCCGCTTATAATTGAGCCTGTCAACAAAATGTGGCATACGGGGAGTTATCAGGCGTTCCCCGCACGCTACGGCCATATGCTTGTGCTTTGCGGACTTGCCGTGTTCGCCTGTGTTTTATCAGAGCACAACAGACAAGGCTCACAGGCTCACAAAAACGACCTCTCCGCACTTATAACAGCGGGAGCAGGAGTGTCAGGCTTTATTATCCTTTCGTGGTATCTTCTTAAAAACAAGCGTGATATACTCAAAAGCTATGTGTCAAGCCTTTGGGGAAGCCCCGAGTCCCTGACACTAATAACGCTGACGGCTTTTTGCGGAATTTGCGTCATAGCGATTATTTTAAGCTTATATAAAAAACAGCTTTTGTCAATGAAAACCGTATCGGTGCTCATCGCTGTTTTCACGCTGACAGAGTGCGCTTTCAATTCATCTGTCTATATGGGATATGCAGGGCGTGACACAGCAAACTACAAGTACGCTATGGAGCTTTCGGGAAAAATAAACGACGACAGCGTTTTCAGAGTGAAGAACTTCTCAAAGGACTTTGATGCAAACCTGACGGGCGCAATGGGCTACAATTCTCTGGCGCACTACACCTCCTTCAACACAGAGAGCTATATGTTCGCCATGAAAAAGCTTGGCTATTCTTCATATTGGATGGAGGTTAACTCAAACGGCTCAACTACCCTTGTTGACGCTCTTATGGGGAACAAATACACTATAAAGAGAACAACCCTCACAGGTGAAGCCTCAACGGTTTATGAAAACAAATACTACTCAATAATAGAAAATGAGCACAGCCTTTCTCTTGGAACGGTAATTTCAAAGGAGCAGGCACAAGCCCTTTCACAAATACCACAGGGTGACAGAATTGAATATCAGGCTACGTTGTTTTCTGCTCTGACGGGGGAAAACGGTCTTGTGACAAGATATGAACCCTCCTCACTGATTAACGCTGATTTAAACACACACAGCGGCAACACTTATTACTATACGGACGAGGAGCAGGACGGAAAAATCATTTACACCTTTCACGTTGACAAGAAGCAAAAGCTGTATTTTGACTGCTTTAAATACATCAGCACAAGACTGACCGAGCCTGTAAACGGAAGCTTTGACATTTACGTCAACGGGAATATTCGTGAAATCAGCTATCCTTCAAAATCCACAAACGGCTTTCTCTATCTTGGCGAATATGAAAACACAGATGTGAACGTCACCCTTTCAGTGAAAAAAAGCGGAAGTGCCTATTCCTTCGGTGTGTTCGGAATGGATTCGCAGCTTCTTGAAAAAGGTCTTGAAGGAATAACTCAAGCCGAAATTGAAATCAAAGGGGACAAAATATTCGCCGATGCCGTCAGCGAAAGCGAAAACGGTATGCTGATGCTGACAATCCCCTCAAACCGTGGCTTTGAAATCACCGTCAACGGGAAAAAGACCGAGGCACAGCCTGTTCTTGACGCCTTCATGGCTATCGAGCTTGAAAAAGGTACAAACCATATAGAAATCACCTATACTCCATACGGCTTCAAGCTTTCAATGATACTTTTTGTTTTGGGTATATCACTTTTAATACTCTTTTCAGTCTTTATTTCAAGGCGCCGCTTCAAATATATCCCCATCCTTGAAAAGCTGGCGACAGGGTTATATATAACATTTGCCGGCTTGATTTTCATACTGATTTATATCTTTCCAATCGTCGTGTTTACAATATCAACGCTGAAAAAATAGAAAAAACCCACCTGCATTAAAAGCGGGTGGGTTTATTGATGTGTCACGAGGGCGTCTGTCACCATCATACTGGCTTTGACGGTGTACTCAAATCAATCTTTTCAAGGCTGATTTACATTACAAAACCCGTCTGAATATGCTGTAAGCGTTGTGATCACGCCGTTTTTTCCGGCGAGAATTTCAACCGCTGAAATATCCAAGACCCCCGTTTCAATCCCTGATACCTCACTTAAAAAGCAGTCGTTAATGTCCTCACCGTTGAAGCCCTTATAGCTTATCTTTTTAAACTCTCTCCCCCTTGAGAAAAAGTCAAGCTTAAAGCCAAGCCCTCGGTTCATGTCTGAAAGCCAATGCCTGTCAAAGCTCAAATGCTTGTGCCTTTCAATGTTTCGTTCAACAGCATAGCCACACTGAGCGTTATATGCGTTATAATTGCCGTTTACATCACGCATGTGAAGGTCGCTTATCATATTTGAAAGGTTGCTTCCCGATGAAAAAGCTGTGATTTTCGCGTCATCATCAAAGGCAATAATCTTAGGACTTTGAGGCTTTGAAAATCTCACCGTATTTGTATAAGCAATATACGGATAGCAAGATAGCCCTTTAAGGCAAAGGTTCACGACAGCGTCCCAGAGAGTTGAATGCTCCTTTATATAAAGATAATTCACCAAAGAGGCGGACTGCTCGCACGAAACAAAGGGAGGAGTGACATCAGGTGTCATCAACGTGTCAAGTGACAGCCCATAGCGGATTCCCTCGGCAAGCTCAGTATAGCCAAGCGAAAAGGTATAGCCCTTTGACGAAATGCTCACCAGCTTTTTAGTGGGGAGCAGCCTTTGCTCACAAACGTCAATAACCCCCTTGTGAATGAGAAAGCCGTTTACATAAAGCTCCACATCGATGATTTCGCCGAAAAAATTATCGGTGAAAAAATCCCCCTTAAAGGTGGAAAAGGGTGTATACCGCTCCTTTGAAAATCTCATTCCGACACAGTGGGAAAGTGTTTTTCGCTCACTCTCCCCGAATTCAAGCACGCTCAAAACGACAGTGTCACTCATCCTCATCACCGCTTGTCTGAACAAACTCAACAGAGCATACCGCAAGCCTGCCGTAGCCGTCAATCTGCGCCGAAAAATCTTTGAGGAGCATTCTGTCATAGCTTTGAGCGCCGATAGTCAGCGTGAATGGCTCAGTTTTTGAGGAAAGCTCAGTTAAAGCCTCGATAAAGCCGCTGCTTGAGTCGAGAATAACCTCACCCTTTGCTTTGATTTTCAGATGCCCGCCCGATTTAAGCTCGGTAACAGTCCGCTTTGAAATACAAGACAGTTCTGAAATGCCCGCCGTTTTTGAAAGGGTATAGCTTTTGCAGATAAGCGTATAGCCTTCACCCAGCGGCGCTAAAATCATTCCCGCCTCGTCTTGTGAAACGCCGCCGCTCAAAAGCGTGAAGTCATTATCGGTTTGCGTCATAATATCAACCCCCTTTTAGTTATTAGAAAATAGTTGTTAGTAGTTAGTTGCCCCCTCCCTCACTCCGCCCAAACCCCAAACTTCAAGGCGCAAGCCTATAAAAAGGCGAGCCGTTGGAATAGTACCCAAGCGAAAGCGGCGCCTTTATCACCGTTATAAAACCGGCGCAGCCGTCACTCAGCGTATCAATATCACCAAAACAAAACATCAAAACTCACAAAAAGACTTTATTAATCACTGTTAGCACCGAAATGCTTGCTAAAAGCAAGCATCGTGTGCGCCTGAACCGTCAGAAGCCCTCGGCGAGAGGGTGCTTCTTTTGTTACTTTTCTTGCACAAGCAAGAAAAGTAAAGAA
>JAEXUW010000014.1 GCA_023439835.1 Bacillota bacterium | reverse complement strand
CCTTGCTAATCAGACTGGAAGCACTTCTTTGCGTCGGCTGCCTTTACTCATACCTACTCGTTGATAGTTAATATCGGGGAGGAACGAGTGCATAGAAAGCCCCGTCAAAGAGTAAACCCTTTGAATATGTCTAAAAGACTATTCAATTGTATTTATATAAAACCTGTAGGGAGGTTTTATATCAAATCAGTAGAACCATTAGCAAAAAAGATAGAGCTTCCAGATATTACAGATCTGAAAGCCCTTGCAAATGTATCATCAGTATGCTATAATAGCACACAAAGAAGCACTCGGAAAGTCATTCAGATATTGCTGTATCTGTATGATGATGGGTGGATGGCTGTTTGACCGCAGTCATTCACCTCTGGGTGTTTTTATATTGCCTTTATTATACAGCACATTTTTGCCTTTGTCAACGCATTTTGAAAAAAATATTAATTTTCTTTGTGCCAATTTGGCACAGCTGCTATTCCGCACCAAAACTTTCATACAACTTGTTATAAAGCGTCTGTCTTGAAAAACCGAAAATTTTAGCAATCTGAGTTTTTGAAATACCGGCGTTGAGCATTTCAACGTATTTCTTTTTGAAGTCCTCCGGCTTGATTTCAGCACCGAGCCGTGGAATGTGAAGTCTGGCTTCGGCAATGCCTTCACGGGTTTGCTCAATAACCGCTGACCTCTCAAGCTCTGCAATCTTTTTGAGAGCCATAAGAAACTGCCTGCTAGAGCGACTTTGTGAATCAAAGCTGTCATTTATGCTTATCAGCCTCAGCTGTTTGACCTGAGCGTATTCAAGAATATCAAGAAGCTCCTTTGCGGTGGAGGCAATGCGTGAGAAATCATAGATATATATTTCATCACCGAGTTCAGCTGTTGTGAGAAGTCGAAGCAGCTGCTTTAGTGATGAGGTTTCAGCCCGGCTTTCAATGAACCAATGGGTTACTCCCACAGCCTTGAGCGCCTCAACCTGACTGTTAATGGATTGAGAAAGGGGAGAAATGCGGATATATGCGATTTTTTTCATGTTAAACATCCTTTCATTTTTCGCTGTGAAGACACAGCATTTTTTCTATCGACCTAAGTATCGTTTTAAGAATTTCCATCGCCTCCAGAGCCTTGATTTTAAGGCTCTGGAGGCGCTTTTTTGAAAAAATTTTTGTGCGCCGCCGAAATTTTACCCAACTTTTGCCACTGCTCAACAAAGAAGCGTTTTTAAGCAAAATCAGAGCTTGTTACAGCAGAAAGAAAAAGGGATTTTGCAGGAATATATTTTTTCTCTAAAATATAAAATAAATTTTTTTAACACGCACGCAATGTATTAATTTATAGCTTTGTTAAAACTTAAAGATTCTTTTTTCTGCTTGTTATCGTAACTCAAGTAGATCTATAAATACGCTTCACCAAAATTTAAGTACCCCCCCTTAACTCGTGTTCACCTCCCCGAAGTGCTTTGCGATGAAAATCAGCACGATTGTGAAAAGTAGAGCTGCTGCTCCGGCAGTGGTGAGCGTTGAGCAGTCAAAGTTTATGAACTTTGCGGTGTGTTTGATTGCCTCGATGAGCTGAAATACCGTGTCGGATTTGACAATATACCACATCAAAAACGCTCTGAACGCAAGCTTAAATAGTCTGTGATTGTTATGCCCGAAGTCGCCTCTGAGCCTTGTGTAGCGTTGTTTGTGAAGATAACCATGCTCGGATAAAAGCTTGACTTTTGCTGTTATCGTCGGAACGCTAAGTCCTGTTGCTGTTGCAAGCTGATTAATCGATGGAAAAGCCATATCGTTTAAGTTTTTGTGCATGGCTATCCCGCAGAACGTCATGAAGGCAGAGCTATCCCGCAGAGAAAAGAAAACATTGCGCTCGATGACAGTGAAGCTTCCATCAAGAGTTTTTACGCTGTATTCGTTTGTGGTTCTTCTATGGTCCTTAAAGCAGACGGTCTTGTTTATCAGCTTCTTTTCGGCAAGCTCGTTTACACAACGCTGGGCGGTGTTTATGGAGATATTACAGCGCTCTGAAATGGTTGCAAGCTTAACGCAGACTCTGTTCTTCCACCAACCGCCAGCGATTGAGGAAAGATATATGTAAACTCTGAAGGAGGAAGCCTTCAGGTTGTACTCGAACAGCTTATATGGTAGCTTTATGATTTTTTCCTTGCGTTTTTTCACGACGGTGTCCTCTTTTCAAAATTTTCAGGGTTGACAAAAGAATCGACTTGGTATATACTGAAAGCACAAAAAGCCCGGTGTGTCTTAAAACAAGTGCTTTTAAAGCCTGTGTTTTAAGCCCTGGGGCAATAGATAAAAACAACTGTGCGCTCGCCAAAGTCAGCAGTTGTTTTTTATGTCTGATAATTAATAGCTGCCTGTTTTCGCAGGCAGATTAACTTTTGTTATTTCTTATTTGCTTTGAGCGTTTTCATTGTGATAATAATCACTACTGCTCCAGAAAGAATTGCAGCTATAATCATCGGCAATTCATTCTTATTGTCTGCATCCTCAGTTAGTGGAATACGCTCCGCAGGGAAGTTGAAAATCTCCTTTTCCGTCAGCGTGTTTTGCTTGACCTCGATGTTATCAAGCGCCGGGGCGGTGGTGTAACCGTCGGGAACTGTGCTTTCATCCTCCATGATAATGTAGTAGTTTCCTAAAGGAACGTCGTCAAATAAAGCTATGCCGTTTTTGTCTGTAACCGCTGTCGCATAAATCTCACGACCGTTCTCGGCTGTGCCTTTGAGTATCATGGTAATGCCCGAAATGCTTGCCTCGTCCATGCTGTCAGTTGTTTTTGAAATCTTAATCTTCCCCGTCTGCTCAAGGTTGTGAATCTCAATAACGCTTTCCTCCTGCCAGTCAATTCTGACCTCAGTGTCAGCTGCTTTGAGATACCCTGATGGAATAGTTTCAGTGTCCTCTGTGATGGTATAGCTTCCGATGGGGATGTCGCTGAGCATTGCTACACCGTTAATATTGGTCGTGCAAGCAGATTTAAAATGCCTGCCTGAGTCTGTTGTCCCCTCGATAACAAAGCGTATGCCGTCAAGATTGAGCATTCCCTCAGTGGTTTTGCGGATTTTGAGCTGTCCTGTTTTTTCAATATTTTCGATGTCAATTTCATTTTCAACATCCCAGTAAACCTTGACTTTCTCCTCCTCGGCGATTTCATAAGCCTGATTAACTGTTTTTTCATCTTCCTCGACAGTGTATTCGCCGACGGGAAGATTCTCAAAATAGGCTTTCCCGAACTCGTCAGTTTCAGCGATTTCATATATTTCTCTGCCTGTGTCAGTTTTTCCAGATAGTATGAAGGTAATGCCCTCGATGTTTTTCATTTCCTCAGTAATTTTGTTTACACAAACAGAGCCGAGCTTTTCGAAATTTGCGTAAAGCGTTTCGGTAGTTTCATCTTCATTAATCGTTATGCTGTATGGTTCAACGAATTTTCCAAGCGTAAACATTATATACTCATGCTCTGTCAGATACAGTTTTCTGTCAATCGTATCTATATCTTCTCGAAAAGTATATGTGCCAATCGGAACGTCTGTAAATTCAGCGTAGCCATCAGCGTCAGTATAATCCATCATATGAATTTCACGACCTGATTCGCTTACACCCTCAAGATGAAACAGAATACCGCCGATATTTCTCATTCCTGACGTTCTTTTTTGCACTCTAAAGCTACCAAGTCTTTCAGCGTTGTATGCTTCAAGCTCAATTTCGTCAAGATATTCGACACGCACATTCTCAAAAGGCTCACAGGTGAGATACGCATAATGCACAGTACTTTCATCCTCGGTTATTGTGTAGCTTCCGATGGGAATGTTGTTAAACACCGCCAAACCGTCGCTGTTGGTTAAGGCAGTTGCGGATACAGCTCTTCCATTATCAGCTGTTCCTGTGAGATTGAAGCGAACGCCCTCAATATTGAGCATTTCCTCTGTGGTTTTCTGTATCCTTATCCTTCCGCATTTTTCAGCGTTGGTTGCTGAAATCATAGATGTAGTATCAGCATGAATGTTAATATAAAAGGGCGGGCAAACGTCATAATACTGTGTCAAAACGGTTGAGCTGTTTTCGGACACTGTATATGTTCCGACGGGGATATTGTAGAAAGAAGCCACTCCATTCACATCGGTATAGGCTGTCATCATCACATAGTCACCCTCGTTTGATGTGCCTGTAAGCCAGAATTCAATGCCTGAAATATTTACGTTTCCAGTAGTCCGCTTGAATACTCTCAATTCACCGAACTCAGGCTCCGGCTCTGGTTCTTCTCCAGGCTCTTCTCCCGGCTCTTCTCCCGGTGTTCCTGATTCGTCCCAGCTAAGCACAAGGTTGTCTAAGAGAGCGTCATTATACATATTTGTATAAACTACTGCAATATCCTGTATGTTTGTACTGCTAGAAGTGTATGCATAAGTGGTTACTAATGCGGTTGAGTTGCCGCTGGGAATGTCCAGATTCACTGTTGTGCTTCCTGAACCTGTTGCGGGGGCATAGACGTAGAAATTGTCACTTGATATATAGTCATCAGCATAACTAATGGTTGTAGACGGGCTTTCTGAATAGTGATGAAATGTGTCTGGATTTGAAAGTGATATTCTATAAGTTCCAGTTAAATTCCCATTCTCGACTTCCGCACGATACGGACCGAACCTATAATAATCTGTTCCGTCAATTGTTACCGTAGTTTTGTTTGCCGTTCCTGTGATTTTCGCTTTTGTAACCGTCGGATTCGCAGTGGCATTCTTGGCATTGTAAATACGGTTGAATTCAGCTACAAAATCGGGGTTGTCACTGATTACGCTTGAAGGGTTTCTGCCGGCGATATAGCACCGTATCGCCATTTGCGTGACATAATGATAATCTCTGGCGTTTAGACCATAAGCCGACGGTGTGTAGGGATAACCGGCACATATCATTTTATTAAGGCTTTGGTTTGTAATTAGTGTAGCATCAGAAAGCTGTGTTCCTGCAAAAGGTGTATGCTGCTCAGCTGTTCCGATACAGTAGGTTGCGTTACCCTCCCATGTCAGATACGGTGCTATCATCTGTGATGAGCTGTCCATAATACCATATGAGCTGTAATAAAGGTTCGAGGACGGCATTGAATTGTTTATGTCAACTGCCGAGGTTGCCGCCGATAGCGACAGCGTGGGGAGTGCCATCAGAAAATAAATGACAGCAAGCATTGTGGTTAATAGGCTTTTGATTTTTTTCTTCATTGTAATCTGCTCCTTTTTAATAGTTGTCGTTTGTATATGATAAAAGCCCGGAATTACCGAGCTTTCAGACAAAAGAAAAAAGACAGCCGTTTGACTGTCTTTTTTTGATGTATTCAATTATGTGGCTTTATGAAAGGTGGGGATAGTATTTTTGATAATTATGTTCAAAGAAATAGTCTTCTATTTGTTGTTCAGTCCAAGAACGGCGCTCAACAAGAAAAGCATTTGTTTCATCAGTGTACATACCGCCTGCTTCCCACCATTGTTCAGATGATATAGCTGAATTATAACTAGGATAGAATGTTGAGTAACTAACATCTTTTAAAACTATTATAGTGGAAAATCTCTGAGTTGAAGGATTGTAGTATACAGCACAATAGGTTGATGTCATTCTGTGAGTCTTATCACCGTTATAAATATCAAGCATATTAAGACTATGAGCGTATGAGTTTTTGTATCCATCCATAATCATATTTGCTATTTCTGTTGCAGAACCGTTTGGATTGTGATATTTAGGATTTCCTACAATTTCTATTGCATATGGTCCATGAGAAATAAGGTTGTTATCAGCGTTGAATTTCGAAAGCCGTTCGGCATAGATTTTCCATGAGTTATCAAGGCTGATTGCCGGCACACCGTTCGCCGCACGGTATTCGTTGATAATTCTCAGGCACTCTGCCTGAATATCCGCCTGAAAGCCTGCCTGCCTTGCAGACGCCGGAGGCGCTGTTGTCACCGGTGCGGTAGTAGTTGTTACTGGAACGGTTGTTGTAACCGGCTTTGTTGTGGTTGTCGGGGCTGTGGTTGTTACAGGCTTTGTGGTTGTAGTAGCAGCTGTGGTTGTCACGGGTTTGGTGGTTGTCGCCGATGCGGTAGTCACTTCTGAAACAGTCGTAACCTCTGTTGTTGTGGCAGATGTTTCAGTTTCATCAGGAACGCTTGTTGTAACAATTGTTGTTACAGGCGCTGTTGTTGAAACTTCCTGGGCGGTGGTTATTTCTGATACAGTCGTGGTTGTCGCCTCAACTTTGATAACGTCCGACGAGCTGTCAGCTTCATCACAGGCAGAAAAACATACCGCCGTAAATATTGCAAGTGTCAAGATTAAAAGCTTTTTCATGGTGTCCTCCTTGTGTGTCATTTTTCCTTAAGATATTCATAAATTGCATTTCTTAAAAACTGAGCCTTTGCAATTCCATCAGCTTTAAGCTTTTCTTCCCATTCTGCTACAAGCTCTTTATCAAGCTGAATAATCAGTTTCTTGTAATGCGCCCTGTTGTATTTTTCTTTAGTTTGCCACGATGCCTTTCCCATATATCATCAACTCCATAATTTGTTAGCTTTATTATAATATACTGGTTGCCAGAAGTCAAGGGGGAATTTATCTTTTTCTAAAAAAAGTGTGTTCGGGGGAAGAACTGCTTTTTGATAAAGACAGCTCAGCATTAAGCTCAGCTATTTTTGCATTAAGCCGTACATTTTCCTCGTTAAGCTGATTAATTATATCAGTTTTTATTTCCCAATCAGAAAAAAATAGCTTTATTTCTTCTAAGGAATTATGGATATTTTTATCTGTAAGACTAAATGCCGCAAGCCGCTGCTCTGCCGTTTTATCCTTTTTTCTTAGGTAGTCCAGTATCGTGTCATGCTGGAATGACAGTGACGGGTGTGCCTTATCCACTCCCATGTCATCGTTAAGCTTTTTTACAACTTGTTTAAATTGACCTGACAAGGATTCGTCGGTTGTTATTCCAAGCATATTTTCAAGCGTTCTTGACTCAAACCTGCCAAGTCTTTCGATAAGCTTATCTATTGCGGCTGTATTTTGGTGCAGCTGTGAACGCCGAGATAAAAGCCATGATACTATGTACGTTACCAGTCCGGTACAAAGTATAATTATTATTTGCACAATAACATCTTTAATGTTCATTTGGTCACTTCCTTTTGGAATGTATACTGCCGATAAGACAGCGGCGGTAGTAAGCATAATTATCAGCGTTATCAGCTGTGTTTTCTTATTGTCCATATATTACCTCTATTCTATATTATTTCATCTATTTTGTCAACAAACGGCAATTTTCAGTGAGCTTCCTGCTGTTTTACATATAAATCTCTGATAAAGCATACAAGAATATCAATATCCTCTTGAGGCAGAGCGTTTTCGCTGATGAAGCCGTTAATATACT
Organism: Bacillota bacterium; assembly: GCA_023439835.1. Lineage (GTDB taxonomy): Bacteria > Bacillota > Clostridia > Oscillospirales > Ruminococcaceae > SZUA-444. The sequence continues at coordinate 2,052 of JAEXUW010000014.1, read as the reverse complement.
CCATGCAGTCTGTGTAATTTTCATTCTTCAGCTGTTCAACAAAAGCACCGCAGGTGAGCTGACCGGCTTTGTTTATTGCGGCTTCACGGGAAGATTCTTCGGCATTCTCCTGATTAACTTCCTTGAAAATTTCATTGAAAGGGAACATAACCTTGTCAAGACTTTGAATTCTAACCTTAATTATGTCATCGATTTTCGTCAGTGGAAGCTTCAGCTTGTAGAATGGCTCGAACTTTGTGCGCATTGGATAGCATCTTTGACGCTTGATAACGGCTTCGCCCATTTCAAGCATACCCAGCTCGTCACCTGTTAGAAGTAGCCGTCCTTTAATGCTGAGATTTTTGTGGTTTAGCGATTCATCAAGATTTCCTGAAAGCGTTTCATACTCGACGGTTTTACTTCCGAGAACTGCTGAGATGTAGTCGTTAGTTTCCTTGTCTGTGCTGTTTATGTAGATTAAGTTACCGCAGTTTGAGCGAATTGTCTTGCTAGTGTCGCCGTATTTTGAGGAAAGCTGATTAAAGTCCTGAACAAACAGATTGAAAAGAATATTTCGTCCTAAGCAGACTGTCATTTTAACGTCCATTGACGGAATTCTCACCATGTTTCCAAACTCATCAAGGATGAACTGTATTCGTTGAGGAAGCTTTTGCTGAGGATAATTCCCCGCCAGATCAACCAGGGCGGAATAGCACTGATTAATGAAAAGGCTTGCGATAACGTGACGGTTGACCTTCTCATCGGGGAGAACCATGAAGATTGCGCAGGGCTTTTCGGGGTTTATTAAGTCGCTAAAATCAATCTCGTTTCCGCTTGTGAGCTTTGCAATACCAGTGTCGGCGAAGATTTCAATGTTGCTCGCAAGTGTAGAAAAAATTGAGCTTCTCATTTCACCGGTTGCAAAATTTGATGTAGCATATGAAAGCTTTGCGGGATGACCGACGGGAAGCTCCTGAAAAAGCGTGTCAAGGGCGTTTATCTGTTTCATTCCTACAACTTCATTCTTAACTCCATACTCCAGAAAGAAGCTGTAAACGCTGTACATATTAAGCTTATCAAGGCAGTTGTTTTCATAGCCCTTGCTTACCAAGAGCATGATAATAGCCGACAGCAGTGATTTTGCAGACGTCGGCCAGATGGGATCTGATTTCGGGTTGTCGGTAAAAACACCTGCAAGCTCACCGATAAGCTCAGAAACACGGGAAACGTCCTTTTCTTCGGTTTCCATTGCCTTGATATATTCGCTGACGATAGGGGAGAGTGGATTCCACAGCGAGGAGAAGTTCGTATTACGCAGATTAAGCACCACCACCTTATATCCAGCAGAAACAAGAAGCTTATATGAGTTTTCAAGCAGTTCTCCCTTCGGATCATTGATGACCATGCTTTGTTTCATTTTGCTTTGAGAAAGCATTCTTATCATGGGCAAAACAAAAGTCTGACCTTTTCCGGAGCGTGTAGTTCCGATGATCAGACTGTTTATTGTCGCTTCGTCTATGAAGAAATATTTGTCCTTTCGATAAAGGATGATACCGCTTTTTTCAGCATCTTCAAGCTTATCCGAATTCACACGGAACAGTGATTTGTCAATTTCCTTTTCTGTTGCCCACCGAGCAGAGCCGTCAACGTCGGGAATTTTCCTAAACCACAACGCAAAGCTTTTGCTGAGCTTCCAGAATAAAATCATACCAACCATTAACGAAATCAGGATGACCATTTTCCCGTCAAACTTATCATTTGTTGTTATGCGAAATAAATATGTGGGCTTGAAGCTGTAATAATCGTCAGGAACGCCACCCTCCTTCAATAGCTTCGTCGAGCCTGTGAACAGGAACATATAGTTTGTGAGAGCGTTAATGATAAAAAACATAAATCCACTCAAGCCGAGCATTGCCGCTAGTCTGCCTAGTGCTTTCAATTGTAATTCCTCCTCGTATTATATAAAAGTAGTAGTTTTTAGAGTTCCTCTCCAAGAACTTTAAAAATTTGCTATACTGTAATGGATGCTGTGGATTGGTTTGTCCTCCTACCGCCCGACGGTTTGAAAAAGGC
>JAEXUW010000007.1 GCA_023439835.1 Bacillota bacterium | reverse complement strand
TTCCGTCTATCCAGTTTCTAAGCTCGCCCTTTACGTTAATAATACTGCCCTTTTTCACCGATGAGGAAACGAATTTTAAAAGCACTGGATCACTGATATATATTCTTATCAGGTCGGAATATGATTTGCCGCCTTTTATGTATGATGGTCTTTCGACAACAATATCAAGCTCTAATGATTTTGCTCCGGGAGCATACTCGCAGATGTTTGAAACATATCCGCTCAGTGAGCAACGATTGTTTGGATTTTTAAATGCCATAATGGATGCCTCCTGTTATATATTTCTGTGCCAATTTGTCACAGATTATCTTTTTAAACTGTGAACCTGTTCTGAAAGCTGGACTGCAAGAGCTTCATTATTTTGTTTTAACACTCCTGTTGGCTGTTTTATTCCAACGTCGGGGAAGGGGAGAGCTATGTTTTCAGCTTCATTTTGTTTAGTATTTTCAAGCTTCAATAAATCCTCATCAATCTGACTGATTATCATTTTTGAAGCCTTCTGAATTTCTGTCAGAACATTTTTCAGCTTATCAATTGGGGGCGTTTTGCAGTCACTCCATGCTGCTATGTACGGAAAAGAATATTCGCTTGTGTCCATATCAAAATGACTTGCGATAATGTAAGCAACGCTTTCAGCCTGAAGCTCCTTATCATTGCGGGAAGCATTCTGAATTGCGGTATCCTTTTTTGAATCGTGCAGAAGGCAATGTGCAGTTTCATGAAAAGCAGTTTTTAATGTTTGAAGGTCGGACATTCCAGCTTTAACAGCAATTTTATTCTCAGTGTGTGAGTAATAGCCCTTTGCACCTGACTGGATATCCTCAAAGGTTATTTCTGTTCCGGCAACAGTAGCAAGAGATTTCAGAATACAATCCTTTTTATCCTGTGGAACATCACCCGACAGCTCGGTGTCTAAAATCGTAGGAAGCTCCTTTCCGGAGGTTTGTGAAACGTCGAAAACATAAGCCTTTTTAAACCGTAATTCCTTGTATGCTTTTTCGACTGTTTCAGTCTGTTCTGTTCCGTCAGAGTTATAGACTTTGTTTCCTTTATCGTCTAAAACGGCGGTGGTATATTCAAGTATATGATTGGTCTTGGTGACTACGGGGGCAAGTACGGATATGCCTTTTTGTCCTGCGTCAACCTGTCGCCCTAGCTGCTTCCATGTTGAATAGCCTGCGACAAGTGTAGCTTCAGGCTTTTGCATAGCTATCAGAATAGTGTTGTTCATGCTGTAATCGTGAAACCTTGAGCAAAATTTAAGATAGCTTTTAAAATTATTAGAGTTAAATACATCAAGAACGCCCTGATTGATTTTCTCAAATAGCTCGTTCATTTCATCCTGCTTTTTCTGAGCATAGGCTTCCTTTTCTTCCGATGAGAAGCTTTTCTTCTTGTTGTAAGCCATCATTATTCCTCCTGCTGATCGTCGGTAACAGTAATAACGGCGTGAGTTTTTTCTTCTGAAAAGTCAATGCCGCCGGCTTTTATTTTGTCGTGTAAAGAGCATATCAGCTCAGCTGAAGAGGAATCGCTGTAAACAAGAAGCTCCTGAAGCTGAGCCAGAGCTTCTTTCACATTCTCACAAGCAAGCTGTGAAAGAAGGGTTCGCTCTTCGATAGTGAGCTTCCCAGGCGTCAATAATGCTGTTTTATCATTCATAAAAAATCTCCTTTGTTCTTTGTGACAAATTGGCACAACAATTTCTATCTTCCCATCTGCTTGCTCATTTCTGCGACTTGTGCAGCTATGTTGTTTTTAATAAGGTCAGCCTGAGAAGACTTAGCGGTGGGTTTGAGCTTTGGTGGCTTTGGTTCCTCACGGATTTTTCCTGTTATTTGCTTTACACCGACCTCCGGGAAGGGAAGATCCTTGTTAGCCTCCTGTGGTTTTTCTGCCTTATTCTTGCTTTCTGGTTTTACCTCTTTGGGCTCGTCAGAAGCAGGAGCAGAAAAGCTTTCGTTTAATGCTTTGACTTCAATTTGTCCATTTTGATTTGACTGAGCTTTCCACTGAGAAATCTCATCGCCTGTAAGTCCGATTGATTTTAAGCACTCATCAACACTTTTGGGCATTCCGTAATAATCACGTATCTCATCATCGAAACGCTCATCGAAGCTGAGCTGTTTTCCATCGTCAGTTTTGAATACAAATACATTACCTTTAGGAAATTCATCAATCTGAACAGTGATACCATATTTCTGCAAAATATCCTCAGCCTTGCTTGTTATGAAGCCTTCATTGTTAAGCTCGTTAAGGCTTTTCTTTTCAGGAGCAATATTCAGCCTGATATTTTCAACGGCTACCGCCGATACACCAAGTGTCATGAGGCAGTCCTCAATTGACGTTGGCATATTGTAATTCTTTCGCATTTCATCATCGAAGCGCTCGTCGAATATCGCCTTTTCACCTTGTTTGTTAAGAAAAACATATACATTGCCATTTGGGAATTCCTCAACCTGAATATCTACATATCCACCTTTTTTCTGTGCTTGTTCAGGCTGTATGCTTTTCTGTATTTCACTTAGAAGCTCCTGCTTCTCGGCAAAAAAGCGTGAAATTTCCGAAAGTGCCTTATCTGGTTTTGAGTAATTGTTATCAACAAACTCTTTTAAGAAAGCCCGATTTCTAAGCTCTGTCAGCTCATCGGTCTTAATGAGCTGCTTGTTTGTGCAATCCACCGTCATCATATATCCGTTGTCTTTATAGGACATATAGTCTTTGAAATTCTTGACTAAATTCTCACAGAAGCGTTTTTCCACAAGCTTATCAAAAATCTCAGCACCGTCCTTTCCGAAATACTCACGGTGGGGGAACTCAGGCATCGCATGCTGTGCGTATCTCTCAAGCACAGACAAATCAAGGTGCTTGTAAAATTCGCTCATTTCCATTCTCATTCTTTTTGAAACTGTGGGTGAAGCTATTTTAAACTCCACAAATTCTGGAAGTGCTTTTTTGCAGGAAGAAAGCTCCTGAACAAACGGTTCAAGAGCTTTTGACACAGCGTTGCTATTTTCTTTAAGAGCTTGCGTAACACTTGAAACCGATGCTTTAAGACTGTTTTGCTCCTCAAAATAATTCTTGTGGTCAAGAGATTCATAGATTTTCTCCAGAACATTGTCCCTTGTGAGCAAAAGTCCGATCCCTGGAGTAGCAAGGTCAATATCGCTGAAATGCTTGAGTATATCCTGCCTGATTGCGGTATCTCTTGATTTTGCGATGATTTCTTCTTTGCTTTCAAATCTCAGCTCCTTTGCGTAACGGTTGAAGTCAAGCTGAAGGCGGTCCTCAATTGATTTAGGTTTTTTGTCGGGGAGAATTCCTCTTTCACGCAGATAGTCAGGAACAAAATTCAAAAGCCTTGAAAAATGCCTTTTGATTTCCTGACGGTTAAGCTCAAGATAGCCCTTTTGTGAAAGCTCATACATCGGAATTGAGGAACGTCCGTCCTCTGCCGGGAACATAATGTTGTCGCCCTCATCAATTCCACGCTTGAGAGCTGATTTTGACAGCATTTTGTCGGCAAGATTTTTTGTCATATAGCTTGCCTTGATTACTGCACCGTTTACAAGAAGATTAACGCCATGAGCAAGCTCTTTTGGAATCGAATAGTTTTCTGCCATAAAATTCACTCCTATCTAATCATTTTCTTGACATCGTTGATGATATCTTCATTCTGCTTGAAAAAGTCTGAAAGATTATTCAGTGGGATTTCCTTATCCTCATAAGCAGCTTCAATAAATGTCATGAGCTGATGGCGGCTTTTTACTCCGTCATAGCTGCTTTCAGGGTAAGGCTTTTTCGATGTTCTGTTAATTACAACACTGTAATCCTTGACGTGTTCTTTTGAATAAGCATTGAAATTTCTCTCGAAGTCAGCCATAAAGCGTTTTTCAAGAATTTTTTCAAAAAGAAATTCCCCTTTTTCGCCGAAATAAAGGCGACAGGGGAAGTCAGGCATTTTATCTTTTGCAAACCTCATCAGAAGTGCAGTGTCGATATATTTGAAAAAATATTTTATCGGCATATCCAGAGTGATGTGTTTATTATCGGGGAGCATGAGAGAGAAGTTGACTGCTTGAAGCTTGTTTTTCTTTGCGACCTCAAGCTCACGTTCGAATGGAGCTAAGCAGCTGTCGACTTTGTTTTCGGAAACGCTTTCTGAAAGCTTATTTATCGCACCGTCAAAGTCGCCGGCGCATTCTGTTATTGCTGCTTCATACTCCGCAAGAAACTGTGGTATAGTCATGAGCAGTCCTAAATTATCCTGACTAACCTCAGCCTGCGAGAAATGCTCATAAATTGACTGATGCTTTGATATGCTTGAAGCCATGAGGATAATATTATCCTTACTTTGCTTTTTTATGCTTTTAAGATAATACTGCTGTTCGGCTTCAATTTTTGATTTCAGCGACGGGTATTTTTTTCTAAGAAAGCCACGCTCGGCTAGAAAAGCCGGAGCTGTTTTTTTGAGCATATCCCATCGCTCTTTGACCTGCAGGGATTTGACGGTAATGCTTTGCGTAATATCCTCTGGATAAAACAGATAATCTTTAGGCAAGGCACTTGCAGCAGCTGCCTTTTGCAGCATACGCTCCGACATTCGGCTGGTCAGTCTGGTTGCACCAAGTATTAACCGACTTGCGAACAGATAGCCGCCCTCGGCAAGCCTGTTGCTTTTTTTCTCTGACATGGGTGAGTCCTCCTCGTATTATATAAAAGTAGTAGTTTTTAGAGTTCCTCTCCAAGAACTTTAAAAATTTGCTATACTGTAATGGATGCTGTGGATTGGTTTGTCCTCCTACCGCCCGACGGTTTGAAAAAGGC
>JAEXUW010000021.1 GCA_023439835.1 Bacillota bacterium | reverse complement strand
TGTTCAAGTCACTTCATCCGCACCATAGAAGATACACTGAGTAGCTTGCAGATTTGTAGGCTATTCACTATATCTACTTATTTAATATGAATTTGAAATCTCGTGTTATTTATAACGCGATTATTTTCTGCGCATTAAGCTATCTGCCCCAACGATTATCTCTCGCAGGAATCTCTGTTATATAACAATCAACAATAGCTGCCTGTTTTCGCAGGCAGCTATTGTTGAAATCACCGTAGAATAGCGCAGAGTATAGAATTTAAAGTTCAATTTGTATGGTGGTATGTATTTCTTAGTTTACTAATGGGAAGATTTGTGGTATAATTAATTGATTTATACATCATAACAAGGGTGAATTAATAATGAAAATAAAGAATTTAGTGATATCATTGATTATAGTAGCATTGTGTTTTAATTTGTTTTGTGTTTCAGCTTTCGCTGTCAGTGAAGATGATATGATAAACATAATTAATTCGCCAGAAATGCAGGATTATATTAATCATGCTATGGACATTGAAAAAGCCCCAGGCGTATCAATTGTGATGACAAATGGTGAAAGTTCAGTATATTCACAATATGGTTTTGCTGACATAAAAGGTAATAAGTATGCCAACAAAAGCACTCTGTATGAGCTTGGTTCTACCACAAAAGCTTTTACTGCGCTTGCGATACTTATTCTTGATGATGAGGGTATTATCTCAATAGACAAAAACATCTCTGATTATATACCCTGGTTTAATGTGAACTACAACGGTGAGAACGTTGAAATAACAATAAAGCAGCTTCTTCATCATTCAAGTGGGTTGCCTGCAAAATTGGAGAATGATTTTCCAGAAGGCACAACAGATGATTTACTTGAAGAAACTGCACGTCTAACAGATTCTGCTTCTCTTAATTTTTATCCTGGAACACAGTATGAATACTCAAACATTGGCTATGATTTTCTTGCGTATTTACTTGAATATGTTACAGAAGATAAATTTGAAGACTTTGTCGCAAACAGAATTCTTATTCCTCTAGGCATGACAAACAGCAGTTTTAGTACTAATATCGCATATAAATCGGATAATATGTCTAAGGGTTACAGTCAGTTCTTTGGCAAAGCAGTAGAATACGATGCTCCTCGTTATCAGGGCTGTCTTGCAGACGGATATCTTATAACGAGCGCTGAAGATATGAATTTGTGGCTGATTGCTCAACTTGGAAAAGGTGATGTTCCTGAGCAGTTAGCACGTTTGATTGAAAAATCTCATGTCATAGATGAGGATAACACTGTAATTATTCGTTCGTCCAGCAATCGTAATTATTATTATACATACGGCTGGGAAGTTTCTGCTGACGGCTCAATTATTTATCATAACGGAATGAATCCGAATTACGCCTCAGATATAGTTATTTCTATGGAAAAGAATACAGCTACATGTGTGTTGTCGAATATAAGTGGTTATCATGCAGTACATATTGGGAATGCACTAACACGTAAATTATACGATAAGGAATTATCTGAGCCATACGCTTATAACGCAAAGGTGGATATGTATGCTAGTATTGCTATCTGTGTAGAGCTGATTTTAATCATTTGCTGCATTATTCTTATTGCTACTCAGAACGCTAGAATCGCAAAGAAAGTGATAACAAATACCCGAAAAGAACGTATTATATTTATTTCTAAGCTTGTTATACTTCTTGTTTTGGCTGTATTTATCGCGATATGGCCATATCTAATTGAGTATTCGTATTATATGGTAATAGTATGGATGCCCAAAACACTTTTTATTTGTAGTGCAGGTGCGCTTATACTTGTGATTTTAATGATAGTTTTATCAATAACAAAAATGCTGGCTATTCGATCCATGACGGTAAAGAAATTCTAAAAATATGCTAATATGTGACTTCTAATCGCCAAATAAGTTAAGCTGCCTGTTTTTTGCAGGCAGCTTAGTTTTTGCTATTTCTTTTTATCTGCTTTGAGAGTTTCCATTGTGATAATAATTATCATTACTTCAGAAAGTAGTTCAGAAATAATCATCGGCAATTCATTACGGTTGTCTGCGCGCTCAGTGAGCGGAATTTTTTTAGTTTAGAGTGTATTTAGTTTGACTTGTGTAAACACAGTCCGCCGGTGATTATGCTGACGGACTTTTTGTGTTGCTATTTGACTTCAAACGCCTCACTTATATCATTAGTCGGAGGATAACAAGTATGATTCTCACACACATAGAATGTTGTTTTATCGTTTTGAAGCTTGTACTCCTCAGTCGGGCTTTCAAAAATAATAAGGCTAATTTTATCTCTTTTTTTGGCTTTGATTAATTCCATGTCACTTCTTTCAGATAGTACACAGACTATTTTTTTAGGAGGATAAATGTGCATTGTGACAGACAAAAGATAAAAACAGAACCCTCCTGGATACTCATTAGCATGACCAGCCATTAACTTCATCTGCTGTTCTGATATTTCCTGTAATCTTTCATCTGATATAAGAGAAGAAAGCTTTAATAAGTTATAGCACATAACAGAATTTCCGCTTGGAATTGCACTGTCATAGACCTCTTTTGGCTTAACAATAAGCTGTTCATTTTCACTTCCATATAAATAAAACCCGCCATTTTCTTTATCAAAAAAACCGTCTATTGCCTTTTGAGTTAAGGCAAACGCTTTATCAAGATAGTTCTTGTTAAGAGTTGCTTCATAGAGATTTATTAACCCAAAAATATAAAAAGCATAGTCGTCAATGAACCCCTTGCCTGATCTGTTCCCGTTTCTGTAACTTACAAAAAGAGTATTATGGTTTTCAGTCAAATTTGCATCAATAAATTTATATGCATTTTGAGCAGCATCGAGATATTTTTCATCATTAAAAGTTCTATACATATAGCTGAATGCTGAAATCATAAGTGAATTCCACGATGTCAATACTTTGTCGTCAAGATGAAGTTTGGTTCTTGATTTTCTGTACTCATAAATCAAAGGCAGAAGCTCATTAAAATCCGTATTATCAATTTGGCTTATGTCGGTTTTTAGCAGATTGGCGATATTCTTTTCCTCAAAATTTCCAGATTCGGTTATATCAAATCTAAAACAAAACTGCTCTGCTTTTTCTTTTCCTAAAAGCTTTATAATTTCATCTTTTTCAAAGACGTAATATTTCCCCTCAATACCCTCACTGTCGGCATCCTGTGCTGAATAAAATCCGCCCTGTTCATTTGTCATTTCACGAAGAATGTATTCCGCTGTTTTATCCGCAATATCTTTATATAACCTCTTTTTAGTTATGCTGAATGCTTTTGTATAGGCTAGCATTAAAAGTGCATTATCATAAAGCATTTTTTCAAAATGAGGAACAAGAAAAAGTCTGTCCGTGGAATATCTTGAAAAACCGCCACCTATATGGTCAAACATACCCCCTCTGTACATTTGTATAAGCGTATTTTCAGCCATTTCAAGAATGCTTTCATCTTGATATTTTTCATAGATATTCAGTAAAAACAGCAGATTGTGTGGAGTTGGAAATTTAGGTGCTTTTCCAAAACCACCATATTCTTTATCGTATATTTTCTTGAAATATATAACAGCTTCCTCAAGCAAAGCTTCACTTACTTCGCCTGTATAATCCGCACTTTTACCAATATGCTTTATTATTTCATCTGTTGAGGCAATAAGCTCCTGACGGTTATTTCTCCAGTTATCTGATACAGCGGTTAAAATGTCGTTAAAGCCTACTAAACCATACCTTGATGCTGGTGGAAAATAAGTACCTGCAAAAAATGGCTTTTGCTCAGGAGTCATAAATATACTTGTCGGCCATCCACCGCTTCCTGTTAAAGCCTGACAAACATTCATATAAATACTGTCGATGTCAGGGCGTTCCTCTTTATCCACTTTTATTGAGATGAAATTTTTGTTCAATATATCAGCTGTTTGGCTGTTTTCAAAGCTTTCATGTGCCATAACATGACACCAGTGGCAGGTACTGTAACCTATGCTTAAAAAAATCGGCTTATCCTCAGCCTTTGCCTTATTAAATGCCTCCTCACCCCATGGATACCAATCAACAGGATTTTCTGCATGCTGTAATAAATAGGGACTTGTTTCGTTAATAAGCTTGTTGTATTTTTTCAAAACATCACTCCTAAACATATTTTATTATCGCTAATTAATAAATAATACAACATAGACTGCAGCAATTACTGAACCTATCATATTAAATATCATATCATAATCAGTATCTGCCAAACCATGCTGATGCTTTGTATTTCTGGATTTATCACTGATAAATTCTATAATTTCAAAAATTGTTCCAAGTGTTATTCCAAGCGAAAAAACTATTATTCCAGCAAATAAATCGGAATCAAATGTTTGATTGAAAACATCAGATAAAATTGAATATGCTAATATTGAAAATGAAAACGAACCAAAAGCATGCAGATACCTATCAAATGTCTTTGATTCATTGTATAAATTCAGATAGTACCCTAAAAATGTGTTCATTACTAAGCATAACAAAAACAGTATTATCATGTATTTTGGTACACTTACATTATCAAAATAGAGCCATAATAATAATGCAGATGTCAAAACATAGCTTACAATCACTTCACTTACAAGTGCTTTGTTTCGCCTCTTCACAAATTCTCTCAGGCATACTATTTCAAATATCGTAAAAATTGCAAAAGAAGTAATCGTCATACAATCACACCTTTCTGCTGTGTTTTAATAATAATGCTTATATAATCCCCAATATATAAATAAATAATCGTATGACATAACATATTATTATTTTTATCAGTTATTATGAAGGATATTTTTAGAAAACATAGCTCTTTATAATATATTTGCAGGTAGGAACAGAGCATATAGACGATATTCTTTTTGACCTTGAGCAAGCCTTTAAGGCTATATAAAATTAACCCCCAAAAAGGATCCGCTTTTTGGGGGATTTCATTTTTTTGTAAGCCTATTCAGCCAGCTGGCTTTGTTCATTGAAATAGGTCTTATACCCAAGTGTCAGCATAATAATAACCGTTAGCGAAACTGCGCCTAGTATACTCAGCATTATTGCAATTTGATATGCAATAGCAGTTGTAGGTGACACACCTGAAAGAATCTGTCCCGTCATCATTCCGGGCAAAAACACAATCCCCATGCCTATCATTGAATTAATCGTCGGCAGAATTGCTCCATCAAATGAGCTGTTAATTACAGATTTCACAGCTTCTTTTGGGGAGGCGCCTAAAATCAATGCTTCCTCTACGGCTATTTTTCTCAGGCTCATTCCTTCCGTCAAAGCTTTTGTTCCAAGCGAAATACCAGTCATAGAATTCCCGACAATCATTCCTGTTATCGGAATAAAATACTGTGGATTATACCACGGTGAAATTTGTATTACAACAAACAGAAAATATGCAATACAGGCTAATGTACCGATGCTCATTGATAAAGCTATCACCTTTTTTAATGAAGGGGAAAGCTTGTTTTTATATGTTCTAAACACGGTGTGAATTGAAAATATCTGCATCACCAGCAAAATCGCCAGCGTAATAAACGGATTTGAATTATCAAAAACGTACACCAGCAGATAACCGACCAAAATAAGCTGAAGAGTCATTCTTATACTTGAGATTACAAGTGCCTTTTCTCTTTTTATTCCGCGCATTCTGAGGATAACAAGAACAATAACCACGAAAACATAAGCCGCGCCAACTTGAAAAAAGCTCAAATTATATATGTCGTTCATTTGCTCCTCCCTTTGAAACCTCAATGACAGTGTCTGAATATTTGTCCGCAATTGCATTTGTATGTGTAACCATTATCAGAGTTTTGTTTTTACTTTTAATATAGCCTGTAATCATTTCAATAACAGCCTCGGCAGTGAGTTCATCAAGGGCGGATGAAGGCTCATCAAGAAGATATACCGGTGAATCAAGAAGTAAAACACGCCCCAAAGCCAGACGCTGTTTTTCGCCCCCCGACAGCCTGTCCGTCGGCGAGTCAAGGCACTTCATCAGCTTGACATTGTTAAGCATTTGCTCTAAATCCTCGTCGTTTGGAATATCCTTTTTTTGAAATCTCAAGCCGGCGGTTAGATTATCCTTGATATTCCCGTCGAACAAAACTGATGCCTGTGAAAGCATTGTCACCTGACGCCTATGCTCAATAGTATTAAGCTTTTCCATGTATTCACCGTTGAAATAAATCTCACCGCTCGTCGGTGAAATCATTTTATTTAAAAGCTTGAGAATTGTGGTCTTTCCGCTTCCGCTTTGTCCAACAATAGTTGTGATTTTTTCTTTGTCTATTTTAAGCGACGGGATATCCAGTATACTTTTATAGGTTACGTTTTTAAATTCAAACATGATGCCTCCTTGCTTTGCCTTTGTATTATCTTATAGTAATATGTAATGAAGCTGATGTCAATATTCATTTAGAAGGGTTATTTGTAAAAACTCAATCCGGACATTAAAAAAGCAAAGAAAAAAGCTCGGTAAAAACCGAGCTTTCATTATATTATTTCTTCTTTTTTTCTGACTTATACAAAACAATCCCTGTCATTACCGCTGTTAGTGCAATAGCCACCGGGAATGCGCTTTCGCCAGTTTTCGGGTTGTCTGTCGGCTCGCTATCCGGCTCAGCGGTCAGAGAAGTCATGATTTCACTTGAAATCACAATAACATAATCCGATGCGTGGAAGAAATCAAGGCCTGCTTTTCCATCGCTTCCGATTTTACCGCTTGAAACATATTCAAGCGCTTTTGTTGTCGGGTTGTAATAGAACAGGTTTGCGAAATATCCGCTGTTTGATTTCTTTAGATCAATCATCAGCGTTGCTTTTAGTCCAAAATCACCGTCAAATGATAGATAAAGCTCTAGCTTTTCGCCCGTAACAAGATTTATAACATCAACAGGTATACGCTGTGCAGTCGGAATTTTTACGCTTAAATTTACGTTTTTCGGATTTGTAACGTCTTTTCCGTTTATCTTCCACACAAAGCCATTGCCCATATCAAGAAGAATAGTTATATCCTTGCCCTTAATCTCTTCAAAAACGCTCTTTGGCACTTCATTGGCACCGTTTAGCTTGATTTCAACAGTTGAGCCGTCCTGTGCCTCATTAATATCGCTAATTACATTGTTCCAACCGCTTCCGCCCGGAACTGTCGGAGTCGGAGGAGTAAAGGTGGTATATGTAGGTTTTAGTGACCACGTTGATTTCAGCTTTTTGGGGATAGTGATGAGCGTAGCAAAATCAAACTCATCAGCGTCGTCAAGCCATTTTTCAAAGTTGTAGCCCGATTTTGAGGGGCTTGAAGGCTGTGTTGCAGCTGTGTTTTCTGTTACCCACTGTGAAGCTGGAGCAGTCAGCCTTGTCGTGCCGTCCGTGTCATAGAATGCAACCTCATATTGCAGAAGGTCATAATTATCGCTTTGATCAATATACGCATCAATGCCGACAGCATCAACGCCGAATCTTAAATACTTTGTGCCGCTGACTTCACAGCCAAGACCTAAGCCTGAGATGCTGTTGTTAACGCTTGTTGTGCCTGTTAAGGTAATAATTGTATCGCCGGTTACATTGCCAGTATGTCCGCCGGCACAAACTACCTCACCGATAGACCCACCGCTCAATGTCACGCTTGTGCTACTTGAAGTGGCTGAACCAGCGTTTCCTCCGCCAAATAAGCTTCCCGTGATAAGTGCATCATCCAAAACTGTCACACTCGTGTTACCTGTGACAGCTCCATTCAATCCGCCGCCGAAAACATGACTGACACTTCCACCTGAGAGCGTGACGCTTGTGTTACCTGTGACAAAGCCAGAATGTCCACCGGCGTAAACATAATCTGCGCTTCCGCCTGAAACGATAACGCTCGTGTTTCCTGTAATGGCTCCGATGTGTCCGCCGCCGTAAACACTGCCGCTAACTATAGCTGTGCCTGTGATTTGTACTCTGGTGTTACCTGTGACAATGCCAGAATGTCCACCGCCGTAAACATACTGTGCGCTTCCGCCTGAAATGACAACGCTCGTGCTGCCGACAGTTGTATTTGCAGCATAACCGCCGCCGTAAACACTTCCGCTGACCGTTCCGCCTGAAATGACAACACTTGTGTTACCTGTGACGGCTGCATTAAAACTTTGTCCTCCACCGTAAACACTTCCGCTAACTAAAGCTGTGCCTGTGATTTCTACTCTGGTGTTACCTGTGACATTTGCATTGAGGTTTTTTCCGCCGCCGAAAATGTCTCCGCTCACCGTTCCGCCGGAAATGATAATGCTTGTGTTTCCAACGGATACAGCCTCAGCCCCTCCGCCATATATACTCCCGACGGTGCCGCCCGTCATGCTGATATTCACCGTTCCGCCGACACTGCTGCCATTATCGGCATGTGCGCCAGAGACAGTCCCGACACTTCCGCCAGATATAGTGATATTAGCGTCGCCGCCAACCGCTCCGGGCGCGCCTGAGCCCAAAATATTCCCGACAGAGCCGCCGGCAACAGTGATATTTGTGTCGCCGCTGACCACTGAGTGTCTTCCTCCGCCTCTTATGCCATTGATTGTTCCGCTTAGCATGGTGATTTTTGTTGATTCAACATTGTTGCCCTCACCATTTGCTCCGCCAAAAACCGAATATTTTGATAGGGTATAGCCATCTGTGGTGTTTCCGGTGATATTCCCTGCTGTATTACTTGAGTCATAAACTGGGAAGCCTACACAAGTTTCAAGCGCGACAGGCTCCTCGTCACCGTCGATTATTCCGTTTGAATTGGTGTCAAGATAAATAAGGCTTCGCCCGTCAACTGCGCCTGCTGTGACAATAATCGCATTGCCGTTTGCGTAGATATCGCCGCCATGACCGCCTCTCTCAAGTGTGATGCCCGCAGGAACCTCCGCAAATATAAATGCCGGTCTGATATAAACCATAAGGATAATCGCCGACAGTATAATCAGCACCGCCGGTCTTAAAAATTTGATTTTTTGTTGTTCCATAAAAATTCACCTTTCCATTAATAAATTTTTGAAATAAAAAAATAATATTAAACCAATTATAACATTTTGTCAAGTTTAATCAAGTGTTTTTACTCAAACGGTCAATTTTTTACTCAAACGGTAATTTTGCAAGGCTATTTCACTATACACACAATATATTTCTTACATGACACAAAAAAACACCACTAAACAGCAGTGCTTTTTTCACATTTAATTGCTCATATCATTTAAGCAGTCAATTTCAAACCAGAAAATACTTCCTTCCCCCGGCTTTGAAATCGCACCGTACTTTCCGCCGTGAAGATTGATGATTGATTTCACAATAGAAAGCCCCAAGCCTGTTCCTATGACTGCTCTTTTATGAGTTTTGTCAGCCTTATAATATCTTTCCCATATATAAGGAAGCTTTTCCGGCGAAATTCCTTCTCCCGAATCGATAACCTCAATTTTTACCTTTGAATTTACATTTGACTGTCTGACAATTATTATTTTATCCTCGCCTGAATAGTTCACAGCGTTTATAAGAATGTTATAGAAAGCCTGTGAAATCAGCGTTTCATCTGCTGTTACAAAGACGTCGCCGTCATTTATGAATCTTATTTTGAAGCCGTCTTTGTTTAAAAGCTGTTCAAGCCTTGACACAACCGCAGAAATAGATGAGGTTAAATTAAAGCTTTGAAATACAGGCTCCTGCACTCCCGACTGGAGCTTTGAAATATCCAGAATATCATGAACAAGAGTAGTCAGCCGTTTAGTTTCATCAATGATAATCTGTGCGTTCTCAGGCGTGTTCTCATTCGGGAGGTCGCGCATAGCCTCGGCATATCCCCCGATCAGCGTCAGTGGCGTTCTAAGGTCATGAGATACATTAGCGATAAGCTCCTGCCTTAAATTATCAACCTTAGAAAGCTCACTTGCGGCATATGTCAAAGTGTCAGCAAGCTCCTTAATTTCACGAAAACCATCAGCTTGGAATTTGACATCATATTCACCTTTTGCGAGAGTTTTAGCGGACATGTTAATTGATTCAATCGGTTTTGAAACCCGCTTTGCTATTACCAGTGCTAAAAATACAGAAAAAGCAATCATTATTCCTGTTATGAAATAGAGCTGTATTCTTAACGTGCTAACCGTTGCGTCAACAGGACTGATAACCGAGTTTATGATAACTGCAAGCTTCCCCCCGTCAGAGCTGTCAATGATTTTTGTATATATAATAGACTCCATTGAATCGCCGAAGGGTATTGCGCCACCCTCTTTAAATCTGATGTCATCAAATTCACCGCGGTGAAAATCCTCAGTCTTATAATATCCGAGAAGCTCACCGCCATTTTCAAATGCATCTTTGATTAGCTCAAGCTTATTTTCAAGTGGCATTGTTTTGACAGTTTCCTGCTTGCTTGTGCTTACTGGATAAATAAGTGCACCGTTCTGAGATATCATTTCAATGCTTACCTGGTTATTGCTACTTATATCTTCAATAATATCCGTTAAATCTTCACTATTAATATTTTGAATGATTTCCTCAGCGCTTTTTTTCACCTTGCTTATTTTTATGCTTTTATAGAAACTGTCGAGAAAGACAATTTGAGCCAGCCACAAAAGAACAAGCAACAGTGCACAAAATCCGAGAAGATATAGAAAAATTTTAAATTTGATGCTTATTAAACCGATTTTATCTCTAAGCTTCTTTATGAAAATCACTACCCTTCAAACCTATATCCGACACCCCTTAAGGTAACTATCAGACCGCTACACTTGCCAAGGCTTTTCCTTAAAAGCTTAATATGGGTGTCGAGCGTCCTGTCATCTCCGTAAAAATCATATCCCCAAACCTCTGTGATAAGCTTCTCTCTGGACAAAGCAATGTTCTTGTTTGTCGCAAGATAGAAAAGAAGGTCATATTCCTTTGGCGAAAGTTTAATGTTTTCTCCATCTATGCTGACCTTTCTAGCGGTGAAATCAATGGTCAGCCCGTCCTTTTCTAGAAGTAAGTGTTTTTCACTCACCATTGATGAACGCTTGATTATCGCTTCAATTCTCATCATCAGTTCTTTTGGCGAAAAAGGCTTCACGACATAATCGTCAACCCCAAGTTCAAATCCGTGAATTTTGTCATATTCCTCACCACGTGCCGAAAGCATAATCACCGGCACAGCTGATGTTTTTCTGATTTCTCTAACCGCAGAAAAACCGTCAAGCTCAGGCATCATTATATCCATAACGATAATGTCAAAGTCTTTTGCCTTAGCAAGCTTCACTGCATCCATGCCGTTTTTAGCTTCAAAAACCTCATGCCCTTCAAACTGTGCATATTTTTTTATAAGCGAACGAATCTTATCCTCATCATCAACAATCATTATTGAAAACATATTATCACCCCAATCTAGTATACAACATTATTTTAAGAATTAATAGCACCCCGCAAGGGTTGTTTATGAAGGCGTTTGCCCATCGCTTTGAAAGTTTTCATCATCAGGTGGCATAGCGCCGTTAGGAGAAGGGGCTCCTTCAGGTCGCGTGCCATCCTGCCAATCGGGTTTCGTGCCATTTTGCCCGTCTGGATGTGTGCCGTTTTGCCCGTCGTCTGGGCGTGTACCGTTTGGCATATTACCTTGGCCTCCCCCAAAGCCAAATCCCCCTTGATTTCCCTCTGTTACTCCAGATTCATTCACCCATGTCGTGCCGTTAGATGCTGTGAAGGTAACAAAAACATCACCTTTTGTATAGGCTTCAGCATCAATTTGACCATCTTTTGAAACGGTGGACGAAGTTCCGCCTGTATAAACAGTATATTCTGTGTCGGCTTCAATGTCTGGAGAACTAATAATTAAACACTGATACTGTTTTGAGGGCGCAAATGTCACTATCGACTTCTGACTGCTTTCGATGTGTATAATACTGCCTGCTTGAGCGACAGAGGGAAGCGTTATAACTATAGTGTTTTGCGTTGAGGACGCTGAAGCTCCCTGAGCCATGCCTGAGCTTCCGGCTGCAATTAAAACCCCACCGCTCACTATACATTCAGCGTCATAATCAATGATACCGTCACCATTGCTGGTTGTGCCATTAATAATTGTTGTTCCTCCGGTTATATAAATACTTCCGTTAGCGTCAATTCCGTCTCCGCTGTTTTCAATAAAAATATACCCTCCACTAATAGTGATCTTGTTGCTCTTGCTATCTGATCCTGTTGCATTTATTCCGTCATCCGATGCGTTTATGCTTATATCCCCACCGGAAATTTCAATGTTTTGTGACTCTATCCCTTCATAGCACTTGGTTATATTTATCCTGCCGTCTAAAATCTTAATCGAAGTGTCGGCATGAATTCCATCATCACCTGTTTCAAATGTAAAGTCTCCGCCAGAAATTATTGATATTCCATTTGAGTGAATACTATCGTCTGAGGAGTTTACAACAAACACTCCGTCACTTATTACTATTTCAGAACCTGATTTCAAGCCCTTTGCGCTAACGCTTTCGGTATCATCAACTGTTGACTGAGAATCAGGACGCTGATTATTCATAGGTCCGCCGTTTTGCCCAAATCCCATGTTGCCACCTAAATGAGTTTCTCCATTTGCACTTCCCCCGTTGGTAGTTATACTAAATTTACCGCCCGAAATAATCAGTGAGCTTTCCGCCTGAATACCGTCTTCGCCAGCAGTAATTTCAAAGCTTCCACCCAAAATCGAAATGAAGCCCTTTGAGATATCACTGTCATTGTTAGACTTTATTGCATCACCACTTGCTTTAATTACAATTGTCCCGCTTCCAATAATAATGCTGTCTTTTCCTATTATGCCGTCCTCAACACTATTGACGATAAGATTCACCTCGACAATTTTCAGGTCATCCCTACCTGAAATAGCACGTCTGGTATTACCGTTGATTGTTAGAGAGCCACTTCCGTTAATTATCAAATCGCTTTTGGAATACAAGCAAGCGTTCGGGGCATCATCAGAAGTATCTGAATAGCTGTAACCGTCAGATAGTGTATTAGCGGTGTTTTCAGGAACGCTGATAATCACCTTATCTGCACTTTTTATTAACACAGCCGAGCTATAAGAGCAGCTGACAATGGCGTTGTTTAAAACAATTCTAACATCGTCGGAATCACCGGCTTCAACGATAACCTGTCCGTCTGAAAGAGTCCCCGACAAAACATAGGTTCCCGCAGAAGAAATAACTATAACACCATCTGTAATGCTGACACCTTTTCCGCTTGACTCCGCTGTACTGCCGTTTAAGGTTACTTCTGTGAACGCTGAATTCTCCCACTCTGAATAATAATCATCGTCATCAAGAATAAGCTTTGAAGCGTCAATGCTCTGAGAATAAGCTATGTTTTCAACATCGGCACTGCTTTGAGAAGATGAGTACGATTGAGTGCTATCTGAACAAGCTGAAAATATAGCTGTACTTATAAGCGCTGCCGTAACAGCTGAACCTATTTTTATCTTTTTCATCATATTTCCTTTCTAAATCAAAGCTCATCTTTGACTAGCTGCTGACGAGAGCATATAACCGTAAGATTTCCGTTTCTGCACCTTATTTCGTCAATAAAGCTCTTTTCCTCGGCTGGGTTTTTTAGCTCTATCATATAACAAAGCTCAAACATACTTCCCAAGTTTGTTGTTTTTACTTTTTCAAGAGAAGCCTTTTTAGTATACTTTTTAAACAGGTCATCAAATATTTCTGTATAATCCAAATCCTCTGGAATTGTTACCTTCAGTTCCTTGTCGGTAAATGTTTTGTCGCCGAATGAGGTTTTTGACATGATAACAAGTGCCGCTGAAATAATTGCCGTCATTGTAATCGCAAAGCCGATATATCCCATTCCAGTTGCAAGCCCTGCCGCCATTGAAACAAATATGCAGCAGATGTCCTTTGAGCTTCCGGGAACGGAACGAAAGCGTATCAGACTAAACGCACCAAGAACAGCCATACCCGTGCCTAAATTGCCGTTTACCATCATTATTACTATCTGAACCGTGGGTGGAAGAAGCACCAATGAAATAACATAGCTCTTTGAATACTTCCCGCTGAGCATATATGCCACCGCGATAATAATACCTATCAGAAAAGCACTAACAAGGCAAATCAGCCCTACAAAGAAAGTTAGCGAGGTGTTCGTGTCTAATATACTTGTGAACATAATTTACTCCTTTGATTCTTCAATATTTGTTTTGTATAAATATCTCCGTATTTCGAAAATGAAACCGTATAAATTTTAAGCTCCGAAAGTGAACGAACAAGCCACAACGGCATTGCGCAAGAAGCTTTTATTTCCATTAATCGATAATCACAGGGGAACAGATATTCTCCATAATCGCCTAAACTTAAATCAAGATCCGTAGTCCGACTTCTGATGTTCTTGTCAAAAGTAATTCTGAGCGAGCGATTATCAATTGCAGAATAAGCCTCTCTGTCATAAGCTAAATAGAGCTTAGGTATTGGATTATAGAAGCATACAAAATAATCTAGCTCTTTAAAAATCTGACTCATCGCTTTTGGAGATGTACCGGTTTTCAAAAACCCCTCCACTTCATAGAGTCTCATTGCCTCACGTCTCTTAAAAACCGTTCCGTTATATTTTTTCTTGATTTCTAGAAAAACTGTGCTTTCATAATCAGGAACGCCATAGCTTCTTAATCTAAGCTTTTCTTTATAGCGTGGCTTTTCAATTGATTTTCTGATAATATCATTTTCCTGAGTATCATAATAAATGTTGCTTATAGTATATACACCGTATTCATCCTGTTCAATGAAAGGTGAAATACGCTCAAGAAGAGCTTCATATACCTCCTCTGTAAGAAGATACTTTTGTTCTACTCTTTTAAACACACTGCTATAACTAGAATTGTTCATCAAATTCACCCCTTCTTTACCTTGTGCTTACATTGTAAAGTTACAAGGTGGAAGTGAATTGACGTGAATATGAATTCTAAGTGAACGTTTTTTCTGTTAATCTTACTATAATTCATCTGGAAATGTATAGAAAAACAAAGGCTCCAGCAATGAATTTCAAAAATAAAACCGCCTTCGTTATTCACAAAGACGGTTTCATTATTATAATATAGCAGTAATCTATCAGCTTGCCTATCGAACAAGGCTCTTGAGCTATTCATAAAGTTTCATTTATGGCGTTTCTTTAAACCAGCTTTTCGTTTTATTTGCGATTTTTACAAGAGTAAGCATCACCGGCACTTCCACCAGAACACCGACAATTGTCGCTAACGCAACCGGCGAAGTTGGTCCAAACAAAGAAATTGCCACCGCAACCGCCAACTCAAAAAAGTTGGATGCGCCAATCATTCCAGCAGGGGCAGCAACGTTATGCGGCAGTTTAAGCAGTTTTGACGCAAAATAGGCAATAAAGAAAATTAGGAAGGTTTGCAAGCTAAGAGGAACGGCTATCAGCAAAATGTGCAGCGGATTTTTCAGAATTACATTGCCTTGAAATGAGAAGATTATCACCAAAGTTAATAGCAAACCGATGATGGTGATGTTGTTGAATTTTGAGAGAAATCGGTTCTCAAAATACTCCTGCCCTTTGTTTTTAATCATCAGCACCCTTGTGAGTATTCCGGCGGTCAGCGGAATCACCACAAACAACACCACTGAAAGAATCAGCGTTTCCCATGGAACCTCAACACCGCTCACACCCAACAGAAAAGCCACAATCGGGGTGAATGCCACTAGTATAATCAAATCGTTAGTAGCAACCTGCACAACCGTATAGGCTGGGTTCCCCTTCGTCAGATGACTCCACACAAACACCATAGCGGTACAAGGAGCAGCTCCAAGCAATACAGCTCCGGCAAGATATTCCTTTGCAAGCTCAGACGGGATGATGGCACTGAATAGCCCATAGAAAAAGAGTGCCGCAATGCCATACATGGTAAAAGGCTTAATAAGCCAGTTTGTTACCCATGTCACAAAAAGCCCCTTCGGATTTTTACCAACGTTTTTGACACTTTTAAAATCCACCTTCATCATCATTGGGTAAATCATCAGCCATATAAGAATAGCTATCGGTATAGAAACACTGGCATACTCAAACCGACCCAAAAAGTCAGGGATTTCAGGAAGAAAGCGCCCGATTAGGATGCCAGCCACCATGCAGAGAATTACCCAAACTGTCAAATATTTTTCAAAGAAACCAATGCCGCTAAGTTTTTTATCGCTCATAAAATCTTCTCCTTATTATATTTTGCGTATTGCTTTTGCCCGCCGGAAAGATTAAACACCTTTTTAAAGCCCTTGTTAAGCAGAATATTCTGAGCGGCATTTCCGGTAACGCCCTTGTTGCAGTAAGTAACAGCAACCGTATCAGGGTTTAATGCATTTGCCGCTTCTCTCAGTTTTGAATGTGGTATGCTTTGCGAGGAAGGAATACCGTTTTTCTCAAACTGTGCCGTCGCCCTTGCGTCAATTAAATTGTACGGCTCACCGGAACTGATTAATGTATCAAGCTCAGAAGCAGTTATCAGCGGTCTGCCATTAGTGATGGCGTTGTCCAAAATCATGCCGGTGTACATCACAGGGTCCTTTGTTGTGGAATAAGGCGGTGCATATGCCAAATCCAGATGAAACAAATCCTCAACATTGGCTCTATAGGTAATTGCAGTGACAAACACATCAATTCTCTTATCCACACCGTCATAGCCCACAATCTGCACTCCAAGAAGCCGCCCATCCCGTTTATCAGCAACAGCTTTAATGACCATTTCTTTTCCGCCCATATAGTCGGGCTTATTGAGCTTAATGTTGTGACAAACCGCCACGTCATAGCCATTCTCCCTCGCCTCACGCTCTGAAAGTCCGGTCTGTGCCACTGTCTTATCGAATATTTTAAAAATTCCCGTTCCAAGAACACCTTTAAACTCCACTGTTCCGCCAGTAATGACATCTCCAGTAATTCTACCTGTTTTATTTGCTGTAGAGCCAAGCGGACGGTAAATAGGTTTCCCCGTCACAAGATGAAACTGCTCTATACAATCTCCGCAAGCGTAGATACCTTCTACGTTGGTTTTCATTTTTCTGTCCACTCTGATTGCCCCATTTTCACCTAGTTCGATTCCGGTCTCTTTAGCAAGGGTGGTATTCGGGCGAACTCCCGCCGAAATTAAAACAATATCTGCCTGAACTTCTTCGCCGCTTGAAAGAATTACACCATATTCGGATATTTCTAAAGCAGTGACATTCAAATGCACTGAAACACCGTTCTTTTCGATTTCCTCTTTCACATAAACCGCCATGTCGATGTCTAAACCAGGAGTAACCTGTGGCAGACGCTCAATGAGGTTAATTTCTATACCGAGTCGCTTTAGGTTTTCGCAAACCTCCAGCCCTATGAAGCCAGTGCCGATGATGGCAGCAGTTTTCGGCTTTCTAGTGTCAAGAAACGTTTTAATTTTGTTCATGTCGTTTATGTTTCGCAGAGTAAAGACATTTTCCCTGTCCGCGCCTTCAACCTGTGGTATAACGGCGCTTGCTCCTGTTGCAAGAACTAGTGTGTCGTAATGGTCGGTAAAAACCTCTCCCGTTGTGAGGTTTTTGACTTCAACGCATTTCTTGTCAGGGTGAATTACAAGCACCTCATGAAGTGTTCTTATTTCCACATTGTATTTCTTTTTGAAAAAAGCGGGATCTCTTGGTGTCAACTCCTCTGCATTTTCCACCTCACCTCCTATAAAATATGGCATACCGCATCCAGAATATGATATAAAACTGTCTTTTTCATAGATGACAATGTCAGCCTCTTCACTGTTTCTTCTCGCTTTTGCGGCTGCTGAGGTTCCGGCTGCTACAGCACCAATAATAATAATTTTCATATTATAACTCCTTTAAATAGTGATCATCTCGTGGGTTAGCCCATCTTGTGTGATTTGCAAAACAATATATGACGGTTTATGGGCCGGGAGCTTGGGTCTTGATACTGAGCCTGGATTCATAATATATGCGCCACTAAACTCTTTCACAAAGGGGATGTGAGTATGACCGCAGATAAGAATTGATTTTTCTTTTGCTTGCAACAAATAATCTTGCGTCAATAATGAGTCCTCGTATAGATAATCTGTATTCTTCATTAAGCTGCCATGTGTGATTCTAAGATGAAAACTAAAAATCTCAAAGCCAAAGGAAACTGGTAGGTTGTTGAGATAGCCCCGACTTGCCTCGTCACAATTTGATCCTTTAGCTGTCATTTCATCGTGATTTCCCTGAACAGAAAGGATATGGTTCTTATTGATTTGAGCTATAATTTCTTGTGCGTTTATTTCTGTGTCCACTATATCCCCAGTACATAATATTACATCTGTTTTTCGCTTATTAATATCGCGTATTACATGATTAAGTTGTTCAATATCCCCATGGATATCCCCTATAATTGCTATTTTCAAATTTATGCCTCCTTATTACACGCAGTCCTTTTTACCGTCGCACTTACAAATACAATCATCATGCGTCGTAGTTATTTTTTCCCATACTGTCGAAATAAGATTTGCTTTTTCAATATTAATGCTGTATTTAATCCACGAGCCGTCTTTTTTGCTGTTGACTAAACCACATTCAGTTAAATTTTTCATGTGATAAGAAAGCGTTGGCTGAGTGATTTGAAAGTAAGCCAATAAATCACAAGCGCACATTTCTCCACAAGACAGCATTTCTACAATTTTTAACCTTGTTTCATCTGACAAGGCTTTGAAAACCTGAGCATATTCGGAATAATTCATTTATATATCACCTTCTTCTTACATTCAGAGTAAACATATAGATAGATTTCTATATCTATATGATACTTAGTATATAGATAATTGTCAATATGTATTCGCTTCTTTACGATAATTTTACAGTGTTATTAAATGCTTGATGACATTTAGTAAAATGTGCAGTATAATTAATTGTAACTTAATGCGAAAATATTAGTAAATGTTTTTTAAAAGTTCGCAATAATAAAGTATTATGAAAATCATATTAAACACTATTAAGGAGTATACTATGGAAATAATCAAGGCGTCAAATAAACATTTTAATATAACAAAAGAAATAGTCAAAAATACTATCGAAACCATCTACCCAAATTATTATCCGTCGGGAGCAGTAGATTTTTTTCTGAGTCACCATTCTGACGATGCAATTGTGAAAGCCATTATTGATGGTTCTGTGTATTTAATTAGAAAAGATGATATTTTTGTAGGAACTGGAAGTATTGACGGCAATGGAATACATCGTCTGTTCGTTCTTCCACAATATCAAGGCAAGGGATATGGAACAGCAATAATGAACGAGTTGGAAGAGATTATTTTCAGCAAGGAATCAGAAATAGTTGTAGATGCCTCTCTCCCTGCATACGAAATGTATGTTCACCGTGGGTATGTTCCAATTGAGTATCATAAAATCAAAACAAACAACGGGCACTTTCTATGCTATCATGTAATGAAAAAAACTAAATAATTCTATAAACTAAACGCTCAACTATAAATAAGATATGTGCTTTAAACTGTTCTGCTCCATCAATAAAAATCCCCGCTTTTGATAATTCAAAGGCGGGGAATATTATTATATTTGCAAATTTATAGCTTACAGTTTTTTAAAAAATACTTTCAAATCCTGCTTGGACTCTAATGAAAGCAGTGTATCTCGTATCCCCTGCACTGCTCCTTCAAGTCCGTACAGCATATGAAGGCATGCACTCGTATCAATCATTCTTATTCTTAAAAAAGCTTCCTTACTCCCAATACTAATAAGCTTTTCAGGCGTATCTATTCCAACTTGAATGAGTAAATCACGAGCGACCTTACCGATATTCGGCATATCTATTAAAACAGCCATATGATTATCCCTCCGAATTTTTAATATTGTAACAAATAATCAGATAACAAGCGATGCTTTCTCACAAGATATTTTAGTATCGTGACTAATTAAGGCCAACTGAATGTTTGTATTAGAATTTAAGTGTTTTCAGGCGTCTTACAGCTTCAAGAGTATTCTCTCTGTCGCCGAAGGCTGTCAGTCTGAAAAAGCCCTCGCCATTATCTCCAAAGCCCGCTCCGGGAGTTCCAACAACGTTAATTTCATTCAAAAGCTTATCGAAAAAATCCCACGATTTCATTCCGGCGGGGCATTTAAGCCAGATGTAAGGCGAATTCTTTCCACCTGTGAACCAAATGCCCATTTCGGTAAGTGCATCAGCAATAATCTTTGCATTCTCCATATAAAATGCAATGTTTTCTTTAATCTGCTTTTGTCCTTCAGGAGAAAAGACCGCTGCTGCTGCACACTGAACAGGATATGAAACACCATTGAACTTTGTCGCTTGGCGACGATACCAAAGCTTATAAACTGAATGCTCCAAGCCTTCACCGTCGTGAACCACAAGCTCCTTAGGAATAACAGTATAACCGCAGCGTGTTCCCGTAAAACCAGCAGTTTTTGAAAGTGAACAAAATTCAATCGCACATTCTCTGGCACCCTCAACAGCAAATATACTTCTTGGAATGTCCTTATCTGAAACAAAAGCCTCATAAGCACTGTCATAGAGGATTATTGCATTATTTGCCTTTGCATACTCAACCCACTTCTCAAGCTGTGCTTTTGTATAAGCCGAGCCTGTCGGATTATTAGGCGAGCAAAGATAAATAATATCAGCCTTGACACTATCGTCAGGCATCGCCGAAAAACCGTTAGTCTCGTTTGAATCTGCATAAACAATATCTCGTCCGCCCATTGTGTTTGTGTCAACATAAACGGGATATACTGGATCGGTTACAAGCACTGTATTCATATCAGAGAAAATGTCACCGATATTCCCACAGTCTGACTTTGCTCCGTCTGAAATTAAAATTTCCGATGCGTCAACGGTTACACCGATTTCATTTTTATAATAGTCTGAAACCGCCTGTCTTAGAAACTCATATCCCTCATAGTCAGGATAGCCCTTAAAGGTTTCTTTGACAGCAAGCTCATCACAGCCCTTTTTCATTGCCTCTACAACAACAGGTGCAAGAGGAAGCGTAACGTCGCCAATTCCAAGACGAATAAGCTTCTTGTCAGGGTTAGTCGCTGAAAACTCACGTACTCTTTTTGCGATTTCGGCAAAAAGATAACTCTGCTTCATGCTTTTAATATTTTCATTCATTAATGCCATAAAACTCATCTCCTTAGTGTTCCTTAATAAGAACACTATATAATAAATTCTGCCCCTTGTCAATAGGTTAGGGGCAGAATCTTTAGATTATTATTTAAATAACTATTTGCCCTTTAAAAACAGTTAGTGCGTTTCCGGTCATGAATACGGTGTTATCCTCGGTATATCGAATAACAAGATCACCGCCCAGAAGCTTGACTGTAATGTCCTCATTTCTATTGCAATACCCGTTTAAAACCGCCGCAACCGCAGCTGCGCACGCTCCTGTTCCACAAGCCCAGGTTTCGCCGCTTCCTCTTTCCCAAACACGCATTTTC
This sequence comes from Bacillota bacterium, assembly GCA_023439835.1. Lineage (GTDB taxonomy): Bacteria > Bacillota > Clostridia > Oscillospirales > Ruminococcaceae > SZUA-444. The sequence continues at coordinate 227,265 of JAEXUW010000021.1, read as the reverse complement.
AATGTGTTTTTATCAAGAACCTTAATAAATTCGGTGTTTACTCTCTCTGGGAAAATCGGTGCATGCTCAAACTCAGGGCCGATTTTTTCAATGTCAAAGGTGTCGACATTATTCTGGAACACAACACAATGGGGATTTCCCATTGAAACACAAGTAATGCTGTATTTGCTTCCCGCGATATCCGCTTCTCGGTTTATTATACTGTCGCCTTCAAGTCTGACGGGAATTTTTTTCGGGTCAAGCTCTGCTTTCCCCATATTGACACGAACGTTTTTAACCTCGCCACCATGATAGAAAAGCTCAAGTGACATTATTCCGCTGAGTGTTTCTATTGTCATAGTGTCCTTATCAACCAAACCGTTGTCACGCATAAATTTTGCGACACAACGAATTCCGTTTCCGCACATTTTACCCTCTGAGCCGTCAAGATTAAACATTCTCATTTTCGCATCGGCTATTTTTGAACGGCAGATTAGTATTACTCCGTCACCGCCAATTCCAAAATGCCTGTCTGAAAGCCTGACTGAAAGCCCCTCAGGATTATCTATTCTCTGGTCAAAGCAGTTGAAGTAAATATAGTCGTTTCCACAGCCCTGCATTTTCGTGAATTCAAGCTTCTGTCTTTCTGTACGCATATCATTAATGTTAACAAGCTCTGTCGAATGCTCAGAAAACTTGCTCTTCAGACTTGAAGCAATAGCATTTGCTGTATCAATTGAGGTCAAGCAAGGAATGTTGCGCTCAACCGTTTTTCTCCTTATTTTAACGCTGTCACGAGTTGGAATTCTTCCCTTTGATGAAGTTGAGATAACGTAAGCGATTTTTCCGCTTTCAATCATAGTAAGCGTGTTTTCGCTCGCCTCGTGAATTTTCTTGACGGGAGTAGCCTCAATGCCTTGTTCGTTAAGAATTTTTGCCGTTCCCTCCGTTGCATAAAGTTTAAAGCCCAAATCCGAAAAAGCCTTTGCTGTTGCGGGAATTTCGTGCTTGTCGCTGTCACGTACAGTAATAAGCACTCCGCCCTTTTTACCGAGTTTATAGCCAGCGGCAATAAGCCCCTTATATAGTGATTCCTCAAGTGTATTTGCGATAGCAAGAACCTCGCCAGTCGATTTCATTTCAGGGCCTAAATGGTTGTCAACGTCGATAAGCTTTTCAAAGGAAAATACGGGAACCTTCACTGCAATATACGGAGATTTCTTGTACAGCCCCGTTCCAAAGCCCATATCGCAGAGCTTCTCGCCAAGCATTGCCCTTGTGGCAAGCTCAACCATCGGCACACCCGTAACCTTAGAAATGTAGGGTATTGTTCGTGAGGAGCGAGGATTTACTTCAATAACATAAAGCTCGTTTTCATAAATCAGATACTGAATATTGACAAGTCCCATTGTGTTGAGCGAAACCGCAAGGCGTTTTGAGCAGTCTATTATTTTTTCGGTGAGGTCATCGCTTACATTCCATGCGGGATAAACGGCTATTGAATCGCCGGAGTGTATTCCGGCTCTTTCAATATGCTCCATTATACCAGGAATAAGAATTTCATCACCGTCGCATATCGCGTCAACCTCAATTTCTGTTCCGTTTAAGTATTTGTCAATAAGAACAGGGTTTTCAATATTCTGGCGGAGTATGATTTCCATGTATTCCTGTATATCGTCATCGTTGAAGGCAATAATCATATTCTGTCCCCCTAAAACATAGGAAGGACGCATAAGAACTGGATACTGAATTCTGTTAGCAATTTTAACAGCCTCGTCTGCATTCATAACGGTATAGCCCTGAGGACGCTTAATCTGAAGCTTTTCTAATAGTTCTTCAAAACGCTCCCTGTCCTCGGCTGCGTCAATACTGTCCGCAGGAGTTCCAAGTATATTTACGCCGTTTTGTGACAAGAATTTCGTCAGCTTGATAGCTGTCTGTCCGCCGAATGCCACAACTACTCCATAAGGCTTTTCCACTCTGATGACATTCATTACGTCCTCGTTTGTGAGAGGTTCGAAATAAAGCCTGTCAGCTGTATCAAAATCTGTCGAAACTGTTTCTGGATTGTTATTTACAATAACAACATCAAAGCCCTGTTTTTTCAGCGCCCACACACAATGAACAGACGCATAGTCAAACTCAATTCCCTGACCGATTCTGATAGGGCCCGAGCCGAAAACTATAACAGTTTTCTTTCCTGAATTATGCGACTTTATGAACTCTGATGCCTCGTCCTCTTTTTCATATCCCGAATAGAAATACGGTGTCTGCGCTGAAAATTCCGCCGCACAGGTGTCAACCATTTTATACGATGCATAAAGCGGCTTTGCAATTTCACACCCCGATATGCTCTTTATAACCTTATCGAGATAACCAAGTTTTTTAGCTTTATAATAAAGCTCTTCTGAAAGTTCGCCTTTTTCAAGCTCCCTTTCACATTTGACTATGTTTAGAAGCTTTGATAAAAACCAGAAATCTATCATGGTTATATCATGAATATATTCCTTTGAAACACCACGGCGAAGAGCTTCATATACCACAAAAAGCCTTAAATCGTTACATTCGTGAAGCTTGGCTTTGATTTCATCATCTGTACAGCCGAATAGCTTAGGGCTTAAAAGACTGTCGTGTCCGATTTCTGCGCCCCTGACCGCCTTCATTATAGCTTCCTCAAAGGTTGTGCCGATTGACATAACCTCACCTGTTGCTTTCATCTGTGTGCCTAGTGTTCTCTTTGCATATACAAACTTGTCAAACGGCCATTTTGGAAGCTTGACAACAACATAATCAAGTGCAGGTTCAAAAGCAGCAGCGGTTTTCCCCGTAATCGCATTTTTAATTTCACTGAGCGTATAGCCCAAAGCGATTTTCGCCGCAACCTTTGCGATCGGATAGCCTGTCGCCTTTGAAGCGAGTGCCGATGAACGTGATACTCTGGGGTTTACCTCAATTACCGCATAATCAAAGCTGTCGGGATGAAGCGCAAACTGGCAGTTACAGCCACCCTCAACCTTCAGCTCGGAAATTATGTTAAGCGCCGCTGAACGAAGCATCTGGTATTCCTTGTCGGAGAGCGTTACAGCAGGGGCTATAACTATGCTGTCACCGGTGTGAACGCCGACAGGGTCAAAATTCTCCATCGAGCAAACGGTGATGACATTTCCGAGGCTGTCACGCATAACCTCAAACTCAATTTCCTTCCAGCCGGAAATGCACTTTTCAACCAAAACCTGATGTATTGGTGAAAGAGCAAGACCATTTCGTGTAATCTCACGAAGCTCTTCTTCATTATTTACAATGCCACCGCCTGTTCCGCCAAGGGTGAACGCAGGACGAATAATTACAGGATAATCAATAGTTTTTGCGAATTCCGCAGCGCTTTCAACGTCGGTTACGACAAGTGAAGGAATACAGGGCTGTCCGATAGACTGCATCGTGTCCTTGAACATCTGCCTGTCCTCAGCCTTGTCGATGGTTTCAGGGTTTGCACCAAGAAGCTTAACATTATACTCTTTTAAAAAGCCTGACTTTGCAAGCTGCATAGAAAGAGTCAGCCCTGTCTGTCCCCCAAGTGTTGAAAGAAGACTGTCGGGGCGCTCCTTCTTTATAATTCTTTTTACGGTTTCAAGAGTGAGAGGCTCAATATATATTTTATCTGCCATTGCATTGTCAGTCATGATGGTCGCTGGATTTGAATTGACAAGTATAACCTCAATGCCCTCTTCCTTTAAAGCACGGCAAGCCTGTGTTCCCGCATAGTCAAATTCAGCAGCCTGTCCGATTACTATAGGCCCTGAGCCTATTACCATAACCCTTTTGATATCTTTGTTTAAAGGCATTACTTTTTACCTCCCTCAATAAGCGTGATAAAACGGTCGAACAGAAATGATGTATCAAGTGGCCCTGCACTAGCCTCAGGATGGAACTGAACCGAAAATGCGGGCTTGTCAAGGTACTCGACCCCCTCACACGTTCCGTCGTTGGCATTTATGAAGCTGATTCTTGAATTTTCGCCCATACTGTCGTTAACCACAGCATAACCGTGATTCTGACTTGTAATATATACCCTGCCTGTTGAGGTTTCGACGGCAGGCTGATTAGCACCCCTATGTCCATAGTGAAGCTTTTCTGTCTTCCCTCCGCTTGAAAGTGCCAAAAGCTGATGCCCAAGACAAATACCAAAGGTGGGTATTTTAGCGTCAAACAGCTTTTTAAGCTCCTCAATTACTCCGACATTTTCGGCGGGATCGCCAGGCCCGTTTGACAGCATTATTCCGTCAAAGCCAAGCTCTTTTATTCTATCAGAAGTTGTACTAGATGGAAGAACTGTAACCTCACAGCCACGCTTCATAAGCTCTCTTTTTATATTTTCCTTTGCTCCGAAATCCCACAAAGCGACCCTATATTTATTATTGTCTGGGATGAAGGTTTCTTCCTTTTCACAGGTAACTGATTTAACCGCATCAGTTATCACAAATTCCTTAAGCTCACTTAGCTTAAGCCCGGTGGCAAGTCCCTCGGGAACAATCCTGCCGTTCATAACTCCATGCTCACGAACGATTTTAGTCAATGCTCTAGTGTCTATTCCATAAAGACCAATTATTCCCGACTGCTTTAAAAAAGTGTCAAGATCACCCTCACAACGGAAATTTGAAGGCTCTTGACACCAGTCTTTTACAATATATGCTTTTAAATAAGGATGCTTACTTTCAAAATCAACGGGAATAACACCATAATTTCCGATAAGCGGAAATGTCTGAACAACTATCTGCCCGTAATAGCTCGGGTCAGTCAGTGTCTCTAAATAGCCGGTCATAGCTGTCGTGAAAACAATTTCACCGACAACCTCACCAGAAGCGCCAAAGCTTTTCCCCTCAAAAATTGTGCCGTTTTCAAGAATCAGATACGCTTTTTGATTCATATTTTCCCCTCCGTTTAACATTCATAGGTTTTCAGGATGCCCTCGGCAACCTCACGCCTGGTTATTCTCATATCCATTGCCTGTTTTTCTATATAACGGTGCGCCTGTGGCTCAGTCAGCTTTAAATACTGAATGAGCGCACACTTCGCCCTGTCAATAAGCCTAATTTCCCCAATTTTATTCTGAAGCTTCTCATTCTCATTTTGAAGCCCCATCATGCGCTTTCTTGAAGCGTTTGCAAGCTTAACTGCCTGATAAAAAAGCTGTTTTATAACAGGCTTTGACACCACAAGAACACCGAAGTTTTCAACCTTTTCAGCTATCTGGTCAGAAACCTCGTTTTTTACAAGCAGGATTATGCCCGCCGATGTCTTTTCAGTCATTGTGATGGCAAGATCATGCCCGAACTCGTCAATCAACGGCGCATTAATCACAACCAAATCATAATCATTGTTTAAAATTGTACGTCTTGCACCCGAACCATTTTCAACAGATGAAATTTGCGGAGAATTCTCCGTCTTTACAAGGCTTACAAGCATTTGAGATGCTTTTTCGTTGCTTGAAACCAATAGCACGCTATTCATGATGTCACCACCGTTCCATTAATGAATTTATGCTAAAATCAAACTGTCAATAAAATCTGAAATACTTTTTTGTCTCGTAATTATCTATATCGGCGCTTTCAGTCATTTCAGAATATTCCTGCTGTTTTTCTTCAACATATGTGTCAATAATTTTTGAACTAAGAACCGAACTGACAAATTCGCTCTTTTTCGCTAGCTCGACTGATTCCATTAAGGTTTTAGGAAGCTGTTCAATATCTCCGGTAATAGACTCGTCCGCAGAAAAAAGATTTACATCTGTCGGCGCCGGAAGCGAAATGTTTTCTTTTATCCCCTCAAGCCCTGCATATATCAATAATGAAAATGCAATGTAAGGATTGCATGTCGGATCTGGTGAACGAAGCTCCATCCTTGAAAGCTCACCCGTTGCAGCAGGAATTCTGATAAGCTGTGATCTGTTCTCATGCGACCATGTAATATATCTGGGCGCTTCACCTTTTCCAAATCTCGCATATGAATTGGTAATTGGATTTAAAAAGAGTGTTATTTCACGAACTCTGCGAAGTATTCCTGCAATAAAGCTTTCTGCCTCGGCGGAATGCCCCTCGTGTCTGCCCTTAAAAATATTTACTCCGTTTTCAAGAAGTGAAAAATTAATGTGAAGACCGCTTCCCATATCATCATATAAAGGAAGTGGCATAAAGGACGCAAAAAGACCATACCTTGAAGCAATACTCTTTACGACGTTTTTAAAGGTCTGAAGATCATCCGCAGCTTTAAGAGCACCGGCATATTTGAAATCAATTTCATTCTGACCGTTACCCGATTCATGATGCGACGTTTCTGGTCGTATGCCCATTTCCTCAAGCGTTAGGCATATTTCACGTCTTACGTTTTCGCCACGATCAAGAGGAGCAACATCACAGTATCCGCCGAAGTCATGAGGAATTTTTGTGGGATTCCCTTTTTCATCAGCTTCAAAGAGATAAAACTCACACTCTGAGCCAATCTGAACAGTATAACCAGCTTGCTTTGCCTCATCCATAGCCTTTTTCAAAACGTATCTTCCGTCGCCCTCAAAAGGTCGTCCGTCAGGGTGTTTAATATTACAGAAAAATCTGATAACCCTTCCCTGCTGAGGACGCCACGGCAACACAGTCAGAGTTTCACAGTCGGGGAACAAAAGCAAATCTGATTCCTCAACATTCATAAAGCCCTTGACTGCTGACGCATCAAAAAGCACCCCCTGATTAAAAGCCCTGGGGAGCTCAGATGCCATAATGCTGATATTTTTCATTCTTCCGAAAATATCAAAAAACGCCAGTCTTATGAACTTTACATCGTTTTCAGCCACATACTGTAATATCTCGTTTTTTGTAAAATTCATTTTGTCACCTCCAGCCAGAATTAATACTCCTTTATAGTGCAAACTCCCCGTCATTTTGGCGAGGAATTATTTCGTAATTACATAAGTTGGACGTTCACCCGCTTATGCTCAATTAATTATTATATACTATTTGCTTGCGTATGTAAAGCCGTTTGGCTATTTTTTTTATGCCTTTTTCAAAATCAGAAATATGCTTCAAAAATCCGCCGACAATTTAAAAAAATTGTGACAATTATCAACACAATTCGTGATAGTTAATACAAACTATAATATTAACTGAGCATATTAAATCATGTTTAAATTGTATTGAAGCGCAACATGATGTTTTAAATCTTTAGTCAAGTTGATAATAAGCTTATGTAATTATTATTTTGATTTACTTTGTTTTTATTATACCATATTTAAATATAGTCGGCAAATAAAAAAATAAAGTAGCTTAGTGAAGTAATTAATTTTGAAGTTTCTTTTCGAAAAATTGCAGACAATTATGTGTTTTGCACTGACAATATAGTTATAATTGTACAGCCAGCACATTTTTTGCAAGAAAAATATTGTTGTCTTGCAATAAAAAAATAATTATTTCAAAAAAGCCCTTGACAAATAAATTAATATAGTTTATACTATGAACATAGTTTCAGCAATGGCGCTGTGAGCGAATGCTCGCAGTGTCATTTTTTTTATTTTATAATACTTGGAGGGATTATCAATGAGCAACATTTCCGAAATTTTTGGAAGCTTGGTTTTCAATGATGCTGTTATGAAAACCCGTCTCCCTAAGGAGACCTATAAGGCATTTAAGAAAACAGTCAAAGAAGGAAAATCTCTTGACGTTTCGCTTGCAAATGTTGTTGCTAACGCCATGAAAGATTGGGCGATTGAAAAAGGGGTAACTCACTTTACACACTGGTTCCAGCCGATGACCGGAATCACAGCCGAAAAGCACGACAGCTTCATTTCGCCGACTGCTGACGGTTCTGTAATAATGGAATTCTCAGGCAAGGAGCTAATAAAGGGTGAGCCTGACGCTTCATCGTTCCCATCAGGCGGACTTAGAGCAACTTTTGAAGCGAGAGGTTACACAGCATGGGATCCTACATCCTATGCATTTATCAAAGACGGAACACTTTGTATTCCGACAGCGTTCTGTTCATACGGCGGTGAGGTTCTTGACAAGAAGACTCCTCTTCTGCGTTCAATGCAAGTTATAAGCAAGCAGGCTCTTCGTATTCTCAAGTTGTTTGGAACACCAGCTTCAGACGTTATTACAACAGTAGGACCTGAACAGGAATACTTTTTAATTGACAAGAAGCTTTACGAGCAGAGAAAAGACCTTATTTTTACTGGCCGTACTCTTTTTGGAGCTAAGCCTCCTAAGGGACAAGAGCTTGAGGATCATTATTTTGGTCAGCTAAAGCCCAGAATCGCTGCTTTTATGAAGGAGCTTGACGAGGAACTCTGGAAGCTCGGAATTCTTGCAAAAACAAAGCATAATGAGGTTGCTCCTGCACAGCATGAGCTTGCACCTATTTTTACAACAACAAATATCGCGACTGACCACAATCAGCTGACAATGGAAATGATGAAGAAGGTTGCTTTAAGACACGGACTTGTTTGCCTTCTCCATGAAAAGCCTTTTGCTGGTGTTAACGGTTCAGGTAAGCATAACAACTGGTCAATTTCAACCGATAAAGGCGTGAACCTTCTCGAGCCAGGAAGCACTCCAGCTGAAAATGCACAGTTCCTTCTTTTCTTATCAGCAGTAATTAAGGCTGTTGACGAATATCAGGATCTTCTCAGAATATCTGCTGCAAGTGCTGGAAACGATCACCGTCTTGGTGCAAATGAAGCACCTCCCGCAATTGTTTCTATGTTCCTCGGAAGCGAACTTACTTCAATACTTGAAGCAATTGAAAACGGCACTGTTTATGTTGCTGCTGATAATAACAATATGGCTCTCGGTGTAGGCGTTCTTCCTACATTCCCTAAAGATACAACCGACAGAAACAGAACCTCTCCTTTTGCTTTCACCGGCAACAAGTTTGAGTTCCGTATGCTCGGATCAGCTTTCTCAATTTCAGGTTCAAACATTGTTCTTAATACAATTGTTGCTGAAGAGCTTGAGAAATTCGCTGATGAGCTTGAGTCTGCAACTGACTTCACTGCTACTCTGGCTGCAATTGTTAAGAAAACAATCACAGAGCATAAGAGAATTATTTCAAACGGCAACAACTATTCAGAGGAATGGCCGATTGAAGCTGAAAAGCGTGGACTTTCTAACCTTAAAACTACACCTGATGCTATCGCTCACTTTATTGATGAGAAGAACGTAAAAGTATTCACAAAGCACGGTGTATTCTCTGAGGCAGAGGTTCACTCAAGATATGAAATCCTTCTTGAAAACTATGTTAAGACCATTAATATTGAAGCTCTCACTATGCTTGAAATGGTTAAGAAGGATATTATTCCAAGTGTTGCTTCTTACATTAAGGAGCTTGCAGATACCGCAGCTTCTGCAAAGTCTATTTCTCCGGCTCTTAGCTGTGACTTTGAGATTTCACTTATCACAAAGCTTTCTTCACTTGCTGATACAATGTACTCAAAGCTTAACACCCTTGACGAAACACTTCTCAAGGCTAAGGATCATGAGGATGCACTTGATTTAGCACAATACTGCAGCAAGGTTGTTTTCATCGCAATGCAGGAGCTTCGTGCTGTTGCTGATGAGATTGAAACACTTGTCGGTGAAAAATACTGGCCTTATCCTACCTATGGTCAGCTTCTGTTCAACGTATAATTAACTTTTATTCAATTAATATCACACAATGGCGTGTGTTTTGAGTGGTGTAATATCCGCTTGAGACGCATGCCATTTTATTTTAAGGGAGGAAATGAACAATGGATATGACAATTTGGTTCCTAATTGGCGCCGCGCTTGTATTCTTTATGCAGTGTGGATTTGCAATGGTTGAGGCAGGCTTTACCAGAGCAAAAAATGCAGGAAACATCCTGATGAAAAACCTGATGGACTTCTGTATCGGAACAGTAGTCTTCACCTTACTCGGTTTCGGTCTTTTGGTTGGCGAGGATGCACTTTTCGGCTTAGTGGGTATCCCTACGCTGGACATCTTTAAAAACTGGGCAGAATTTGACTGGGGCGGCTTTATCTTTAATCTCGTATTCTGTGCTACAACTGCTACAATCGTATCTGGTGCAATGGCAGAAAGAACAAAGTTCTCAACCTACTGCTTATATTCCGCAGTAATTTCAGCTGTTATCTACCCTATCGAAGCTCACTGGGTATGGGGCGGCGGATGGCTTGCAGAAAAAGGCTACATTGACTTTGCTGGCTCAAGCGCAATCCACATGGTTGGTGGTATAGCTGCACTTATCGGTGCTGCAATGCTCGGACCCCGTCTTGGAAAATTCGGTAAAGACGGCAAGCCAAAGGCTATTTTAGGCCACAGTCTTCCAATGGGCGCACTCGGTGTATTTATTCTCTGGTTCGGCTGGTACGGCTTTAACGGCGCAGCAGCATCCGACCCTGATTTCATGGCTCAGATTTTTGTTACAACAACAATAGCACCCGCTGTTGCAACAGTCGTAACAATGGCAATTACTTGGTTTAAAAACGGAAAGCCCGACGTTTCAATGTGCCTAAACGGCGCACTTGCAGGACTTGTTGCTATCACAGCTCCCTGTGCAGACGTTGACGCTCTCGCTTCAATAATAATCGGTGCGGTAGCCGGAGTTCTTGTAGTATTCGGCGTATGGTTACTTGACTATGTACTTAAAGTTGACGACCCTGTCGGTGCTGTTGCAGTTCACGGCTTCAACGGTGTTTGGGGTACAATAGCTGTCGGTCTGTTCGCTAACGGAAAAGGTCAGGATGGTATTACAGGCTTATTCTACGGCGGCGGAGCTGAACAGCTCGGCATTCAGGTTATTGGCGTTCTTGCAATAGCAGCTTGGACAGCAGTAACTGTATCACTTCTATTCTTTATTCTTAAGAAGACAATCGGATTAAGAGTATCAGAGCACGAAGAAATTGTAGGTCTTGACCTTGAAGAGCACGGCTTGATTTCAGCATATGCAGGCTTTGCATTCAATCCTGAAACAATCGTTGCTTCAGAAGCTAAAGAAATCGCTCCTTCAGCTAAGAAAGCAGTTCCTGTTGAAAAGGCAGTTCCTGTTGAATCATATATTGCTCCCTCACCTTCAAATGGACCCAAGCTTACAAAGGTTGTTATCATTTCTAAGCAGGATAAGTTTGAAGAACTTAAAGAAGCTCTCAACGCTATCGGCGTAACAGGTATGACTGTAACAAACGTCATGGGTTGCGGTATGCAAAAGGGCAGCAAGGAGTTCTATCGTGGTGTTCCTGTCGAAGTTAATCTTCTCCCCAAGGTTCAGGTTGACATCGCAGTTTGTAAGGTTCCCGTCAGAACTGTTATTGATACAGCTAAATCAGTTTTATATACAGGTCACATTGGTGACGGTAAGATCTTCGTTTACGACATTGAAAATGTTATCAAGGTACGTACTGGCGAAGAAGGTTACGACGCTCTTCAAGATGAAGAATAATTTAGCCCCCACCCCCCACTTATAAATAAAGCAAAGAGCACTCGGAGTAATCCGGGTGCGCTTTGCTTTAGGTTTGTATTAAGTTCTTAGTCGTTAGAAATTAATATTTTGACGGCATTAACTGCACAGCGAATAGCTTTGTCAGAGTCATGAGTTATAGTGTCTGGGAGACTTAGTTTTGAACGTTCAACATTCCAAAGCGCTGTCAAAACCCCGCCTGTTCTCACTCTCCTTGAAATTCCAACGGCATAAAGTGTCGCACACTCCATTTCTGAAGTCAGACAGCCAGCCTTCAAATACTCTTCCCACCGCTGGTCAAGGAATTCTCCGACGGGCATATTCTCAGGCTCTACTTCACCATAGAAGCTATCCTTGCTCTGAACTACACCAACATGAACTCTGTCGCCGTCAGAATCACTTGTCATAGTATCGGCGGACTTTTTAAGTGCTGATGTTACTTCAAAATCTGCTACCGCCGGATAATCAAGCGGAAGGTATTCTCGACTTGTTCCGTCACCTCTTATTGCCGCCGATGCAACGACAAGATCTCCACCCATTACCTTCATATCCATTCCACCACTTGTTCCAACACGAATAAGTGTATGAGCACCGCATTTTATAAGCTCTTCAGCAGCAATCGCCGTTGACGGTCCGCCGATTCCAGTTGAACAAACGGTAACCTTTTCATTGCCAAGCATACCGTTCCAAATTGTGTATTCTCGATTAGATGAAACAAACACAGGACGTTCAAGATATGCGGCAATTTTCTCAACTCTCCCCGGGTCACCCGGAAGAATAACATAGCCGCCGACATCCTCTTTCCCGACATTTATATGATATTGCTTGTCCTGAGTCATTATTGTTGCCATAAATCTGCCCCCTTTTTTAGTATTATACAGCAAAATGCCCCCGATTACAACTTCGGGGGCAAGAATTATTTCATATTACCAGACCTTGATTTTGCTTTCTCTTTTTATTATATCATCACGCTTCGGCCCGTTTGATATATAGGTAATCGGATAACCAATTTTCTCTTCAACAAACTCAACATATTTCCTTGCATTTTCGGGGAGCTCGTCGTAGTTTTTAATACCGCTTATATTGCTCTTCCAGCCGTCAAGATATTCGATAACCGGCTTTGCTCTGTTTAAAACAGGAGTGATCGGGAATTCGTCGGTTACCACACCGTCAATTTCATATCCTGTGCAAACAGGAATTGTATCAAGATAACCAAGAACGTCAAGAAGAGAAAGAACAACGTCAGTTGCACCCTGCATCATGCAGCCATATTTTGTTGCTACAACATCAAACCATCCCATTCTTCGAGGACGCCCGGTAGTTGCACCATACTCACCGCAGTCGCCCCCCCTTTTTCTGAGCTCTTCAGCTTCGTCACCAAAAATCTCACTTACAAATGCGCCAGCCCCAACCGCTGACGAATATGCCTTGGCAACCACGACAACCTGCTTTATCTGATGTGGAGGAATTCCCGCGCCGACTGTCGCAAAGCCAGCAAGAGGTGATGAGGAGGTAACAAAGGGATAAATACCGTTGTCTGTGTCTTTTAAAGAGCCAAGCTGGCCTTCAAGAAGAACGTCCTTCCCCTCTTTAATCGCTTTATTTAGGAAAACAGCAACATTTCCAACAAGCGGCTTGAGCTTCTCGCGATATCCGCAAAGCTCCTCAAACAGCTTCTCAGGGCTGAGAAGTTCAGCATCTGAATAAAGTGCCTTAATATTCATATTCTTGATTTCACAGACTTTTTGAAGCCTTTCCATTAAAATCTCATCATCGAAAAGCTCACCGACCTGAACACCAATTTTCAGATACTTATCCGAATAAAACGGCGCAATACCCGACTTTGTCGAGCCAAAGCTCTTACTTCCAAGCCTTTTTTCTTCAAGCTCATCAAACAGAACATGATAAGGCATTAATACCTGTGCTCTGTCAGATACCATAATTTTAGGCATTGGCACTCCCCTAGAAGTGATCCCGTCAAGCTCATTAAAAAACTTTGTGATATCAAATGCTACACCTTGTCCTATGATATTCGTCACATTCTGACGGAAAACGCCCGATGGAAGAAGATGGAGAGCAAACTTTCCGTATTCATTGATGATAGTGTGTCCTGCGTTTGCGCCGCCTTGAAAACGAACAACAACATCTGACTGTCCTGCAAGAAGGTCGGTAATCTTGCCCTTTCCCTCGTCGCCCCAGTTGGCACCGACTATTGCTTTTACCATTATATAATCCTCCGGTTCAATTGATATTTTTTTGACATACTTATTGTATCATTTATTTTATTATAAGTAAAATATATATTATTTATAATGTTTATAAATTCAAGTTATACCATTGTGTTGAGTAGCTTATTTCCGGCTAGTGAAATCGGATGCTTTGTTGATATTAGTATGCATATTTTTCTCGGTGGAAATTCCTTGGATAGTTTAAGCTCAAATAGTGTTCCGCTTTTAATGCTATCCTCGGCAAAGCTTCTGACAACCGATGCTATGCCCATGTCACGCTCGGCGAACTTAACAATCAAGTCGCTTGTTGCAAGCTCAAATTCCGGCTTTAAAATAACATTATTCTCTTTAAGGAATTCATCCACATACCGTCTGGTGCTTGTATTCCCCTCAAGACAAATTGTCGGAAGTCTTTCAAGCTCGTCTAAAGCAACCGTTTTTCCTTGCAGCCATGAAAATCGACTTCCAGCAACAAAAATATCAGTTACTTCTCCCACTGGAATACTCTTGAAATCGCCGCTTTCGGCAAAAGGCGCACTTACTATTCCAAAATCGATTTTCCCCGATTTGAGTGAGGAAATTGTTTCAGGCGTCGGTGCATTTGATACAATGATTTTTATGCTCGGATAACTCTTATGAAATTTTTCAAGAAAAGGCAGAAGATAAAACCTAAGCGTCATATCACTCGCACCGATTCGAATTTCACCTTTTTCAAGGTTAAGCATTTCCTCTAGCTTTCGTTCACCTGTTATAATATTTTCAATCCCCTGCTCAACATAGCCGAAAAGCACTTCACCCTCAGGCGTGAGCCTTACTCCCTTTGGTGTTCTGAAAAATAATGCACAGTTCAATGACTGTTCAAGCTGTTTTATCGACTGGCTGACGGCTGGCTGTGAAATAAAAAGCTTTTCTGACGCTTGCGTTACACTCTGAAGCTTTGCTGCATAATAAAACACTCTGTAATGCTCAAGACTGACGTTCATATAACACCGCCTTATAAAATTTAGCTTAATAATAATCAGTATTTATATTGTACAGCAATACAAAGAAATATGCAAGAAAAAAGAGAGCCTAAGCCCTCTTTTTAATAAACATTTATGCTATTGTAACAGTAACAATAAAGCCGTCAACATTGTTCCCCGAAACTGAATAGCTGTAATTTTTAGGCACGGGTATTTCTGTTGAGGTTCTTCCCACCGGAACATAATAAACCTCATACTGCTGGCCATCATCAGTTGTAACCTTGCAGGACTGGCTCATACCATCTAAGGTATACTGCTTAATATATTCAATATATTCCTCAAAGCAAAGGTTATTCTGTTGCATTATATAAGCGTGAGGCTTGCCAACATATCTGAAATGCCACGGCTCATCGCTAATTCCGGTAATAGTCGCCTTATCTTCTTTATATCTAACGATAAAACCGTATTTATAGCAGTTATCGTTAATCCATGCAAAGTTTCCTGTTCCGTCATAGTCTTTATAAACGTCATTAACTGGATAAATTCCAAAGTCAACCGCATAACCAGTGTGATGCTCACTATGCCCTGACTTTGCTACAAAAGCTGATACAGTTGAATTAGTGTTCGCCAAATCCTGATCATAAAGCTCCTGCTGGCGTGCAAGAGACCTGAATCCGCTTCTTATCATCAAGTTTTTCTCGCCTGTTACCGCAACAAACACTTCAACCATTTCATTCAAAGCTTTTATTGTTGACGATTTTAACTCAATATTTGAGTAAGCGACCTTATAGCTACTGCTCTTTACATCCCCCCACAAGGTCAAAAGATCATCCGGCTCAGAAATCGAATACGAATAATCGTTGTTCACAAGAATAAGCTCGCCTTCAAAAATCATGCCGTTTTCATATTGTATGTAGTCATAATTTGCATTGATTGTATCGGGCTGATTAGATGATGCATCGTCAATGCTCGACAGTGAAGAATCATTAACGCTTGATGATGAGCCTTTATTCTTTCCCCATGAAAAAATCCCAGAGAACAAACTGAATATAAACCATAATAAAACCAAGGCTATAAAGCCCGCTATGAATATCCTGTCCCAGTATATTACCTTCTTCTTTCTTCTGTGTGCCACGCTTTTCACCTCTCACATTTTTATACCATTTTTATTATATCATAAATAAAATAATATGGAAAGATGTCTAGAAAAAGTTTTAAAAAAAGAAAAATGACGAAATATATGTATTGACACAATAAAAAAAATATAGTAATATAATTGTAAACCAAAATATCAAATCCAGTTGACAATGGAGGATTCAATGCAAAACAAGTCTATCAGAAAACTTACACTTACCGCTATGTTTACTGCACTGACGGCAATTTTTTCTCAGATTCAAATTCCAATGCAGCCTGTCCCCATAAATCTTGCTATGCTCTCGGTTTTTCTGGCTGGGGGATTACTCGGATGGAAATACGGCTCAGTTAGTATGATTGTATATGTTCTTTTGGGACTGTTTGGGGCGCCGGTTTTCGCAGAATTTTCAGGTGGAGCAGCAATTCTTTTCGGACGTACAGGAGGTTATATTTTCGGATATATAGCTGCTGCATTTCTGACAGGCTTGCTATCAAATACTAATCTGCTTAAAGCACGCTTCATGCTCCCCTTGTCTATGACAATCGCGCTGCTATCCTGCTATTTTCTCGGGACGGCATGGTTCATGCTCATAACAAAAACTGACTTGTGGCAGGCGCTGGTATGGTGCTTCTTCCCGTTTCTGATAGGAGATGCTCTTAAAATAACAGTAGCGACAATACTTATTCCTCAAATTAGAAAGGTGGCTAAAACAGCATGAGAGAAATCATAAGAATCCGCCCTCATCATGTTCTGTGTATACAGAATTTCACTGGAAAGGGTTATGACAAGGACTTTACTAATAATATGAAAAATGTCATCACAATGCTGAATAATAATCCGGATACATTAATAAGGCTTTTCCCTGAAGAAGATTGTTTGTGCGCTGAATGTCCGCATAATTTTGGCGGGTGTCATAAAAAAGAGCAGGTTAGAATTATTGACAAGAAAATGCTTGATTCATGCGGTTATAAATCCGGTGAGGTTGTCAGCTGGAATGACGTGACATTAAAAGTTAAAAGCGCAGTTTTCAAAGCAGGACGATTAAGAGAAATTTGCGGAAGCTGTCAATGGGCTGATATATGCAACAGCTTAAATAATTCAAGATAGCATGTCTACGTAATATTTTAAATTTGCGGTGTTGTTTTTCACAATACCGCTATTGTTTTTATGAGAAGATTTATATGATAAAACAAATTGTTTGTTTTATATGAAAAAATTTTCGCATTAATAATGACATATTATAAGAGGTATGCTATAATAAATAAATATCTGTCATAATATATTGAACGATGCAATACAATGGGGTGTTAAATCGTTCAATAATGTCCATGCATACAATCAGCAGATTTTTTAAAAGAGAAAAGATGTAATACAATGGCGTATTGTGTCGTTCAATTAATCCCACTGCGTACAAAACAGCAGTATTTTCACAAATAATGTGTTTTTTCATTAAAGTATTTTATCGTAATGCTTTTATGTTAAAATGATAGTGTGTGGGTGGGAAAACTTTAAGAATCAAGGGTGTGCAAAAATGTTAGAAATGGCTTCGCCGAAAAAACAGGGGCTTTATGACCCCGCTTTTGAACACGATGCATGTGGAATGGGGTTCGTTGTTAATATTAATGACGAAAAATCGCATGACATCGTTGACAACGCATTGACTTTGCTTGAAAACCTCAGTCACAGAGGAGCAAGCGGTGCTGATGAAAATACCGGTGACGGCGCCGGAATACTAGTTCAGATGCCTCACGATTTCTTTAAAAGAGAATGTGACGTTCTTGGCTTTCCTCTTCCCGAAAAAGGAATGTATGGTGTAGGCATGATTTTCGCTCATAAGTATGAGGAATTCAGAAAAGTTCAGATGTCTGCCTTCGAAAAAATTGTCGAGGAAGAAGGACAGAAAATTCTCGGATGGCGAGAAGTTCCAATTGATAAAACCACAATCGGTTACAGTGCAAAATCCGTTATGCCTAGATTCATTCAGGTTTTTATTGAAAAAAGCGATGATATTTCTGTCGGTCTGGATTTTGAAAGAAAACTGTATGTAATCAGAAAAAAAGCTGAGAAAGCTATTGTTCCCATGAGTGAGGAAAATGGCGGGACCTTCTATATCCCCAGCCTGTCCTCTCGTACCATTGTTTATAAGGGAATGCTGACCGCTGAGCAGTTAAGGCATTTTTATCTTGATTTGTCCGACCTTGACTTTACTTCAGGGCTTGCAATGGTTCACTCAAGATTCAGCACAAACACATTTCCAAGCTGGGAGAGAGCTCATCCGAACAGGTATATGGTTCATAACGGTGAGATTAATACAATCAGAGGAAATGTTAACTGGATGAAGGCTAGACAAAAAGGCCTTAAATCTGACCTTTTTGACGATATTTCGAAGGTAATGCCTATCATTGACGAAACGGGCAGCGACTCTTCAATGTTCGACAATTCTTTGGAGTTTCTGTATTTGACCGGAAGATCACTTACAAACTCTGTGCTGATGATGATTCCTGAACCGTGGGAAAAGAATGATTTGATGCCTAAGGACAGAAAGGATTTCTACGAATTCCTGAACTTTTTTATGGAGCCTTGGGACGGCCCTGCTGCAATTGCTTTCACCGACGGTGAAATAATCGGCGGTATGCTTGACAGAAACGGTCTTCGTCCTTCAAGATATTATGTCACAAAGGACAATACTGTTGTTCTTGCTTCAGAAGTTGGTGTCGTTGACATTGAGCCTGAGGATGTTAAATACAAGGGTAGACTAGAACCCGGAAAAATGCTCCTCATTGATACTAAGGAGAAGCGTATTATTTCCGATGAAGAAATAAAAGAAAATATATCAAAAATCAGAAATTTCGGACAATTAAAAACACAGCATATTTTTAAGCTTGATGATCTGGGTGAAGGAAAAGAGCCTGAGCACGCAAAAGCTTCCGAGCTGATGACATTGCAAAAGGCTTTCGGCTATACTTTTGAAGATGTTAATAAGATTATTCTCCCAATGGCAACGAATGGTGAAGATCCAATCAGCGCAATGGGTATGGATTCTCCTCTTGCTGTTCTTTCAGAAAAGCCACAGCCATTGTATCTTTATTTCAAACAGCTTTTTGCTCAGGTTACAAATCCGCCTATTGACGGAATAAGAGAAGAAATTGTTACTTCAAGCAGTATTCTGCTTGGCTCTGTGGGAAATTTCCTTGATCCTGACGATGAGAATGCAGTGGGAATTTTCCTTGAAAATCCTATTCTCACAAACCAACAGCTTGATACAATTAAGTCGCTTAATGATGATAAATTTAAAACAGTAACCCTTTCAATGCTTTATGACGTTGAAAAAGGCGAAGTTGGCATAGAAAGAACCCTTAAATCAATTTTTAAGGCTACCGAAAAAGCAGTTGCAGAGGGTGCGAATATAGTTATTCTCTCTGACAGAGGTGTAAATGAGCAAAAAACTGCAATCCCCGCTTTGCTTGCTTGCTCGGGACTGCATCATTATCTGATTAAGAAAGAAATACGCACAAGCATCGGCATCGTGATTGAATCAGGAGAGCCTCGTGAGGTTCATCATTTCTGTACTCTTATCGGCTATGGTGCAAATGCAATCAATCCTTATATGGCTTATGACACAATCAAGGATCTTTCAGAGAAGAATCTTCTCGGCAATATATCTTATGACGAGGCTAAAAAGAATTATATCAAAGCATCTGTTAAGGGAACTCTCAAGGTTCTTACCAAAATGGGAATTTCTACTATCAGAAGCTACCACGGTGCTCAGATTTTTGAAGCAGTCGGAATTAAAAAGGCTGTAATCGACAAATACTTCACTTCAACTCCGTCAAGGCTTGAGGGAATAGGAATTGAAGAAATCGCCGAGGAAAATCGTTTGCGTCATGAAAGTGCATTTAGCAAGAATTCACCATATATGAACACTCTTGAGTCCGGCGGCGTATTCCAGTGCAAGGATAACGGCGAAGCTCATATGTACAATCCTGAAACAATCTATATGCTTCAGCGCGCGTGCCGTGAATCAGACTATAACCTGTTTAAGACTTATTCAAAGAAGATTAATGATGATAAAATAATCACTCTAAGAAATTTAATTGAGTTCAAATTTAATTCTGTCGATACTATTCCGATTGAGGAAGTTGAGTCGGTTGATTCAATTGTTAAGCGATTTAAAACAGGTGCTATGTCATATGGCTCAATTAGCAAAGAGGCTCATGAGTGTCTTGCTATCGCTATGAACAGATTAGGTGGAAAGAGCAATACCGGCGAGGGCGGTGAGGATAGCGAAAGATTTAATCCTCTTCCAAACGGTGATTCGAAAATGAGTGCAATTAAGCAGGTTGCTTCAGGTCGTTTCGGCGTCACAAGCAACTATCTTGCTCACTCACAGGAAATTCAGATTAAAATGGCTCAGGGCGCAAAGCCCGGTGAGGGCGGTCAGCTTCCGGGAAGCAAGGTTTATCCGGAAATCGCAAAGGTAAGACACTCCACTCCTGGTGTTGATCTTATCTCTCCTCCTCCTCATCATGATATTTATTCTATTGAGGACTTAGCGGAGCTTATTCACGACCTTAAAAACGCAAACAAGGATGCACGTATAAATGTCAAGCTTGTTTCAGAGGTCGGTGTCGGCACTATTGCAGCGGGTGTTGCAAAGGGGAAGGCAGATGTAATTCTAGTCAGCGGATATGACGGCGGAACAGGTGCTTCACCTATGACCAGTATTAAAAATGCGGGACTTCCGTGGGAGCTTGGTTTGGCTGAAACACATCAGACACTTATACTCAACAAGCTTCGTGACAGAGTGGTTCTTGAAACCGACGGAAAGCTTCTGACGGGAAAAGACGTTGCTGTCGCCGCAATGCTCGGCGCTGAGGAATTTGGTTTTTCAACTACTCCGCTTATCGCTCTCGGCTGTATTATGATGAGAGTATGTAATTTAAATACTTGCCCCGTTGGAATAGCCACTCAAAACGAGCAGCTCAGAAAGAACTTCAACGGCAAGCCCGAATATGTTGAGAATTTCATGCGATATATCGCACAAGATCTTCGCGAAATTATGGCTCGACTAGGCTTTAGATCAATTAATGACATGGTCGGACGTACCGATCTTCTCAAAATGAAGGATAATATACGTCATTGGAAAGCAAAGAATCTTGACCTTTCAAGTGTTCTTTATCAACCGTATTCAAACGGAGAGACAGGAAGATATAATCTCTGCTCTCAGAATCACATGCTTGAGAAAACACTTGGCTTTAAAAAGCTTCTCAGAATGTGTCAGCCGGCACTTGACAGTAAAAAGCCTATCCGTGCTAAGCTGAAAATAAACAACGTTGACCGTGTAATCGGTACTCTTATAGGAAGTGAAATATCTAAAAGATACGGCGAAGCTGGGCTTCCAACAGATACAATTAAGCTGACTTTTGTCGGTTCAGCCGGACAAAGCTTTGGTGCTTTTATTCCTAAGGGAATGACGCTTGAGCTTGAGGGTGATTCAAACGACTATATCGGAAAAGGTCTTTCAGGCGGTAAGATTATCGTATATCCTCCCAAATGTTCAGATTTTGAGCCTGAAAATAATATTCTTATCGGAAATGTTGCTTTTTATGGTGCAACCGAGGGTGAAGCATACATCAACGGTATTGCCGGTGAACGCTTCTGCGTCAGAAACAGTGGTATAACTGCTGTTGTCGAAGGAGTAGGCGACCACGGTTGTGAGTATATGACCGGCGGAAAAGCTGTTATTCTCGGAAAAACCGGAAGAAACTTTGCCGCTGGAATGTCCGGAGGAGTTGCGTATATTCTTGATTTTGACGAGGCTTACTGCAATAAATCGCTTGTTCTCGTGGAGGAGCTTTCGTCTGAAGATGAACTCAATCAGGTTAAACTTCTTATTGAAAAGCATGTGCTCTTTACGGGAAGTCCTCTCGGCAAAAAAATTCTTGATAGCTGGGAAAGTTACTCACGTAGATTTACAAAAATAATTCCCAGAGCATATAAGATAATGCTTGAGAACATAAACGCCGCACATCAATCCGGTTACACCGGTGATGAAGCGCTTATGGTGGCATTTGAAAACAGTATGAAGAAATAATTATTGATTATTAAACATGATAATTTTTTCTGCTGTTTTCAGCGGCAGAAGAATATGATTTTCATCATTATAAGACCGGCATAATGCTGGGATGGAGGTTCTAGATGGGTAAAACAACTGGATTTTTAGAATATAACAGAATGGATCCCGAAAAGCGTCCTGTTGAAGAACGCATAAATGACTGGGACGAGCTTAAGCTCCACCGCAGTGAAACTGTTATCAATCAACAGGCGGCTCGCTGTATGAACTGCGGTATCCCCTTTTGTCACAGCGGCACGATGCTTAATGGCATGACGTCAGGCTGTCCTGTTAAAAACCTTATTCCTGAATGGAATGACCTTGTCTATAAGGGACAATGGAAAGAAGCTTATGAAAGACTGATAATCGGTAACCCTTTCCCGGAGTTTACCGGGAGAGTGTGCCCAGCACCTTGCGAAGGTGCTTGCACCGAAGGCTATCAGATGGAGCCTGTAACAATTAGCGCTATTGAATATGAGATTATCGAAAAGGCATTCGAAGAAGGCTGGGTTAAGCCAAGACACGCTGACTCTACCGAAAAAAAGGTTGCCGTAGTAGGATCTGGGCCTTCCGGCCTTTCAGTCGCGTATTATCTTAGCATGGTCGGGCATGAGGTTACTGTTTATGAAAGAAGCGACCGCCCCGGCGGACTTCTGATGTATGGTATCCCAAATATGAAGCTAGACAAAAAAATCGTCGAAAGACGTATTGATATGCTAAAGCAGTCAGGTGTCAGTTTCATTCTAAACACTGAAATAGGAAAAGACATTGAGGCGGATACACTGACGGAGGAATACGACGCAGTTGTGCTTTGCGCCGGTGCCACAAAGCCAAGAGGTCTTAATATTGAGGGAAGCAATCTCAAGGGAGTTTATTATGCAATGGATTTCCTTTCGATGAACACTAAGAGCTTGCTTGATTCAAATCTATCTGACGGGAAATATATAAACGCCAAGGATAAAAACGTCATAATAATCGGCGGAGGAGACACAGGAACCGACTGTGTTGCTACATCTATTCGTCACGGCTGCAAGAGCGTTTATCAGTTTGAAATTATGCCTGAACCGCCTTGCGCACGAAACCCTGTAACAAACCCCTGGCCGGAATGGCCCAAGCAGCTTAAAGTGGATTATGGTCAGGAAGAAGCTATATACTTAGCCGGTCAAGACCCCAGAAACTATCTTATCTCAACAAAGAAAATTGTGGGTAATGAAAACGGTGAGGTAGCCGAGGTTCATACTGTTAATGTTCAGTGGGATAAGGATTCACAGGGAAGATTTGTTTGCAAGGAGATTTCGGGAACAGAAAAAGTTTGGAAGGCTGACCTTGTTTTCCTAGCTATGGGTTTTTTAGGACCGGAGGATATTATCCCTGAACAGCTTGAGCTTGCAAGAGATGCAAGAAGCAATATTAAAGCTGAGTACGGAGATTTCCAAACAAGTACAGATAAGGTTTTTACCGCCGGTGATATGAGAAGAGGGCAAAGTCTTGTTGTATGGGCAATTCAAGAAGGCAAGCTTGCCGCTCGAGAGGTTGACAAATTCCTGATGGGAAAATCGCTCATATAAATCGTGTCAATAAATAATGCGCAGCTTTAAAGCTGCGCATTTCTATTGCCTTATATAATAAAATATAATAAGAAACCTATTAATCCCGAGCCTGCCATTACAATTATCGGGCTGACCTTAAACCGCCTCAAAATAACAAATCCCGACACAAATATTACTGCCGCAAATATATCAGCTTTAGTAATATCAATACTGAAGATTGAAGTAAAGCCAGCGCCAAACAATGAAGTAAGAAGTATTATTATCCCTGAAGACGCTATCAGCGATGCTACCGCCGGACGAAGCCCAGAAAGAACGCCTTCAACAGCGGAAAGCTTTTTGTACTTTTGATAAAAATAGGTTATTATCATTAGTATAATACATGAGGGAAGAACACAACCTAGCGTTGCTATTAACGAACCTGCGGGACCGCATATTCGTTGTCCCGTGAAAGTTGCGGCGTTAATTGCAATTGCTCCGGGTGTCATCTGTGAAATTGTAACTATATCAACAAACTCCCCAGCCGTCATCCATCCATGAATATCAACAACCTGCTTTTGCATGAGTGGAAGCGCCGCGTATCCGCCTCCTATACTGAAAAGTCCTATTTGAAAAAAGCTCCAAAACAGTTCAATATAAATCATTCTTATTCTCCTTTGAAGCCCGCCTTAGAATTATCATTCTTGAAATGCCTAAAACTCCGCTTGTGGCAATTACCAGCTTTATGTCTATATGCAGAAAGAATACGGATATAAACGCCCCTAGCATTATAATAATTGAAAATACACTCTTTTCCTTGACAATTCCTTTTCCTAAACTGAATGCAGCATCGCAAACAACGGCTGCTACTCCTGCATTCATTCCCCTAAGAATAGCACTAATCGCTTGATTTTCGATAAATTTGCCATAAAATACAGCTATAACAGATAGAATAACAAGCGGGGGTATAACTGTTCCGAGAACTGAAATTACTACTCCCACCACGCCAGCAAGCCTGTATCCAAGCATAACAGCAGCATTCACTGCAATTGAACCGGGTGCAGCTTGAGATATCGCCGTAAGGTCTAGAATCTCCTTTTCATCAATCCATTTATAATCATCAACGAACTTTTTTCGCATGAATGAGATAATCACATACCCTCCCCCAAAGGTGAATGTGCTTAAATAGAGCATAGAAAAAAACAGCTTAAGGTATAGATGTGATTCTTTTTTCAATATTACACCCCCTATTTTGATTACTATTGTACCAATAAATTATATCACAATTATAATTAAAATGTAATAATAAAGATGTATTTCTCACAAAAAAATAACCCACGGATAAACCGCAGGTTATTATGTTATGAAGTCTTGTAAGTATAACAAAAATAATTATGCCTTCTGTGGAGCTAGGATTTCAGCATCAGGGGCATTTTTCTTGACACTTTGAATTCCGTTTAAACAGCTTGCTTTAGTTGTATAGCTTTCAGAAACCGCAATAATCTGCCCATTTCTTGCATTGAGTCTGAAACGAAACTGGTTTGATTTATCAAGATAAAGCTCGAATTTTGGGTTTGAAACCTCTTTAGGACATTTTGAGGTAAGATCAACAACATCAGCTATTTCAGCATTTTTCTTAACACTTTCTATTCCGCTAACGCACGCATCTTCAGATGAATAAACCTCAGAAGTTGCAATAACCTCACCATTTGCTGCTTTCAAATCAAACTTTATTCCAGTCGGAACTGTTTTGATTACGAACTTACCCATGATTGTTCATTCCCTTCATATCTTGCATTATATACTTATTATAACGTAAACATAAACGACCTTCAATCACCGATTGATTCAAAAACAGATTACTAATGACTATTTCTTCATTTATTACTTGACCAAAAGTCACTCAGTTTTTCCCGCTAGAATTCTATCGGCAACAAACAAACCGTTTGCCGCCGCATGAGAAAGCGAACGCGTGAAGCCGGCACCATCGCCGATTGCATAAATATTGTTTGTCCCCATAATCTCAAATTTCTCAGCGACAGGACGTGCGGAATAATACTTGCATTCAATTCCATAAAGAAGCGTATCATAATTGGCTGTTCCCGGGGCAATTTTATCAAGCGCGTAGATTGTTTCGATAATATTGTCAAGCTGACGCTTAGGCAAGCACAAGCTTAAATCCCCTGGCACAGCATTAAGCGTGGGCTTTGTTGTGGAACGCAAAAGCCTTTCTTCGGTTGTTCTTCTTCCGCTTATCAAATCTCCGAAGCGCTGAACTAAAATGCCGTCACCGCTAATAAGGTTCGCCAGACTCGCAACGTGACGTGCGTACTCAATCGGGTCTTTAAATGGTGTCGTGAATTTCTGTGTTGACAAAAGCGCAAAATTTGAATTAAGCGTTTTTTTGTCAGGCTCTCTATATGAATGTCCGTTAACAGTAATAACTCCTGACGTATTCTCAGCCACTACGCTTCCACGGTCATTAAAGCAGAACATTCTGGTAACATCATTATACTGCTTGCTGAGATACCATATTTTAGGTTCGTAAATTTTCTTTGCAAAATCCTCCCAAATTATAGCGGGAAGCTCAACCCTTACACCCACGTCAACCTGATTATTCGTCATTTGAATTCCGTTGTCCCTGCACCATGTGCTGAGAAACCTGCTTCCAACACGACCGACGGCAAAAATAATATTTTCAGCAGTGACAGAACCTTCAGTGTCGGAGGTTTTATAAGTCACGGTGTTTGTTGCCTTGTCAACATTAGTAACTTCACACATGGTTTTTATCTCAACACGTTCGGAGAGAAAGTCTATAATTTTTGTCATTGTTTCAAGATTAGAATCGGTTCCCAAATGCTTTACCTGCGCCTGCTGCATGTGTAAACCGTTTTGTAAGCATAGCTTTTTAAGATTATCGTCCGGCATATAACGCTCGGTAGTTGCACCGTGGCTAACAAGTATGCTGTCAGCCTGCTCCATATAATCAAATACTACCTCGTCTGATAAAAAGTCCGTCAGCCAGCCACCATATTCGGTTGTAATAACATATTTTCCGTCTGAGAATGCTCCGGCGCCAGCTAGTCCTTCCATTATTGCGCAGGATTTGCATCTCAAGCATGAACGGGTTTTTCCTGTAAGAATAGGACAAGAGCGATTTTTTATTTCATTGCCCTTTTCAAATATAACAATTCTAAGTGTAGAATTTTTTTCAATTAATCTATAAGCAGTCATCAGACCGCCTATTCCTCCCCCAATTATCGCAGCATCATAAGTTTTATTCATTAAAAGCACCTCCGGATTATTAGGCGCACAAAACGCACCTTGAATACTTTACAACATTATCAGCAATAATGCAAGAGGTTTTTCAATTTTTCTTATAAGTATTTCTTATATTTATTTATGAATGTATAAGTAAAACTTAATTAATGATAATATTATGCATATTTATAAATATTTTATGTACTCACTATGTATTATTAGTCTGCTCATCGAGAGTGAGTTTAAACGCCGGAAGAAATTCTTTCATAAAACACTTAACCTCAGGCAAATCATTTTTTTCAATTGACTCAAATATTGATGCCTCTGCCTTGTCAAAATCCGAGTTGCCCATTCGCTTTTCATCAATGCACTTTATCAAAGCAGAAATCCTGTCGGCTGACTTTACGATTGCATAAAGCTCACTGTCGTCTTCAGTTCTGAATAATAGCTTGCCATACTCCCCCCTTAGGTCAGACGGCAGAAATGACAAAAGCCTGTTTTTTGCATCATTCTCGACTTCTTTATAAGCTTCCTTTATCTTCGGGTTATCATATTTTATAGGCGTGGGGAGGTCACCGGTAATAATCTCAGTCACATCATGATACATCGCCAGCACAGCAACCCTTTCAGGATTGACGTTGCCGTTGAAGCGAGTGTTTCTAATCACAGCCAGAGCATGCGCAATAAACGCAACATCAAGACTATGCTCGCAAATATTTTCATTTATTGTGTTTCTCATTAGTCCCCAACGATAGATATATTTCATCCTCGACAGCATCGCATAAAACTGATTTTCTTTCATATTATCACCTTTCGATTTTTTTAGCATTAATTATATTATAAGTGATTAATCGGTTTAAATCAATCAGTTTATACTTATTACTGTCAAATAAAAACCCGCATTCCTTTGACTGGAATGCGGGAGAGTTTTATATATTACTTGTTTACCATGCTTGCAACTTCGTCAGCGAAATTGTCAGACTTTTTCTCGATTCCATCGCCCTTTTCATAACGGATGAAATCAACAACCTTGATAGAACCGCCAAGCTCTTTCGCAACATTTTCAACATACTTGCCAACTGAAACGTCACCGTCTTTTACGAAATCCTGCTCAAGAAGACAGTTTTCAATATAGAACTTTCCAAGCTTGCCTTCAACGATTTTAACACGAACCTGCTCTGGCTTTTTCTTCATGTTTTCGTCATCAGCCATCTGTGCTAAAAGAATTTTCTTCTCTTCATCAATCGCTCCCGCTGGGACAGCTTCCTTGTTGAGATATCCGGGGTTCATTGCGGCAATCTGAAGTGCACAGTCTTTTCCGCATTCAAAAAGCTTGTCAGCAGAAATATCAGACTCAAGCTTAACAAGAACAGCGATTTTTCCAGCACCGTGAATATAAGGAACAAGAATCCCTTCCATTCTGACAAAGCGTCTAATCTTCATATTCTCTCTGATTTTCAAGAAAAGCTCCTGAAGTGTTTCAGCAACAGTTGCTGAACCACCACTAATAGCGCAATTCATCAATGCGTCAACATCAGCGGGATTCTTTTCAATTACTGTCTTAGCGACCAACTCAACAAAACCCTTGAACTGCTCATTCTGAGCAACGAAGTCAGTTTCAGAGTTAACCTCAACTACTGCCCCAACACCATTTTCTACAACAGCAACTACAAGACCTTCAGCAGCAATTCTTCCTGCCTTCTTAGCCTGTGTTGCAAGTCCCTTCTCACGAAGAATGAGTGTTGCCTTTTCTGTATCGCCATCTGCTTCAACAAGAGCATTTTTACAGTCCATCATTCCGACGCCTGTAAGCGCTCTTAAAGCTGCAACGTCCTTAGCGGTTATATTAGCCATTTTATTATCCTCCAAACAATATTAATCGGAAATTAAATTGATTTTTCAAAATATGCCCGATGTTTAGTCGGGCATAGTGATTTTACTATTCAGCAACAGTTTCTTCAGCAACAGCTTCAGTAGCTGGTGCCTCGTTTACCTGCTCGCCCTGTCTTCCCTCTATAATTGCGCTTGCCATACAGCCTGCGATAAGCTTTACCGCTCTGATAGCATCGTCATTTCCGGGAATAACATAGTCGATTTCATCCGGGTCACAGTTTGTGTCAACAATTGCAACAACGGGAATACCGAGCTTCTTAGCCTCAGAAACAGCAATCTTCTCTTTTCTGGGGTCAACAATGAAAAGTGCCCCGGGAAGCTTCTTCATATCCTTGATTCCGCCGAGGAATTTCTCAAGCTTTTCAATCTCAAGGTTAAGCTTGATAACTTCTTTTTTAGGAAGAAGCGCGAATGTTCCGTCATCCTCCATAGCATGAAGCTGTTCAAGTCTTTTAATTCTTCTCTGAATTGTCTTAAAGTTTGTCATCATTCCGCCGAGCCAACGAGCGTTGACAAAATGTGCGTTAGCACGAATTGCCTCTTCCTTAATTGAATCGCCAGCCTGCTTCTTTGTTCCAACAAAAAGAACAGTGTCACCATTTGACGCAACGTCACGGATAAACATATAAGCCTCTTCAAGCTTCTTCACTGTCTTCTGAAGGTCGATGATATAAATGCCGTTTCTTTCTGTGAAAATGTACGGTGCCATTTTCGGATTCCATCTTCTTGTCTGATGTCCAAAGTGAACACCTGCTTCAAGAAGCTGCTTCATTGATACTACTCCCATGGTAGTTACCTCCTGTTTTTTTTGGTTTTAAACTCCTCTGCCGTGCTTTGAATGCGCAACACCTGAAATTCAGGACCAATACGCATATACCTCGGCATGTGAATTGCTCTAATATTATATCATAATTTCTAAAATGTTTCAAGGGAAAATTATTGGTTATTTCAACAAACTTTCAACACTAAAACTTCTGGTTTTTGTTCTATTTACTATTTCATCAAAAGCGACAAGTATAGTATCCTCACCAATAAGCTCAATATCCGTACATTTGATAATAATATCATCATCTCTTCCGAAGATCCCAAAAAAACGCGGCCGCCCGAAAACAATGAGCGCAAGCACAGATGCCTTATCGGTGTCGATTTCAACATCATCAACATAACCAAGCTTTGCACCGTTTTTTATGTTTATAACCTCTTTATTTTTAAGGTCTGTCAAACTGCAAATCATAGCTGTCACCTCGTTTTTCAATGACTTTCATCTATAATTCTATGCCTGACTATGCTTGTCTGATGTTATTCACACTCGTTAATAATTTTCTGCCGATACAATAAAGCAAGCTGTTCTGCTTTATTTTCACCGAATTTATAATAAACCCTGTTTTTGATTCTATCGGGGAGATACTGCTGCTTTACATATGAATTCCTATATACATGAGGATATTTATAGCCGGTAGCTTTGCCGAGCTTTTTAGCACCTTCATAATGACCATCCATTAAATGCGTCGGTATTTCACCGTATTCACCGTTTCTAATCTCTGCTAGAGCATCGTCAATTGCACATATAGCGCTGTTCGATTTTGGGGAAGTGCATAGTAGTATTACCGCTTGAGCAAGCGGTATTCGCCCCTCTGGGAGGCCAAGCTGCATTGCGCTGTCAACACAAGATTTC
Source organism: Bacillota bacterium (assembly GCA_023439835.1). GTDB lineage: Bacteria > Bacillota > Clostridia > Oscillospirales > Ruminococcaceae > SZUA-444. The sequence continues at coordinate 197,021 of JAEXUW010000021.1, read as the reverse complement.
ACAATCGAAACAGCCTGCGGATAGGCAAGTCCAATATCCTCACTAGCAATAACCAGAAGCCGCCTTGAAAGTGAAATTATATCCCCCGCCTCAATCAGCCTTGCTGCATAATGAAGTGCTGCGTTTTCGTCTGAGCCTCTTATTGATTTTTGTAAAGCGGAAAGAATATTATAATGCTGGTCGCCGTCACGATCATATCTCATATTGCTCCTCTGAGTTAATAGCGAGGCAGTTTTTAAAGTCACCGCAAGATTGCCCTCAATGTTTTCAGCAGAAAGAGAGCAAAGCTCAACCGTATTAATTGACTTTCTTACATCACCGCCACAGCCTCTAGCAATATGCTCCGCCACTCCGTCTTCAAGGCTGATTTGAGTGCCTATTTCCTCCCCCATAAGAATAAAGGCTCGCAAAACGGCGGGAATAATCTCCTCAAAAGAAACAGGAAGGAATTCAAATACAGTTGAGCGGCTGATAATCGCGTTATAAACGTAGAAATACGGGTTTTCAGTCGTTGATGATATAAGCGTTATTCGCCCGTTTTCAATGTATTCGAGAAGACTTTGCTGTTGCTTTTTATTAAGGTACTGTATTTCATCGAGATACAAAAGAACGCCGTTGAAGCCGTCAATCGTATCAGTTTCACCGATAATATCCTTGATGTCGCCCACCGAAGCCGATGTTCCGTTTAAGCGGAACATTTTCTTGTTCGTGCTGTTGGCAATAATTCTTGCGACAGTGGTTTTTCCTATTCCTGACGAACCGTAAAAAATCATGTTCGGTATATTACCACTCTCAATTATTCGTCGAAGCGGCATGCCCTCCCCGAGAAGATGCTTCTGTCCGACTATTTCGTCGAGAGATTTTGGGCGTATTCTGTCTGCAAGAGGGGCGGCCATATAATCACCTCATAATAATCATTCAAATTATTATATCACGATTTATCTAAACAGGCAATAATAACGCCTGTACAAATACATACAGGCGTTATAGGGTTATATTTTTAGGAAGAAAGCTGTTTCAGATAATAAACACTGTACGGCGGCAGATTAAGCCCGCCTGAAGCTATAATTTTCTCACATGTTATTAAATCAGTGAATTCACCGCTTAAATTGTTCACAGTGAAAGCGTCAGCAGATGCATTTACCGCAACAAGAACTCTTTCGCTTTCATAGCACCTTTCAAAAACATGCTGACGATTTGTGAGAGCGACGCTCTTATATCCGCCATAAACAAGAGCCTTGCTGTTTTTGTGAATATCCGCAAGCTTTGATATGAATTCAGTCAGCTCATTAAAAATCGGCTCTTCAAAGCATGGCCTTAATGCGTCATCACCATCCTGCTTTAACCCTAATGCTCCCCACTCACTGCCATAGTAAACGCTTGGAATTCCGGGCATTCCAAATAGAAGCCCATAAATAAGCGGAATGTGATTTTTGTCCTTTAGTATGCTTGATATTCTTGTAACATCGTGATTATCAACAAAATTAAGAAGGTGCTTTCCTTTATACAGCGTCCAGTTTTCAGCGCCAAACTGTCGATTTAATGAATGTGAGATTTCAAACATATTTAATGCATTGAAGCTAGAATGAAGCCCCTTATAGCATTCATAATTTGTACAGCTGTGAAGCATTTGGTCGTTTACTATCTGATTATAGTCGCCGAACAACACCTCACCGATGAGAGCAAAATCAGCCTTTAAGCCGTCACAGAAACTTCTAAGCTGTTTTAAAAAGTCTCTGTCAAGACAATACGCAACGTCAAGCCTAAGCCCGTCAATGCCGAACTCATCAGACCACATTTTTATCGCTGAAAATATATGATTAACTACATTTTGATTTTTCAAATTCAGCTTGACGAGCTCATAATGCCCCTCCCAGCCTTCATACCAAAAGCCGTCATCATAACCGCTATTCCTGTTGAAATCAATATTAAACCAATCTTTATAAGGTGAATCGTGCCGATTTTTTTTCACATCCAAAAATGCATGAAAGCCACGTCCAACATGATTGAACACGCCGTCCAGCATTACCCTAATACCGTTGTCATGAAAAACTTTGCAAACCTCTTTGAAGTCGTCGTTCGTCCCTAGCCTGTTATCAATCGTGAAGAAATCTCTGGTGTCATAGCCGTGACGGTCAGACTGAAAAACAGGACAAAAATATACTGCATCGGCACCAGTTTTCTTAATATGCTCAGCCCAATCGGCAGCCTTTTTTATTCTCGAAACTATCACACCGTCATTTTCTTTGGGTGCACCGCAAAATCCAAGAGGATATATTTGATAAAACACGCTGTTGTCAATCCACATTATAATTCTCCTTTTACATACCGTTAGGTATATTATATTAATTATGCATATATTCCGTGCATAAATTGATGAACAAGCACCCCTGCTTTTCCTGAGTCAATGTCGCCAAGCCCATGATACCAGAAGCCTATATTCGCATTTAAAATCGCAATATAGTTACATGCAAGCTGCAACTCCTTGCCCTTGAGATTTCCGTGAACTTCAGACATTTTTTTAAACATCTCCGCAATAACATAATACTGTACTTCATGATACGGTCTTGCCGCAACCGTTGTTTGTGCAGTCGGCGGCGCAAATGACATTGACAGCATCATTAAGCAGAAAATACTTCTCTCTCTGGCGAAAGAAAAATATACATTTGCTATATGAAAAAGCACAGGGAATATGTCCTCAAAATAATTCTGCTTATTTGGAGTATAGACAGCGGCATTTTCAAGCTTTGAATTGAATTCACCATAATATTTTTCCAGTATTTCTTTAAAAACACCTTCCTTGCTCTGAAAAAAATAATACAGCGTGGGCTTTGTTATTCCCGCAGCGTGAACAATTTCATTCACACCGACAGCATCATAGCCCCTTTCGGAAAAAAGCTTTAGTGCAGCCTCAAGTATGGTTTCCTTACTGTTTAGATTATTACTCATGAGGCTATTATATACCATACGGTATATAAAGTCAATATTATAATAAAAAAAGCCCGAATACATATTCGTATCCGAACTTTTTTGGCACCCCCGACAGGAATCGAACCTGTGATTAGCCCTTAGGAGGGGCTCGTAATATCCACTTTACTACGGAGGCTTGTTCTATAAAGTAACAGTAAATATTATATCATAACGAAAGAATAAAATCAAGGCTTTTTTATACTCGCTCACATTTATGAATAATTTTTTTTAAAGTTGAGACCTAATAATTATAATATGTGTTGTGTCAAATATAAGAAATGCGACAGCAATTGTAATATTTATATGCTAGAATTACTCTGCGATTACATCTTAATTACAAATTGGAACAAGTGTTGACAATATTTTCTTGTAGGTTATAATTTAAGTGGTAATGTATGGTTAATTCTAATATAAGTTTTTTCTTTAACCTATACGATTTTTTGGAGGAATGACATTGAAAAAAATACTTACAGCATTAATTGCGACGGTTATGCTCTCAGGATGCACCAACTCATCAGAGGTTCCTGGAATTACAAGCTTAGTTGAGGGCACTCCTGTTACAGCTAATGAGAATATGGGTGCGGATTTTGTGTATGAACTGATTGATGATGAAATTGCAATATATTATAGTGACATGAAATCGGAGTCAATTATCATCCCAGCAGAAATTGATAACTATCCTGTTAAAACTGCTAAGATTCTTCTTCTCAATGACTGCGTAACCGAGATTACCTATTCTGAGGGAATAACTGAAATCACATTCCCCCAAGGCAAGTCACTTGAAATAATTAATCTACCATCAACTCTGAATACTTTAAGTTTTAAAAATAACAACTTCATTAATACTATCACTGAAGTTAATATTTCTGACAACAACATATATTCAAGCAATGATGGGGTTCTGTTCACCGCAGATAAAAAAACGCTTGTGTACTATCCTAGCGGAAGAAAAGGAAGCTATACTATTCCCGATGGAACTGAATTTATCGGGGAAAACGCTTTTTGGAGGTCTCAAATAGAATACGTAAAATTTCCCGAAAGCGTAACGGAAATAGGAATAAGTGCATTTGAAGATTGTGAAAACCTGATAAGCTTTTCTTCACCAAAAAGTCTTCGAAAAATCGGCGAAGATGCATTCTACTACAGTGGACTTATAAAAGTGAACCTCTCGGAAGGCTTAGAAGAAATAGAAAGCTATGCATTTTCACAAACATCTCTTTCAGAACTTATTTTGCCTTCATCATTAATAAGTACAGGCAACAATATTTGCGGAGATAATAAAAGCCAAATTTGTATTTATGCAAATGCCCCTTCAGCAGGGCTTGAGTCATTAAACATATATAATAATCTTTTTTACCTTAATGAAACTGTTCTTGAAAGGGCGATTCGTTTAGGCAAGAAATATGTTGAACAGAGAAGTATATACAACAGTATTGAAACCGCTATATTTACAGATATTGACGGAGATAATTTCCCTGAGCTATTTATTTCGAATTCTTGGCACGAACAGTATTGCATGAAATATTCAGAAGAAACAGGCTGGAATGATTATTTGAATGTGAGTAATGCAGAGCTGACTCAATCAGATATAAGCATTTATTATGACAAGGAGAATGACAGTTATTTTTTTGTGAGTATTGGTGTGTCTATAATATGTGATTACTACTTGTATGCCTATAAAACCACTATCGATAATAACGGTCAAAAAGTAGATATGATGATAGGTAACAGCGGAGTATTCTACTCAATATTTTCAAATAATGAACGGGTTGGCGGCGTTTGTTGCTATAATAGTATTGGCGGATTTAATATACATGAATACACCAATGATGGAAGCCAAGAAGATAATATTGATTATTTAGTATTAAAGGAATTGGTAGAAAACGGTCTTTCAGAATATGTGTTTATCAAAAAACTTGATTTTGATGCTCTGCTAAATCAGTATCAGTCCGAAACAACAAACAATAACAGTTATCAAATATATTATGACGGTGAATTTTCTGAACGCCCCTCAGACAGCATATATAATTTTAAAGCGCCAGAAAGTGAAGTGCTTTTTTCAATTGGAGATTGTGAGTATACTAAGGATTCGTATTCTGCCAGACTAACAGCCGAAGATATTTGCCCAGAGAATTTTGAAAAGCTTGCACAGCTACCGAAGCTTAATTCTCTATATATTCAAACTCATGCAGAGGCTGATCTAACAGGAATAGAAAAACTAACCGGCCTTAAGCATCTGTTTATAGCCGCCGAATCGGTTGCAGGAACTGACTGTTTAATACAGCTTAATTGGCTTGAGTGGATTGAACTTACGCCGATGGATAATATTGATTTTCTCTCATATATGGACAATGTTAAGATTCTTGAAATATTTAATACACTTAATAAACCAGATGACTATTTTAATCCGGTTTATGATATGGAAAGCCTTAAATATATGCCAGTTAGCTTATGGGAAATCTCCATATCTCAAGAACAAGTTTCCGCAATTAAAGAAAACAGACCTGACGTTAAAATTTGCCCATATAAAGTAGGATAGGTGATATTATGAAGAAAGTATATGCTGCAACGCTTGCGATATTAATGCTTGTCGGATGTTCAGCTTCAGAGAGTACACTCGAAGAGCAAACAGTAACCTCTGAGGGAATAACGACATCAGTTGAGGAAATGACAACATACAAAGAGAAAACGGTTTTTGAGAAAATAGATATACCTAGTTGCTTCAAATATACTATTGATAATCATAAGTATATTATAACGGGTTATACGGGTTCAGAATCAGTTGTGACAATCCCAGAAGGGGTTTATGCTATAGGTTCAGGTGCATTTAAGGTTAATACAACGATAACAAAAGTCGTATTGCCGAAGTCATTAATAGAAATAGGCACCAGAGCCTTCAACTCATGCTATAACCTTACAGAAATAAACTTTCCTGAAAATCTGCGTATAATTATGGATTCGGCATTCGCTTATTCAGGAATTGAACATGCCGTTCTTCCGGATAGTCTCGAATATATCGGTGAAAGAGCGTTTGCGGCAACAAATATTTCTGAGATTATTTTGCCGGATAAGCTTGAAAATCTGGGCCCTAGCACATTCCAGTACTGTGCATCTCTTAAGGAAATCGAACTGCCCTCTAATCTTAAATCTATCGGAGAGGATTGCTTCTCATCAACTGGAATTAAGAATATAGTAATCCCAGAAGGGTGTGAAAGAATTGAGGATTATGCTTTTATGGGTTCATCGAATCTTCAAATTTATCTTCCCAGCACAATTACATATTTCGGAAAATATGTTTTTGGAGTCGAAAACTCCCCATATACAAAAAATCTTAAAGTATATGTTCCAACATACAATCCAGCACTTAAAAATATTGCTATTTACGGCCCCAATGCAATTGTATACACTGAAGACACTGATCTTGACAAATTTTATAGACTCTCGGAAATATTTGTTAAAAGACTGCACATTGACATGAATTTTGACGGTTTTCCTGAACTGTTATATTTGGATAGCGGTAACATTGGAAGCATTTATTACCTTGATAACAATATTATGTCAAAGTCAACTTTGTATGCTAACGGATATAATTCCTTCTATATAGGCGATGATATGCGAACGCTTACACACTGCCGCAGTGCTGATGAAGAATTCTATATTCTGACTTCAGTCAATGAAAGTGAAGATATTTCTGCAAGAACTTTGAAAATCAGCGTTTATAATAACAACACTTACTCAATAGATGAACTAGGTAGTCAAGAATACTTCGTCTATGATGAAAACGGCGCTGAAGTGTCTATTGTTGCAAAACAGCATATCGGCGGAAGCTTTGGTGTTTTGTCACAGCGTGTCAGCAAGTCGGAACTAAAAGAAATACTATACTCCTCATATATATCAACACTTAACGAATATCTTGAGCAATATGAAATTTTGGAAGAATACGAGCTAGACGAGTATTTTGAGATATACGAAAACGGTGAAACCCCATCAAATATTAATCTTGGTGAATTTAGCAATACTAAGTCTGGCACTAATAACTGTGCAATTAACTATGTTCTTATTAGTGGAAGAAAATATAATAGTGAAAGCAATAAGATAGAAATATTTACAGGAAAGTGTCAGCCCGAGATTGATTTTAACACCCTTTCATCGTTTAGTAATCTGACTTATCTATATATTGATGCGGGGACAACTACCGACCTTTCCGGAATTGAAACACTAAGTGGTCTATGCGAAGTAAAGATAAATATCAGAAATAATGAGAATATTATAAACCTAGACAAGTTAACAGCAATGTCTGAAGTAAAAGTGATAACGTTGATTGGATGTGCCACAGATTATAATTTTGGAACAGGATATACAAAAGTAGATAAGGGCGGAAATACCGTTTTTATAAAAAATTAAATCAAGCAAACTATTACAACACGCCTTTATTATATTAACAAACTGCCACCGAAAGCTGTGGCAGTTTTTATGTATCGTGCTTTTTATGTACCAAAAGAAAATTCTTGACTATTCATTTAAATATGTTAAAATATAGTTAACACATGTTTGGAGGGAATATAATGATAAAACATAAAATCGAATGCGAGTGGACAGATAAAAAACGCACACTATTCGGCCTCCCCCTTTCTTTCACCAGATATTTTATGAGTCAAGAGAAATTCATAAGGCGTCAGGGCTTTTTTAACATCGTTGAGGATGAATTTGAACTGTATCAGGTTACCGACAAAAAGCTTAAAATGTCGCTTGGACAGCGTATTTTTAACTGTGGAAGTATAATCGTCCACGTCAAAGATGTTGATACACCGATTTTTGAAATAAAATCCGTGAAAAATGTTCGCAATGTCATGAAGATGCTTGACAATTTTGTGAATGCACAGCGTGACAAATATAAAATTCGCGGTCGCGACATGGTCGGCGCACACGACACAAATTTAGAAATGTAATTTTATTAACTTTCAAAGGATTAACATTAAACGATGACTAATTTTTCACTTGAATATTTTATGGGCCTAAAAAGCTCGTGGGAGTTCTTAAAGAAAACCAAGCTTCCCATTTTTATTTATGGAATGGGAGACGGCGCTGTTAAAATACTTGCTCAATTTTCCCGACACAAAATCCCCTACTGCGGTTTTTTTGCAAGCGACGAATTTGTAAGAGGCCACAGCTTTTTTGGTCACAGGGTGCACTCTATTTCAGAAATTGAAGAAAAGGTTTCTGAATTCGTTATTGTGCTTGCCTTTGCAGCAGGATATGACACGCTTATTAACAAAATTCAAAGCATCTCAAATAAGCATATTGTTATTGCGCCGGACGTACCCGTATGTGGAGATGGTCTTTTCACTAAAGAATATCTTTCACATAACTTTCAAAGCTTTCAAAGGGTTTATGAGCTTCTTTCAGATGAAAAGTCAAAAGAGGTTTTAAAGAAGATTATCGAATACAAAATCACTGGCAAAATACAGCCTTTAATTGAAGCTTCATCTACACCGAAAGAGGCTCAAGAAGAAATACTAAAGCTTTCGAAAGATGAGGTTTATATTGATGCGGGGGCATATGACGGTGATACAGTAAATCAATTCATTGACTTTACCGGCGGGGAATATAAAAAAATAATCGCTGTCGAGCCTGACAGAAAAAATTTCAAAAAGCTAAATAAATCAGTTGCCGACAAAGATAACATTGACACGATTAATGCGGCGGTATGGTCAGAGGACAAGCTGCTAAACTTTTCTGACAGCGCCGGCAGGCAGTCTTTTGTATCCGACTCCGGAAAAGAAATTCAGGGCAGAGCCATTGACAGTATATTAAACGGTGGGGCTGCAACCTACATAAAATATGATGTCGAAGGTGCTGAAAAAGAGGCTCTTTTAGGCTCACATGAAACTATTCAGAAATATTCCCCTAAACTTAGCGTGGCATTATATCACAGAAACGAGGATATTTTTGAGCTTCCTTTGTTAATTAACAAGCTAAACACATCATATAAATTGTTTATGAGGAAGTACCCGTATATCCCCGCGTGGGAGATTAATTTGTTTTGTACACCAGAATAAATAGTCGATTAATGTGATGAACTGATGAAATTTAATTTTTTACTAGAATTTTATTACAAAACAGCTTTTTTGTGATATAATTATTATATTAATTTTGGGGAGGAATAATTTTGAAGGATGTTCAAAAGTATTTTGGCGAATTTATCGGCACAATGATTCTTGTTTTTAGCGGATGCACTGTCGCATCGCTCATGATGGCAATTGATAATTTTGGGGCAACTGCTGCAATTGCGTTATCCTTTGGTCTTGCACTTTGCGCAATGTACTACACTATCGGCAAATTTTCAGGCTGTCATATCAATCCTGCGGTTTCTATCGCAATGCTTTTCACAAGAAAAATCAGCATAAATGAATTTTTTGGCTACATCACTGCTCAGGTCGCCGGTGCATTTGCCGCTTCGGGGATAATGCTCGGAATCTATGCTAAGACAACACAGATCACCGATTACAAAAGTATAATCGGTTTGGGTCAGAATAAATTCGGTGATTCAACACCATTAGGGCTTTCTTCAACGGGCGCACTTATTATTGAATGTATACTTACATTTATATTTGTTCTTACTTTTCTTGGCGCAACTTCAAGCAAGAAAACTAAACCCTTCGGTGGTCTTATTATCGGCGGTGCGCTGACACTTGTTCACCTAATTGGCATACCTTTTACCGGCACCTCGGTGAACCCTGCAAGAAGCCTTGCTCCCGCTGTATTAATGGGTGGGGAATCCTTGAAGCAGGTATGGGTGTTTATTGTTGGCCCGTTGACTGGTGCTCTTCTCGCGGCTGTTGTCTGGCTTGTTTTTTCAATAAAGCCGCTGCCAAAATTTTCTGAAATGGATTTTGAAGATGATGATGAGGCTTCAGATGAAAACTCCGAAAACGACGAGCAGATTGACACCTTCCCTGATGCTTCAGAAGATAGTAGTATATAATTCAGGTTATGTAAAAAAGCTTGTACAGAAATTTGAACAAAATGAAGGCTGCGTAGTTTTATACTACGCAGCCATTTTATTTAATTATTTCTGACCGTAATATGCATTTGCGCCGTGCTTTCTCAGATAATGCTTGTCAAGAAGTTCCCCGCTCATATTACTCATGCTTGGTGAAAGAGCCAAGGTGTGCCATGCCATTGTGGCGACCTCTTCTAGCACCACTGAATTGTGAACAGCTTCATATCCGTCTTTTCCCCACACGAACGGTGCGTGATTTGCGACAAGTACCGCTGGAATAGTCTTATATGACGGACAACATTCAACAATGACATTGCCTGTTTCACGCTCATATTCGCCGTTTATTTCCTCAAAGGTCATATCTCGGGTGCACGGTATTTCACCGTAAAAATAGTCGCCGTGGGTTGTGCCAAGTGGCGGAATAGACCGCCTAGCCTGTGCAAACACTGTTGCAAATCTGCTGTGAGTATGCACAACACCGCCTATATCATCAAATTTGCGGTATAATTCCAAATGAGTCGGCGTATCACTTGAGGGATTTAGCTTTCCTTCTACTACATTTCCGTCCAAATCCAGCACAACTATGTCATCAGCGGTCATATTAGAATACTCCACTCCGCTCGGCTTTATCGCAACAAGCCCTGTTTCACGGTCGTATTCGCTGACGTTTCCCCATGTGAATATAACGAGATTATGTTTTAATAGTAGCAAATTTGCTTCTAAAACACGCTGTTTCAGCTTTGCTATCTCCATATTACATCACCCAGAAGCAGTTCTTTTTCAAGCGCATAAGGTGTAGTATCACTATTAATATTAACAAATTCTATTCCCATAATGCGAGAAAAATCACGAAGTATATCAATGTTAATGTCAAATGAAAGCACCGTGTGATGTGCCCCTCCGGCAGTTATCCAACATTCAGCGCCGACACACAAATTCGGCATAGGTTTCCACATAACACGTGCAACAGGAAGATTAGGCATAGTCTGAATAGGGTCTACGCAAGTTACATCCTGCGAAATAAGCCTCATTCTTCCGCCAACATCAATAAGCGAAACAACAATCGCATTTCCCGCCTTGCCCTCAAAAACCAGACGTGCCGGCGGTTCTTTTCCGCCGATACCAAGCGAATAAACTTTTATCTTCGGCTTCGTCTGTGCTATACTCGGGCAAACCTCAAGCATATGCGCGCCAAGAACCAAGCCGTTTTTCAAATCATAAGTATAATCCTCCATAAATGAAGTAGCTCCACCTGGATACATAGCCTTAATAATTGCGGTCATTCCTGCGGTTTTCCAGTCACCCTCACCGCCATAGCCGTAGCCTTTAGACATCAGATGCTGTGTAGCAAGACCGGGGAGCTGTTTCATACCGTGAAGATCTTCAAAAGTATTGGTGAATGCCGATGCGCCTTCACGCACTAAAATACGCTCGATTGCTATTTCCTCTCGTGCCTGACATCGAATTGACTCAATATCACTTTCATCAAAATCATATACAGCGGCATACTCTTCAATAAGCTTATTTATCTCAGCGTCTGTAACCTTATCCATTTCAGCAACAAGATCACCAACCGCCCAAGTATTAACCTGCCATCCCAGTTTTATCTGTGTTTCAACCTTGTCGCCTTCCGTTACGGCAACCTCACGCATATTGTCGCCAAAACGCACAATTTTAAGATTTCGGCTGAAATTCACGCCAATTACGGCACGCTGCCAATCTGCTATTTTGCTTTGAGTTTCAGGGTCTTTCCAGTATCCAGCAATGATTCTTCTCGGCATACGAAGACGTGCACCGATAAAACCATGCTCACGATCGCCGTGTGCAGACTGATAAAGATTCATATAGTCCATATCGATTTCTTCGTTGGGAATAGCTTCATTAAACTGAGTATGAAAATGAAGCCATGGCTTCTGCAAGCGTACAAGACCGTTAATCCACATTTTTGACGGCGAAAATGTGTGACAGAATGTTATAATTCCAGCACAGTCATCGTCAAAATTAGCCTGCTTAATTATGCTTTCAATTTCTGAAGCCGTCTTTGCAGTTTGCTTATACTCAACAGGCCACGGCAGCTTTAAACTTTGTACTATCTCTTTTGCATTTTTTTCAACCTGCGCCAGTGTCTTTTCACCATAAAGAAACTGTGAGCCGGCAATAAACCAAAACGTCATAATGTTTCCACCTTTATTATTTTAGATTAAGCGATACCGCAGTCTTTTCAATTGCAAGCCCCGCCTTAAACTTCTCCATATACGCTACAAAGCCGCTTACATCGTCTTGAACAGGTGATAAGCAGCTGCTGCTTAAGTCTGTAAAAACTCGATTGTTCAAAAATTCGGCTAATTGCTCGTTCTTGTCCGCTCGTGCATGGTATGCCGCAAGCAGTGCAATTCCCCACGCGCCGCCCTCACCAGCTGATTCCATTAGTGCAACAGGAACTTCAAGCGCAGCAGCCAGAAAGCTTTGACCCGTAGTTGATGATTTGAAGAGCCCACCATGAGCCAGCATTTTTTCCAGAGTAACCTTCTCCTGCTTTAAAAGAATGTCCATTCCAATTTTTAAGGTTGCTATGCATGAATAAACAAGACTTCGCATTAGATTTGCTACGCTGAATTCCGATTCAGGTGTGCGAACAAGCAAAGGTCTTCCCTCTGTAAGTCCCGTCACATGCTCGCCTGAGAAATAGTTGTATGTAAGCAATCCGCCGCAATCGGTCTTCCCCGTTAAAGCCGCTTCATAAAGCATATCATATACCTTCGCCTTTGGCAATTCAAAGCCGAACGTTTTAAGTGCATCACAAAACATATTTACCCAAGCGTCCAAATCTGTCGTACAGTTGTTGCAATGAACCATTGCAACAGGACTTCCGCAGGGTGTTGCAACTATATCAATTTCCTTGTAAACCGATGACAAGTCATGCTCAAGAACTGCCATTGCAAAAATTGACGTCCCTGCTGAAACATTACCCGTCTTAGGAGCAATACTGTTTGTCGCAACCATACCGGTTTCAGCATCACCCTCAGGGGGGCAAAGGCTTATGCCGGCTTTGAGCTTACCTGTCGGGTCAAGAAGCCGAGCGCCGCGTTCTGTCAGCTTTCCTGCACATTCACCAACGCCGATAATCTTCGGAAGTACATTTAGAATATTCCAATCATACTTGTACTCAGCTGTAAGCTCGGAGAACTTATGTGCCATACCCAAATTATACTCTTTCGTATTCGGGTCTATCGGGAACATTCCAGACGCATCACCGATTCCGAGAACCTTTTGTCCGGTGAGCTGCCAATGAACATATCCCGCCAGCGTTGTCAAAAAGCTCAGCTGAGAAACATGAGGCTCTTCTTTAAGAATTGCCTGATATAGATGAGCAATACTCCACCTTTGAGGAATGCTAAACTGAAAAGCTTCTGTCAAAGCTGAGGATGCCTCTTCTGTCATTGTATTTCGCCATGTGCGAAAAGGCACAAGCAGTTCATCGTTTTTATCAAAGGGAAGATAACCATGCATCATCGCAGATATGCCTATTGAAGATGTTGTTTCAAGCACCACTCCGTATTTCTCAAAAATATTGTCTGAAAGATTCATAAAGCAACTTTGCATTGCCTTCCAAACATCATTCAAAGAATACGTCCATACTCCATTTTCAATGCGATTGTTCCAATTATAAGCACCCGAGGCAATCGGTGAATAATCCTCACCAATTATAACAGCCTTAACACGTGTTGAACCTAATTCAATACCAATTGAAGTTTTACCTTCCTGAATCTGCCGAACTATATCCATAACACGTCACTCCTTAATGCGGATTACTTTTTTTATGCTTTTTAAGAAATTACCTTTACTTTTACGTGACATAACAACACTTTGAATTATAAGGAACAAGCACAGCATTGCAGCGATTGTTATTCCTGTCCACCATGCCTGATCAAGCCCGACAGAGGCGACAATATTTTGAATTGTGCTTAGCGAAAGAACACCAAAGAAGGAACCGATAATGTTCCCCACGCCACCGGTAAGCATTGTGCCGCCGATAATCGACGATGCAATAGCATTCATCTCAGCACCGCTTGCGTGTGATGCAGAGCCTGAGCCAACATGCATAAAGTAAACAAATCCGCCTATTCCCGCCAAAAGCCCGCAGATAAGATGAGAATAGAATTTTGTACGCTTGACGTTGACTCCTAGCATTAGAGAACTTTGATTATTTCCGCCGACTGCATAAAATTCTCGTCCCATCTTTGACCATTTGAGCAAGAAAAATAGTACAGCCACAACAAGAAGTGCAACCACTACCCCTATTTCTATGTAGGCATCAACGTAATTGCCCGCTTTATTAATTGAACCCATGCCAGGCATGATAATGCGAGCTTCCTTTAGTGCCACAAACCCCTCATGCTGAACATTAAACGGATTTGTATTAACTATTGTTGTCATACCACGGGCAAAAAACATTCCCGCTAGAGTAACGATAAAGGGCTGAATTTCAAGATATGCTATTAAGTAGCCTTGAATTAAGCCGAAAGCAAGCCCGATAGCAAGAGATATTAAAATTGCCGTAAAAACATTGCCGTTGTGATGATCAAGGAAAACAGCACAGCTCATGCTTACTAAAGCCATAACGCCACCGACAGAAATATCAATTCCCCCGGTAATCATAACCAAGCTCATTCCGCAGGAAACAATTATCAAGGCGGCATTTGCATTCAATATATTGAATAGAGTCTGTGCCTTTAAAAAACCGCTTCCAAGAAATATCATAGCCCCCAAATACATTAATAGAAAAGCCACGATAGTGATTGTGAGGAGCAGGTTAGTATCTGTGATGTTTTTGAACTTTTCTTTGATACTGTTCCTGACCGAAGATAGTTTTTTCATTAACGACATACTAACACCCCTCCTTATTCAGACGGCGAGGCTTCAGCATTTGAAATAAAGAAGAAATCTTGTTTCTTACAATAGGCGCACTGAGAACAACCAGAATTATTACAACCACGGCTTTATATGCCGATAGCGCATCTGATTTAACATCGAATTTATAAAGTGTTGTTGTCAAAAACTGAATAACATAAGCGCCGATTATGGATGAGCTCATGTTAAACTTTCCGCCGCTCAAGGCGTTTCCGCCCAGTGCAACCGCTAAAATTGCGTCCATTTCAATATCCTTAGCGATTACAGAGTAGTTTATCGAGGATAGACGGCTGACTTTGATAAATCCAGCAACAGCAACACACAAGCCTAATATTACAAATGACAGAAATTTAATCCACGCTGGATTAAGCCCATTCAAACGTGAGGATTTAGCGTTAATACCGACAGATTGAGAATACAATCCGAGATTTGTAAAGCGCAACACAAGCGATATTACTACCATACATGACATCGCTATAAAGAAAGGCGTGGGTATGGGTATTCCCGGAATAAAACTTCCAAAATAACTAAAGGTTGCGTCTTTTACTATGGGAAGTTCGTTGTTGTTTATCCATGCCGCGATTGACCGCCCTGCAGTAAACAGTATAAGAGTCGCTACCATAGGTTGAATTTTGAAAAAGGCAACAAGTGTTCCGTTGAATGCACCAAACATCATAGCGACTATGCAACTTACCAAAAAGGCAACTATAATAGGCGCATGAAGTGTTTCGGGACGAGAATCAGAACCGCAAAGCACCTTTAATACTACGCTTCCGCTTATAGCGATTGCGGCACCGACACTAATATCCTGTCCGCCGGAAGCTGCTGTAACTAATGTCATGCCGATTGCAAGAATAGCAAGCTCAGAACCGTAATCTAATATAGTAATAAGATAACCTGAAAAAACTGGATTTCCCGAACTGTTGTATCCGAGTGTTATTCTAAAAAATGACGGGTCTGCTATAAAATTAAACAATGCCAGTAACAATAATGTTGCTATCGGAATAAATACCTGCCGTTTAATTAGTTTCTGAAAAAAACTACTTATTTTTTGAAGTTGTGTTCCTTGTGACAGCATTATTTATCGTCACCTCCTGCTATTGTATTCATAATCATATTTTGAGTCAAATCCTCGCCCGAAAGCTCACCAACAACCTTGCGATCTCTCATAACTATAAGGCGTGAGCATGTGCGAAGCATTTCATCAATTTCAGAAGATATGAATGTTATGCTCATTCCTTCTGAAGCAAGTTTAAGCACCAACTTTTGAATATCAATCTTTGTTCCTACGTCGATTCCTCGTGTAGGCTCGTCAAGAATAAGATATTTCGGATGTGTAAGCAACCAGCGGGCAAGTATAACCTTTTGCTGATTTCCACCCGAAAGTGACTTAATCGGTGTGTCTGCGGATGCTGTTTTAATGCCTAAGAGCTTTATGTATTCATCAGCAAAGGCATTTGCCTCAGCCTTTGTGAAGGGTCTGAAAAACCCCTTTTTGACCTGTAGTGCTAAAATAATATTCTCTCTCACAGAAAGATCGCCAATAATACCGTCCTGCTTTCTGTCTTCAGGAAGATAGCCAATGCCTTGCCTCATTGCGTCAATCGGCTTTGTAATTTTAACCTTCTTACCACTGGTCTTTACTGTACCGCTGATAACTTTATCAGCCCCAAAAAGTGCACGCACGCATTCACTTCTGCCCGAACCAAGCAAACCGGTAAAGCCGGTAACTTCACCTTTGCGAACACAAAAATCAAACGGCTTTATTCCTGACACGCTAGAAAGCTCCTCAGCCTCCAAAACCGGTGTGTTGTTCTCATCGTTTTCAAAAGAAGTGCTTTCATTATGAATGGCAG
Source organism: Bacillota bacterium (assembly GCA_023439835.1). Classification (GTDB taxonomy): domain Bacteria; phylum Bacillota; class Clostridia; order Oscillospirales; family Ruminococcaceae; genus SZUA-444. The sequence continues at coordinate 180,281 of JAEXUW010000021.1, read as the reverse complement.
AAAGGTCGTCTAAATCCTTTCCAAGCATTTTGGAAACAAGCTGAACACGTGGCATATCCTTTATTTCATATTCGCCGACTAGCTTTCCGTCACGCAAAACAGTAATTTTGTCACATACCTCATACACCTGATCCAAAAAGTGAGTGACAAAAACTATTCCAACGCCCTTCGCCTTTAAATCACGCATTAAAGTAAAGAGCTTTCCAACCTCCTGTTCGTCAAGAGAAGAAGTCGGTTCATCTAAAATCAGCACTTTACAGTCCATATCAACGGCACGAGCAATAGCAACCATTTGCTGAACGGCAATTGAACAGCTTGCAAGCTGTTGTGTCGGCTTTGCGGGTATGTCAAGTGACTTCAGAATTTTCTCTGCGCCTTCGTACATCTTTTTCCAATTTTGAAGTATGCCTTTTGTACGGCCTATGTACATATTCTCAGCAACAGAAAGATTTGGGCAAAGTGTGATTTCTTGATAGACAGTGCTGATACCGAGCTTCTGTGCATCTTGAGGTGATTTTATTGACACCGCCTTACTGTGCCCGCTTAGACTAATCTGTCCTGAATCTTTTGGGTGCACACCTGTCAAAACCTTAATCAAAGTTGATTTTCCGGCACCATTCTCACCCATCAGTGCATGAATTTCGCCTTCACACAGTGTAAAGTCCACGTTTTGTAAGGCACGCACGCCGGGAAATGATTTGAATATATTCCTCATTTCCAATATTGCACCCTCTCGCACAGTGGATTCACCTCCTAAAAAAGTATATTTGTAAATAAAAATTGCGGTGAAGCGTACGGATTTATCCATATACGCCGCACCGCGATTACATAGACTATTACAAGTTATTAGATGCCGTATTTATCAACATCAGCCTGAGTAATTGTAGTTGCATCAAAGCCCTTTTCGTCCATTATAATAACCTTTGTAGCGGGTTTCTTGCCGTTCTCAAGGTCCTTAATAATTGTGTTTATGTATGAAGCCTGGAAAGGATTGCACTGACCGTTGTAGTTCCAGTTCTGAGCAAGAAGCTCTTCAAGTGCCCACTTATTGCAGTCAAATCCCATGATGATTACGTCTTTGCCGACACCGTGAGAAATATTAGCCTTATCAAGAGCAGCTACTGCACCCTTAGCCATATCATCATTTTCGGCATAGATTACGTTGAACTTTTCGCCTGAGTCGATTACAGACTGAACAATCTGCTGAGCCTTTTCTGCGTTCCATTCAGCTGTCTGCTGTGTAACAAGCTTCCATCCAAGTGAAGAAGCAGCATCGTTGAGTGCGCCTGAACGGCCCTTCTGTGCAGCTGAGCCCATAACGCCCTGTAAGTGAATGACTTTGTACTCACTGAGGTTCTGCCCCTTTAGCCAGGTAACTGCTGTTTCGCCTTCTTTAGCCATGTCAGATACGATTGAAGCTTCATAAAGGCTTGAATCAGCATCAATTGTTCGGTCAAACAAAATTACTTTAATTCCGGCTTTCTGAGCGTCTTTAAGAACAGAATCCCAACCGGCTGTGTCTGCTGCTGAAAGAAGAAGATAATCAACATCATCCTGAATAAACTTCTGTGCGGCAGCAATTTGTTCGTCATTTTTGAGGCTGTAAGCGAATGAAGCATTATAGCCGTTTTCCTTAGTGAAAGTGTTCTTCATGTCTTTGTCATTTGCAGTACGATAGCCTGATTCGTTAGGGTCGTTATTAATGATACCAACCTTAATCAAACCGTCCTTATTTCCCCCAGAGTCTTTGCAACCTACTGCCACTAAACAAAGAGCAGCAGCCATTGCGAATGATAGAATTTTCCTAAACATAAGCATTACCTCCAAAATTATTCGTCACTATTTGGCCCGAGTTTGTATTTACATTATATTATATTTGTACGTACATTTATACCGAATATTTTAGGCTCTTTGTTTAAAATATTACGGAGTTATCAGTCCATGCAAATAATAATGCAATACAATACAATTTTATTCAAGGTGAATGCAACTAATGCCTTATGTAGATATATTGTTGCCTTTAAATTCACGAGGGGTCTGCCCTGTATACTTCTTAAAAATCTGACTAAAGTAACGATAATCTTTGAAACCAACCTTATAAGCAATTTCACATATTCGCATTGATGAACAACAAAGAAGCTCTTTTGCCTTATCTAATCGCACATTTGTCAAGTAATCGACAAAATTTGTACCGACATCTTTTTTGAATATTGAACTGAAATATGTAGGACTTAGATTTACTGCGGCCGCTACACTTTTTAAAGTCAGCGAATCGCAAACGTAGTTCTTTAATATATAATCCTTTGCTTTTTTTATGACATCATTTCTTTCTTCATGAGAGTATTTGATGCGCCATATTACACACTGCTCCAATAAATCCAAAAAGAAGTTGTACGTAGAAGTCAGTGTGGTGACCTTCACTGAAATATCATCAATACTTCCGAACCGAAGAGTGAACTCTTCATTTGGTATGTTGAGTTCTCTTGTAAAGCTCCTACAAGATATAAAAATATCCATTGTGATATACAGCCGAAGCATAAGCGACTCAAGCTTGTCATTACCGATATCCTCAAAAAATGAATCCAATAGCTCACTGCATTTTTCTTTATTTCCGCTTCTTAGGAATTGTTCGATTTTTTCTATGCTTATTTTTTGAACATCAATATTACATTCTTTTTTATTTATATGTAGATTCTCAATATCATACATTTTCAGCTCTCCTATTACACCTATTTTAATGAGCAAATAACTATATTTTGATAGCAGAATTCCTTATTATAAGCTCAGGAGTAAACAATATATCATCAGGAATTAATGCGGGGTTCGCTATCGTTTCAAGCAGCTTGGTCGCCGTCTGCTCCCCAAGCAACTTATGGGGGTGGCGCACTGTTGTTAGCGGAACCTCACAAACAGTAGCAAGCTTTGAATCGTCAATTCCAACGATAGATAAATCATCAGGAACCTTTATGTTTTCCTTTTTGCAAAAATCCAATAAGCTTACCGCCAGACTGTCATTGTAACAAACTATTGCGGTAGAATTTTTAATCAGCGCAATAATTCTGTCCCTTGATAAAGTGAATAGTGTTTTCTTTTCGCTTGTGGAGTACCATAGAACATTCTGCTCCGCCGTAAAGATGCTGTGATGTTCAAAGCTGTTCATAAACCCTTGATAACGCTTATGACCTTGCATATCATCAAGCGCAAAAATACCAGATATTTTTCTGTGTCCCAAATCAAAAAGATGATCGGTAAGCAAGCGCCCCGCCATAACATCATCCATTGCAACACAAGGAAAATCCGACCACGGATATTTTGCGTTAAAAAATACAACTGGAATATTCAGCGATCTGATTTCCTCATAAAGATTATTATTCGGATTCGGAAGCGCACTTTTCGAAGGCTCTATTATCAATCCCCGTACATTTTGTGTGAGCATAGCCTTTAGTGCCTGAGACTCCTCAAAAGCTTGGTTATGTGTGATTGAAAGCTGAATGCCGACGTTGTTTGCGCTAAGAACCTTTTCGATGCCTGTAATAATGCTCGGAAAAATATAATCGCTGAAATAAGTAGATATCACACCGACGTTATAATTATTCCTTACCGCACTGTTTTTTGCGACCTTAACAAAAGTGCCACTACCTCGCTTGCGCCAAATAATGTCTTGACTTTCAAGCACCATTAATGCCTGACGCACTGTTTGCCTGCTTACGTTATGAATATCGCACAACTCTTTTTCGGAATAAAATCTCTCCCCCGGGGATAAATGACCATTTGCAATATAATTTTTTGCCCAATCCACAATCATCAAATATTTAAAATCATCCATAATTATGGCCTCTGTTTCTTAGTGTTTTTTTTAATTGTACTATGAGTAATATTATTTGTCAATACAAATCGACAAATAATTGTTAAGTTGTACTATCAACTATGACGAATTGTCTGTTAAGCGGTATTGAAATAGATGCAACAGGAGAAAGTAAAGCACTTCTCGGCTTTTAATTGTAAATTTTTTACAACACCTATATTTCGACACATATTTTAGGAATATAAATGTAAAATAATACTAAAAATTCAGGAGGGAAAAATGTGGTTAAAACAGATATTAGCGAAAGAATTCTTTATGCTTACATTTCCGGCGAGGTTGACCATCATACAGCAAAGGGAATAAGAACGCAGATAGACTCAGAAATTGAAAAGAACAGCCCGATGCAGATTGTTCTTGATTTTTCAGCGGTAACTTTTATGGACAGCTCGGGAATTGGTCTTGTTATGGGAAGATACAAAATCATGCAGGAAACTGGCGGAAGCGTTATTATTCAAAACCCGCCACAATCAATAAAAAAGGTAATGATGCTGGCGGGGCTTGATAAAATTGCGGCAATAATAAATTCAAAGGCAGGTTTTAAAAATGAAAATAATCAATGAAGTCCGACTTTCCTTTTTAAGTAAATCGGCGAATGAAAGCTTTTCAAGAATTGCTGTTTCGGGGCTTGTTTCACAGCTTGACCCGCAGGTGGACGAGCTTTCAGACATAAAAACCGCTGTCAGTGAGGCGGTTACAAATGCAATTGTACACGCATATAACATGACCGTCGGAAAAATTGACATTACACTACGAATTCTAGAGGGCAATGTGGTTTACATAAAAGTCAAGGATTACGGTTGCGGTATTCCTGATATCAAGAAGGCAATGGAGCCTTTGTTCACGACCGCGCCCGAGGATGAAAGGGCGGGGCTTGGCTTTGCGGTTATGGAAAGCTTTATGGACAAGCTTACTGTCAGGAGCAAAACAGGAAAAGGCACAACTGTGGTTCTTACCAAAAAAATAAAATCACGAAGGGTGTCAGATGATTAGCTATAACGATTCTTTTATTGAAGAAAATTTAGGGCTTGTTCACTTATGTGCGAATCGCTTCAGAGGGCGCGGAATAGAATATGACGATCTTTACGGTGCTGGCTGTATCGGTCTTTTAAAGGCGGCAAAGGGATTTGATGAGAACAGAGGCGTTCGCTTTTCAACCTATGCTGTTCCGGTAATACTAGGTGAAATTAAGCGCCTGTTCCGAGACGGCGGTGCAATCAAGGTCAGCCGAAGCACAAAAGAGCTTTCTATGAAGGTAACTAGAATTCGAGAGCAGTATCTTCTTAAAGAAGGGCGAGAGCCGACCATATCTGAGCTTGCTCGTCTCACAGAAAAAGATGAGTCTGATATAGTTGAAGCTCTCGGTGTAAGTCTTCCCCTAATAAGCCTGACAGAAACACTCGACGATTCTATGGGGCAGACAGATATTCCAGTGGAAGCACCCGACGCTGAAATCTCAGACCTTCTTTCGCTAAAGCAGGTTATGCATGAGCTTGACGCAAAGGACAGAAAGCTCATATATCTTCGATATTTCTCAAATAAAACGCAGACTGAAACCGCAAGAGAACTTGAAATGACGCAGGTTCAGGTATCCAGACGCGAAAAAAAACTTCTAAGCCAAATGCGATATGCACTTTTGGAATAATACTGTACAAATTTTTATCTATGTGGTATTATTATTACCGAGGTGGTCTTTGTGAAGAAGAATAATAAGATGGTTATAAGAATAGTGCTTTTGGCTGTTGCCTGTGTAATGGTATCCGGCATAGTTTTACAGGCTTTTTCAGGGCTGTAACCATGTGTGTCAATGAAATAAACTCCCGATAAAATGCTACACGCTTTGCATTTTTGTCGGGAGTTTTTGTAAGTCTTTCATAAATAAAGTTAATGTGCTATAATACGTTACATTAATATGTCGTATTTATTATGATGCTATCAGGAAAGGAATTGCATATGTAATTAGATGGGCTTGGAATTATGGTTGATGATATGGCGATGATGATTAGATTTTACAGAGATGTACTGGGGTTTAATAATAGCGATAAAAAAATCTTACTGCAAAAAAAGCAGTAAGATTTTCTTTTGCTGTCGAATATTTCAATCAGACAGCTTTAATTATGGTGCCGGTGACCGGGGTCGAACCGGTACGGTATCACTACCACTGGATTTTGAGTCCAGCACGTCTGCCAATTCCATCACACCGGCGAATACAGCTTTATTATTTTATCATAAGTTTTTCAAAAAGTCAATTACTATTATAAAGAAAAAAATATAAATTACAATTTTATCAATTAGCTATTAACAGCTATTGAATTTAAAAATTCATTATGTTACAATAATTACATAGCGAAGTAAATAAATAGCTGTAATTTTTGAAAGGAGATTTTATGTCACCGGATATTATTATTTGGGCGGTCGCTTTTGTGGCGCTTACAATTGCCGAGCTTGAAACTGTTCAGTTTGTATCAATTTGGTTTGCACTTTCAGCTTTAATCACCATGTTCTGTGCAATAGCTGACGTTTCTGTAACCGGGCAAATTGTTGTTTTTGTACTTATGTCAACAATGCTTTTGATTTGCACAAGGCCTTTGTCAAAAAAGCTGAATGCAAGAAAAATGTATGCCACCAACGCTGACCTCGATATCGGGAAAACTGCATCGGTCATTGACGAGATTAACAACGCTCAGGCAAAAGGTCGTGTAAAACTCTCTGGAGTAGACTGGATGGCTCGTTCAACTGACGGCTCTGTTATTCCTGAGGGGGAAACTGTTGTAGTAGAAAAGGTAGACGGGGCAAAACTCATCGTCAGAAAAAATTAGTTAATAGGGGGCTTTTATAATGGAATATGTATTTCTTGGGATAATGATTTTTATCCTTATTGTTCTCATTTCTCGTATTAAGGTGGTTCCTCAGGCACAGGTTTTTGTAATTGAACGTTTCGGTGTGTATTATAAATCATGGGAAAGCGGCATTCACTGGCTCTGGCCGTTTATCGACCGCATCTCAAAAAAGGTTTCAATAAAAGAGCAGGTTGTTGACTTTAAGCCTCAGCCGGTTATCACAAAGGATAACGTAACAATGCAGATTGATACCGTTGTATTCTTTCAGGTTACTGACGCAAAGCAGTACACATATGGTGTTGAGCGTCCGCTTTCCGCTATTGAAAACCTTTCAGCAACCACTCTTCGTAATATTATCGGAGATATGGAGCTTGACTCCACACTAACCTCAAGAGATCACATCAACACAAAAATAACTTCAATTCTCGACGAGGCAACAGACCGTTGGGGTATTAAGGTTAATCGTGTTGAGCTTAAAAACATCCTTCCGCCGAGAGAAATTCAGGATTCAATGGAAAAGCAGATGAAGGCTGAGCGTGAACGCCGTGAGAAAATCCTTCAGGCTGAGGGTGACAAGAAATCACAGGTGCTTGTCGCTGAGGGTGAAAGAGAATCAAGAATTCTAAGAGCACAGGGTGAAAGAGAATCTGAAATTCTAAGAGCCGAAGCCGAGAAGCAGGCAATGATTCTTCGTGCCGACGCTGTAAGACAGCAGAAAATTCTTGAGGCTCAGGGTGAGGCAGAGTCGATTATGCTTGTTCAACAGGCTCTCGCTGAAAGTATTGTAAGACTTAATGAATCAAACCCAAGCCAGAGTGTTATCGCAATCAAAAGCCTTGAAGCTTTTGCAAAAGCGGCTGACGGAAAAGCAACAAAAATTATTATCCCTTCTGAAATACAGGGTCTTGCCGGTCTTGCTTCCGGTTTAAAATCCATTGTTGAAAAAGATTAACAATTTAAAGGGGAGCATTTAAGCTCCCCTTAATTTTTACTTGTCAATTAACACAAGAAAATATAAAAATATCAAATAAATTTTTGATAAAAAAATTATTGTTATTTTTATTGTTTTATTGTAAAATATATATATAATTATAAAAAAATCGGGGTGTATTTATTTTGGCGGCAGCGAGAAAAAAAGCACATTGCTTATACTGCATTGTTTCTGCTTACGGCATAGTTGCAAACAAATATAAATCCTACACCTGTTCTGGGTCGCCGGTATTTTTTATAAGAAAGCCGTAATTAACTGTAACTTTTTGGAAGTTACAGTTTTTTTATTTCAAGGATATGGAGGAGCAGTATGAAAAAGGTTGCAATTGTAATGGGAAGCGACAGCGATTTCCCCGTTGTTAAAGATGCGGCGGCGGAGCTTAAGAAATTTGATGTTGAATTTGAAGTCCGGGTAATGTCAGCTCACAGAACACCTGAAATTGCATGTGAGTTTGCATCTAACGCCAAAGAAAACGGTTATGGAGTGATTATTGCCGCAGCAGGAAAAGCAGCTCATCTCGCCGGTGTTATTGCAGGGCACACAACACTTCCGGTTATTGGCATACCAATTAAGTCATCAACACTTGACGGCCTTGATTCGCTTCTTTCAACAGTTCAAATGCCAGCGGGCATACCTGTTGCGACAGTTGCGGTTGACGGTGCAAAAAACGCAGGAATACTTGCTGTTCAGATGCTTGCAATTTCTGATGATGAGCTTGCGGACAAGCTTCTGAAAATGAAAAAAGACATGGCGGACGGAGTAATAAAAAAAGACAAAAAGCTTCAAGAAGAAGTCAAAAAAATATAGATAATTTTAGGAGGATTATGTATGGAAAAGTTACAGCAGCTTTATGAAGGAAAAGCAAAGAAGGTTTTCGCAACAAACGACCCCGAGCTTTTTATTGTTGACTATAAGGACGACGCAACAGCTTTTAACGGCGAAAAGAAAGGCACTATCCACAACAAGGGCATCATTAACAACCGTGTTACCAATCACCTAATGAAAAAGCTTGAGGCATACGGTGTTCCCACTCATTTGGTTGAAGAAATATCAGACCGAGAAACCATTGTTAAAAAGGTCACTATTGTTCCCCTTGAAGTAATTGTAAGAAATATTATTGCAGGTTCTTTGGCAAAAAGAGTCGGTCAGCCCGAAGGCACTAAGCTCGGCTCGACTGTTCTTGAATACTGCTATAAAGATGACGAACTTGGCGACCCTATGGTTAACGAGTATCACATTCTTGCAATGGGCTGGGCAACCAAAGAAGAAATAGATATTATAGCAAAATATTCCTTTATGGTTAATGACTTTTTGTCCGCATATCTAAAGGATTTGAATATTGAGCTTATTGATTTCAAGCTTGAATTTGGAAAAACCTCTGACGGAACAATCATTCTTGCGGATGAAATTTCACCTGATACCTGTCGCTTCTGGGATTCAACAACCGGCGAAAAGCTCGATAAGGACCGTTTCCGCAGAAATATGGGCGGAGAAGAGGACGCCTATAAGGAAATTATGAAGCGTCTTCTCGGAGAATAATTCTCCCCTTTTCCCCCTCTCTATAAAATCAGGAGGCTTTTATGCTTGATAAATTAAAGGAAGAATGCGGCGTCTTCGGTATTTTCAGCAGTGAAACTACCGACGTAGCAGTAAAAACTTACTATGGACTTTATGCTCTTCAGCACCGTGGCCAAGAAAGCTGCGGAATTGTCGTAAACGACGAGGGTGTTTTTTCTCACCATAAGGATATAGGACTAGTCAATGATGTATTTGACAAGGATACCTTGGCTAAGCTCGGAAAGGGCAAAATTGCTATCGGTCATGTCAGATACGGAACTACTGGTGTTTCAAACAGGACTAATACACAGCCCCTTGTTGTACGTCACATTAAAGGACCTATGGCAATAGCTCATAACGGCAATCTTGTAAATGCCGCTTCACTGCGTGAAGAATATGAGATGAAGGGCGCAATTTTTCACACGACAAACGACACTGAGGTTATTTCCTATGCTATTACTGAAAAACGTCTAGTAACAGGTTCTATTGAAGAGGCTGTTGAACAGATGATGTATAAGGTTCAGGGCGCATATTCACTTGTGATTATGTCGCCCCAGAAGCTTGTTGCCGCCAGAGATAAAACGGGGTTTCGCCCATTATGTCTTGGAAAAACCAAGGAGGGGGCTTATATTGTCACCTCAGAAACTTGTGCGCTCGATTCAATTAACGCAAGCTTTATTCGTGACATTAAACCCGGTGAAATCATTATAATTGAAAACGACAAAGTTCGTTCAATTGAAACTCACTGCGGCTCTAGAGGGAAAATGTGCGTATTTGAATACGTTTATTTCGCAAGACCCGATTCGGTTATTGAAGGCTGCTCAGTCCATCATGCAAGAATAAATGCGGGGAAGACTCTTTTTAAAGAGCACCCTTGCGATGCTGATATAGTTATCGGCGTTCCTGATTCGGGAATTGATGCGGCGCTTGGTTTTTCTCAGGCGAGCGGTATCCCCTATGGAATTGGCTTTATTAAAAACCGCTATGTCGGAAGAACGTTTATTCAGCCCTCACAGGGCGACCGTGAAAATCTCGTTCGCATAAAGCTCAATGCTATTTCAGAAACCGTTAAAGGTAAGAAAGTCGTTCTCATCGACGACTCTATTGTCAGAGGTACAACCTCGGCAAGAATTGTTAATTTAATTCGTGAAGCAGGTGCGACCGAGGTGCATATGAGAATATCCTCGCCGCCTTTTACAAATCCGTGTTATTTCGGAACTGATGTGGACAGCAAGGATAAGCTGATTGCGTGCAGAATGTCTATTGATGAAATATGCCGTGAAATTGGCTGTGACACGCTTGGCTATCTTTCAATCGAAGGTGTAAAGCATATAGCAGATACTGCTAATTGCGACTTTTGCTGTGGCTGCTTCAGCGGTGATTATCCAATTGAAGTCCCCGCAGAAATGCCAAAGGACAAATTTGAATATAAGATTAATAATCAGCTTTCTATCAACATAGACTAAATCAATAAGCTGATGACTGAAGAAAAGAGGTATCCTTATGAAAAGTTTCAGCGAAAGCTATAAGGAAGCGGGCGTTGACGTAACCGCAGGATATAAGGCTGTCGAGCTGATGAAACAGCATGTTGCAAAGACAATGACAAGCGGCGTTCTATCAGGAATAGGCGGCTTCGGCGGACTTTTCGAGCTTGATATAACAGGAATATCAAAGCCGGTTCTTGTTTCAGGAACTGACGGAGTAGGAACTAAGCTTAAGCTTGCGTTTTTAATGGACAAGCACAGCACTGTCGGTATAGATTGTGTCGCTATGTGTGTCAATGATATTATTTGCTGTGGTGCAAAGCCGTTGTTTTTCCTTGATTATATTGCCGTCGGGAAGAATTTCCCCGAGAAAATTGCGGAAATAGTGTCTGGGGTGGCTGAGGGCTGTGTTCAGGCAGGCTGTGCCCTTGTTGGCGGTGAAACTGCTGAAATGCCCGGCTTTTATCCTGTGGATGAATATGACCTTGCCGGCTTTTCTGTCGGTGTAGTAGATAAAGAAAAAATCTTAAAGCCTGATACTCAAAAGGCTGGTGATGTAATTATTGCATTGCCGTCAAGCGGTGTTCACTCAAACGGTTTCTCGCTCGTGAGAAAAGTCTTTTCTATCAGCGAGCAGAATCTAATGAGGCATTATTCAGAGCTTGGCGCAACCTTAGGCGAAACACTTCTTACTCCCACTAAAATATATGTCAAGCCCATGCTTGAGCTTTTTAAGTCTGTGACCGTAAAGTCAGTGTCTCATATTACCGGCGGCGGATTCTATGAAAATATTCCGAGATCGCTTCCCGATGGAATCTCTGCGAAAATTAATAAATCAGACGTTAAAATACTCCCTATTTTCAATCTCATTCAAGAAATCGGAAAAATTCCAGAAAGAGATATGTTCAACACCTTCAATATGGGTGTGGGAATGTGTGTTGTTGTTGATAAGGCTGACGCCGAAAAGGCTGTTGCAGTTCTAAACGCAAACGGCGAGGGAGCTTATATTCTCGGCGAGCTTGTGGAAAGCAACGAGGGTGTAATTATAGAGTAGTCATTTTTAGGAGCAAATATTTATGGACATAAAACAAATAAACGACAACAAAAAGCAATTTATTGATTTACTTTTACTCGCTGATGAAGATGAAAGAATGATAGACAAGTATTTAAATCGTGGTGATATGTTTGCGCTTTATGACGATGATTTAAAAGCTATTTGTGTTGTAACAAATGAGGGAAATGGTGTTTTTGAATTAAAAAATATTGCAACCGAACCTGAATATCAAGGTCAAGGCTATGGCAAAAAGCTTATTAATTATCTGTTTGAGTATTATAAAGATAAATGTAAATCGATCTTTGTTGGGACTGGAGATTGCCCAAGCATTATTTCATTTTATAAGACATGTGGTTTTGTTGAATCGCATAGAGTGAAGAATTTTTTTACTGACAATTATGACCATCCTATGTATGAAGATGGAATACAACTTATAGACATGGTTTATCTTAAAAAAGAAATATAATATCTACCTTGCTATTTCGAATATTTTAGGTGGTGAAAAACATTAAAAACATAGTCGTTTTGGTTTCCGGCGGGGGAACAAATCTTCAGGCACTTATTGACTCACAAAATTCAGGGAAAATAAAAAGCGGGAAAATCACCTGCGTTATTTCGTCAAATTCTGATGCCTATGCTCTGAAAAGAGCGGAAAGCAACGGTATTAAAACACGAGTAATCAAACGCAAGGATTATCCTGATATAGCTTTATACAGCCGTGCAATCAAAGACGCGCTTATTGAAGAAAGTGCCGATTTGGTGGTTTTTGCGGGCTTTATGTCTATACTGGATGAACAGGTTGCTTTGGCTTTCCCAAATAAAATGATAAACGTACATCCATCGCTTATTCCGTCTTTTTGCGGAAAAGGTTTCTATGGACTTAATGTGCACAAGGCGGCACTTGATTATGGCGTGAAGCTTACCGGTGCCACTGTCCATTTCGTGACTGAGGTATGTGACGGCGGGCCGATTATATTGCAAAAGGCAGTAGCTATCGAAAATGGGGACACGCCTGAAACCTTGCAAAAGCGTGTAATGGAATTAGCCGAGTGGGAAATCCTCCCCCTTGCTGTATCTCTTTTTTGTGAGGATAAAATTATTGTTGAAAACGGCATTGCGCGCATTATCGATGCCGACTAATTCCGCCGTGGCGGAACTAGTCGCTGCAGCGAAGCTGTAGCGCGCCGCTTTAGCGGCGACGGCAGCGTGGTTGCACTTACTAATCAAAATGAAACGAGAGGTTTGACAATGAAAAAAATCAGTATCTTTGATGATTTGAAAAATAACAGCTATCCGGGAAGAGGTATTGTAATCGGGAGATCCGCTTGCGGAAAATATGCGGTTACAGCTTACTTTATAATGGGACGAAGTGAGAACAGTCGCAACAGAATTTTCATTGAAAACGGCGACGGAATTAAAACGCAGGCATTTGACCCGTCAAAACTCACAGACCCGTCACTCATCATATACTCGCCCGTCAGAACTCTCGGAAACAAGCTGATTGTTACAAACGGTGATCAGACCGATACGATTTACGATCTGATGAATCAGCAGTTCACCTTTGAGCAGGCTCTTAGAACCCGTGAATTTGAACCTGATGCGCCAAACTTTACCCCCAGAATTTCCGGCATAATCAAGCTTGAGGATGCTGACTTTAACTATGCGCTTTCAATCCTCAAAAGCTCGGACGGTAATCCTGAAAGCTGTGAGCGCTTCACATTCTCATATAAAACACGCTTAAAAGGCGTAGGCCATTTTATTCACACATATAAATGTGACGGCAATCCCATCCCATCTTTTGAGGGTGAGCCGAAAAAGATTGCTATTGAAGATGACATCGATGCTTTTTCTGATAAGCTTTGGAGCAGTTTGAACAACGATAATAAGGTTTCGCTCTTTGTCAGATATATTAAGCTTGACGACAAAAGCTTTGAAACAAGAATTATAAATAAAAATAAGTAAGGCAAGGTGAAAAAATGTCAAAGGAATTAGCACTGAAATACGGTTGTAACCCGAATCAAAAGCCGGCTAGGATTTTTTCTGAAGAAGGCGAGCTTCCCATTGAGATTTTAAACGGGAACCCTGGATATATTAATTTTATGGACGCTTTAAACGGCTGGCAGCTTGTCAAGGAGCTTAAAGAAGCCACTGGAATTCCGGCTGCTGCTTCGTTCAAGCACGTTTCTCCGGCTGGTGCGGGACTTGCTGTTCCGCTGTCCGATACACTTAAAAAAATATACTTCGTTGACGACCTTGAGCTTTCGCCCTTAGCCTGTGCTTATGCAAGAGCAAGAGGTGCCGACAGAATGTCATCATACGGTGATTTTATTGCGCTTTCTGACGAGTGTGACAAAGAAACCGCCACTATGATTTCAAGAGAGGTTTCAGACGGAATTATCGCACCTGGTTATTCCCCCGAGGCTCTTGAAATTTTAAAAGCAAAAAGAAAAGGTAGCTATAATATTATTAAAATAGAAAAAAACTATGTCCCTGAGGAAATTGAGCATAAGAAGATTTTTGGTATCACTTTTGAACAGGGACGGAATAATATTAAAATTGACGTTTCCGCCCTTGAAAATATTGTAACAGACAACAAGCTTATTCCCGATGACAAGAAAAATGACCTTATTCTTTCGCTTATTACACTAAAATACACACAGTCAAACTCTGTATGCTATGCATATGAGGGTCAGGCAATAGGAATCGGTGCAGGTCAGCAGTCGAGAATTCACTGCACAAGGCTAGCCGGTAGCAAAGCGGATAACTGGTTCTTGCGTCAGTCGCCAAAGGTAATGAGCCTTGAGTTTGTTGACAATATTCGTCGTGCAGACAGGGATAATACCATTGACCTTTATATCTCTGACGATTACATGGATGTTCTTTCTGACGGAGTGTGGGAGACTATTTTTAAAGTAAAACCCGAAATTTTTACAAAGGAAGAAAAACAGGACTGGCTATCTAAGCAGACCGGTGTGTGCTTAGGCTCTGACGCTTTCTTCCCATTCGGCGACAATATTGAAAGAGCGCACAAGAGTGGCGTTTCATATATTGCTCAGCCGGGCGGCTCTATTCGTGACGACAACGTCATTGAAACCTGCAACAAATATAACATTGCAATGGCATTTAACGGAATCAGACTCTTCCATCACTGATTTAAAAGGAGATTTAAATGAAGGTATCCGACAAATACCCATGGCTTGAAAACTATATTTTATCAAAAACCGGTGTCGAATGTGACTTCAAAGAAGAGTGGAACTGGAAGCGTTTTATGATAAAAGGAAAAATGTTTCTTGCTTTTT
The DNA here is from genome assembly GCA_023439835.1 of Bacillota bacterium. GTDB lineage: Bacteria > Bacillota > Clostridia > Oscillospirales > Ruminococcaceae > SZUA-444. The sequence goes on along the minus strand of JAEXUW010000021.1, from coordinate 165,194 downwards.
GTTCAGATGGCTCTGACGATTGTCTTATCACAGTCAAATGTGAGCCTGCATTCAATATTCAGCTTAGAAATACCTATGCGGATATTATTGAAGGCTATTATATGAACAAGGTTCACTGGAACTCTATTAAGGTATGCGGTGATATACCCGACGATATCGTCAAAGAAATGTGTGACCGCGGATATAATCTCATACTTAATGCATTTTCAAAGAAGATGAAAAACGAAATACTATCGGGAAGATAAGGAGAATGGCTATGAAAATTCTTGTTGTGGGAAGCGGCGGCCGTGAGCATGCCATTATCATGAAGCTTTCTGAAAGCAAAAAAGTATCGGCACTATACTGTGCCCCCGGGAATGCCGGCATTTCTAAATATGCAGAGTGTCACTCTGAAAAAGCAACGGACATTGAAGGCATGCTTGAGCTTGCAAAGAAGCTTTCTGTGGATATGGTTGTTGTCGCACCTGACGACCCGCTGGTTCTCGGAATGGTTGACGCTTTTAATGATGCAGGCTTTAAAACCTTTGGCCCTAACAAATTGGCTGCTGCTATTGAAGGGAGCAAGGTTTTCTCAAAAAACCTTATGAAAACCTATGACATTCCCACTGCTGACTATGCTGTTTTTTATGAGACTGAAAACGCAATCAACTACATAAAAGAGAAAAATTCCTATCCGACGGTCATTAAGGCTGATGGGCTTGCTCTCGGGAAAGGCGTTGTAATCGCCAGTAATTTCGATGAGGCAAAGGATGCCGTTATCTCAATGATTGAGGACAAGGTTTTCGGCGACAGCGGAAATAGAATTGTCATTGAAGAATATTTGACAGGCCCTGAGGTGTCCGTGCTTTCATTCTGTGACGGAAAGACCGTTGTACCTATGGTTTCTTCTATGGATCATAAACGTGCCTTTGACAATGATGAAGGGCTTAATACCGGCGGCATGGGCACAATCGCACCGAACCCTTGTTATACAAAAGAAATCGCAATGATATGTCAAGAAGAGATTTTTGTAAAAACCTTAAAAGCAATGGAAAAGGAAGGACGTCCGTTTAAAGGCTGTTTGTATTTCGGTCTGATGCTGACGCCAGCCGGCCCTAAGGTTATTGAGTATAACTGCCGTTTCGGCGACCCTGAAACGCAGGTTGTTCTTCCGCTATTAGAAACTGACTTGGTTGATATTTTTGAAGCAATCTGGAATGAGAGCTTGTCTTCACTCAAAATTGAGTGGAAAAATGAAGCCTCTGCATGTGTTATCATGGCTTCCGGCGGATATCCTAAAAAGTATGAAACGGGAATAGAAATTAAAGGGCTTAATTCAAACGGTCAGCTTGATGACAATACGATGATTTTTCATGCGGGAACAAAGCTTGAAAATGATAAAATTGTTACAGCGGGCGGACGTGTTCTCGGTGTTACTGCAACAGGCAAAGACCTTAAAACAGCACTCGACAAGGCATACAGCGCCGTGGGGAAAATTGATTTCAATAAAGCGCATTACAGAACGGACATTGGCAAAAAGGTTTTATAAGTATGTAATCGGACCGGCTCTAATCGCCGGTCCTTTCTTGCTTTCTGAATGTATTTGTGATAGAATTACTATGTTAAAGCATGAACAGGAAGTATATGGACATTGTATTGGTACATAAACGATGAGGAGTTTGTTATGTCTGCTTTTGTTGAACTTAAAAATGTATGCAAGCGTTACAAAGTCGGTGAAATAGTAATTAACGCTTCAAACGGGGTAAGCTTTGAAATAGAAAAAGGCGAATTTGTCGTTATCGCTGGTGAAAGCGGTGCTGGAAAGACAACTATTCTAAATATTCTAGGCGGTATGGATTCTTGTGATGAGGGTGAGATAATCGTCGACGGCAAGGATATCTCAAAATTGAGTGAGAAACAGCTTATAAGCTACCGAAGGCATGACGTCGGATTTGTATTTCAGTTTTATAATCTTATCTCTAATCTTACCGCAATTGAAAATGTTGAGCTTGCCTCACAAATATGTAACGACACTCTAAATCCAAAAGACGTTTTAAAGGAATGCGGACTTGAGGACAGAATGGATAACTTCCCTTCCCAGCTTTCAGGGGGCGAACAGCAAAGAGTTTCAATCGCGCGTGCGCTTGCAAAAAAGCCTAAGCTTCTTCTTTGTGACGAACCGACGGGGGCACTTGACTATCAAACCGGAAAAATGATACTTAAATTATTGCAAGATACCTGTCGCAATAACTCAATCACCGTAATTGTCATCACACATAACTCTGCAATTGCCCCGATGGCTGACAGAGTTATAAAAATAAAAAACAGCAAAGTCCGCAGTATAAGCAAAAACGAGAACCCTGTTGACGTCAGCCTTATTGAGTGGTAACTGAAGGAGTGAGAAATTTGCTTATTAGAAACGCTCTTTTAAAGGATACCCGTCGTGAAATAAGAAGAACTATTTCACGTTATCTTTCTATATTCCTAATTATGGCGCTGGGAACCGGTTTTTTTGCCGGCTTAAAAGCGACCTGTCCCGATATGAAAAATACGGCAGCAGATTTTTTTGAAAAAACAAACCTGATGGATATTAAGCTTGTTTCGTCAATCGGAATTACTGCGGACGAAGTTTCAAGGGTCAATTCAATCAGCGACGTTTCTGGGGTAATGCCTGCATATTCAGCAGACCTTTTTTTGAATGTTGACGGTGAAAGCATTGTTGTCAAGGCAATGTCATATAACACACTTATATCTTCACAAAATCCCAACAACATGAACCGCCCTGTTTTAATTGAAGGAAGGCTTCCTCAAAATTCGGGTGAGTGCGCTGTCGAGGTTAAATTCAACTCGCCCGAAAGCTTTAAAATAGGAAATAAGCTGACTTTTCAGTCACCTAAAAAAGAAATGTCGCTAGACAGCTTTGTAAATGCTCAGGAATATGAAATTGTCGGAATAGTATGCTCACCTTTATATATCGGCTATAAACGTGGTTATACTTCAGTCGGAAACGGCGAGGTAACGCATTTCGTTCTTATTCCAGAACAGAATTTTAAACTCAAGTATTATTCAGAGCTTTATGTTACATTAAAAAGCCTCAAGGATGCAGACCCTTTTTCTGAAGAGTATAGTGAAATTCTAAACAATAGTATTGATAGTATTAAAACAGTGTTAGATGATAATATAATGCAAAGATTTCAAAGCTTGATGGCTGATGCAACAACTAAAATTGACAAAGCAAAGCGTGAGCTTGAGCTTGCTGAGCATATCGCTTATTCTGACGAAGAAACACTTGAAAATGATATAATTGCTGATAATCAAACGCTATCTCAGCTTCAAGGTCAATTCGACAAGGCGTTGGAAGAAAACAATGCCTCTAGGCATCTCATCAAAGCGGCAATGATTCAGCTTGAAAGAAAAATCAGTCTTACTCAGGAAAAGCTGATGATGATTGAAAGCAATACGCTCCCCTCATCTGCTGAAATTGAGGCAGAGCTTCAAGTATATCGTGATCAGATTTCTGAAGCAGAAGTCTTAATTGAACAGATAAGAGAACCTGTGCTTTACAGCTTCGACCGAAATTTCAGTGAGGACTATGCTTCTTTTTCATCTGACAGTGAAAGGATAAATTCCATTTCAAAAATTTTCCCCGTTTTCTTTGTTCTGATTGCGTCACTTATTTGTCTTACTACAATGACTAGAATGGTCGAAGAGCATCGCACCGAAATCGGAACGCTTAAAGCTCTTGGCTACAAAACAATGCAGATTGCGGGAAAATATCTGTTCTATGCGCTTTCAGCTACCCTCCTCGGTTCACTGACCGGAATATTTTTAGGCTTAAAAATCCTCCCAGCCGTTATATACGACAGTTATAGTCTTCTTTATAATATCCCTGATATTGAAACGCCTTTTATTTGGAGCTATGCGGTAATCATAATTTCTGCAGCACTAATTATGACAACGTTGACGGTTTTCTTCTCGTGCAGAAGTGAGCTCAAGACCCAACCGGCACAAATAATGCGTCCTAAGGCTCCAACATCGGGGAGAAGAGTCTTTCTTGAACGAATTAATATTTTGTGGAACAGACTCAACTTCCTCACAAAGGTAACTCTTCGCAATCTGTTTAGATACAAAAAAAGGTTTTTAATGACCTTGGCGGGAATCGCAGGCTGTACAGCACTGATGCTAACCGGTTTCGGAATTGACTATTCAATTTCATCTATATCCTTAAAGCAATTTGAGGATGTGTTTATATTCGATGGAATTGCTGTAATCAGCAACGATGCAGACCCTTTTAATGCCAATGCATATTTCGACCGTGAGGGTATTGTTTCAAGCAAGGTTTGCTATCAGACATCTGTCGATTTTGTTACAGAAAACGGCGCTAGAAATGTTAATCTTATTATTCCTCACGACACAACGGACTTCTCAGATTATATAAGCCTTCAGGACAGAAAGACCGGCGGTGAAATACATCTTTCTGACGACGGAATAGTAATCAACGAAAAACTGTCGCTTCTTCTCAACGTAAGTATTGGCGATACTGTAACTTTGCAGAGCCTTGAAAACAAACCCCGACAAGTCACTGTAACCGCAATTAACGAAAACTATACGCTTCATTATGTATATATGACCGCAGAGCTATACAAATCACTGTACGGCGCCGAGCCTGACTATAACGCCATAACTTTTATTATGAGTGACGACAGCAAACAGTCAGAACGTGAGCTAGCCTCTGAAATACTAGAAAATAAAGAAATCCTCGGTATGAAATTCACATCTGAAAGTGACGAATCCTTTAAATCCATGACGAAAAGTCTTGATTCTATCGTGCTTGTTCTGATTATATCTGCCGGTGCTCTTGCGTTCATTGTTTTATATAATCTTTCAAATATAAACGTGACAGAGCGCGAAAGAGAGCTTGCCACAATTAAGGTATTAGGCTTTTATGACGGTGAGGTTTCAGCTTATATCTACCGAGAAAACACACTGTCTTCAATAATCGGAATGTTTATAGGCTTAATATTCGGGGTATTCCTCCATCGATTTGTTATTATTACCGCCGAGGTTGATATTGTTATGTTCAACCGCTCAATTAACTGGCAAAGCTTCGTTTATGCTGGGCTTCTCACAATGACATTCACGTTTATTGTTAATTTTGTGCTTCACTTTAGGCTTAAGAAAATCAAGATGGTTGAATCCCTCAAGTCTGTTGAATAGAATATTGCGTAAATTTACTTTTCATGTTATAATTATTTTTTAAACAACGAAAGGATGATATTTATGAGAAAATCCACCGCTATACTATCAATGCTTGTTTGCTTGCTTTTTGGTATTGTTTTTGGCTTTGTTTTTGCCCCGATAAAGAAAGGTGTTTCTATCGGAAATAACAACGGCAATACACGTGGAAACAACAACGGATGCAACAACGGCTGTATTTCAAAAGAAAAGCCTGAGGACAATGACAGCCCCGTCGCTAATTCTATTAAAAAAATAACTGCACTTAAAATGAAAGGACATTAATATATGAAGCTTGGTATGGTCGGCCTCCCAAACGTGGGAAAAAGCACACTTTTTAACGCACTTACAAATGCCGGTGCCGAGTCGGCGAACTATCCTTTTTGTACCATTGAACCCAACGTTGGTATAGTTTCTGTTCCTGACGAACGGCTCAATGAGCTTGCTAAAATGTATAACCCTGATAAATTCACACCGGCGACACTTGAATTCGTTGACATTGCCGGTCTTGTTAAGGGCGCTTCAAAGGGTGAAGGACTTGGCAATAAATTTCTCTCAAACATTCGTGAGGTTGACGCTATTGTTCACGTTGTCAGATGCTTTGAGGATATAGATGTTATTCATGTTGACGGTGAAATTAATTCCCAAAGGGATATAGAAACAATTAATCTTGAGCTTGTTTTTTCTGATATTGAGATGCTTGAAAGAAGAATTGACAGAAGCAAAAAGCTCGCTAAGGGGGATAAAAAATACCTCGGCGAAGTTGAATTTCTTGAGAGGCTTAAAGTGCATCTTGAGGAGGGTAAGCCGGCAAGAGGCTTTGAATTCACTGATGAAGAGCGTGATATTATCAAGACTACTCCCCTTCTGTCTAACAAACCTGTAATCTATGCCGCTAATCTTTGTGAAAATGATTATGTGAATAACATTGACACAAACGCGCATTACAAAAAGGTTTGTGAAATTGCAAAGGCTGAGAATTCTGCAATTCTTCCTATCTGTGCACAAATCGAAGCTGAGATTGCTGATATGAGCGATGACGACAAGGCTATGTTCCTTTCAGAGCTTGGTCTTGAAATATCAGGGCTGAATCGCATTATTAAAGAAGGCTATGCTCTCCTCGGTCTTATATCGTATTTGACCGCCGGCGTGCAGGAGGTTAGGGCGTGGACAATTACAAAAGGCACTAAAGCCCCCCAAGCCGCTGGGAAAATACACACTGATTTTGAAAAAGGTTTTATCAGAGCGGAAATTGTTTCCTTTAATGACTTGATGCAGTGCGGAACAATGGCTGCCGCAAAAGAGAAAGGTCTTGTCCGTCTTGAAGGCAAGGAATATATAATGCAGGACGGTGACATAGTAAACTTCAGATTTAACGTTTAAATATTAAAAGGCAGTACCATTTTTAAGTACTGCCTTTATTATTTATAGCGGAAAATCGACAAATCCGACTTTTCTATATGCCTTTGAAACAGTCTTTTGCGACATTCTTAAAGCCTGTTCTGCTCCCTTTGAATAGCATTCCTTTAGATATGATTTATCAGCTGAAAGCCTTGCAAAATTTTCTCTTACTGGTTTTAAATGCTCAGCAACAGCTTCACCGACTGCCATTTTAAAGTCGCCGTAGCCTTTGCCGGCAAAGTCGTTTGTAATCTTCTCAAAGCTATCGCCTGTTACTGCTGACAAAATCGTAATGAGGTTGTTAATTCCGTCCTTGCCATCTTTATAACAAACCACTGCCTCTGAGTCAGTAACAGCACGCTTAAACTTCCTGATAATAGTATCAACATCATCGAGAATATACACACAACCATTTTGGTTTTCATCTGATTTTGACATCTTTGAAGTTGGGTCAGCAAGCGACATTACCTTTGCCCCTACCTCCGGAATATAAGGCTCAGGAACAGTAAATAGTTCACCATATTTATTATTGAATCTTTGTGCGACATCTCGAGAAAGCTCAAGGTGCTGCTTTTGGTCTGCTCCAACAGGGACAAGGTCTGTTTTATATGCTAGAATATCCGCCGCCATAAGAACAGGATAAGTGAACAGACCTGCATTAACGTCATCTACGTGCTTTGCGCTTTTATCCTTGAATTGTGTCATTCTTGAAAGCTCACCGAATTGAGTTGAACAGGATAATATCCACGAAAGCTCTGCATGAGTTTTTACATGACTTTGAATGAAAGCAATGCTTTTTTGAGGGTCTATTCCACAAGCGAGAATAAGTGCATACGCCTCAAGAGTATTTTGTCTTAATTTGACAGGATCCTGCTTCACTGTTATTGCGTGAAGGTCAACAATTGAATAAATACAGTTATATTCGTCCTGAAGCTTATCCCAGTTTCGAATTGCCCCTATATAATTGCCTAGCGTGAAGGTTCCTGTGGGCTGAATACCGCTGAATATTATTTTCTTTTTTTGCTCCTCTGACATTTGTATGCCTCCCGATTATTATTATTGCTTTTCTACTTCAAAAATAAAAGAACAAGCTTGATTGTCATTATATACCACTTCAATTTTATAGGTTCCTAAATCATACGCTGAAAAATTCATTACAGTAATTGTTGCTGTGGATTTCGCTTTAACCTCTGTATATATTTTTTCTCTAATATCCTCGCCTGATGATTCCCTATATTCAGTCCAGCTTCCGTTCTCGTCAAGTCTTTTTATTTGGGTAAGATTATTGTCAATCACTATACTACCCGTTGTATTGTTATATATTGTAAAATATTCACTTCCTCCATATTCATTTCCATAAATAGGAGTATCTGCTTCAATCGTTACGCCCTCTGGTTTTAACTCAACAGATTTTGGCTCATCCGTTATAGTAAAATTTGTTTTATACATCTCATAATAGTGGTCAACATATACATCCCCAATATCAGCAAACGGATTTATCGAATTGTCATTAAATTTGTTATAAACCATATATTCACCCGCTGTAAGCTCTTTATACTCATAAAAATTTAACTCCACAACCCTTTTAGAATTGGCATCAACCCAGTATTCGCTTGTATAACCAACTGGACTTCTGGGAACATAAACCCACTGCCCATCCTGTTTTTTCAATAAGCCCCACCAAGGATTAAATGTTATTGTTTCATCAGTTAGATTCTCAACAGTCAAAAGAATTTTACCGTCAAAAATAGAAACCACAGCAGGCGCAGTCATTTTAATTCTATTTTTCGTCGCAAGATTATCAACAAGCTCAAAATCTTTTGAAACCTCACTGTCGCCGTTGATTTCTATAACAAGCTTATACTTCCCTGCTGTCAACTTTTTTTCTGTCGAATTAAAACGCACTATATTAATGTGCGGCTCTACACCGCCCAAAAGTTTGTCAGCCTTAATTTTAATCCAGTCCCCATCCTGCATTTTATACAGTGAGCTTTCTGTAATACTATCTGTCTGTGTGCACCCTATAACCATAATAATACACGAACTGGAAATCGAGTCAATCCTATCCATCATTTCAATTGAGCGTTCAACTGAAACGGGTAATTGAGTTTCAGCTTCAGATACAGTACCCTCTGTATCAGATGTGCTAATTGAAATCTCACTTGTCACATTGTTTTGAACGCTTTGTGAATCGTCTTGACAAGCCGTCAACCAAAAGCTTAATAATACAGACAAAACAACAATTGCAACTGTTTTTTTCATTATGTCATCTCCTCAGATGTTCTTAAATGATAGTTTATTTCATTTCCCCGTCAGCCATTGCTTTCCTTTTTCATAATCATCAATAAAATAAAAACTATATTCAGCATTACGTTTTTTTATCATTGCTTTGAACATTTTTTCTGTTTGTTTATCAAGTCCGACAAAAACAACTTTTCTCACACTTTTGCCTGCCTTCACAAGCTCAGTTACAATAAGCTCTACAAGCTCCGAATCGACAAGCGTTTCATTCAAATGGACTGCAATCAACGAAGGAGAAGACTGCTTCTTTATAATTTCCATATCCTTAAGAAACTTTTCCTTGACAACGTCGGTATAGACAGACAGTGCGTCAAGCTCCTCCCCCCATATTTCCGTATTGTTAAAAGGCAAATTCATAGACTGCCTGATAATGAGTCTATCCCTCTCAATAATTTTCATTCGCATTTATTCCCCGAACATTTCCTTTGAGAGCTTTCCAATCAGCTCACAGCCTCTGACAATCTGCTCATCTTTGGGCGTTGAAAAGTTTATTCTAAACGAATATGTCGTTTCACTTTCAGATATTAAAAAGGCATTTCCGGGAACAACGGCAACCTTATATTCCTCAACCGCCCTTTTACAAAAGCCCATCATATCGCTTCCCTTTGGAAGAGTGCACCAGATAAAAAGCCCTCCCTCCGGCTTTGTGCAGCTTATCTTTGAAGAAAAGCTCTTTTTTATGCAGTCAAGCATAAGCTCACATTTTTTCTTGTAAATTTCTTTAAGTCCCTTGATATGACCTTCGAAGTCATAACTTGTCAAAAACTCATTGCATAGAGCCTGTGCCCAGATATTTGTGTGAACGTCGGCTACCTGCTTGCAAACAACGATTTTCTGAATTACTTCTTTGGGTGCGCTTACATAACCCACACGAAGTCCTGGGGCAACAACCTTTGAAAAGCTCCCCGTATAAATTACCCTGCCGTTAGTGTCCATAGACTTTATAGACGGAATATCCTCACCCGAAAATCTTAAGTCGCCGTAGGGATTATCCTCAAGAATAATAAAATCATGCTTTTCGGCAAGAGCCAAAACAGCCTTTCTTTTTTCTAAACTCATGGTCAAACCCGTCGGATTTTGAAAATTCGGAATTACATATAATAACTTAATGTTGCTGTTCTCGCTGATTGCCTTTTCAAGCTTTTCAATGCTTATACCGTCATCCTCCAGCTCAACCCCGACAAGCTTAACGTTATATGATTTAAATGAGTTAAGCGAACCGATAAAGCTTGGTGCTTCACAGATAAGCGTATCGCCCTCATTAAGCAAAACCTTACAAGAAAGCTCATTAGCTTGCTGCGCACCCGAGGTAATAATAAGATCGTCAATTTCAGAGTTAAAGCAGCCTGTGATTTCAAGCCTTTTCTTCAGAGTATCTCTCAAGGGAAGATAGCCTTCAGTAATATTATACTGTAAAGCTAGTATTGGGTTTTCTTTGAGAAGCTTTTGAGAAAACTCATTAATCGCAGAAACCGGAAATGCCTCTGGTGCGGGATTGCCGGCGGCAAAGGGAATTACCTCGGGATTTGAAGTGTGCTTTAGGATTTCTCTTATTGCTGATGGCTTTAAACCTGATACCTTATCCGAAAAAGAATAATTCATATATTTCTACCTCATTTTCAACATAATTTAAAAGTAATTATAGCACAAATTTCTGACGTTCGCAAGACTATCCGAATATATCCTTAACAGATTACATCTTTTATATTGACTATTTATGTTGTAAATGGTATGATTTAAAGGTAATCTTGGTACTGTTTTTTGCAGCAGATTACCAGGAAGAAAATGAATGGAGGAATTTTTGTGCTGGAAAAGTTTTTCAAGCTAAAGCAACACAACACCAATGTTCGGACAGAAGTATTGGCAGGAATCACCACATTTATGACAATGGCGTATATCCTAGCTGTTAACCCCGGTATTCTCGGTGCTACAGGAATGAGTGCCGAAGGAGTTTTCATGGCAACCGCGCTAGCCGCAGTAATCGGAACACTCTGCATGGCTTTATTTGCGAATTATCCGTTTGCTCTTGCTCCCGGAATGGGACTGAACGCATTTTTTGCATACTCCGTAGTTCTGACAATGGGATACAGCTGGCAGACTGCACTTGCGGCAGTATTCATTGAAGGTATTATTTTTATTGTGCTTTCACTCACAAACGTGCGTGAAATGATATTCAACGCAATACCTCAGTCACTTAAATATGCAGTGGGCGGCGGAATCGGTCTTTTCATCGCATTCATTGGACTTCAGAATGCAAAAATTGTTGTTAATAATGATACAACTCTTGTTACTATACGTGACTTCAGCGAAAACTTCCATTCTGCAGGAATGGCAGCTATACTTGCATTAGTCGGTGTAATAATCACAGGAATTCTTATAGCTAAAAAAGTCAAGGGCGGAATTCTAATAGGAATCCTTGCTACTTGGATTATCGGAATGATTTGTGAGGCAACTAAGCTTTATGTTCCGAATTTTGAACTTGAATTATTCAGCCTTATGCCTTCCCTTAAAGCTCCTAACCTTGCGGCTATCGGTGATGTAGCTGGAAAGCTTGACTTTAAAGGCATTCTAACACTCGATTTTATTGTTGTAATCTTCACCTTCCTGTTTGTTGATATGTTTGATACTCTCGGAACGCTGATGGGCGTTGCTTCAAAATCGGACATGCTTGACAAAGACGGCAAGCTTCCCAAAATCAGAGGCGCTCTTCTAGCCGACGCTGTTGCAACCTCTGCCGGCGCACTTCTAGGAACTTCAACCACAACAACCTATGTTGAGAGTGCAACCGGTGTGTCTGAAGGCGGAAAAACCGGACTTACAGCTCTGACAACTGCCGTATTATTCTTGGCGGCAATTTTCCTCTCACCTATTTTCCTTGCTATCCCCGGTTTTGCTACTGCACCAGCTCTTATAATAGTCGGATTCTATATGATGGGCTCAGTAACAAAAATCAACTTCAATGATATGACAGATGCAATTCCTGCATTCATTTGTATCGCTGCAATGCCCTTCACTTATAGTATTGCTGAAGGTATTGCTCTTGGCGTAATTTCATACACAATCATTACTCTTGCAACAGGAAAAGCAAAGGAAAAGAAGCTAAGCCCGATGATGATGGTGCTTGCGGTATTATTCATCGCAAAATATATTTTCCTATAATCTAATGCTTTTTGCGTCAAAATAATTTATAATAATTAATAATGTGCCTCCCCTAATTCTTTTAAGTTTGGTCGAAAGACCTGTATTTGAGAATTGGGGGAGGTTTTTTGTATTTGAATAAGCACTAATATACTGGCTTAAATGCTTGTTTTTATCTCAAAGCAAAAACCCCTGAAAACTATTCAGAGGCTTGTTTATTGCTAATTATCAATGAGAAACAGCTGGCTATACCCGTTAACATATTCTTCTGACATTCGACAGGTTTTCGCGATATAATCCGAGCATACTGTTTTTGCGGTGTCACTCTCGCTATGACTTTCTAGCCAAGCTAACCTTATGATACGTCTAAGTAAAATAAACGTTCCTACTTCAGCTTTTTCTTCATTTGAGAGAGGACGAATTTTTTCATATCCTTTTATTAATGCATCTGCCATATTCTCAAGCTCGTCACTGTACTCAACAAGACTGCACCCGAAATCATACAGATAATAGCCATATCCGCAATCGTCATAATCAAATATCTGCATAGTATCCCCGTCTACTATGATATTTGAACAGTGAAGGTCGGCATGTATCAGACCATACTTTTCTCTTGACTTTCCATACAATAATACCCTGTCTGTGATTTTTTCAACAGCCCTCTGAATAATCTGAACCTGAGCAGCATTGAGCGATTTATTATCACGCCAGTTACCAAAGCGTGCGTTCTCGCCCAGCAAATCTTCAATATCCCATGAGAAACGTTTTATTTCTATTGTGCTGTTCCTGTTTTGTGACTGAATATGAAGCTTCGCCAAAACCTCTCCTGTCTTTCCCATCCAGTACGCCAACTCTTCTCCTTTGAGCTTTTTTAACGGCTTCCCTTCTAGAAAAGAAAACATACAGCAGCAATACTCCTTCTTGCTGTTTGTACATTTAAGCTTTTGAATGAATTCACCATTCCTGCCATGAATTACCCTCGGCAAAACAATATCAGTTTCTTGTGATATCTCCTTCATCCATATAAGCTCACCTAAAAATTCTTCTTCATCATGATATCCGGGTATGCTGACTCTGACAACCGTTTTTCTTCCGGACACAGCCTCAAGCACACAAAATGTATAGTTTTCTGAAAACCTTAAAAGCTCAACACTAAATTCTCCACTAATAACATATAAATCGCAAAGTTGAGATTTCAAGCTTAGCTTTATATCATCAGGTTTGTCGTAAACACAATTCATTTGTGACATCACTACCTTCCGGTTATTTCCCTTGCTTGTTTTATTCCCTTTTCCATCTTCTCAAACAGTTCGTCCAAAAATGCTTCATCACATAGAAGTCCCAGTTTTAACTGAAGAATATTCGGGTGTAGTCTGGAGTTATGCGCCCAGACACCGTTATCATATAGAGGCTTGACAACCGAAACTGATGCATCCTCACAATCAAACTCCAGTCCCATTATCACTCCCCGCTGGGTATAGCCAATCAAAAAGTCGCTGTATTTCGCCTTAAGCTCTGAAACACCCTTTGTGAGAAGCTTTTCATTCTTAAGAATCAGCTCGACAGTTTCTGGGCGGGTTGTGATTTCAAGCATTTTCATAGATACCGCACAACCGATTTCTGAGCCTCCGCAGGTCGAGCCGTGAAGGCGACCTATATCAATAAGCCATTTCGCCGCTTTTTCATTCATAACTGTTGCTGAAATAGGATAAACACCGCCACCGAATCCCTTTGCACTTACAAGCATATCCGGTACAAAGCCCTCATGCTCAATACCCCACATTTTGCCCGTTCTCATAAGCCCTGTCTGAACCTCGTCCGCTACATATAGTGCTCCGTATTTCTCACAAAGCTCCTTAACCTTTTTAAGATAGCCGGAATTAGGAAGAGGAAATCCGTATGTGGCAAGTATTGTTTCTATAATGACACAGGCGGTATCTTCTTTTTTTAGTTCATTTTCCATCGCTTCAATATCATTGAGCGGAACCTGAACAAACATACCCTCTTCGCCCTGACATAAAAACGGATCCTTAAACACTGGGTCGCCCGCTGAAACTGAAAGGCCTGTATGCCCGTGATAACAACCTTTGAGCGAAATAACCTTTCGCCTTTTTGTCGCATAGCGTGCTGACTTAATTGCTACATCAATTGCCTCACCACCGCTGGGTGAAAATACTGAGTATTTCAAATCGCCTGGCGTAAGCTCAGCCATCTTTTCAGCCAGAAGCGCCTTTGTTATTCCGGGGAAGTGATGATTACCAACGTCTAGCTCTGTTGTTGCATCAATCATTGCCTTAATTATCTCAGGATTTCTATGCCCGAGGTTATATGTTCCGCCGTTGAGATGAATGTTGAGATACTTTTTTCCGTCCATATCCCAGAAATAATAGCCCTCACGCTTTCCTATAATAAAGTCTATTCCACGTTTTTGCCACTCAAGAGTCTTGCTGGGATTCCAATACTCAACACTTTTAGAAACTACACTTTCTTTTGAAATTTCAGGATTATTAAGAAACATTTTATTCTCCATTTCTCCGTCGATGAAAAAGGCGGACTGATTAAATATGTGAATTATTATAACGCTTTTCTGAAAAGAGCCTCAATGTCTTTTATCGTTGACTGTCTGGGATTAACCGCAATATTACCGCTTTTCATCGCATCAACAGCCATCTCGGGAATTTTATCCTCTGTTACACCGACCTCTGAAAGCGTCTGTGGTATTCCGAGACTTTTAGTAAGCTCCCTGATTTCCTCAACAAGCATTGACGGTTCAAAGCATTTCTCTGATGATACGCCCTTAATTAGATTGTATATTTTCTCGTATCTCCCCTCGTCTGCAAGAGCATTGTATTCTAAAACAACAGGAAGAAGAATTGCATTGGCTACTCCGTGTGCTGTACCAAAATATCCGCTGACGGGATGTGCCATTGCGTGAACATTTCCAAGTCTTGCCCACGCAAATGCGATGCCCGCTAGCATACTTCCGTTTAGCATTGCGCTTGCCGCCGCCTCATTGCCCCTGTCGGCAGTGAATAGGCGTATATTTTTTCCGATAAGCTCTATCGCTTTCTCTGCAAGAGCATCGCTAAAGGGCGAAGAAATTTTTGAAAGATATGCCTCAATTGCATGAACAAGTGCATCTACGCCAGTTGCGGCGGCTATTGATGCGGGGAGTGACATAATAAGCTCGGGATCTAAAACCGCATAGCTTGGTATCAGCTCATAGCTAAATACCGTCAGCTTATAGTTTCTCGACTTGTCGGTAATAACCGTAAAGGCAGTAACCTCGCTGCCTGTTCCGGCGGTTGTGGGAATAGCGATAAGCGGAAAAATCTTTCCAGGAACCTTGTGGGCACCCTCGTATTCTGAAATGCTCCCGCCGTATTTTGCTGTAATCCCGACCGCCTTGGCAACATCCATCGGGCTTCCCCCGCCGAAAGCAATGATGCTGTCAGCACCGCTTGCGATAAAAGCCTCAGTGCATACTGACACTGTTTTTGTTGAAGGATTAGCCTCTACATCAGTGAAAATATCGTACGGTATTTCGGCAGTGTCAAGAATGTCTGTTATTTTTTTTACCGTCCCCATTTTAAACAGATTCGGCCCGGAAATTATAAACACCTTTCGTGAGCCTAGTTTTTTCACCATTTCAGGTATTTTGTTAAGACTTCCTTTTCCGAAAACAACATCCTGAGGAACAGAAAATGAAAAATCACGCATTATAAAACTCCTTAGCATTTCTTTGAAAGCGACTCAACAGTACTTTTTATGATTTTAAAAGCTTTGTCGCAATCCTCTTTTGTGACAATTAACGGAGGAACCATTCTTATCATTTTCTTTCCGATAGCGGTAACCAAAAGCTTTCTGTCAAAGCAACCGTGCTTAACATCAACTCCGGAAATTTCATCATCAAATTCAACGCCTATAAGAAGTCCCAAGCCCCTTACCTCCTTAACATGAGGAAGAGTTTCAAGCTTTGTCATAAAGTAATTTCCGATTTCTTTGGCGTTTTGGGAAAGGTTTCTGTCAACTATTTCATTAACCTGAGCAAGTGCCGCCGCACACGATACGGGATGCCCACCATAAGTAGTGCCGTGTGAACCGGGTGTAAATGCCGATGCGGCTTCTTTAGTCGCACACAATGCGCCTATCGGCATTCCGCCGCCGAGAGCTTTTGCCATAGAAACAATATCAGGCTTGATTTCGTAATTCATATATGCCATGATTTCGCCTGTTCTTCCCCAGCCTGTCTGAACCTCGTCAAGAAGAAGCAAAAGCCCCTTTTCGTCACAGAGCTTTCTTAGCCCCTGCATAAACTCCATAGTTGCCGGATGCACGCCGCCTTCACCCTGAACAGGCTCAACCATTATTGCAATAGTGTTGTCGCTTACCGCCGCTTTAAATGATTCAAGATCGTTAAAATCGGCATAAGTAAATCCAGGTGTCATGTCACCGAATCCAATCTGACAGGCTGTGTCCGGCTGACCTGTTGCTGACATTGCACCAAACGTTCTTCCGTGAAATGATTTTTTTGCGGTAACTATATTGTATTTGTGAGCGCCGTATTTCTCAACGCCGTATTTTCTCGCCATTTTTATCATTGCCTCATTTGATTCGGCACCTGAATTTTGAAAGAAAATCTTATCCATTCCGATTGTGGTACAGACCTTTTTAGCAAGAAGTGCCTGCGGAATGGTATAGGGATAGTTGAAGGTGTGCAAAATGTCGGATGCCTGCTCCTTAACTGCAGCGACAACCTTTTCATTGCAGTTTCCAGCACTGTTGACGGCTATTCCGGCATAAAAATCTAGATATGCTTCGCCGCTTTCATCATATATGTACATATCCTTGGCGGTTTGCGCGACAAAATCAAAACGCTCATAGGTTTCAATCATATATGTGCTTACCATATCCTTGACATCCTGCTTAGTTAATCCTAGTTCCTTAAGTTTCATTCCATTTACCCCTCATCTAATAAATTATACTAAATTCACTTTAGCCCCATCGAGTTTGTTTCGGGAAGTCCGTTTCCGCCGTCGATAATAATCGCCTGACCCGTTATATAGCTTGCTTCATCACTCGCTAAAAAAGCTGCAAGCTTGCCTATCTCTGTCGGTGTTCCAAGCCGCTTCATCGGAATTCCCGCCGCAATAGAGTCAATAACAGCCTGCGGGTTTTCTGGATTTGACTCCTTTGCGCTGTGTTTTACCATCGGTGTCAGAATATATCCAGGACATATTGCATTAACCGTAATATTGTCCGCTGCAGTTTCAACGGCAAGAGCTTTTGTGAAACCAATAAGTGCTGCCTTTGAGGTCGCATAGCCTGTCTGCCCCGGATCAACAACAAAAGGTCCTGTAACTGACGACATGTTAATAACCCTGCCGTATTTTTTCTCAAGCATTAGCGGAATAACCGCCTTGGTGCAGTTCCATGCGCCGATAACATTAACATTCAAATGAAGATCACGAAGCTCGTCTTTTATATCTGAAAAGCGTGAAAATCTCGCTATGCCTGCGTTATTAACAAGAATGTCAATTCGCCCGAACTGCTCTTTACATTCGGCAACAGACGATAAAACATCATTTTTATCTGTAATATCAACCTTGACAGGAAATGCTCTTTCACCTATTTCTTCAGCAGTTTTGAAAACCTCGTCAGAAATATCAGCGATAATAACCCTTGCGCCTTCCTCTGCCATTACTTCGGCAATTCCCCTTCCGTTGCCCATTGCCCCGCCGGTAATTAAAGCAACCTTGCCGTCAAGAATTCCCATTCTATACCTCCAAATTATCCTCGATATATTTTTCAGCCAGTTGAAGTGTTTTTTTATGAAACGTCTTAATGTCGATGTTTTTTGCTGTTTGAGTATCTGCGCGTGACGATATCCATGCATAACGAAGTATTCTTCTCATAAGGATAAATGTTGGAATTTCAGCGATCTCTTCCGGCGAAAGCTTTCTAATCCCCTGATAGCCCGTCAGCCATGCGTCAATCATCTCATCAATATGCTCATTAAATTCCATAACGCTGCAGGCAAGGTCATATAAAAACCAGCTGTATCCGCAATCGTCAAAGTCGATTATCTGAAGCTTATTGCCTTTGATAATAATATTGTTAAACCTAATGTCACCGTGTATCAAACCGTATCTGTCAAAGCCTTTTCCGTATTTTTTTAATCGCCGTTCAATGATACAAAGCGCTGTTTCGATTCTCTCTATATCATTCTTGGAAAGAACACTGCATTTGCACCAGTCGCCCCATACTGCATCATGACCGAACATTGATTCAAAATCCCATTGAAAGCGGGGAATGTGAAAATCATTCTTAATGACATAATTATGAAGTGATGCTGAAATCTGGCCAACAGATATCATTTTTTTCATAAGCTCGTTGCCCTTAAGCTCAAGCTTTGCCGCTAATGTACCGTCTAGGTATGTGAACATACTGCAATAATATGTGATCTCGCCGCTTACAGACTTGAATGTTTGAATCATATTTCCATCAAGACCGCTCACAACCTTTGGTATCGTTAATTGTGTATCCTTTTTCAGCTTGTTTATCCAGAATGTTTCTGACTGAAGATCCTCGAAAGAGTGATATAACGGACGATAAACACGCAGTATTCGCTTTGTCTTTCCTATTATTACAAAAAAAGTGTAATTCTCTGAAAGCTGCATAAACTCAATCACTGTATTATTAGTCGTCTTATACATACGGCTGAAATTACACTCCAGCGCTTTTTTGACAACGTCGGCACTTTCAAATACTATGTCTTTCATTTTATCACCGCAGTTCTTTTATTGTGAATTGCAGCCTGACAGTTCAATCATCCTTCATCCGGTAAAACTTCCTCTTTCACTCGTGTCGGCTTAGCAAAAATATCACGTGCATTGACAATAACCATTGTTAATGTAATAACTGTAATCATTATGGCTGCAATTGAGGTAATAGTCGGGTCAAGCTGCTGATTAAGTCCGTCCCACATTACTTTGGGGAGAGTTTTCACTCTTATTCCGCATATAAACTGTGAAACGACAATCTCATCAAATGATGTCGCAAATGCAAACATTGCGCCGGAGAATATTGCAGGCTTAATTATCGGGAACGTAACCTTCATAAACGCTTGGAATTTTGTCGCGCCAAGATTCTGAGCGGCAAGCTCAAAGTTCGGATTCAGCCCCGAAAGACTTGCGAGAACCGTTCTAATTACAAAAGGAATAGCAAGTAGTGTATGTGCAACAACAAGGCCTGTAATTGTTCCGTTTATTTTCAAATCTGATTCAAACCTCAAAATAGAAATACCTACTATTATTGCGGGAACTAGCATCGGCATCATGAAAAAGTCAAGCAATAGACTTTTTCCCTTAAAGTTTGTTTTATGAATACCCTGAGCTGCCATTATTCCCAAAATTAGCGCTAGAATTGTTGTAATTATTCCTATCTGAAGGCTGTTCATTAGTGCACGCGTCCACGAATCACTTTCGAAGAATTTTTCATACCACTGAAGTGAAAAACCGGGCGGCGGAAACTCCAGATATTTAGAAGAGCTAAATGACATTGGGATAATTATTAAAATAGGAAGTATCAAAAACAAAATTATCAAACCCGTTACAATCCATAATATCATACCGCACCCTCCTTACCATAGTTTTTCGATTTTCATTAGCTTTTTAGATGCATACATTATAAACATGCTTATCACAAAAAGTATTATAGAAACCGCAGAGGCAAACTGCCAGTTTAAAAGCTTGCTTACCTGAATCTGAATCATTTGGGAAATCATCGTATCTCCTGCTCCTCCGAGAAGTGACGGTGTGATAAAATAGCCTATTCCCATAACAAATACAAGAATCGTACCCGCTGCAATGCCTTGAATACTAAGCGGAAAATACACTTTGAAAAATGCTTTGAATTTGTTTGCGCCGAGATTTTGTGCCGCGCTAACATAATTCGTATCAATACCGCTAAGCACCGGATAGAGCGACAATATCATGTACGGTAGTAAAATATGTGTCATACCAATATAAACGCCCGTTGTGTTTTTGAATAATCGCAGAGGCTCGTCAATTATCCCGATAGCCTTAAGCAAATTATTTATTACTCCGTTAGACTGAAGAAGTATCATCCATGAATAGGTTCTTACAAGAAGACTGGTCCAAAAAGGTATCATAATCAAAATCATAATGATACTGGATACTCTTTTAGAGCATTTTGTCATAGCGTAAGCCACTGGATATCCAAGCAACAGACAATAAATAGTAACAAAGAAGGATACCTTGAACGTCAGAAGAATAACCTTGAAATACACCGTATTGTTGAAAAACTGAACGTAAGCACTAAACGAAAAATCCCCCGTTTTGTTATCCGAAAAGCTTAAAGTAATTATTCTGAGCATAGGTATTAAAAAAAATGCTATCACAAATAAAAGCGGCGGAATAATCAAAAACAAGTATTTATTAAACCTTTTCTTATTTATTACACCATTTTCGGGAATAATTTCAATCGGATTCATAATTGAGCTTTCTTGTAATTTATCTTTCAAAATCCGCCCCTCCTCTTATAAGAAATGCTAATTTGTTTGTACTCAAGGGGCATATACCCCTTGAGCACGAACATGAAATTAGTTGAGTGTCAGCTTCCACTCCTGGAATCTGTTATATACAGCATCGTAGTTTTCGTACCACCAGTCAACGTCAATAAGTAGCTGTGTCTTTGATTTTTCAGGATTTGAAGCAAGCTTAGAGATTTCCTCTTCAGTCATGAAATTATAAGCGTTTGTATTAGCTGGGGCATTACCCGGATATTCCTTTGCGTATTCAGCCACAACCTCAGCAGAAGTTGCAAATGCTATAAAATCCTGAGCCATTTCAATATTCTTTGAGCCCTTGCCTATTACCCATGAATCTCCTGCAAGAATCGCTTCGTTTATTTCCTTTTCGATTGACTGGCCGTCCTTCTGTGCGGCAATAACACGTCCGCCCCATACTGAGCCTAAAATGGCTTCTCCGCCTGCTACAAGCTCAACCGACTCAGCGCCTGAGCCCCAGAATGTAACAATGTCATTTTTATGAGCATCAAGGAATGCGAATACTCTGTCAACATCAAGTGGATACATATCTTCCTTTGCTACACCATCAGCAAGAAGAACTGCTTCAAACATTGACATCGGGTTCTGATATAAGGTTCTCTTTCCGGGGTATTTTGTTGTATCCCAGAATTCTGCCCATGTCATGGGGTGCTCTCCACTGAGCTTGTTTGTGTTCCAAGAAATGCAAAGTGTAGAAACTTCAGCAGGAACAGAATAATCAGTTATAAAATTCTCAATAAGTCCATCCTTAGAAATAACATTAAAATCAAGCTTTTCAAAAAGTCCCGCTTCAATTCCTCTGGGAACAAAGTCAGAGTCAACGTCCCATACGTCGATTTCCATATTTCCTGAGTCAACCATCGTTTTCATTTTTGCCGGATCCGGATCTGTTTCATCAATTACTGTACAGCCATATTCCTCTGCAAACTTGTCAAAAATAGTCTTTTTCTGTGCCGCCTGAATAGCACCGCCCCAGCTGCACACTACAAGGGTTTTGCCCTCCCATTTCTTTGCGCCTTCCTTATTTGAGTTATCTTTGTCTTTTCCGCATGCTGTTGCTGACAATACCATTGCTAATGCCATTACCGCCGCTGTTACTTTTTTTAACGTTTTCACTATTAATTCCCTCCTAAATATATTGATTAAAGCAATTATGCCTTAAGCGCTGACAATAACCATATCCTCTTCAAGAACACCGATTTTCACTGCTTTGCCGACGGTCAGAGATAGAGAATACTGTGTAAATACCTTGACCTTCATGCTTTTTCCGCATTCGAGCCTAACCTTTAGCTTTAAAACATCACCGACATATGTAAGCTGCTCAACCCTTGCATTCAGCTTTAAACCACTGAACGAATCATCAACAAGCTTAACCTTTTCCGGTCGTATTACAACGTTTATTGCATTACCGACTGTGTATTTTGCGGCGGTTTGTGCTAGTGTGATTTTGTTGTCGCCATAGATTTTTAAGGAGATTTTTGAAGAATCAGCCTCAATAACAGGACATTCAACCACGTTTGCTTCGCCGATGAATTTTGCCACAAAAACTGATTTGGGACGCTCATAAATTTCAATCGGTGACGCAATCTGCTCTATCATACCATCCTTCATTACACAAACCTTAGTTGCCATTGTAAGTGCCTCTTCCTGGTCGTGAGTAACTGAAATTGTTGTAATACCTAAATCGTTGTGAATTTCTTTGACCTCAAGCTGCATATGCTTTCTAAGCTGCTTATCAAGCGCTGCCATCGGCTCGTCTAGAAGAAGAACAGGCGGATCGAACACTAATGCTCTTGCCAGACCAACTCGTTGCTGCTGTCCGCCAGAAAGCTCACGCGGGTATCTTTTTTCATATTCTGAAAGCTTAACCTTTTCAAGTATGTTTTTAATTTTCTCTTTTTTCTCGGCTTTTGGTATGTGTCGTATTCCAAGCGGGAACTCGATATTATCATAAACCGTCATATGAGGAAACAACGCATAATTCTGAAAAAGCATTCCTATATTTCTTTTATGTATCGGTTTTCTTGCAATATCCTCATCGTTTATATGGATGCTTCCGCTTGTTGTGTCCTCAAATCCGGCAATCATTTTTAGAAGAGTAGTCTTGCCTGCTCCGCTAGGTCCAAGTATGGTAAGAAAATCACCGTCATCGATTTTAAAGTTTACATGCTTGATTACCTTTGTCAGACCATAGTCCTTACATACATTTTCAAGTCGTATTGTTGCACCCATCAAATCCACCTCACAAATATTTACAAATAAAAATGACGCCCTAAGAAAACCTTAGAGCGTCATTGCCCACAGCCAAGCTGAAATATTTAGAATAAAAAAATAAAAAGACACTTTGAGTTATAATACTCAAAGCGTCATTGCTTTTATCAATTATTCTGTTCGTTTGATTGTATTATAAATTGACTTTCGCTCAAAGTCAATAGCTTTTTGTCATATTAAATAAAATTTATGAATAATTACAAATCAGAGAAATCAATGCGTTCATTTTTAGTTGCATTTCTATAAAAATCATATATATTATTAATCTATATTATGCATTATATCACTATTATCAATTATTTAGATAGTGAAATTATATAATGTGCAATAAATATATTAACTTTAAATTAATAAAATACGAACTAATGAATTACAATTTTCTGATTATATATTAATCAAAAGTAATATCCATTATTTTATTACTCATTATTTATTCCAAAAAAGCAATTCACTAAAACTATTCTCGCCAAAATCGCTGTTAAAATAGACAAAAAATGTTAATGAAATATTTCAGATTGCTTTCACAACAAAAAAGCACCGTCCAAAACAGACGGCACTTTAAATAAATTATATCAACTTCATCTGATCAGGGTCTTCAACATCCTTAGCAAAGCTCCCCGCTGCGGGAATTGTCTTTGTTTGATACTTTAAAAGCTCCTGAGCCTTTTCCTCACTGACAATGAACGCCTTTTCAAGCCTTGAGCCCGCTTTTAAAGTCATTACCTGAACGCCAATTGTATCTCTTGTTGCCTTAGGCAAAAGTAGCGCTGTATTAAATACGATAGCCCTGCCGTTCGACGAGCGAAGCATGACGTCGGCATGCTCTTTTATGAAAAACATGTCAACCAGCTTAGCCTTGTCAGAATAGGCGTTTGACAGCTTTTTTCTGTTTGTTTTTGTTTCATACGCTGATAACGGAACCTTTGCAACCTTTCCATTTTCAAAAACCATTAGCGCAAATCCGGAATAATCGGTTGTTACAGCCATTGACCTGACTGATTCACCCTCGTCAAAGCTCAGCTTCGCCGGAATATAATCGCCTAAAACGCTCGCCTTGGTGTCATCAAATGCACTAAGTCTTGTTTTATAAACCTGAAACTTATCTGTGAAGAATAAAAGCTCCGCTCTGTTTGAAGTTTCAAGCTCATGTTCAATCACGTCACCGTCTTTGAGCTTCTGCTCACCGCTCATTCTAAGCGATAGAGGCGTTATCTTCTTTAAATAACCACTTTTTGAAAGAAAAACATTAACTGCATAGTCAGGAATTTCTTCAACGATATCCTCTTGACCTATATCGTCGCTAAAGAAGAACATTGACTTTCTCGGCTTTGCAAATTTTCTTGAAACCTCTTTAAGCTCGTCAATAATTATCTGCTTGAGACGCCTGTCGCTTCCCAAAATATCCATTATGTCAGCAATATCTTTTTCAAGCTGCTCAGTTTCCTCCAACCGCTTTAGAATATACTCACGATTCAAATGCCTTAGCTTAATTTCAGCGACATATTCAGCTTGAACTTCATCAATTGAAAAGCCAATCATGAGGTTTGGAACAACCTCATTTTCCTCCTCAGTTTCTCTGACTATTCTAATCGCTTTATCAATGTCCAAAATAATCTTCTTGAGACCCTTTAAAAGATGAAGCTTTTCTTTTTTCTTCTTTAGGTCATATTCAAGCCTGCGTACAACACAGCCTTTTCTGAATTCCACCCACTCAGTCAGAATTTCGCAAACACCGAGAACCTTGGGGTATCCTTTAATGAGAATATTGAAATTGCATGAAAAGGTATCCTGTAAAGGAGTAATCTTGAAAAGCTTCTGCATTAGCTTATCAGGCTCTGTCCCTCTTTTCAGGTCAATCGCAATTTTCAGACCGTTTTTGTCTGTTTCGTCACGAATATAAGATATTTCACGAATCTTCCCAAGCTTGATAAGCGTAACGATTTTCTCAATAATAGCTTCCACCGTTGTTGTGGGGGGGATTTCAGTTACCTCAAGGCAATTAGACTCCTTGTCGTAGTTATACTTCGCCCTGACTCTTACCGAGCCTCTTCCCGTTCTGTAGATATTTTCAAATTCAGTCTCGTCATAAAGAATAAACCCGCCACCCGGGAAATCCGGCCCTTTTAGTGTAGAAATAATATTATGCTCGGGATTTCTGATGAGCGCAATTGTGGTTTCACAAAGCTCCGCCAAATTAAACGGGCATATTGCACTCGCCATAGATACACCTATTCCAACGTTGGCGTTTACGAGTATAGACGGAAAACTCGCCGGAAGCAAGGTAGGCTCGTTTGTTGTGTTATCATAATTCGGAATAAAGTCAACAGTATCCCTGTCAATATCCCGAAAAAGCTCATTACACAGCATATCAAGCTTAACCTCGGTATATCTTGAAGCGGCATACGCCATATCACGTGAATATGACTTTCCGAAATTTCCTTTTGAATCAACATACGGGTGGAGAAGCGCTTCGTTGCCGCGCGTCATTCTTACCATCGTTTCATATATAGCGCCATCGCCATGCGGGTTAAGTCTCATGGTCTGACCGACGACGTTCGCGGATTTTGTTTTCGGCCCTGAGAGAAGCCCCATTTTATACATTGTATAAAGAAGCTTTCGATGAGATGGCTTAAAACCGTCAATCTCAGGGAAAGCACGCGATACAATTACACTCATCGCATACGGCATATAGTTTTTCTCAAGCGTTTCAGTGATTTTCTCCTGCGCGACAATTCCTGCCCCTTCAATATATGCGTCAGGATTATCTCGATTAGTGCCGGGCTTTTTTTGCTTTGCCATCATTACACTCCTTGGAAATTTTAATCTTAATGTGAAGCTTCTATGTCAGCTTATGTCAGCAAGTTCAAGATAATCATGCCCGAACTGTGAAATAAAATCTTTTCTTCCCTGAAGGTTGTCGCCAAGAAGCATATCAAAAACCTCAGCTGTTTTTTCGGCATCATCTGGTGAAATCTTTATCAGCCGCCTTGTTTCAGGGTTCATAGTAGTCAGCGACATCATATCAGGCTCGTTTTCGCCAAGCCCCTTTGATCGCTGCATAGTGAATTTTGCATCCCCGATTAAGCCGAGAATAGTCTGCTTCTCTCTCTCGCTGTAAGCAAACCACGTTCTGTCCTTAGTTGTGATTTCAAAGAGCGGTGATTCAGCAATGTAAACAAACCCCTGTTCGATAACCGTTGGGGTAAGCCTATACAGCATTGTCAAAATCAGTGTTCTAATCTGAAAGCCGTCAACATCGGCATCAGTGCATATTACGATTTTATTCCAGCGCAGCCCGTCGATATTGAAGGTGGAAAGCTCTTTATTCGCTTTTGTCTTAACCTCAACTCCACAGCCCATAACCTTTATAATATCTGTAATTATTTCGTTTTTAAATATTTTGTCATAATCAGCCTTAAGACAGTTCAGAATCTTCCCCCTGACCGGGATAATCGCCTGAAAGTCCGCATCACGAGCAAGCTTGACAGCGCCGAGCGCCGAATCGCCCTCAACGATATAAAGCTCCCGCTTTGTCAAATCCTTTGAGCGACAGTCAACGAACTTTTGAACCATATTTGAGAGGTCGATTGTTCCGGCTAACTTTTTCTTAAGATTTAGACGTGTTTTCTCAGCGTTCTCACGGCTTCTTTTATTCACAAGAACCTGCTCGGCGATTTTCACAGCCTCGTCCGGATTCTCAATAAAATAAACCTCAAGCTGATGCTTTAAAAACTCGGTCATTGTGTCATATATGAATTTGTTGGTTATTGCCTTTTTAGTCTGATTCTCATATGACGTCTGAGTTGAAAATGACGATGATACCAAAACAAGACAATCCTCAACATCGGCATAGGTGATTTTGCTTTCTCCCTTGAGATATTTACCTGATGTTTTTAGATAGGAGTCAATCTGTGATACAAAAGCCTGTCTTACCGCTCGTTCAGGTGAGCCTCCATGCTCCAAAAAGCTTGAGTTGTGATAATACTCAATAAACTTGACACGATTAGAAAATGTAACGCAAACATTTAGCCTTACCTTGTATTCGGGCTTGTCCTCTCTATCCTTGCCTTTTCTTTCAGCAGTCCACGTCTGAACCGTGGTTATATTATCTTCGCCTACAATATCATTTACATAGTCGCTGATACCATTTTCATAATAATAAACTGTTTCCTCAAAGCTTCCGTTATCGGTCTGATTCCTGAAAATAAAGCTTATTCCCGGATTAACAACCGCCTGCTTTTTTAAAATATCATGAAAATATTCTTTCTCAATATTGATATCGGTAAAAACCTCAAGATCAGGCTTCCATCGGGTTTTAGTTCCAGTCTGCTTTTTTCTGGTTTCTTCTTTTTTCAGACCGCCGACATTTTCACCCTTTTCAAAGCGGAGGTTAAATTTATATCCGTCACGAAAAATCTCAACCTCCATGAATTCAGAGGCATACTGTGTGGCACATGCACCAAGACCATTTAACCCCAGCGAATACTCATAATTGTCCCCGCCGTCATCCCTATACTTTCCGCCGGCATAAAGCTCACAATAAACAAGCTCCCAGTTAAAGCGTCCCTCCGACTTATTATAGTCGACGGGACAGCCTCTTCCGAAATCTTCAACCTCAATTACGCTATCTTGAAATCTTGTTACGATTATTTTATCGCCATGACCGTCTCTTGCCTCATCAATCGAGTTTGATAAAATCTCAAAAACCGAATGACGACATCCCTCAATTCCGTCAGAGCCAAATATTACGCCGGGACGTTTTCTGACACGATCTGCTCCCTTTAATGAAACTATTGCTTCGTTTCCGTATGAATTCTTTTTTGGCATATATTCTCCTAAATTTAAGCCTTCGCTACACTCTCCTGAACAGGCAAGACAGCTGGAGGTGGGGCAGGCTCTTCCTTAACATTTAAAATTGTGATGCTTCCGAAAAGAACAGACGCATCAATTTGAACCTTATGAACCTTCTGCACCATTTCATTGACAGGCTTGAGGTTATTATTAACACTGCCGAAGGATTTACTAGCATTAATTACAACCTGTGTATTTTTGGGCAGAACTATCTTCATGCTTCCAAAGCTGCATTTCAAAGAAATCTTGCAGTTTTTCTCAAATGTGCATTTTGAAAGTGTAAGACCGCATTTAGTAAAAGCACTGCTAATTACGCCCCTTGTCAATCCTTCGAACTCGGTTTCATAGTGCTTGGGGATTAATTTTGTTTCCGCAAAAATCTCTCTGCGATTAATTGACAGCGGCTTTCTGAGGAGAACATTAACATCCTCAGGACTGTTTGCAAGAGTACCAAGCAACGATACTCCAATTGAGACAATTAAAAGAACAATCGTCCACGCTAGCCAATTGTCTGAATTTATAAAATCTTTTCCAAAAAGAACAAGCCATATTCCGCCGAAATACATAAAGCTGTTTACAAAATTTGCACCGAGAAAGAAAATCCAGACAAGCGCCGGAATAATTGGGATCAGACCTAATGCGCCGTTGAATTCAGAATTAATTTCCCACCAATTCTGAGATGCGCCCAGGAACATAACAGCACCGATAACAAGGATAATTCCGACAAAAAAACGTAGATATGTACTTTTCAAAGTAAAAACCCCTCTTCCTTTACGTCGATAATGTGAAATAGATTACAAAGTTAATTGTAATTTCATAATTATTGTACCACTTTTTTCACACATTTGCAATATTTATTGTCTATTTTTTTACTTTTTTCATTAGTACAGCCGCCCAGCCGTCTTGTTCGTGAACTTCAAAGACCTCAAAGCCGTATTTTGATATGGAATCTGTCACTTCAACACGCCTTTCAGAAATAATTCCAGAAAGAACAATGAAGCCGTCATCAGTCAGAAAGCCCGAGAAAAGCCCCTTCATCGCAATAAGAACATCAGCGACGATATTCGCACATATAATATCATACCCGCTCCCGATAATTTTTGCAAGAGCATCGTCATGAAGAACATTTCCACAATATGTTTTGTATTTATCATCAGGTATCCCGTTTTTTCGAGCATTTTCAGCGGAAGTTTCAGCTGCATTCTGCTCAATATCAACAGCACAAGCATAGTTAGCGCCAAGAAGAACACCGGCAAGCGACAAAATTCCGCTTCCGCAACCAAGGTCAAGGAGCTTTGCCCCTTTCTTCATATGCTTTTCAAGAAGCTCAAGACAAAGCCTTGTTGTATGATGCTGACCCGTCCCGAAGCTTGACGCTGGGTCAATTTCAAGAACAGTCCTGCCTTCATTCTCCAAAACATTTTCCCACGATGGCTTCACAATAAGTCTTTCACCGATTTTTAAAGGCTTAAAATACTGCTTCCAGTTATTTGCCCAATCCTCCTCGCTTACATTTGAAAAGTCATACTCCAGTCGCCCGAACTGTTTTTCTTTATCACGTGCTTTAAGCTCACTAAGCTCCGCCTTTATTGCCGAAAAAGTATCAGCCCCTTGTGAATTATCTTGAATATAGACCGTCACAGCCGTTTCACAATCCTTTAAAGACATTAACTCGTCGTCAATATAGTCCCAATTCCCTGTTTTTGAATTGAGAAACTCCTCAAAATCCTTTGAGTCTTTTATGACGAAACCTGAAAGACCTATTCGCATAAGCGAACCGCAAACCGCTTCAATCCCCTCAGAAGAAGTATAAATAT
Organism: Bacillota bacterium; assembly: GCA_023439835.1. Taxonomy (GTDB): domain Bacteria; phylum Bacillota; class Clostridia; order Oscillospirales; family Ruminococcaceae; genus SZUA-444. The sequence goes on along the minus strand of JAEXUW010000021.1, from coordinate 135,611 downwards.
TAAGCTCAAGCCAGTTCATTGTCATTCCCCCTGATATTTATTTAATTATTATCATTTTTAACATTAGTATGTATTATTATAGACTCTATTCTGTGAATAATCAACTTTTTATATTATTACCTCTTGACAATAGTTCAAATAAGAGTATAATACAAAATATAAATAATTCAAAAACTGAACTATTTTCGAAAGGAAGTTGATCATGACCGATATTAACGCAATCTCGTTTGAAATGGCACAGGCGATGATGAAGCTTTTCAAGCATTTTAAGCCTAAGCATTTTATTGGAAATCTCAAGCCGACAGAAATGATGGTGCTTATGACCGTATTCTTTAATTATAAAGAAAAATGCAGAACTGTCAACCCATCAGACATTTCGGATGAGCTTGGTTTGTCAAAATCGGCTCTTACTGCTCTTTTAAATTCTCTTGAAGAAAAAAAGCTGATTGAACGCAAGCTTTCAGCGCAGGACAAAAGAAGGATTGCTATTACATTTACCAAGGACGCCGAACTGCTTGTCGATGAACATCACAAGAGCGTTGAAAAAACGGTGTACAGCTTAGCTGAGCATCTTGGCAAAGAGGATTCACAAAAATTCATAGCGCTCCTCGCAAAATCGCACAAATTTCTCAGCGAATAGAAAGGATTAATGTATGAACTCAAAGAAAAAATATCTTGTCTATATCCCTCAGGCTATTGTTGCCATAGTATTGGTTGCTATTCAGGTTTTTTGTGATTTGAAGCTTCCCGAATACCTGATTACAATAGTTAATGACGGGGTAATGAAAGGTGACCTTAGCATGGTGCTTGGTCCGGGTGCTGAAATGCTTGGCTTCACTCTAATCGGAATGGTCACCGCAATAACAGTAAGCTATTTTGCTTCAAGAATATCATCTGGTGTTTCAAGAGATTTAAGAAATGATATTTTTGAAAAAATTGAAGGCTTTTCAATGCATGAATTTGATAAGTTTTCAACGGCATCCCTCATCACTCGAAGCACAAATGATATTCAGCAGATTCAAATGTTTACTTTTATGCTAATAAGAATGATGACCATGGCGCCCATTATGGCTGTCGGCGGAATAATCAAGGCGATTGAAACCTCAAAAAGCATTTCGTGGATTCTCGCAGTAGCAGTCCCTATTACTCTCACATTTATATTTATTATGATGATTTTTATTATTCCCGTGTTTAACAAAATACAAAACTACACCGATGGTCTTAACAAAGTTTCACGCGAAAGCTTAACCGGTATCAGAGTTATCAGAGCATTCAGAAGAGAAAAAACCGAAGAGAAAAAATTTGATAATGTAAATTCGGATCTTACAAAAATAAATATTTTCATGAACAGAATGATGTCACTACTTTTCCCTGTCACAATGTTTTTCATCAGCCTGACTCAATTGGCAATAGTTTGGTTTGGTGCAAAAGCCATTGACGCCGGTGATTTGGAAATAGGCAATATTTCAGGCTTTACAACTTATGCTATTCAGGTCTTAATGTCATTTTTAATGCTGACTATGATGTCCGTTATCTTTCCTAGAGCAATGGTATCATGGAAAAGAATACATGCTGTACTTAAAACAAACCCGTCTATAATATCAAAACCAAGCATGGATAGTGCATTAACCGATTTACCGGCTCAAGTTGTATTTCAAAACGTATCCTTTGCATATCCTGGGGCAAGTGAAAAAGTTCTTTCTGACATTAGCTTCACAGCGAAAAAAGGCGAAATCACCGCTTTTATTGGAAGCACAGGTTGCGGAAAATCAACTCTAGTTAACCTTATTCCAAGATTTTATGATGTCACTGAGGGCGAAGTTTTAGTTAATGGAGTAAGCATTAAGGAAATACCGCTCGATAAGCTTCATGATGTAATAGGATATGTTCCTCAAAAATCTGTGCTTTTCAAAGGCACAATCGAAAGCAACATTAAGCAGGGAAAGCTTGACGCTTCACCTGAGGAAATTGAGCTTTCCGCTAAAATTGCTCAGGCAGAAAACTTCATTCTAGAAAAAGAAGAAAAATATAATTCGGAAATTTCACAGAGTGGCACAAACGTTTCCGGCGGGCAAAAACAACGACTTTCAATAGCGAGAGCACTTGTCAGAAAGCCACAGATATATATTTTTGACGACAGCTTTTCAGCACTTGATTTTAAAACGGACAGAGCACTCAGAGAGGCTCTTAAACCATATATATATGAGAGCGTCGCAATAATTGTTGCCCAAAGAATATCTACAATTATGTATGCTGATCGTATTATTGTTCTTGATGAAGGAAAAATTGTTGGAACAGGCAAGCATCGAGAGCTTCTCGAGAACTGTCAGGTCTATAAAGAAATTGCCTCATCACAGCTTTCTAAGGAGGAACTTGCATAATGGCAGAGAATAAAAGAGCCGGTGGATTCGGCGGGCGTTTTGGAAATATAAACGTGAGCGATAAGGCTAAAAATTTTAAAGGCACGTTCAGAAAGCTTATGTCAAAACTTTCGGAATATAAGATTCAGATGATTACGGTTGTTGTTTTTGCAATATTATCGACCATTTTTGGTATAGTAGGCCCTAAGCTTCTAGGTAATGCAACAACTTCAATCGGAAAAAGCATTAATCAAGCAATAATGGATAAAACCGGCGTGGTAATAGACTTTGACTATATCACAAGAATTGCTGTTACTATAATTATACTATACATTTTAAGTGCTATTTTTAGTTTTATTCAAGGGTATATAGTATCAGGCGTTTCACAAAAAATCACCTATAACATGCGAAAGCAGATTTCTGAGAAAATAAACAGAATACCCCTCAAATACTATGATAAGGTCACTCACGGTGAAGTCCTCAGCCGAATTACAAACGACATTGACACAGTTTCTCAGTCGCTTCAGCAGGGCATAACGCAAATAATTACCTCGGTCACCATGATTTTGGGTATAATTGTTATGATGCTGTCAATAAGCCCCCTGTTAACACTTATTGCAATCATTTCTCTTCCATTAAGCGGAATACTTATTTCTCTGGTGGTCAAAATGTCACAAAAGCACTTTGTCAATCAGCAGAAATACTTAGGAACATTAAATGGACATATCGAAGAAATGTATTCGGGTCACACAATCGTGAAGTCGTATAACCTCGAAAAAATGTCAATATCAGAATTCAAGGAGATTAACGGCAAGCTTTATAACTCTGCGTGGAAATCTCATTTTCTGTCAAGCCTTATGCACCCCGTCATCAACTTCACAGGTAATCTCGGATATGTAGCTGTTTGTGTGGTTGGCGGGCTTCTCACAATAAAAAAAGGCTTTGGAATTGGCGGTATACAATCTTTTATAATGTATATTAAAATGCTAAATCAGCCTATTGCACAGACCGCTCAAATTTCTACTGTACTTCAGCAAACTATGGCTTCTGCCGAAAGAGTATTTGAGTTTCTTGAAACAGAAGAGGAAATTCCAGAAACAACATCACCTGTCATTTTGAACGAAGTTAAAGGAAGCGTATCTTTTGAAAATGTTTGCTTTGGATACAATCCCGAAACCCCTGTGCTGACTGATGTGTGCTTTGATGCAAAAGCGGGTCAGACAATTGCTATTGTCGGCCCGACCGGTGCGGGAAAAACAACAATCATTAATCTTCTCATGCGTTTTTATGATGTCAATAGCGGTTCTATCAAAATCGACGGAACTGACGTAAGAGATATGAAAAGGAACGATCTTAGAAAAATCTTCGGAATGGTGCTTCAAGACACGTGGCTTTTCAGCGGGTCAATTAAAGAAAACCTCGCATATGGAAAGCCTGATGCAACAGACGAAGAAATTGCTTTTGCGGCTAAATCAGCGCATTGCACACACTTCATTAATACTCATGCTGACGGCTATAACATGATTATCAATGAAGAGGCAAGCAACATCTCACAAGGGCAAAAGCAACTTCTTACAATAGCACGAGCCATTCTTGCCGACCCTGCTATATTAATTCTTGATGAAGCCACCAGCTCAGTCGATACTCGAACGGAAATAAGAATCCAAAAGGCTATGAAAAATCTGATGAAAAACCGCACAAGCTTCGTCATAGCTCACAGACTTTCAACAATACGCGATGCCGACCTTATTTTAGTCATGAAAGACGGTAACATCATAGAAACCGGCAATCACGCTGAACTCATCGCCAAGAATGGTTTTTACTGTGAGCTTTATAATTCACAGTTTGAAAAGGCTGTATAGGTAAAACGCACCGCTTCGGAGTATTTCCGAAGCGGTGCATTTGTTTGTTCATGCGTTATATGATAATTACAGAATGAAGCATATAAGTCCGTTACAGCCCTCGTTGATTATTCTTTCAACAGTCTGTTGAAGCTTCTGTCTGGCATCAGAAGGCATTTTATAAAGCTTGTTGTGGAGTCCCTCATTAACAAGCTCGTGAAGGGATTTTCCGAAAATATTAGACTCCCAAATTTTTTGAGGGCTTTCCTCAAATTCGCTTAACAGATACTCTACAAGCTCCTCCGATTGCTTTTCGCTTCCGACAATCGGGGCAACCTCTGTCATAATATCCGCCCTGAGCATGTGTATTGAAGGAGCGGTAGCACGAAGTCTGACACCGTATTTTCCGCCCTGCTTAATAATTTCCGGCTCATCGAGAGTTAATTCGTCCATGGTGGGGGTAACAATACCATAGCCTGTTGCATCAACCTCAGCGAGAGCACCGCAGATTTTCTCGTATTTTTTCTTTATAACCGCAAGTTCAAGAATCTGTGGCATAAGATCGCTTTCATTTTCTATAGTAATCCCTGTTACCTCACCCAAAATTTTATAGAAAAGCTCTTTGTTCACACAAACGCTAATATTCGCACTGCCCTTTCCGAGATCAATGCTTGAAATTTTTGATTCGGTGATATGCTCGCACTCACCAATCATATCACTGCACCATTTAACCTCACGAACGTGCTCGATATCCTCGGCAGCGGTTTTTATTGATGAGAAAATCTCATTTTTAAGCCAATGCCCTTTTTCAAGACAGGTTATCCATTTTGGCATTTCAATATTGATTTCCTGAACAGGAAAGGCGAACAGGATTTGTGTCAATATCGCCCTAATGTCCGCCTCATCAAGTGACAGACAGTTGACAGGTATAACCGGCGTTGAATACTTATCCTGAAGCGTTTTACACATTGTCTTAACCGATTCGCTTTCAGGATTGGTCGTATTCATCAAAACGACAAAAGGCTTGTCGATTTCCTGAAGCTCTGCTATTACACGCTGCTCTGCTTCCTCATATTCACTTCTGGGAATATCTGATATAGAGCCGTCTGTTGTTATAACAAGACCAATTGTTGAATGCTCGGTAATGACCTTTTGTGTTCCAACCTCTGCCGCCATGTTGAATGGAACCTCGCCGTCAAACCACGGTGTAACAACCATTCTCGGCGCTTCGTTTTCAATATAGCCGATTGAGCTGGGAACTATGTAGCCCACACAGTCAATCATTCTGACTTTAAAATGGGCTGTGTCACCAAGCTCAACCTCAACCGCTTCTTCGGGAATGAACTTAGGCTCAGTTGTCATTATTGTCTTTCCGGCGGCGGACTGTGGAAGCTCATCTGTTGCTCTTTCCCGCATATAATCACTAGCTATATTCGGTATGACCAGAGTCTCCATAAACTTTTTTATAAAGGTGGACTTACCTGTTCTCACAGGCCCGACCACACCGATATAGATATCGCCGTCTGTGCGCTTTGCAATATCGCTGTAAATGTCGTTGGCGTTCATATTTTTCCTCCTAAATCTGAAATTTATATCTCAATTCTCAGCCTATAATCGGAATGAGAAGCATGCCCCGATGAGGAAGTGTATCGCCTAGGAGCTCATTCTCCTCCATTATCGCTTTAACAGAGGTGTTGTATCTCTTAGCGATTCCCCAGACCTGTTCACCCGGCTGAGCGAAATAAAGCTTCAGCGCACAGTTTTCTTCAATATCCTTCTTTACTGTTTCATCAACAGTAACCTCTGAAATAAGCTTACTGCAGACTGCTTCAAACACATATCCGCATATTCTTATTTCCGCCTTAACCTCAACAGAGTTGGTCGATGTCAAATTATACGAGCATGAAATCACTTCTGCTCTGGGCTCGGCGTAGCTATCTGGGCAAAGATTATCCATTTTAAGAACATGTTCAAACGGGACCTCAGATTCAAGATAAACCGGGCAACAACCATCATTCTTCGCCATAACAACCACACAACAGCTTCCCGCTATATTGAATGAACTGCTGTCGATATCAAGCCTTGAGGTAATTGAGGATACTTTTGCCCAAGCGTCATAAACACAGGTAATGTCGCCCTCATTGTACTCAAGCATTGTCTTTAATGAGTGCATTTCATTAATAGCAATAGGCTTCTTATCGATTCTTGTGTCGGTTGACTTAAACTCACACGGATGTGCGGTGGAGTATGCATCTGTGACTATTTCAATATTCTCATAGCTCATTGCGATACATTCCATGAGAATATTGATTTCACACTCAGCCTCGCGTGTTTCACCTCCAGAGCCCCGCGGGAGAATGTCACAGCTCACAACACTCACTGAAACCGCCGCTTCATACTTATCACTGATGCCGTCAACATCAATTATCTGACTGAACGGAAGCGTAAACTGCATTGCCTCAAGACTGTCAGTGCCATCCTTCTCGCAGGTGTAAAGCATATTAATGCTTGTTTCACCCTTTGCGATAAGCTTATTTGCTATTATCTTTCTGTCGCTTATCATTATCACAGCTTCGCTTCTAATAACAGACATAATTGCGGGCTTAGTCGCCCCGAGGTCAAGCGATTCAATTATTATCGCTCTTTTTGTTGCAAACAATCGCTTAACAGGATATGAAACAAGCTCCTTCTTGAGCTGAATGCCTGCTCCAAATGCGTCTGTTACTATTTCCTGCTTCTTTTCGCCGGAAACCTTTGCCTTAATGCTTACAGCACCCCTGAAGTCAAGTCTTCTCTGATTGACAACCCGACAATTAATATAGTCGGTTTTAGGAATCAGACTTACTGATGCTTTTTCGGTTGCTTTTCCAAGCTCAACGGTTTTTGTGAATGTCATTTTTTGATCAACGCTTCTGACTGCATGGCTGTTTTCGCTGATATAAAGAACTCTTATTCCCACCGCTAGCTCATAAGTCAGCTTTTCCGAGCTGATGCTGTGGGAAACTATTCTCGGTGACATGCGGCATTTCAGAACTCTGAAAACATCGGGGAAATAGTCTGGCAGTATGTAATCAAGCTCAATTGACTGCTCACTGTTGCCGTCAAAAACAACCTCATTAGATGAGAAAATTTCTCGGTTAACTTTGAAATTCATAGCTTCCTCCTGTAAAAAAGATTCTTCTTTTGCTCTGCTAGAACATTTATATTCACTCAATACAGCATGTATGCAGAAAATTTATTCAATTTTCCGAGCTTGATTTAAAAAAAATAAGCACCCTGTAACAGGTGCTTCCCTGTCAAAGAGTGCTTTTTATATCGGTTATTAATTTTAACAATGCTTTCTCAAATTCTGCATTTTGTGATTCAGTTCTTTTTTGGGGACCTTTAAGCCGTCCCCCTGCATTTCTTATTTTCCTCGCCGTATGCCTTTGTAATAAAAGTGCCTCAATATTGTCCGATGAGTAGAGCGTTCCGTTTTGATTAATTACACTGGCTTTTCTCGCTAAGCACATCGCCGCTAAACCATAATCCTGTGTAACGACTATATCATTCTTTTGAATCATATTCACAAGCCGAAAATCAGCACTGTCCGCCCCTTTATCAACGGTTATAACCTCAACATTATCTATATTAAAGGTATGAGCGGTATCGCATATAATTACAGCTTCAATTTCGTGACTCTTACAAATGCTTACAACACTTTTTGTGACAGGGCATCCGTCGGCATCAATCAGAACCCTCATCAACAACCCTCCTCGAAGCCTCTTCCATCCAAATGAGCTTTGATCTAACTGCCAGTATTGCCGTCACTGAAACTGTAAGTATCCCAAAGGTCATTCCAAACACTACATAATTCCTATGCGAAAACACCTCTTCTTCGGGAATAAACAGAGCAATAATCCGCCCATTATATTCTTTATAGAAAACATATGATTTGACATTGTCATATAAAATTTTGAACGAACCTGTATCTTCGGTATTTAACTCTGAAAACTCTGATTTCGGAATCTGAACCGATATGTTAACAAATTTCTTATCGGTATGGCTCAAAAAAGTCCATGAATCAATATCAATGATTGCAGATTTCCCTTCTTTGAGTATTGGAAAATCATCAGCAACCGTTGAAATATCCGAAAGTCTTACAGTTTGAGAAAGATATGAAGCGGATGTTTTAACAATTACAATTCCTGATGCGTCGGTTCTTGCCACACCGGCATATTGTGAAATTACCCCGTCTTTTTCTATATTCACCACGCTGGTAATAGATCTGTCTTCAATAATCGGTATAAACCGGCTGTAAACACTGTTGTCACTAATATTCTGCCCGATATATGCCGAAGTACCGGCTGTCACATTTCCTTTGTCATCGGTGATAACAAGCTCCTCAACATGAAGTGCAACACGAATTTCCTCTATGCTCTCACTATCAATTACTCCCCCAACGTATTGATGAATCATAAAAGACAAGGCTTTTGCTTTTGAAATATTATCTTCACTAAACTGTGATACAACCGTTTGAATTTCCTGATTCTTTTCTTCGATTATTAAGGCAATTGTCGCTACGCGGTCTTCAACGACACTGCTGATAGAAGAAAGCTCTATCAATCCCACCACATAATACGCAATAAATATAACCACCACATAAGTAGCACAAAGACTAGCTATAAGAAACCTGTAAACAGCCCTGTGATTTTTCATGATTTCTCCTTATTGAATGGATTTGCCCATGCATAAACCCTTTCACAAATCCTGTCATAATCCCGATAAAGCTCCTGCACGTGATTTTCTAGAAAATAATAATGCTTTATGTATGGTATCACAAGACACAAAAATAAAAACGACAACAAAGCAAATTCAACTCTGCGTGAAAGAATTGACGCACCAACCGATAAAACAAGAAAAAGAGAAATAATGAAGGTTACAATAAGATGAATAAACCTCTCGTGCTGAAAAAATTCAATATGGCTTTTTTGATAGTGGAGGAGCTGTTCATAATTCACACCGCCCTCACCGTCTAAAGCCGACAGAATGAACGCCCGATACTCACAAAGATATTTTTTCAAGAAGCCCATCCCCTTTTCTCAGATATCAAACAAAATTGCCTGTTCGATTTTAACCGGAAAATCATCTTCTTTTTGTTCCCTTTTAATTTCTTGCTTTGTTTTTAGTATTCCAAATGAAGTGAACGCACCTTTTATGAAACTAAACGCTTTAATGTATCGTTTAAAAAAACTCGCCTTTTTTCGTCCTGGTTTTGATTTTCTGAATAAAAGCAGAATTATCAAAGCAAGAACTGCGGACACTATATTTTTGTCGATAAGAAAATTTCCGCCCGTTTCAAGCTTTTTCATCATTTCTCTCCTCAAAATTAAAATTCACCACTTTAATTATATTATGCTTTTTTATAAAACGCAATACAACAAGAAAAAAAGAACAGCCACAAAACATAAAATTTGTTCTGTGGCTGAGTTTTTTATTATGCCTTAATCATATAAACGTATGCTTCTGTTGATGAAAAATAAATCTTGCCTTTGCCAAACTGGATTAGAGTAGTTTCTGAATACATATATAGCTAATAGCTCAAATGAAATTACATATAATTTAAGGTAAAACAGTGAAACATATTGCAATAAGCAAAAAAATGTAATATAATATTTAAGTATACAATTGTAAAAAGCAAATATGCTACATTAGACAAGCATATACTTTTATAAGAATACTCCATACTTAATTAAGGACTGATAATTGATGCTTATTGGAAGATACAATAAATCTGTTATTCTTACATATATTGGTGTTGTTGTAGCCGTCACAGGAATGCTAACGGCTATTAAAGGATATATCACTATTGCTTTCATTTGTCTTATTGTTGCCGGCATATGTGACCTTTTTGACGGAATGGTTGCTAGAATGACAGAACGTGACGATGAGGCAAAGGAATTTGGCGTTCAGATTGATTCTTTAGCTGATATGACATCATTTGCTGCTCTTCCTGCTGTAATTGCTATTTCAATGGGTTTAGATAAATGGTATCATTTAGTTATAATCGCGATTTTTGTATTATGTGCTGTTATTAGACTGGCTTATTTTAATATTCACAGGCTTTCAAACGGATACTATACTGGACTTCCTGTAACTGCGTGTGCTATTATATTTCCGTTCTTCTACTGCTTTTCATTCATAATGAATCAGAATGCTTTTTTAACGATGTTTACAGCAGTAATTGTAATAACGTCGGTATTTAATGTGCTTCGAATAAAAATCAAAAAGCTTTGCGGAAAGTGGTACTGTATGTTCACCGCTTTGGCAATAGCTTCAACCTTATTTTTAATTTTGAACGGGTAGTTATGGAGAAGGTAATTTTTGACAGAGCAAACAAAGTTTATTATTCCGAAAAAATAATGGCTGAGAAGCCTACCCTATTTCTTTACAGAAATCCGCTGGGCAGGTTTTTTCTCAAGCACTTTATTATTAAAAAAACCGCTTCTGAATTAGCTGGATTGTATTATAACAGTTTTTTATCCAAGCCTAAAATCAATGAATTCATCAATAATTATAAAATTGATATGCGACTCTATCACAAAAAGAAATACAAGTGCTTCAATGATTTTTTTATCAGAAAAATGAAAAAAAGCTCACTGAACATAAATAAAAACCCTCGCTCCTTGATTTCGCCATGCTATTCAAAGCTTAGCGTTTTCAATATTTCTGATGAGCTTATCGTGAATATTAAAGGCTGTGACTATACAGTTGCATCATTGTTAAAAGATAGTGAGCTTGCAAATGAGTATAAAAACGGCTTATGCCTTGTTTTTCGCCTGACTGTTGATGACTATCATCGTTATAGTTTTTTTGATAATGGCATTGCCGGAAAAAATGTGAAGATACCCGGCGTTTATCATACTGTTGGAACTATATCAAACGGAGTTTATAATGTTTACAGTGAAAACAGCCGTGAGTACACCGAGCTTTTCACCGAAAATTTTGACAAGGTCGTTTTCATGGAAGTCGGCGCACTAATGGTCGGTAAAATAAGAAACAAACCTGACGTCACCAAGTTTTTCAGAGGGGATGAAAAAGGATATTTCTGTTTTGGCGGGTCAACTATTATTCTTTTTCTAAAAGAAAATACGGTGCTGATTGATGATGATATACTTGAGCTTTCAAAAAACGGCACTGAGGTAAAGGTGCGCTTGGGCGAGAAAATAGGCACCAGATATGTGCTTTAATGCCAAGCTATTTATATGGAACGGAGAATTGCTATGTGGATAATGACTCAAAACCGCACAGACCTTGTTAATGTAATAAAAATATCGCTTTCAAATGTTCTTGCCGCAAAGAATGTTCTTATTATCGGGAAATTTGCTCCAAGTTCACTGCTTCATTCAAACGAGATGATTCTTGGAACCTATAACTCTGCTGATGAAGCAAAAGCTGAACTAAAGAGTATTCAAGAGCATATCTTGTCAGGAAAATCAAATGTATATGAAATGCGCTGAAAATACATATAAATAACGGCAGTCCAGAAAAGGACTGCCGCTTGTTTTTTATTGAAGTTATCTTCTTCTGCCGAGGATTCTCAAAAGACGTAAAAACAGATTGATAAAGTCGAGATACAACTGTAATGCGCCATACATAGCAATTGAATAAGGAGATACCGTTTCGCTGTTTTCATATGCCATCTTCTTGATTTTCTGTGCGTCATATGCAGTAAGTCCGATAAAAATTCCAACACCTATATATGAGAGAAGCAAATCAACACCACTGCTCTTCAAGAAAATTACATTTGCAACAGTAACAAGGATTAATCCTAAAAGTGCCATAATCATGATGCTTCCCATTGCGGTAAGGTCTTTTTTTGTTGTGTGTCCGTAAAAAGCCATTGCACCGAACAATGCTGCCGTAACAAAGAATATACCAATGATTGAGGTCATTTCATATGCGATAAAAATAATAGAGAGCGTCATTCCGTTTATGACCGAATATGCCACAAGAAGAAATGCCGACGGAACAACCATATCCTTTTTCATGCATACATTTGCTGCAATAACAACAATCAGCTCCACAATAATAAAGCCGTAAAATGCACCACTGCTTAGCATTTCATATGCTCTGCCTGTTGCGTATGTGACATATGCAAAAAGACCCGATACAAATAAAACAGCAAGCATATAGATGTATGTTTTTAATACAACATTTTGAACATAACTCTCTCTCGTTTCCGAGTGAGAGGGGCTGTATGAATTGCTATAACCATAACCTTCCATTAATAAGCCTCCTAAATTATATATTATTTATTAATTATATCACTTTTTAAAATTTAGTCAATACATTTTAAGCGCAAAAACCAAAAGTATTCAAAAAGTGATTCTTTTTGCGCATAAGAAATTCATCAAATTCACGCAGATATGCTCTCCACCAATATCAAATGACATTTGTAAATGGAGAGCATATATTTTACTTTGTAAACTAGTTAATGATACTGCTCATCACAAAAATCAAAGGCGAATTCCAGTAGATGGTTATTTCATTGCAAGAATAGCTTTGTGCATTATCTGCATAGCATTTTGCCGGTGCCTCGTTCTTGAGAACTGCCTGTGCATAAGGATCCTCAAGATTCTGGTTCGGACCGCCAACAAGCATTCCCGCCATTGTATTTCCTAACGCTTCAGAAGGACGATGGTGAGTATGATCTGGTGAAAGTGTTCCAAATCCAGTTACATAACAATATGAAGTCGGATTTGCTCCAAAAATATAATCCATATGCGCTTTTGCATATTCAATATAATCATTGCTTGAAGACATTCTTTCAGCAAGAATCAAATGCATTGCATTGTTTGCGACAGACATATTGCTTCCCCACGGATAAACTGTAAGAGAAATCATATAGCCGTCCGCCATTGAGATGCTTAACAGCTCATCAGCGTAAGCAAGGAAATCTGCCATCATCAATGAAACTATGCTCTTGTCGGTTTTTGTACTGTCGGTGGTGAGATAAGCATAAACGCCATAGCCTCCTACATCCGCCCAGCCGTAATCCTTCATTTTGTTTGAATAATTGCTCTTGATATAGTCTTTATATTCAGTACTTCCTGTTGCTTTGAAAAGCTCAGCAGCAGCCCAGAAAACCTCATCAGAAATATTTGAATCCCCATATTCGCCTGTTACTACTCCGCTTGGATTTGTAAAGCCTGTAAGTGTACCCTTAGAACTCAGGTAAGTCCATGCTTTTTTGGAAGCATTCAGACACTTGTCAGCAAAGGTCTTGTCATAGTCTTTATAAACGTTATAGCTCATTGCCATTACCGCCGCAAAATCACCGGTCGCAGCATCTGATACTGGTGAAACAATAAGCTCCTCCGTTTCGTCCTCTGGCATTACCATACCGGGGAAGTTCGCACAGGTAACCTTATGATAAACTCCGCCAGAAGAAGCCTGCATTTTCAGCATCCACTCAAGCTCATATCTTGTTTCATCAAGAATGTCGGGAACACCATTTCCGCTTTCGGGAATACCAAGATTATCACCGAACACCGATGGGTTTAACTGATAAGAAAGAATAAGGTCAGCGACAGTTTTTGCACCGGGAACAACATATCTTCCGTAATCTCCCGCATCATGCCAGCCGCCGCTTACATCAATTTTGTCTGATGTTCCATAAACGGTTGCAAGCTCAGTATGACATGCTGCATGGGCATAGTCACCGGCATACTGTGAAGTTAACTCTACTCCGCATCTTTGCATATACAGCATTTTAATAACATCAGCGAACGCGTCATTATAAACATCGTTGCCGATTTCAAATTCAAAAGAGTCACCTAAAGATGCTGTTCTTACTATGTATTTTCCAGGAGTTGTAACAGAAGAAAAATCGCCGTAGCAGTTTGTTTCGTTAGCAGTCATATTTAAAACTCTTCCAGCTATATCGCCGGTGAAAACTGTTTGACCACTAGCAACATCAATTACATCAAATGTCTTGTCACCAGTGTATTTTCTGAAAACGGCAATCTTTTTGTCGTCAGGACGATAGCCGAGCTGATTTAGATTAACGTCAACAGATACAACAGCGTCAGCAACATCAATTTTTCCTGAGGAGTCAATACACTCAAAAACGAAATTATCAAAATAAACCTTGTGAGACTCAAGAGAATCAGAAATGTCCTTGGGAGTACCTAAGTTTATCGCAAAGCGAGGAGCAGGGTCAGACTCTTCAGACATAGTGAATTCGACTGAGTAACTTTGCATTTCAGCACTCAAATTCAAAATCTCTGAAACGTAAGCATGATAATCCCCTCCGTTCAACTGAGCTCTCAACTCAAAAGTACGGTCAAGCGTTGATCTTGCGTCAAATGTTATGCGGTAAACGCATCCTAAATCAAGGCCAAAACCATCCTGATAAACCTGAACGGAATAATCATGTACGCCGGATTTGACCACATCAACCTCCATCTCGCCGTCAACTACAGAAATTGTGCCGGTTCCGGCAGAGGTAAAGACAAACCAGCTGTCTGTATTACCTGATGAAAAATCTCCGTTCGAAAGCATATTCCCGCCAGACTCAGAATCAACAGCAGAATTAGTTGTAGCTTCAGTCGCTTGAGTTACCTCTGTAATGTCAGGTGTGCTTTGAGAAACAGCCTTGTCATCATTTGCACATGAAACCAGCAATGACAGTGTAATCGTTAACACTGATAAAATTGAAACTATCTTTTTCATAAAACCCCTTCTTCCCATAAATATAATTTTTATCTTCCAGTAAATTTTACAGCATAATAGGTAAGATGTCAATATATTTTAGTCAAAGGAACTAAAAAAGACGCCACAAAGTTTGCGACGTCTTTTTTATTAAACTATCCTCTAAGAATATTATCAATAGCAAGAAGCTCTTCCTGAGAAAAATTGGTTTTGGTTATCGCTTCGACATTTTCAATAATATGGCGTGGCTTTGATGCACCGATTATTACCGACGGAACAGCCTTGCTGTCACGAAGCACCCAGCTAAGCGCCATTTGAGAAAGCGTCTGCTCTCTTTGCTTTGCAATTTCAGACAGCTTTTTTGACTTTTCAACCGTTTCTGGTGTTAGCGCGCCGACAATCCATCTTCCGTTGCCTTTTCCTATTCTTGAGTCGTCAGGAATTCCTTTGAAATACTTGTCGGTGAGTAGTCCCTGCGCCAGCGGGCTGTATGCAATAATTCCAAAGCCCTCTGATTTTGCCAAATCAATCAGCTTATCATTTTCAACAAAGCGATTAAAAATTGAATATGCGGCCTGATTAAGAACAAACGGAGTTTTAAGCTCTTTAAGTATTTTCAAAGCTGCTCTTGTCTGCTCGCTATTATAATTTGAAATTCCTACATAAAGGGCTTTCCCTTGTCTGACAGCGTTGTCAAGCGCAAGCATTGTTTCCTCAACAGGAGTATCACTGTCAGGCACATGATGATAATAAATATCAACATAGTCAAGCTTCATTCTTTTCAAGCTCTGGTCAAGACTGGCTGTGAGATATTTTCTTGAACCGTTTTTATCTCCGTACGGCCCCTCCCACATATCATATCCGGCTTTTGTTGAGATGATAAGCTGATCACGATATTTTCTTAAAGACCTGTCAAGAATATAACAAAAATTATCCTCGGCAGACCCCGCCGGGGGGCCATAATTGTTCGCTAAATCAAAATGTGTGATGCCAAGATCAAATGCTGTCTTTGACATAGCAAGCATATTGTCCATTGCGTCGCGGTGGCCGAAATTTTGCCACAGACCTAGTGATATAGCAGGGAGTTTCAGACCTGATCGCCCACAACGGTTGTAAACCATTTTTTCATATCGTGACTGACTCGCAGAATAATACATAATTAACCTTCTTTAAATTATTTTTGAAAACTCAATGACTGCCCCTTCAAGCTCAGCCATTTCTGAATCGCTTGGATTGAAAACTGATCTCGGCATTTTCTCGAACACCTTAAGTGAAAGCCCTTTAGCTCTTTCAGCAAGAAGTCCGCATGCCTCACCACTCCATCCATATGAGCCGAAAATAAATGTCGGCTTTCCTCTATTAGAAACCGCATCAATCATTGACATAATGTCCCACACGGGTTTTAGAGCGTCGCGATTAATAGTCGGTGAGCCAAACAGCAAGGCATCAGCACCCTCGATTTTTTCAGCAAGTGTTGCATAATCATATTTAATTATGTCATAGCTCTTTGTTTTTATTCCGTTTTCATTGAGGATTTCCTCAGCTTTTTTTGCCATTATTTCTGTATAACCGTAAGCCGAAACATAGAAAATCACTGCATTCTTATCATGGGGGGAGAGTGTTGACCACTCCTTATAACGCTCCATACAAGTTTTGTATATGTTTTTCAAAACAGGGCCGTGACTAGTGCAAACCATGTCAAAATCCAGAGCCTCAAGCTTTGAAAGCCCGTCAAGCACAAACTTTTTAAATGGTCCCATAATAGCGGTGTAATAATTCAAGAACGCAGACCAATACTGCTCGGGATAAGTAATATCATCGTCTGTTACATTAGGCTCACAATAGTGAGAGCCAAGAAAATCACAGGTAAAAACCGTCTTCTGAGCTTTTAAATAAGTAAACATTGTATCAGGCCAATGAAGATTCGGCGCGGTGATGAATTCAAGCACATTCCCGCCGCCAAGGTCAATAGAATCACCCGTTTTAACAGGCATAGCACTAAACTCAACGTTTGAAATCTTCTTAAGATTTTTTATTGCAGAGGCTGTTCCCACAACCTTCATATTCGGGTTGAATTCCAGTAGCTTCGCAAGGCTTCCCGAATGATCAGGCTCAGTATGATTAAAAATGATATAATCGATGCTGTCAAGCGGGACAATTTCTTTAATACTGTTGAAATAGACCTCGGAAAATCTGTTGTGAACAGTTTCAACAAGGGCATTCTTTTCACCCTTAATAAGATATGCGTTATATGACGTGCCGTAATCTGTACGCATTATAATGTCAAATACTCTAAGGTTCGGGTTTATTGCACCGACATAATAGATATTATCCTTTAACTGCTTCATAATATCCTCCAAATAATTTATATTTCCGCAAAAAAGCGGTTTAAAATCGAAAAGGGCGAACAACGTCCGCCCATTCATAGTTAGTCAAGCTTTTCAAACGCATCCTTTGAAAGCCCGCAGACAGGGCATACCCAATCCTCCGCAAGATCCTCAAATGCTGTTCCTGGTGCAACCCCAGAATCGGGATCGCCAACCTCTGGATCATAAACATATCCGCATGCACACTCATATTTTGCCATACCAAACACCTCTCCTTCAATCATATTCTGTGTAAAAACTGATTAAAAATGCAAATAAAACTATACCAAAAGCGTATATTTGCTTATTGAAATACTATCATAAATACCTTATCATGTCAAGCTTTATTATATATTTATCCTGTAAATTTAAAGTGAAAGAAATTAATAACATTACGTAATTTCTTCCGTCAAAATTTTTCTAACCTCTGATGTCAAATATAATGAGCCACAAACCACGAAAATTATACCATGCGAAATTAAACAGCTTTTGTTTTGTTTAATTACGTCAGTGTCGCTTATAGAAATAGATTTTTTACCCTTTTTTTCAATGAACTCAGAAAGCTCATAGGCATTGACTGCTTTCTCATGAAAACTGTCAACGCATAAAAACTCATCAAAGCAATCAGTTATTTCAGCAATAGAATTCTCATAGTCCTTATCCCTTAGCATTCCGACAATGCAGATTTTTCTCTTGCCCTCTATATTTTTCACTAGCTTAGCAAGAGCCTTCATGCCCGCTTGATTGTGTGCGCCGTCGAGAATAACAAGCGGATTAAACCTTATAATCTCCGCCCTGGATACGACCAGCGCCATATTAATACCGTTTCTTACGTTTTCCTGCCTTATTGAGAAGCCGTTTTGAGAAAGAACAGACATTGCTTCTATAACACTCAATGCGTTAATAATCTGATGCTCCCCGCTCATTGAAGTTATATATTCAGAATTTTTGTAAACAAATTTGTTCCCGCCGAGACCTGTTTCACATATTTTTAATTTGCTTTGATCGGGAATTATTAAGTCGGAGCCTCTCTCTATTGCGACTTCTCGTATCACCTCGACAACATCATTCTCATTTTTCACCGAAAGAACACAGGGACATCCGCATTTTATTATTCCCGATTTTTGTGTTGCAATCTCTTTCAGAGTTTTCCCGAGAATTTTTGTATGGTCATAAGAAATGGAAGTTATTATTGATACTACCGGCTTTTCTAAAACATTTGTCGAATCAAGCTTTCCGCCTATTCCTGTTTCAATCACAGCAATATCACAATGCTTATTTTTGAAATATAAAAAAGCTATTGCTGTTGATATTTCAAACTGTGAGAACTTCTCTTTATACGCAAGCTTATCTACCACAGTTTTTATTTCACAAACTGCTTCGCATAGACAGCTCTGATTTATATTCTCGCCATTAATTCTTATTCTGTCTGAATACTCGATTATATAAGGCGATGTAAAAAGCCCGACCTTATATCCCGCATCGACAAGTATGCAAGAGCACATCTCGGCGACTGAGCCTTTTCCGTTTGTTCCCGCAATATGAATTGACTTAAAATACCTCTGGGGATTACCCAAAAGCTCAAGCAGTGCGGAAATTCTGTTTAAATCCCGAACAGGTGCCCCAAGCTTATCAAAGCTTGAGATATAATCCATTGCCTCAACAAAAGTCATAATACCATCCCGCTATTTTTTCATTGATGCGATACTCTGCTCAATTTTCATGAGTTTGTCCTGTGCTTTTGAAAGCTTCTCTTTTTCTGTGGCAATAAGCTGTTCCGGTGCTTTTGAAATGAAGCCTTGATTATTCAGCTTTCCTGAAATAAAGGCAACGTCTTTTTCAGCGGAAGCCTTTTCTTTTTCAAGACGTGCAATTTCTTTCTCTCTGTCAATCAGGTCATCAAGTGGTATGAAGATTCTTGCGCAGTCAGTAACAACCGTAACAGCATCAGCAAGCTCAACCTTATTCGAAATAATTACTTCTGAAGCTGACGCAAGTCTTTCAAAAAACATTACACCTGCTTCAAAAACCTCTTTATCTTCGGTTTCAATGTGAACGCTCGCCTTAATGCTCGGAACAACGTTCATTTCAGCGCGGCGGTTTCTTATGCCTTTAATTGCTGCAATAATTTTCTCAAATGCTTTTTCATCATCTGAAAATGCTAAAGCTTCATCATAAACAGGGAAATCCTCAAGCATAATTGGCGTTTCTTTTTCAGAAAGAGCCTGCCAGATTTCCTCAGTGATAAACGGCATAAATGGGTGGAGAAGCTTGAGCATACCCTGCATTACCCATACAAGCACTGCCTGTGCGGTTTTTGCGGTTTCTCCTCCCACATTAATTCTCGGCTTTGTCAGCTCTATATACCAGTCGCAGTAAACGTCCCAAATGAAATCATAAAGCTTTGAAACAGCAACGCCAAGCTCAAATTTTTCTAGGTTTTCATTAACCTCTTTTGAAAGCGTATTAAATTTGGAGAGAAGCCATTTATCCTCAATATTAAGGCTTTCGGGAAGTCCGCAAAGCTCGAAATCCTCGGGCAGATTCATCATAATAAATCTTGAAGCATTCCACAGCTTGTTTGCAAAATTCCTTGATGACTTAACCTTTTCATCGATAAAGCGCATATCATTTCCCGGTGAATTTCCTGTCGCTAGCATAAATCTTAACGCATCAGCACCATAAAGTTCGATGATTTCAAGCGGGTCAATGCCGTTGCCTAAAGATTTTGACATTTTTCGTCCCTGTGCGTCACGAACAAGCCCGTGAATCAATACGGTTTTAAAGGGAACCTCGCCCATGTGCTCTAGTCCCGAAAACATCATTCGGACAACCCAGAAAAATATAATATCATAGCCTGTGACAAGTGTCGAAGTTGGATAGAAATAATCAAGGTCATCTGTCTTGTCAGGCCAGCCAAGTGTTGAAAACGGCCATAGCGCAGATGAAAACCACGTATCCAGCGAATCAGGGTCCTGGCGGACATTAGATGACTTACAGTGAGGACAAACATCAATATCATCTTTTGATACTATTGTCGCACCGCATGAAGCACAATAATATGCTGGTATTCTATGCCCCCACCAAAGCTGACGGGAAATACACCAATCCTTAATGTTTTCAAGCCAGTGGAAATATATCTTGTCAAATCTCTCGGGAACAAATTTAGTATCGCCGTTTCTGACGGCTTCAACAGCAGGTTTTGCCAAAGGCTCCATCTTAACAAACCACTGCATAGATACTCTCGGTTCAACAGTTGTCGAACAGCGGTAGCAGGTTCCGACATTGTGAGCGTGATCTTCGGTTTTTAATAAAAAGCCTTGATTTTCAAGGTCAGCAACAATCGCTTTTCTTGCTTCATATCTGTCCATTCCGGCATATGCTTTATACTCGTCAATGATTTTAGCGTCGTCGGTCATTACATTTATTACAGGAAGGCCGTGGCGAAGTCCGACTTCAAAGTCGTTCGGATCATGAGCTGGAGTGATTTTAACCACACCAGTCCCGAAATCCATTTCAACATAATCGTCAGCCACAACAGGTATTTCACGTCCGACCAAAGGAAGCGTAACCGTCTTCCCAATAAAAGCCTTGTATCTTTCATCCCTTGGATTAACCGCAACCGCTGTATCTCCTAAAAGCGTTTCAGGACGGGTTGTTGCCAGTTCTAAGTAACCGCTTCCATCAGTCAAGGGATAGCGGATATGCCAGAAATGCCCTGCTTTATCCTCATATTCAACCTCTGCATCAGAAATTGAAGTCAGACAATGCGGACACCAGTTAATTATTCTCTCGCCGCGGTAGATAAGCCCTTTTTCATAAAGGTTAACAAACACTTCCTTAACAGCTTTGTTGCAGCCTTCGTCCATAGTGAAACGCTCTCTTGACCAGTCGCAGGATGAACCTAGCTTTTTTAGCTGTTCAATAATTCTTCCGCCGTACTGCTCCTTCCACTTCCACGCACGTTCTAAAAAGCCGTCACGTCCGATATCGTCCTTTGAAACTCCATCTTTTTTCATCGCCTCAACGATTTTAGCCTCTGTGGCTATTGAAGCATGGTCAGTTCCGGGAAGCCAAAGCGTAGAAAATCCGCTCATTCTCTTATATCTTATAAGTATATCCTGCAATGTATTGTCCAGAGCATGCCCCATATGAAGCTGACCCGTAATATTCGGGGGAGGTATTACTATTGTATATGACGGCTTTGACCTGTCAACTTTTGCTTTGAAACAGTCCTTATCCGTCCAGTATTTATAAATCTTATCCTCAACCTCTTTAGGTTCATAAAGCTTTGAAAGCTCTTTTTTCATCTATGCCACTCCTTAGAAAATGAATTATTCTTTAAATTATCTCACAATTATTATCCTTTGTCAATAAACCGCCACAGCTTATTCTTCCACACATCACCTGCATAATCGATTCCCACTCTGGTTGCTGTTACTATTTGCGGAACATATCCGTCATCCTCTAAACAAATCCTTAGATTCCCCACAAAGCTTTCGCCGTTGAAGCTTTTGTCAATCTTAAGCTTTTTGGTTAGCTTTCCAGGCCCTTCAAAGCCCTCGCAGCAGCGTATCAGAACAGCCTGCGGCTCACCCTCCTCACCGGTTACTGCATTCATCAGCCAGTGAACTCCATAGCAAAGATATACATAGATGGTTCCGGCTTTATTGTAAAGCAGCTCGGTTCTGGGTGTTCTTCCACGGCTCGCGTGACAACCCTTATCCTCCTCACCGCGATAAGCTTCAGTTTCGGTAATTCTAAGTCTGATTTCATTCCCGTCGTCAAGCTTTCGGACTATAAGCTTTCCCACCAGCTCAGGGGCAACATCAAGGCAGTCTCTATTAAAAAAATCATCTGATAGTACCACATTAACCCTCCATCAGTTTTTGACTTTCAATCGCTCAACAAGTTCTATATCGGGCGTGACATAAGCAGTTTTATTGTTTGTAAAGATAACCATGCCCGGCTTGGCACTGTTTGGCTTTTTCACAAATCTAATGAGTGTATAGTCAACAGGAACCTGTGCAGAGCTTCTCGCAGAGGAATGATATGCCGCTAAAATACACGCTTGTTCAATCGTACCATCGGGAACCTCATTTCCTTGTGCTTGGATTATTACGTGCGAACCTGTTATGTTATGAGTGTGACACCAGATGTCAGTTTTATCGGAATCTTTTGTGGTTAGCTTGTCGTTTTGCTTGTTATTTCGCCCGACAAGGATTGTGAAGCCATCATCAGAAATAAATTTTAGAGGCGGCTGTGCTTTAGGAAGCTTATTTTTCCCACGGGAAGCTTTCAGATAACCCTGCTCTGAAAGCTCCGCCCTCAGCTCAAGTATGTCAGCCTCACTCACCGCACGGGTGAGAGCATCAAATACACTCTCAATATATAAAAGCTCTTCCTCACCGGATTTAATTAATTCAGTCAGTTTTTTCTCGGCTGTATCGGCTTTTCTATATTCTGAATAATACCTTTGAGCATTCTGCGGCGGTGTCAGTCGCTTGTCAAGCTTTATTTCAAGCGCGGGACTTCCTTCTTCATAAAAATTTTCAAGCAAAGTCTTTTCCATGCCCTTTTCAAGCCGATATATATTAGCAGAGATTAAATCACCGCAGGTTTTAAGCTTAAACCTATCCGCACTGTTCATCAACTCTTCTTTCTGTACGGCTATTCTTCGAGAAATTCTATCAGTCGTGCTGATGAGAAACTTAAATAAATCCTCGGCTCGCTGTTTTGTTCTGTTGATTCTGTCACGCTCGCTGAAATAATAATCAAGTAGTCTGCTTCCACAATCAAACTCTTTTGTCACCATCAAAGCGCCATACTGATGAATATCTGTGAAACAAAAATCCTTGAGCCTTCCGTCTTTTTCAGACAAGACGATGAATTTATTCTGCCCTGTTTTTAGTGATTCAGATACTTTTTTGAAATAAAACACAAGCCGTGAGGATACGTCTTCGTCAAGCTGAGATACAGCAAGCTCATTTCCTCGTACTGCATAAAACACCGCTTCTCGCGCAAAAACAGGGGAAATCCCCTCAAGCGTTTTCATTATGCCCTTTGAAAGCTCAAGCCTTTCATGCTTTTTAAGCTCTGTCAGAAACTGCTCATGCCTAAAATCTACAAGCGACAGCTTATCCTCCTTAGGGGGGAGTGCGTATTTCACACCAGGAAGAACCAGACGAACACTTGACATATCCTCACCGACACGTTTAATGCTGTCTATTATTTTTCCTTCCTCGTCCACAATAATCATGTTGGAATGACGGCCCATTATTTCAACGACAAGTGTCAGCCGCTGTAAATCACCCATTTCATTCGTGGAATCAAAATCAAAAAATAAAATTCTCTCCTGCCCGTCCTGTCGGATATTCAACAGACGCCCCGAATTAAACAGCTTTCTCAAGAGCATACAAAACATAGGCGGAACCTTAGGATTTTCAATTTCAGCCTGTGTAATGTGAACCCTTGCCGTGCCTGCGGCGGTGCTTATTATGAGCTTGTGCGCACCGCTTTTCGTCCTCATCTGAATCAGAACCTCCTCCCTTGAGGGTTGGTGTATTTTTTCAACACGTCCACCTACAAGAAGCTCGGACATTTCATTTTTGACCAGATGCAAAAAAACTCCGTCAAGTGCCATTTATATTACCGTTCCTTTTTTAAAATTTGTAGCATACTGGGTCGTGGTTTTCTTTTGCCTGTGATATTTCTATCTCAGGGAAAGCATCAGCCAGCTTATCAATAAGAAACTTCACAACAATGTTCTCCGTATGATAATGTCCTGCGTCAAAAACAGCGAGTCCATAATTCTGTGCATCAATAAACTGGTCATGCTTTACATCGCCGGTTATATATGCGTCCGCGCCAAGTGAAAGCGCATTTCTAAATAAGCCACCGCCGCCGCCAGAGCATACAGCCACTCTTTTTATAAGCTTTCCCGTATTATTAAAACGAACTACCTTGTTTCCGAAGGTATCTTTAATAAGCTCCGCCAGTTGGTCAGGGCTTAATGGATTTTCCAGTTCACATATTCTTCCATATCCCTTTTTATCAATAATTGCCTCATTTCGTGAAAGACAATAAGCGGGTTTTTCATAAGGGTGTGCATCTAGCATTGCCTGAATAACGGCGCTTCTTTTTTCATGGGGAACTATCATTTCAAGTCTGACTTCTCTTACAGTTTCACGAACACCGACTTTTCCTATATACGGATCAGCTCCGTCAAGCGGCAAGAATGTTCCCGTTCCTTCAGTGTAAAAGGCGCAACCGCTGTAATCGTCAAGAGTTCCAGCACCGGCATTAGTCATTGCGTTAAAGACGGTCTCTCTGCTTTCTTCAGGAACAAAAACTGTCATTTGATAATACGCCTCTTCATAGGATACCTCAAGAATCTGTGAAGTTTTTTTCATACCTAGCATATCAATCATTATATCACTGATTCCACCATTAAAAACGTCAAGATTTGTATGCGCACATATTGCTGATATATCGTTTTTTGAGAGAATAATCGCAGGATTGTTTGAATTTAAATTATAAAGTGGATGATATATAACCGGATGATGAGAAATGACAAGCTGTGCGCCAGTATTTACAGCTTCAACGGCGATATCTTTTGTTATATCAAGACTGACGAGAATTTTATTCACTTCACAATCTCTAGCGCCAACTAATAGCCCTGAGTTATCATCCTTACTCGAAAGAGAAAAAGGGGCTATTGCGTTAATATAATCATAAATCTGTCCGACTTTTATCATAAAAATTAGCCTCCGTTCTAATTCTTTCATAAAGGCTGAGGTATCTATCAGCCTCATTTTTGTCTCGGTCGGATAACATTAGTCCCTGCGCTATTTTTTTAAGTCTTTGAGCCTGAACAAGCATATATTTTTGACCTTCGATACTATTTGCTGACACTTTGCCAGTATACAAATAGTAATCATCGTAAGATATATTATCATTAGTATATTTTGCTTGAATTACTGAATAGACAATGCCACAGTCGCTCACAGCCTGTTCTTTTAATATTTCAAAGCTGTTATCACAAAGCCACTTTCTCAATATTTCAGCTTTTGTCATGGGCTGAAGAATTAAATGTACATCATTTTTTAACCAATCAGCGCGCGCTATTATTTGAGAAATAAGCTCACCGCCCATTCCTGCTATAATGACATCAGTGACACCATTACTTGCAATTCTCTCAAGCCCGTCTGACAAAACAAGTTTAATCTTATCGGAAAAACCGCTTGATAAAACAGTTTTTCTCGCAAACTCAAGAGGCTTCTCATTTATATCGCAGGCAATAACCTCAGAGCATTTCCCGCTGTCAATAAGATATACCGGAAGTAATGCGTGGTCTGTTCCTACGTCTACTGCCATGCCACATCCGGAAACAAATTCGGCACACACACATAATCTGTTATTCAGTTTCAAAAACAAACGCCCCTTCAAAACTACTGCCCGAGTGCTTTTTGCAATCGGGCAGTGAATAATGCTGATTATTTATTTGAAAAATGCTCATTGAGCTTTTCAATAAGCTCCTCAGCTTCCACACCATGGACCTCACATGCCTGTCCAACGGTCTCACCCCTAGCCGACGGGCATCCAAGACAATGCATTCCCATTTCTAGAAAAAAAGGTGCGACATCAAAATCTACATCAAGAATATCGCCGATAATTGTATCCTCAGTAACAATAAAGCTCATAACATCCTCCTTAAAATCTGAATTTTTCTACTTGTTTATTATACCCCTTTTTTTGCATTTTTGCAAGTAAAAAATAAAAAACGCAGTTCTTTCGAACTGCGTTAATTCAGCAAAAATTAGTCGTTCTTCATTTTCGCGAAGCACTCACTGCAATATACAGGGCGATCTTCACGGGGTCTGAAAGGAACCTTTGCCTCACAACCACATGATGCACATGTTGCTGTAAACATTTCTCTTTCTGATTTTACAGAATTTTTTCTTGAGTCACGGCAGTTTTTGCATCTCTGGGGTTCGTTTACAAATCCCTTTTCTGCGTAAAACTCCTGCTCACCAGCTGTGAAAATGAATTCAGAGCCGCACTCTTTGCATGCTAATTTCTTGTCTTCGTACATAATATTCCCTCGCTTAAATTATTTTGCCCAAGTGACCTTCACCGGCACATTTGAATAAACAACGCTGTGATTTCAGCTACTTGGCTATCAAAACAGCCCGAATGGCTGTCTTAATTTGAAAAATTATCTGCTCTCCAAACTGATTTTAGCTTTCGTCTCACTCGTTGCAATGCGTTATCCACCACTTTTGGTGATAGGTTAAGCTGACGTGCCATTTGGTCATATGTGGAGCCTGTAAGATACAATCTGAAAATTTTCCATTCCTTTTCGGACAAGAGGGAGTTGATTTCAAGAAACAGCTCTGCAATTTGTTCACGCTCGAGAAGAATACTTTCAGGGGTATCGAAATATAAATCATTTTCAAATTCATTGATACTCAAATCATTTGATTTATCGCTTTGGTTGCTTTTAACTAGCGCAGTAGTCATCTTGTTACTTATGCATACATTCGCATATGTTGAGAATTTGACGCCTCTTTCATTATCAAAAGTACTGACTGCATTAAACAGTCCTAGAAGACCTTCCTGAAAAAGATCGTCAGTTTCAGCACTCACAGTTGAAATTGCATGGGCTTTCTTCCAGATAAATTTAGCGTATCTAGAGATGAGAACCGATGCTGCCGATTCATTACTCTTGCATAGTGCCGCTAATTCCTCATCGCTTAGCGATATAAGCTGCTCCATGCTGAAAGAAGTGTGCAACATAATCCCACCATTCGCAAAATGCTAGCATATACATAATAACATCTTTAACACTGATTGTCAAGAGTTTTAAAAAAATATATTTTACAAAATTGCCAGATTTATTAGTTATAATAAAATTTTGAACAATTGCTTATCTGGTGAGGGTTTTGTAGGTTTTATCACGCTTAGTCCGAAAATAAGCAATTGTCGCTTTAACAGGTTCATCAATTCTCAGACAAATATAAACCAGATAAACAGGTGCTTTAAAAACTAATCCACTCAATACTCCAAGCGGAACAGCCAGTAGCCATAATGTAAAAAGCTCAAGATATAATGAGAAACGAGTGTCCCCCGCTCCCCTCAAAACACCGACAATGCCAATGCATGAAACGTTAACAAACAATATTACTATTGAGGTAATGATAAGCAGATTCTTAGCCATAAGCTTTGTTTGATCAGAAACATTGAACAGTGAAACAAATGGCGTGCGAGCAAGGAAAATCAATACCATACTTATTATGCCGAAAATAGCACTCCATATCATTATTATTGAAGCGGCTTTTTTTGCACCTTCTTTGTCACCCTCACCAATTTTCTTACCAATTACGACCATAGCCGCATTTGCTACACCAAAAGATACAATCATTGAAAGCTGCTGAAGCTGAGATACTATGGCGTTTGCCGCTAAAAAATCCTTTGAAATTCTTCCGATTATTGCTGCCTGAACGGTCATTCCAAGTCCCCATGCCAGCTCGTTGAAGAGAACCGGAACGCTGTATTTGACAAAATCCTTAAAAAGCAAGGCATCTCTGATGAAGATATATTTAAGCCTGAACCGTAGCCTGTCGTCTTTAAAGAACACATAAACACAAATGCATAAAAACTCTGTTACCCGCGCAATAAGCGTGGCCATAGCAGCGCCCCTGATTCCCATTTTTGGAGCACCTAGATTTCCGAAAATAAAAACCCAATTAAAAAACACATTGAAAGCGAATGAAATAAGGCTAAAGAGCATTGAAATTCGAACAATTTCAATGCTACGCAGCACTGTCATCATCGCCATTGATACCCCAAAAAAGAAGTATGAAAACGAAATAATTTTCAAATATTTCACGGCCTCGGGAAGTATGAGCATACCGTCTTCTGATGAAACATCCAGATAAAGTCGCATTATTTCTTCAGTGAAAATAAATGCCGCCGCCGAAAGAAGTAATGCTACAACAACTGCAATTCGTATGACTATTCCAACAATTTTTCTGACAGCCTCAAGGTCGTTTTTCCCCCAGTACTGTGAGCACAGTACTGCTCCCCCACCAGATAGACCAAAAATTAAAAGCTGATACACAAACCCCGGCTGTGTCGCCTGTGCGCAAGCGGCAAGCGGTATATCGCCCAACTTTCCCACCATTATAGTATCCATTACCGAAACGCCGAAGCTAATCAAATTCTGAATCGCGATGGGAAAGGTTATTATAAATATCATGCGGTAAAATCCGTTATCACCGAAAATCTTCTTCATTTTAACCCCAAAAATACAGCCCCTGAATTTCAGGAGCTGCTTGTTCTTATACTAATTTATACTGATCTTTTCCGCTTGAGAAAATATCGCCTCCATGGCAATCGTTAGCCACAATAAGCGGGAATTGTTCAACATAAAGCTTTTTTACTGATTCACAACCCAAATCTTCAAAGGCAATAACCTCACAGCTTTTAATTCTGCTGCAAGCCAGCGCGCCCGCACCGCCGACAGCACAAAGGTAAAGCGCTTTATTACGAACGATAGCGTCTGCGACTACACCGCTTCTTTCGCCTTTGCCTATCATCGCGCAAAGCCCCATATCCAAAAGCTTGGGAGCAAACCTATCCATTCGTCCAGAAGTGGTCGGACCGCACGAACCGATAGGCTTCCCCTCGGGAGCAGGTGTCGGACCGGCATAGTATATTACAGCTTGTGAGATACTAAACGGTAACGGCTCGCCTCTTTCCATCAGGGAAAAAAACCTTTTATGTGCCGCATCCCTCGCTGTAAATATAGTTCCAGTTAGAAGGATTTTGTCGCCGATTCTTAACTCACACGCCTTTTCTCTAAGCTGTGAAACATTTATTTCTACGATTTTTGACATTGTTCCCAACTTTACTCGTAATCATCGACAAGTGATATCTTCTTAGCCTGCTTCTGATCATTGTCCCATCCGCTGAAAAATTCATCAGTGTTCATATTCTGTTCGTCATCAGTGCCGACGCCAGCCTCAATTTCAGCTGTTAAACCGGCAAGAAGATCCATATCGAGATTAAAATTATAGCTCGGAGACGGGCGGTCTTCTTCAGCAGCTGAATCGTCCAGCTCCTCACTTCCGAAAAAATAGCCAGCACCATTATCTTGGCTGTCGTCTACACTTTCCGAAATATTTGCATATACAGTTTCTTCTTCATTATCTAAAGTACTCAATAATTCCTCAACGTTTGTTACGCTGGGGGTAGTTATAGCATTAGATGCAGTCGTTACATTATTTTTTTTTTGAGCCTCAGCCTTTTCAGCACTGAAGCTTGATCCTGCGCCTTCTGAGCCATCCGCAAAATCCTTAACAACAACATTTGCTTCTTCAATAATTTTCTTCGCGTCAACAAGCTTTAAAACACCGTCAGATACAATTTCATTCAGACAGCTTGCAAGCTTTTCAATATCAGTTGTTATGTAATTAAACTGAGATACAATCAGCGCCTTCTTAGCATTGGTTTCGGCGATAATTGAATGAGCCTGAGTGTTAGCATTTGCCACAAGTGAATTCGACTCACTTTTTGCATTTGAAATCATTGAATCAGAATTATTCTGAGCATCAACAATTATCTTTTCAGCACGACTGTTTGCTTCGTCAATAATCTGCTGCGAAAGCTTTCTGGAATCATCCTCCATCTTTCTCGCTGCATTTTTAGCCTCTGCAACAATTCTATCAGCGCTGTGCTTAGCCTCGATAAATACACTACCGATATCAAAGGTTGATTCTGCCGCGGGCTGTCCACTCTGAACAGACTGCACCTTTTCCTCAAGCATTTTCTTTTCTTCTTTAAGCTTCTGAACTTCGCTGTTTGCCTGCTCAAGCTCACTTTCCTGAGTAGAAAGCTGAAGATTTAAGGTATCAACGCTAGCCATTAGCTCGCTGATTTTCGCGAGATTTGCAGCGATCGTTGCCTCATACTGCTCTTTCCCCTCAACATATTCGCTTGATGAAGAAACCGGCTTGCCCTCAAGCTGCTTGTCCTTCTCCTGAATTGTGTTTTCAAGATTGTAGATTTTTGTGTTAAGTTCGTCAACATAAGCCAATACGTCTTTCTTGTCGAATCCGCCGAAGTTAACCGTTCTTAAAAAACCTGTTCCAGCCATTTAATATACCTCCAAATCAATTATGTCTATCCATTTCATTTATCTTTTTTTAATAATATAAATGCCGTAAATGCTGTGACCAATCCCGAAATTAAAAGCGTGAACCACGTGTGCGGAAGCGGAAGATCTGTAACATTCATTCCGTAAAAACTGAATATTATCGTTGGTATCGCAAGAACTATTGTAATAATGGTTAATCGCTTCATTACTACATTAAGATTATTCGAAATAACTGAGGCAAAAGCATCCATCATACCGGACAAAATCCCTGAAAAAATTCCTGACATTTCAATCGCCTGTTTAACCTCAATAAGAACATCCTCAAGTAAATCCTGATCGTCATCATAAAGCTTGATTGAACGACCTCTCAAAATTTTCTCCAGAGTAGCCTCATTAGATTTAAGCGATGTTGAAAAATATACAAGAGACTTTTCAAGCTCAAGAAGCTGAATAAGCTCTTTATTACGCATGGATTTGTAAAGCTGTTTTTCCATATTAAGCGAAATCTTATCAATCTGCTTAAGATACTGAAGAAAACGAGATGCAATTCTTAAAAATAATATTAGCATGAACTGTGTCTGAAAGCTCGTTGTTATGTTCTTTATCAGACCGCTTGCCATTTCAGAAAGCACAACACTTTCTTTAGTTGTGATAGTAAAGATATACTGTTTCGTAAATATAATACCGATCGGCACAGTAGAGTACAACATAGTATTCTCAGCAAGCTTTTCAGCGACAGGGCTGTCAATAATGACAAGCGTCTGTGTATCCTCTGTTTCAATACGTGATGACTCCTCTTCGTCGAGTGCTGATTTGACAAAATCCCGATCAAGCCCAAAGTCATTAATCAATGTGTCAATCTCAGCCTCGTTTGGCTCAACAACATTAATCCAACAGCCGTTTTCAGGATTATCAAGCATGGTTACTATATTATTAATTGTTTTGTAATAATTGATCATAATGCGGCACCTTTCTAGTAGGTAAAGGCGCAAGCATCCGCTTTTCCCTTACCCTATAAATTTTATTGTCCGTTCAGGATAGGGACTCATACTACACCTCCATAAAATTAAACAAAACAGACCTATAATTTAATTATATCAACATTAAAAATTTAATACAATACGTAAATTAAATTTTAATTTTGAAGAACTGAAGTTTGTGATTATTAACAATAAATTCGCTAAAAAACGAGATAGTATTATTAAATTTGACGTGAAAACAAAAATTGCCTTAACATACTTAAGGCAATTAATGCATTAAAATCAGTCGCGCCTTTTTATAATTTCAAATATATCATCATAATATTCACTTGATGAGCCAGACGAAGGTCTTGCTACTGAAGGAGTGTGCACAGGGACATTGACAGCACCCTCTGCTACAGCTACTTTTCCAACAGAATTTGAAAAGTCTGCTGCTATTACAGTTACGCTGATTTCGTCCTGAGCGTCTTCTTTATATGAAGCACCGAAAATAATCTCAACATCCGATGCAGCAGCGGCTTGAATAATACTTGCAACCTCATTAACCTCATCGATAAGTATATCATCAGAAGCAACGATATTGACAAGAAGCCTTTTTGCACCCTTAATAGATGTTTCAAGAAGCGGGCTTGTGATAACCTGCTTGGTTGCATCCTGAACCTTATCCTTGCCTGCGCCGTGGCCTATAGCCATATGGGCATAGCCTGCGTTTCTCATTATTGTAGAAACATCGGCAAAGTCAAGATTGATAAAGCCCTCATTTAAAATTAAATCAGAAATGCTCTTTACGCCAGTTTTTAGAACATCGTCAGCAAGCGCAAACGACTGACGCATCGTGAGCTTCTGCTCGCTTGACAACAGTCTTTCGTTAGGAATTACAATCAGTGAATCAACATTTTTTAAAAGCTGCTCTATCCCTTTTTCTGCTTGAATCATTTTCTTTGCGCCCTCAAACTTAAAAGGCTTAGTTACAACAGCAACAGTTAATATGTTCATATCCTTGGCGATTTCAGCGACAACAGGAGCCGCACCGGTCCCTGTTCCTCCGCCCATACCGGCAGTAATGAAAATCATATTTGCGCCTTTAATTGCATCTGCGATTTCATCCTTACTTTCCTGTGCAGAGCCTTCGCCGACCTCAGGCTTTCCCCCTGCTCCCAATCCATGGGTTAGCTTTGCGCCGATCTGTATTTTTTCAGTGGCAAGCGATTTGTTCAGAGCCTGCGCATCGGTATTGACAGATATGTAATCAATGTTTTCTATTCCGGCAAGAACCATGCAGTTCAATGCATTTCCTCCGCCTCCGCCTACACCTACAACTTTTATTTTGACCTCACCAATGTCAGGTGTATCATACGCAAACACTGCCATTTAAACGTCCTCCCATTTATATTAATTTTTCTGATCATCGTCAAAAATATATAGTATTATAATAGCATACTTTCCAGTATATATCAAGATGTTTTTTAAAAAATCTGAATTAAATATGAATATGCCATATTATGATTTTATTAGCAGTAATACGCCTTTTTATTCGGTAATATCTTCTTTTTTTATAAGCGAAGCACCGCTCTCACCTCTCATTACCAGCTTGCCCTCAAACCGTTCAGAGACTACTTCGTCATTTGCTATTACTGCTTTTGCAAAATTAATTTTATATGATAAATCTAGTGAGCTTCCAAGCTCTATATCAATTCTATTCTCATAATTTAAAACTATATCAAGCCTGTCCGTTATGTCGATAGTCTTAATACCGTCAAAATCATAGTCATCAAGTGCTTTTAGTATTTCATCAAGAATTCCATCCTTGTTAATGTCAGACGATTTTATAAACACTCCCGCCTTATATTCGACAGCATCAAAGCCTTTCACTACGACAAGCCCGCTCCTTGGCTCGTCAAGCTTGTCGGACAACATCTTTCCATTGCGACTAATTACATAATAACCTCCGTCATTTTCAAGACATGCTGTTTCTACGCAAGGCGTCACGCTTATAGTCAGCTTTGAGGGAAGATGTCTTGATACCTTAACCTCTTCAATGTTTACCAGATTTTCAAGCACATTGCTTTCAAGCTGATAAATGTTTGTTCTGAAAAGATTTTCGCCTGTTTTTATATTTGCTGCAGCGATAATTTGCTCATGCGAATATATGGTGCTTCCAAGAACTGATATCTCATCAATGTTGAAAAAGACAGTCAACGAAAGCACCACAAGCGTCGTAACCATTAATGCAAACACAAGTATATAGTACAAAGTCAGGTTTCTTTTTCGCTTTTTTCTGCGAACAGGTCGCTGCTGATTACCGTACTGGGCACCCGAAGCCCTATCCGGAAACCTTGATTTCGGCATATCCTGCATTTTAACATCCTTTCCGTGAAGCTATTGCCTAAGAATTTTCGCCCCGATTTTATTCAGGTTTGTTTCAATTGTTTCATAGCCGCGGTCTATATGCCTTATTTCTGAAACTACCGTTCGTCCCTCGGCACAAAGACCCGCAAGCACCAATGCTGCGCCGCCTCTCAAATCCGTTGACTGAACATTTGCACCGAAAAGCTTTGGAACGCCCTCTATTACGGCAACCTTGCCTTCAACTTTAATATCAGCGCCCATTCTCTGAAGCTCACCCGCATGTTTAAAACGGTTTTCAAAAATATTCTCAACAATTATGCTTGTTCCCTTCGCCCTACAAAGACAGGCGCATATTATTGCCTGAACATCTGTGGGAAAGCCGGGGTACGGCATAGTTCTGATTGTTTTCACTGACTTTAGAGGCTTAGAAGCGTTTAAATATATCTTGTCTGAATATGTATATACCATACATCCCATTTGCTCAAATACGGGAAGCACAGATTCAATATCCCTCGGATTTGTCTTTCTGACACATACCTCACCGTTTGTAATTGCCGCAGCACCCAAATATGTAGCCGTCACAATTCTGTCGGGCATGACGGAATACTCACAGCCATTTAATTCATTTACACCATTTATAAAAATAGTATTGCCGCCAAAACCGCTTATCTTTGCGCCGCATTTATTGAGATACTGTGCAAGATCAATTATTTCAGGCTCACGTGCTGCGTTTCTGATTTCGGTATCACCGCTTGCTAATACTGCCGCAAGCATTATGTTTTCCGTCGCACCAACCGAAGGGAACGACAGTGTTATGTTTGAACCCTTAAGTTTATCAGGGACTCGACAGTCTAGATAACCATGCTCCTCGTTAATTACTGCACCCATCTGCTTCAATGCGGAAATATGCATATCTATCGGTCTGGGCCCCAGCTCACATCCCCCTGGGAATGACAGACGGCAACGCCCCAGTCTTCCCAGAATTGCACCGAGAAACACAATTGATGAACGCATTTCTCTCATCAGCTCGTCAGGGACTTCAAAGTGTGTCAGATCTGACGTATCAACAATCACTCCGGTTCCTTCTCTTGTACACTTACACCCTAGATATGATAATATCCTGCACGCCGCATATACGTCGGAAAGCATTGGACAGTTGTGAAGAACACTCTGATTTTTTCCGAGAATTGTTGCGGCCAAAAGCGGAAGAGCGCTATTTTTTGCGCCGTGGACATTGATTTCACCCGAAATCCTTGTCTCGCCGTCTATCACCAGCCTCTGCATATAGCCTTGCACTCCTTCTGTCAGCATTTTTACATATAACATATTATGCCGCAGAAGAATTTAGGTGATTGATTAAAAACAGCTATTAAATCAGCTTTGAAATAACTTCGTAAATTCTCTCGTTAGTATCTTTAATGCATAGCTTTTTTGCATTATCTGAAAGCTCGTTGAGTCTTGATCGATTCTCGCAAAGCTCCTTTACAGTTTGTATCAAAAGCTCTGAGGTAAGGTTTTTTTGCTCAATTACTATTGCCGCACCTGCTTTTTGAAGCACCATGCCGTTATGGTACTGATGATTACCGGCGACAATAGGCGACGGAATCAAAATAGATCCTCTTCCCATACTTTGAAGCTCATACAGTGAATTAGCGCCGCATCTTGAAATAACCAAATCAGCCGCCGCCATGCACACAGGCATGTTGTCGATATACTCTTTTGCTGTAAGTCGCTTGTTACTACTTATGTCTACTCCCTTAGACTGGAGGTCATTTAAAAAAGTATCCTTGCCCATTCCTCCAAAGCTGTGAATATGATTGACTGTGAGATTGCCCTCATACCATGCCATCAGGTCGGCAACCGTTTCATTGATTCTTCCTGCACCAAGACTTCCCCCTGATGAGAGAATACAAATGCTGTCATCAAGCCCAAGCTGTTTTCTTGCCTGCTCTTTCGTTATTGAATTAAAACCGCTTCTGACGGGAAGACCTGTAACCGTATATTCAATATTCGGGTCTAGATATTTTTTTGCTTCCTCAACAGTCAGCATTACTGCGTCAACATGCTTTGCAAGCAGCTTTGTTGTAACACCAGGATAAGCATTCTGCTCGTGTATAGCAGTTTTAATACCCATTTTTGCCGCCTTCATCACAACAGGTCCGCTGACATATCCGCCTGTTCCGATTACAATATCCGGCTTAAAGTCCTCTATGATTTTTTTAGCTCTTGCGCCGGCAAACGCAAGATAATATGCCGCTTTTATGTTTCTTCCGATGTTTTTCACGCTGAGCTTTCTTTGAAAGCCTTTAACTTTTAAAGGCGTGAATTCATAGCCAGCTTTAGGTATAAGCTTTGCTTCAAGTCCAAAGGGCGTTCCCGCAAAAAGAAACACGGCATCTGGGTGATAATCTCTTATTATTTCAGCAATAGCAAGCGCAGGATTAACATGTCCGGCTGTTCCTCCGCCGGCGAGAAGAACCTTGAGCATAACGCAATTTCTCCTTAAACTATTCTTCCGTGACCGCCTGTCGTGAGATGTTGAGAATTACCCCCATCTGAGCAAGCTGCATCGCAAGCGCCGTTCCTCCATAGCTGAAAAACGGAAGGCTTATTCCCGTATTAGGAATTGAATTTGTTACAACGGCAATGTTCAGCAGAGCCTGAAGCCCGATCTGTGCGGTAAGTCCCACAGCAATCATCATACCCAGCTTGTCGGGTGAACGAGAGGCTATATAAAAGCCTCTGAAAATGAACAGTCCGAATAAAATTATTACAAGCATTGCCCCGATAAAGCCAAGCTCTTCACACACTACCGCAAAAACAAAATCGTTTTTCGATTCCGAAAGATATAAAAATTTCTGTCTTGACTCGCCAAAGCCCATTCCAAAAAGTCCGCCTGAGCCTATTGCTATCAGTGACTGACAGGTTTGCCACGTTGTATTTTGCATATCCGAAAAAGGATCAAGCCATGACTGAAATCTGGCGGTAAAATAGCTAAACTTATTTGCTACCACTAGAAATAATACCAGTGCGGCCAAAGCGGCTAATCCGACGCCCGCTACCATTAAAAGATGCTTCCACTTTGCGCCACCGACGAACATCATAATAATTCCTATTGAGCAAATGAGTATTGTTCCAGAAAGGTGAGGCTGCTTCATCATCAATCCCGCAATGATACCTAATACAACAACAAAAGGAACTATGCCGTATTTAAATTCCTTCATTTTTTTATAATTGACTGATATTATGTAGGAAAATAGTATGACAAGTGCAAACTTCATAACCTCTGACGGCTGAAACTCAATTCCTATTTTAAGCCAGCGTCTTGCTCCGCCATGAATTATGCCAAAAAATGAAGTATAGGCAAGCATTCCGAGAGAGCCTAAAAAAACAATGTAAACAATCTTTGTATTTGAAAAAATATGATAATCAAAGGTGGATATTACAAGCATAGCAATTAGCCCTGCTCCGCCAATCATTATCTGCTTCTTCACATATGCATAGCCGTTTCCGAAGTCTGCAAGACTCCAAGCATAGCTTGCCGAAAACATCATTACCGTCCCTAAAACAAGAAGAACCATAATAAGTATTAAAAAAGGCTTGTCAAACTCAAGAAAAATCAATTTGAATTTCCCTTTGCCTTTTGTCGAAGCTTTTTTTACTTCTCTGCCTGTTTCAGAGGACACATATCTGTTATATTCAGACGGGTTTATTGCCGAGGACGCTCCCGAAGTTGCCACCGGTCGCCTGCCTGCTCCAGAACTTGCCAAAAGAGTTCCTCCCTTACGGTTATTTCAATGTGACTATGTCAGATATGAGCTGATAGACATAAAGCACCGATATACTGCCCACTACAAGTGTAATCAGAGAAAATACAATTACAATTTTATATTCGCCCCAACCGGACATTTCAAAATGATGATGAATAGGGCTCATTTTGAATATACGCTTACCAGTTGTTTTAAAGCTGATAACCTGTAATATTACCGAGAGTGATTCACATATATAAATTATTCCGGTCATGATAAGCAGTATATGATATCCTGTCGCAAAGCCAAGTGCTACTATTGTTCCACCCAAGAACATTGAGCCTGTATCGCCCATGAAAACCTTTGCGGGATTGAGATTCCAAAGAAGAAAGCCAAGACATCCGCCAGCAACAGCAATAGCGTACACTGAATACTCCCAGTTTTCCATCAAAACAAACATCATTAAAAATGAAAGTGAGGCTATTACGGTAACCGAGCCGCACAGCCCGTCTACTCCGTCGGTAAGATTAACCGAATTGACTATAAAAATTATGAAAATCACCATGAGAGGATAATAGAAAACCCCGAAATTAACGCTTCCTAGAACAGGGAGAAAAACCGAAGTGGATTTTTCACCAAGCATATTCATAACAAATAGATATCCGCCTGAAATAAGAATCTGCAATAAAAGTTTTTGCTTTGCTTTAAGTCCAAGATTTCTTTTTTTCACGACCTTAATATAATCGTCTAAAAAGCCTACCCCCATAAAAAGCAGAGCCATCAATAATCCGGTGAAAAGCTTTAGACCGTTTCTGTCTGACCATTCTAATGAAGAATTAATGCCTTTTGTTCGCAAATAAGCATAACCGAAAAGCACCGCCGCTACTATTCCGAAAACAAACATAAAGCCGCCCATAGTCGGGGTTCCCTGCTTTCCCTTATGCCATTTCGGCCCTATATCAAGAATTGTCTGACCGCACTTGATTTTTCTTAAATAAGGAATAAGAATAAACCCACTGAGTGCCGTTATACCAAATGCGATAAATGAAACTACAATATTAACCCAGAATGGCATAGCTAATGCTCCTTTAATTATATCTTAATTTTTATAGAGTCCGTCAATAACTTCCTCAAGCTTCATGCCTCGACTCGCCTTAAATAAAAGTAAATCGTTTTTCTTGATGAAGCCTTTGAGAAAGTCTGTCAGCTTAGCCTTTTCGCTGAATAGATAGAACTGAATTCCTTCTGACTTCTCAGCGGCCTTTTTTATATGTGAAGCTTCAATACCATAACAAATCAGCACATCTGCTTTAGAATTTCTGACATACTCGCCAACCTTTGAATGAAGCTCGGCGGACGCCGCTCCGAGCTCAAGCATATCCCCAAGCACTGCAATTCGTCTTCCACCCGGCATCGGTGAAAGCTCTGATAATACCGCTAATGACGCCTTCATCGAATCGGGCGAGGCGTTGTAGCAGTCGATAATAACAGTCTGTTCGCCTTTTCGCACGACACTCTGCCTTAAACCCTCCGGCACAAACCGTGCTATTGCATTCACTATATCATTCGGCTCAATATCCGCTGATATCCCAACGCAAAATGCGGCAAGTGAATTCATGACATTATGACTGCCTATACAGTTTAGCTGTGCCTCTATTTGCTTTCCCCAATAATTTATTGTGAAAAGAGTTTTGCCGTTCTCGGTTATTACATTAGAAGCAAAAACATCAACCTCAGTGTTTTGTATTCCGTAATAAATCTGACTTCTTCCCAAATTACCCTTAGTGCTCAAAAGCATATCATCGTCACCGTTTAATATCAGCGGTGAATCAGGTGACATACCGTCGATGATTTCAAGCTTTGCTTTAAGAATACCCTCTCTAGAGCCTAGATTTTGAATATGTGAATAACCAATGTTTGTTATCACACCGATTGTCGGACGTGAACACATTGAAAGCCTTGATATTTCACCGAAATCGCTCATGCCCATTTCAATTACAGCGGCTTCATGCTTAGAATTCAGCTCAAGAAGCGTCAGGGGGAGCCCGATTTCATTGTTTAGATTACCTGTGGTTTTCAAAGTATTATACTTTGAAGAAAGTACAAGCGCAATCATTTCCTTCGTGGTAGTTTTTCCGACACTTCCGGTAACGCCAACAAGGACAGGAGAAAACCTGCTTCTATAATATGAAGCAATGTCAAGAAGCGCTTTGTTTACACTGTCAACAATAATACACCTTGCGCCGTCAACCGGTCGCTCTGTAACAGCTGCCGTTGCGCCTAGCTCAATCGCCTTTGGCACAAAATCATGACCGTCAAATTTTTCACCCTTGAGCGCAAAAAATACTCCGCCCTGTTCAATCCTTCTTGTATCGGTTGAAATCGAGGTGACAATATCTTTACCCGGATATCCAAAACTGCCGTCAACCGCTTTGATTATTTCATATAAAGTTAGTTCTTCCATATTTATACCCCAACGCCGCTTTCAGTCAAGAAGCTTCAACCCTTCAGCAACAATTTCTCTTTCATCAAAGTGAATTTTTTCATCATTTTTCAAAACCTGATAATCCTCATGCCCTTTTCCAGCTAGAACAATTATGTCGCCGGCTTTTGCGATTTTAAGAGCTTGATAAATAGCCTCACGCCGGTCGGTAACAGTAAGATATTCTATATCAAAGCCGTCAAGCCCCTTTAGAATATCATCAATTATCATTTCTGGCTCTTCATCGCGCGGATTGTCTGAAGTAATTATAAGAAGGTCGCTGTGTCGTGCCGCCGCCGCCGCCATTAGCGGGCGTTTTCTAGCGTCCCTGTTCCCGCCGCAGCCGAACAGACAGATTAGTCGCCCTTCCGTATAATTTCTGACGTTAGGAAGAATGTTTTCCAGCGCATCGGGAGTATGTGCGTAATCACAAATTACGGTGAAGTCACGTCCTGTCGGGATAATTTCAGCCCTGCCCTTAACGCCAGTGCATCTTGCCGCTGCTTCAATAACCTTTCCGGTATCAAAGCCGAGTCTTTCAAGACAGGCGATAACCGCTGTAAGATTCGATACATTAAAAAGTCCGGGCATTGAAAATTCAACAGGATAGGTTTTTACTCCGTCTGAAAACCAAAAAGTGCTCCCGCTTGAAGTGAGCTTTATACAATCGGCATAATAATCAGCAAATCCATTAACCGAAAAGCTGTATTTCGAGCAGGTTATTTCGCTGAAGTATCTTCGTCCGGCTTCGTCGTCTGCGTTTATTACTGCAAAATCACATATTTCAAATAGCTTCTTCTTCGCTTGATAATAATTCTCCATCGTTGCGTGAACATCTAGATGGTCCTGAGTCAGATTTGTGAATACCGCCGCCGAAAAATGAACGGGACCAATTCTTTGCTGTTCTAACGCTTGCGACGAAACCTCCATTACTGCATACTCACAGCCTGAATCCGCCATTTTCTTGAATAGCTCATAAAGGTCATACGGCTCGGGTGTTGTTCGCTCGGTATGAAGAATTTCATCGCCTATTTCATTATGGCTTGTTCCTATAAGCCCTGATTTATGACCAAGCATAGTCAGGATTTTTTTAGTAACCGTTGTTATTGTCGTTTTGCCGTTTGTTCCAGTCACGCCGATAATTTTCAGTTTCAAATCAGGGCGGTCAAAGAAATTTGCACAAAGACAGGGATATGCTTTTCTTGTATTCTCGACGATAATCTGTCTTTCAAGTCCCAAATCATATTCTGTAACAACCGCCGATGCACCCTTCTCAAGCATTTCAGCGGCAGCCAAGTGACCGTCGAACTTCTGCCCTTTGATACAAACGAACAGACATCCATCTTTTACCCTTCTTGTATCTGAGGTCACATCGGTTATTTCAGTATCAGCAAGCTTTGTCAGAGCAATTGAATGGAGTAATTTATGAAGCTTCAAAAGAAAGCCCCCTGTCTAAAAATTTATCCGGTTTCATCGTTGGCAACAAACGTTACCTCAACAACAGTATATTTCGGCACCAGCACACCATTGTAATTCTGTGCGTATGCAAAAGCGCCTGAATGGTTTGCCGCTCCCCCAACTGGCTTGAAATTCAGCCCTGCGTTGGTGATAGCAATATTAGCCTCCTGAAGCGACATATTCAAAACATTAGGCACAGTTACAAGCTGTTCGCTTCCTGTCTCCTCGGTGTAAAGTATTACTTTACCCGTTCTCGGCATTGTGCTTCCGCTTGCGGGAACCTGTTTGATTACGTTTGCTCCGCTTCCTACTACGTCAACAGTCAAGCCGATAGCTTCAAGTGTTGATTTAGCTTTAGCGGACTCAGCACCGACAACATCAGGTATGCTGATATCCATATTAGAATATTCCTCAGCGGTATATTCAGGGAAGTAGCCTAGATAAGGCAAAGCCTCCTTAAAAACATTTGAAACAACTGGTGAAGCCACAAGACTACCATAATACTTACCGTTTGACGGCTCGTCAACCATTACAAGCATTATAATTTCAGGGTCATTAGCGGGGGCAAAGCCAACATATGAAGAAACGTATATTTGACGACCAGCCTCACCATATTCGTCGATTTTCTGTGACGTTCCCGACTTTCCGCCGATGCGATAGCCTTGTATGTATGCATTACTTCCGCCGTTTGTCACAACAACGGTTTCAAGCGTTTCACGCATGAGCTTTGAGGTTTCCTCAGAAATAACCTGACGCTTAATCTGAGGCTCAAACTGCTTAACAACATTGCCGTCCTTATCAACGATTTTATTAACTACATAAGGAGTAACAAGCTCTCCGCCGTTTACAACAGCCGCATATGCTGTTATCATCTGAAGCGGTGTGATTTTATTTGACTGACCAAATGAGGATGCCGCAAGGTCAACGACGGTCATAGTATCTTCCGAATGATAAATACTTCCTGATTCACCGGGAAGGTCAATACCTGTTCTTTTATCTAAACCGTATGCTGAAAAATACTCACTAAACAAATGCACACCAAGCCGCTGTCCTATTTCAACAAAAGCCGGGTTGCAGGAGTTCGTCATTGCCTCAACAAAAGTCTGAGGCCCATGGGCTTTATTCGACCAACAATGAAAGGTTTCTCCACCGACTTTTATCGAACCGGTACAGGTGAATACATCAGTCATCGAAATTACTTTTTCCTCAAGTGCTGAAGAGCCGGTAATAACCTTAAAAACTGAGCCTGGATTATAAAGCTCTGTAATCGCTTTGTTTTTCCACTGCTGTTCCCACGCTACCGCCGTTGCCTTTTGTTTTTCTTCAGGGTCTAAAATTGCGTTTATCGTGGCGGCAACCTTCGGATCATAAATTTCAGTCGGATTATTTAAGTCAAAATCGGGCTCTGTTGCCATCGCCAAAATCTGCCCCGTTTTGACGTTCATAATTATCGCACAGGCTCTGTTATTGGCTCCATGCTCCTCAACAGCCCTCTTGAGCTCCTTCTCAACATAATACTGAAGCACAAGGTCAATATTTAAAACAAGCGTATTGCCATCTGAAGCCGGAAAGTTCTGTTCATAACGATAGGGCATATCAGCTCCCCTGCCGTCCTTCGCCGAAATAATCTTTCCGTTTATGCCCGAAAGATACTCGTCATAGTATTTTTCAAGACCATATATTCCGTTTCCGTCATAATTTGTGAAGCCTATTACACTTGCTGCTAAATCATTATGCGGATAAATTCTCTGCGTATCTGGGTCAACACCGATACAAGACAGCTTTTCTTCTTTTATAAAAGCATTAACCTTATCGGCGACTGTTTTATCAACCTTTCTTTTCAAGAACTCATAACGGCTTGATTTCGCAGCTTTTGCTCTTATATCATCTTTACTCATGCCGAGAATTTCGGATAATTTCTCACAGATAAGGTCAAGCTTTTTAATATCATTTTCCTTAACCATTACCGGATCAATAAATACCGTATATACAGTTGCACTTGTTGCAAGTATATTGCCGTTTCGGTCTAGAATAT
Organism: Bacillota bacterium; assembly: GCA_023439835.1. Taxonomy (GTDB): domain Bacteria; phylum Bacillota; class Clostridia; order Oscillospirales; family Ruminococcaceae; genus SZUA-444. The sequence continues at coordinate 92,137 of JAEXUW010000021.1, read as the reverse complement.
TGCCACGGTTTGCATATATTACTCTTGCCTGAAATTGCTGGCTGTTAGCAATCTGCTGATATTTTTCGCCCTCTTTAATCGATACTGTTGCAAGGTTAATAATTATCCAAACAGTGAATAGAACCAGTGCCAGAGCCACAAAGACATTAAGTCTCCGCTTCATCAAAGAAGTCGGTTTGTCAGACATATTACCCTCCTCAAATACATGATATGAAGAAAGTCAAGTCTAAACCCCATGCCGTAAAAGGCTTTCATTTGTGGAGTATAGCTTAACTTTCACTGACAGTATATTTTATTCACTATGCCCCAATATATTCCAAAGCATTGTCGAACCAGTTCTTAATTTTTACGAACACATTGTTGTTCTTTTCTTCCATTACCATGATTACATTTTCCTTCTGAAGCTCTATATACTCAATTTGAGTCTTGTCAAGCTTCTGAAGTCCAAGAACATTTTCAGCATAATCCTCGACGTTTCTTATATTTGTCCTAGCCTCAAGTTCAGACTGCATTCTCACATTCTCATCGTTAATAAGAGCGATCTGTCTTTCAATCTTGGAAGCTTCGTTATATAGCCTGCTTTCCTCTGCTTTTCCATAGATGATTGCACACAGAAGAAATGCTATTGCAACAGCACTTACTATTACAAAAAAAGTTGATACATTCTGACTCTGCGTATTTTTCTTTACCTGAATTTTTCTGACTGGTTCGGTTTTTCGCACCGGCTCATAAACCGAAAAATCATATGCCAGATTGTTTGGCTTTGACAATTATATCACCCCATTTTGCTGAATTTTTTCAATAATCCGTAATTTGGCGCTTCTGCTTCTTTTGTTCTGTTCAAGCTCCGCCTGAGTTGCTTCAAGCGGTTTTTTGTTTATAAGCTTTCCGCGTGGCTTTTTTCCGCACACGCACACCGGAAAGTCCGGGGGGCAAACACAGCCCTTGCACCAGCCAGCAAATCTTTGCTTGACAAGCCTGTCCTCAAGAGAATGAAAGGTTATTACAACCAGTCGTCCGCCTGGACTTAGAGCCTCAAACGCTTTGTCAAGCCCCTCTGAAAGATGCTCAAACTCACTGTTCACGGCAATGCGTATTGCCTGAAAGGTTTTTTTGCATGGATTTTTCTCTCTTCTCACCTTCGCGGGGACTGACTCTTTTATGATTTGTGCAAGCTGTGCCGTGGTTTCAATGGGGTTAATCTCCCTTTCCCTGATAATACGTGATGCAATATTGCGGGAGAATTTTTCTTCACCAAATTCAAAAATAATGCGGGAAAGCTGTTCGTATGAATACTCATTCACAATTTCCTTTGCGCTGATCCCCTCTTGGCTCATCCTCATGTCGAGAGGTGCGTCAAGATGATATGAAAACCCTCTCTCAAGCGTATCAAGCTGATGTGAAGATACCCCCAAATCGAGAAGAACACCGTCAACTGAATCAATATTCATTTCAAAAAGCACACTGTCAAGCTCGGAATAATTCGCTCTTACCACTTTGGCATTAAAGTCCTTTAATCGATCAGATGCGATCTGCACAGCCGTCGGGTCACGGTCAAGCGCTATAAGCTGTCCTGAAGTCAGGCGCTTTGCGATTTCTGTTGAATGCCCTGCCCCGCCTGCGGTCGCATCGACATAAATCCCATCGGGTTTTATGTCAAGCCCGTCAATCGATTCATTTAAAAGCACGGATACATGTTTAAATTCCACTTACTTTTAAATCCTTTCTCTAAGCAATTCTTTTAGCCTGATGCTTAAAAATCAATGCCCTCCATGGCTTCCTCAAGCTTGTTTTCTGTGAACTCCTCGTTAAATCTGTCCCACTTGGACTTGTCCCAGATTTCCGCCCTTGTTGAAGCGCCGATGACAACAACGTTAGTTTCAAGACTTGCATATTCACGAAGCGCCTGCGGAATCAGTATCCGCCCCTGCTTGTCCGCCTCTGCCTCGCATGCACCAGCCATGAAAAACCGCTGAAGCTCTCGTCCTTTTGAAAGCGGCACCTGCCTTATTTTTTCAGCAAGCTCCTCAAACCCCTCTTTCGAATAAACAAAAAGACATCCGTCGAGCCCTTTTGTAATAATGAACGAATCGCCGATTTGATCTCTGAGCTTTGTCGGGAAATTCATTCTTCCCTTAACATCCATATTATGAGTAAAAGTACCCATTAACATACCTGACGGCATTCCGTTCATCTCCTTTTAGGGATTGAGCACCACTTTGGACCACTTTTCACCACCGTAATATGATTATACAGCAGATGTTAATTAATTGCAACCAAATTCAACGCTAATCCAGATTTTAAAACCGCCAAAAATTTCTCAACATGATTATCAATTGTGCATAAAAAAACCCGACAAACTGATGTTGAATCAGCTTATCGGGTTGAATTCCGAACTAATGTTCCGAAAATTAAGTTTCAAAAAATGTAAATTTATTATGAACAGAGCGGAATAAACTAGATACGGCACAAATCCTGTCGATTACAAACGAATTCTCCGTGTTACTCCCGCTGTATCAAACGCCATTCCTATTGCCAGAAAAACCGCAAAGCTTCCTGCTGCCTGCACTAGATTTCCCGGTATTGTAGCCACCATCTGCGCCTTCCATCCGCCGTATAAAATTACAGCGACAATATAATATCCGACTACTGTTATAATTGATGATACTACCGCCGCCGATATTGAGCGCTTGGTTATTATTTTCGTTTTGCTGACTCTCGCTGCATAAAAGCATGCCGCATTAACCGACTTAATAATAAACGTCGGGAGGATATAAACAGCATATCCGCTCACAAGGTCGGCGGTAGCTCCTCCGATTGCAGCCGAGGCAATTCCATAAGGTAAAGGGAGCAGCACCGCACCTAGATATATGAAAGAGTCGCCGAGGTGAACTATTCCGTTTCCCACAGGAATATGAAAAAAATAAATTGATACAGTAACTAGTGCCGCAAAAAGTGCTGCAAATATAATTCTAGTAGTTTTTGATTTCATAAAAATTCCCTCCAAGCTTATATAATAACGGCTCGAACTTAACACCGTCCATAACAGGTGTCTTTGCCGATATTGTGGATTGTATGCAGTCAAGAATGAACTGAGATGTTTCATAAACGGCACAATCAAGAGGCTTTCCTTTTACCAGAAGTCCGGTTAGGCAGGAAGCAAAAAGATCGCCTGTTCCCGAAAAAGTTTTAGGCGCTTTATCTGTTTCAACAAGCTCAATCTTACCGTTTTTATATACAAGGTTGACTAATCGGCTGCCTTTTTCTATTCCGGTTATCACCGAGGACTTTGCGCCAAGAGCACACAGCTTTTCTGCAATGACCGAGGCTTTTTCAATAGAAACATCCTCACCGCAATACTCCTCGCCAGTCAAAAAGCACGCTTCTGTAACATTCGGCGTTATTACATCCGCCAATGAAACCAGCTTTTTCATTTCAAGACACATTTTATCAGTATATGTCGCATAGATTTTTCCGCCGTCACCCATAACCGTATCAATTACAATCAGCGGTGAGTTTTTCTGAGAAAGTATAAAGTCTTCAGTAAGCGAAATTTGCTCAAGAGAGCCTAGAAACCCGCTGTAAACCGAATCAAATTCAAGCTCCATTTCTCTCCATCCTGACAAATATTGAGGAATAATATCGGTAAGGTCTTTAAAGAAAAAGCTCTCAAATCCTGTATGGCACGAGAGCACAGCCGTCGGCACCGGACAGCACTGAACCCCCAATACTGACAGTACAGGTATGGCGGTTGTGAGCGAACAACGCCCAAAACCTGAGATATCGTTTATTGTGGCAACCCTCGGAGCACGATTCAAGATTAATCCCCCTAAATATTTGTCGACGTTATTATTTTAGTCGTAATTTTTGAAAATTGCAATTAACACCTCTTGTTTAGTTAATTGTTTTATTTTATATGTTTTAAATAAATTCTTAATATTTGCGCCAAAATTATTGTTGTTAATAACGGTAAATCACCCTTTATGAAGTAATGCTATCACCTCGCAGATGTGATTATATATGAAAAAATTGTGTTTATTTATAAAAATATGTTGAAAAAGTAGAACTCAAAAAACGTGCATTTTTTTGCAGTTTGAGTAGCCTTTCGTCTGTTTATGCATATTATAAACTGAATTGAAAAATTGTGCTTTCACACAAAATAATGATCTGGAGGGGTAAAAATGTCATTGGCAAAAGCCGAATACTTTTTGGGGTGTCTTTCGCCGGACGGTTTCACGACACATTTTGATAAAGAAATTGCCGACGAAAATAATTTCACTTACATATTAAAGGGCGGGGCGGGAACAGGAAAATCATCCCTGATGAAAAAAATAGCCGAAGCTTTTAAAGATAAAGAAAGTCTTGAAATCTACCATTGTTCCAGTGACCCAAATTCTCTTGATGCAGTTATTATCAGAGATTTAGGCATAATCATCGTGGATGGGACAGCACCGCACGTATTTGACCCGATTTTCGCCGGCGTAAAGCAAAAGATTCTTAATTTAGGTGACTTCTGGAATGATAAAATGCTTTGCGATAATACCGACAAAATAATCTCTCTGACAAAAGAATGTCGAAGGTGGCATAAGCGATGTAAAAGCTTTGTCAGCGCACTGTCCTCACTGAATTCGGATACATATTCAATTTCTCAGGAATCACTGGACTTTGATAAGCTTGAGGCGTTTATTTCAAGACTCACTAAAAAAATCTTTCCCAAACGAAAAACAGGTGAAGGAAAAACTACTTATTCACAGCTTTCCGCTATGACGCCTGACGGTTATATGACGCTTCTTGATACCGTTAAAGATTATAAGAATATTTACTTACTCAGCGACAGCTTCTATTCAGGCTCAGACACCTTCCTCCGAGAGCTTGCAACAGTCGCAGTTTCAAGAGGCTTTGATGTTATTATCAGCGAATGTACTCTTTTCAATTCAAAAACCTTTGAGCATATGCTTATTCCGGAAATAAGCACAGCTTTCATAAATTCCGGGCCGATAAACGGAATCACGCTCCCCGATTCCGATATTATTAATTTCAGAAGATTTTATGACAAAGGTTTCCTATTTCATAAAAAGCAAAGACTTCTTTTCAACAAGAAAGCTGCACAAGAGCTTCTTGAAGAAGCGGCTGCTGCACTAAAAAACGCTAAGAAAGTACATGACGATATCGAAGAATGCTATATTCATGCGATGAATTTTGACAGCATAAACTCTCTTACTAACAATTTGATTAGCGAAATTAGTAGCAAATCCAAATAAACTTAAAGCACCTGTACAAATTTAAAATGCAGGTGCTTTTATTTTTTGAAATAGTGTGGTATAATAATTTCTATATAAACTTTAGGAGGATTAGCTATGCCACACATCGCACTAAAAATGCTTAAAGGCAGAACCGATGCCCAAAAGGAGCTTGCAGTAAAAAAATTGTCGGAAGCTTTAAACGAAGCACTTGGTACACCTGATATGTATATTTCTGTTTCAGTTGAGGATTATACAGCCGAAGAATGGCAGGAAGTTTTTGAGAAAGAGATTTCAAATAACCCAAACCTGAAAAAACAGCCCAAGTATAACCCTAAGGATTTACTTTAATAATAAGGAGCCGTTTTAATAATGATAAAACTTTTAATGGGAAATGAAGCGATAGCTCTCGGCGCTATAAGAGCGGGAGTACGCTTTGTATGCGGTTATCCGGGAACTCCGTCAACCGAGGTGCTTGAAACAGTCGCTATACACAACAAGGATTTGAAAATACACGTTGAATGGTCGATTAACGAAAAAGCTGCGATGGAGGTTGGCGCGGGAGCATCCTATGCCGGTGCAAGAACAATGGTAACCATGAAGCAAGTCGGGCTCAACGTTGCATCTGACCCGCTGATGTGTCTTTCCTATGTCGGAATTAAAGGCGGAATGGTGATTCTGGTCGCTGATGACCCCGGGCCAATTTCTTCTCAGACTGAACAGGACACTAGGCATTTCGCAAAATTCGCCAATCTCCCCGTTCTTGACCCGTCATCACCTGAGGAAGCTTATGATATGGTTCAGTATGCATTTTCTTTGTCGGAAGAACTGAAGCTTCCCGTCATACTTCGTCCGACAACAAGAATATGTCATGCCTGTGCTTCTATTGAAGTTGATGAAGTAATTGAAGAGCATATCCCAGACGGCTTCGTGAAGGATCCTAAGTGGGTAATTTTCCCCCGCCTTTCATATATGAATCACATTGCTCTAGAAAAAAAGCAACGAGAGCTTTCCGATGCTTTTTCCGATATAAAATACAACACAATAACTGGCGACGGCAATATCGCTGTCGTTGCGTCAGGTGTAAGCTATTCAAACGCCGTTGAGGCTATAAATGAGCTTGGTACTGATTTGATGCTATATAAGGTCGGGGCACCATATCCTTTTCCGGAAAAGCAGGCGCTTGAGCTAATTAAAAAAGTTGACAAAATTCTTGTAATAGAAGAGCTTGACCCCGTCATTGAGGATTCACTTATCCATCTTTGTGGGCTTAACGGCATCAGATGTGAAATTTTAGGTAAAAGAACAGGCGATATGATTAATGCGGGTGAAATTACATACGAAACCGCAAAGTCAGCAATCGCTAAATTCTGCGGTATTTCTATCGAAGCCCCCGTCGCTGTTGAAGAAATACCTCTTCCTGTTAGACCGCCGGTTCTGTGTGCGGGCTGTCCCCACAGAGCATCCTTTTATGCGGTAAAAGTTGCAATGAAAAACAAAAAAGCTGTGTTTTCAGGGGATATAGGTTGCTATACATTAGGCAATGCAAAGCCGCTAGATATGGTTGATACCTGTCTTTGCATGGGTGCCGGAATTACCGTCGCTCAAGGTCTTCACGTTATTGAGCCTGACGCAGTAAACTTCGCATTTATCGGCGACTCGACTTTTTTTGCAAGTGGAATAACAGGCATAATCAACGCTGTTTATAACAATACCGACATTGTGATAATTATTCTTGACAACTCGACAACAGCCATGACAGGGCATCAACCCCATCCGGGAACGGGAACTAACATGATGAGAGTCGCCGTTGATTCAGTCAGCATAGAGAAGGTTCTTGAAGGCTGCGGTGTGAAATCAATTCAAACTATAAATCCGCTTGATTTGTCCGCCTCTGTTGATGCTGTAAAAACTGCATCCGAATACAAGGGCGTTTCTGCGATAGTTTTTCGCTCACCTTGTATCGCTATTGTCAAGCCTGATGCACCTTATAAAATCGAAGAAAACTGCATCAACTGCAAAAAATGTATTAATGAAATCGGCTGTCCCGCTATTCGTCCGCTCAAGAAGAGCGTTGAAATCGACAGCACGCTATGCACAGGCTGCGGTCTTTGCGCACAGCTCTGCCCTGTCAGCGCTATAAAAAGGGAGGATAGGTAATGAGTAAGAATATTTTAATTGCCGGAGTAGGCGGACAAGGAACTGTACTTGCTTCAAGACTTATCGCCGCCGCTTATATGGAAAAAGGTGATTTTGTTCGCACAGCGGAAACAATAGGAATGGCACAAAGAGGTGGCTGTGTTGTATCTCATGTTCGTGCTTCAAGTGAAGACAAAAGCTCAATCATCCCTTTTGGGAAAGCTGACCTTTTAATAGCCTTTGAGCCTTCAGAGGCACTTAGAAACCTCTCACGTCTTTCTGAGAACGGCGGCTGTATCATTAACACTCAGACGATTGTTCCGGTTACTGCTTCTCTTGGCGGGGCGGCATACGACATAGAAAAAATCATGTCAGCTTTAAAAGATAAATCAAAGAAGCTTATACTCTTTGATGCTCTTAGTGCTGCAAAAAAAGCCGGCTCACCCAAAGCTGTCAACGTTGTTCTTCTCGGTGCGGCAATAGGTTCAGGCTATCTTGACATTTCAAAAGAGCAGATGGAGCATTCTCTCATAGCAATATTACCCGAAAAGCTTCACGCTGTTAACCTTAAAGCGCTTGAGCTTGGCATTTCAGCCGCTTTAGAAATACCAGGTAAACAACAATGAATGTGATACTGGCTTCGGCTTCGCCGAGAAGAAAAGAGCTTCTCGGTATGCTCTATAATGATTTTTCTGTTGCTCCCGCTGATATTGACGAAAATATTGATTCAGATATCGTTTATGAAGCTGCCGAGATTATCGCCATAAAAAAAGCTCAGGCAATAACCATTGCAGATTCACTTATCATTGCCTGTGATACAGTTGTCATTTATGGAGGGGAAATTCTCGGAAAGCCCGAAAACAAAAATCATGCAGAGCTTATGCTTGCACTTTTATCAGGGAAAGTTCATCATGTTATGACCGGTGTGTGTCTTAAATATAATGATAAAAGCTATTCCTTCACCGAAAAGACGGCTGTTGAATTTTATCCATTAACAGAAGCAGATATTGATAATTACATCAACACCAGTGAGCCTTTTGACAAAGCAGGAAGTTATGGTATTCAAGGCCAGGGAGCATTTTTTGTCAAGCGTATCGACGGTGATTATTATAATGTCGTCGGACTTCCTCTCCCTAGATTAAAAAAAGAGATTGAACGCTTTAAAATGATATACGGCCTGTGATTAGTCAAAAATATTCTTATCCTCGTTTTGATCAAGCATTCTAAATACTGTGAGATTGTTTTCAAAATCAACAGTAGCAAGCATTACTTCGCAAAATCCGCCATAGCCTTGTGCTTTAAGCTGGCTTCTAAGCCAGTTCTCATCGTTACCAGTTCTTCTTAGGTTGTCAGAGAACAGCTCACCGTCGATAATCACGTTATATGCAAGTTTTTCTTCGCTCGGAGAAATGTTCATATCAGACGGACGCAGCGGTCTGTCCTTTGCTTTTTGAAGAAAGCTGATTGAGCCGTTATTTTCTAAAACCGCATAGCTTATTTCCGCTATATTAAAATACCCCTGATTTCGAGCAAGAGTAAGCACATCGTTTAAATCAAGCTTGCATTTTCTAAGATTTTTTTTGTAAATATTTCCGTTTTCTATTAAAATAAGTGCTTTACCGCTTAAAAACCGCCTCATTTTAACGGACTTAATAGTGGCAACCGATATGGCATATCCCGCAATTCCATAAGTTATCATGGCGATAAGCACAATTATAAATTCCTTTATTTCATCTGCAATAGCAAGATCAGCGGCAATAGAGCCTATTGTAATACCATTAATATAGTCAAACATGCTCATCTGTGAAATTTGCTTATTCCCTATCAGCTTTGTGAGAAGAAACAACGCAATAACTGAAAAAATTGCAGTTAATAACGCCTTAGCCAAAAACATAATAAACGCCCCCATTTTTTCTGATATTATAAGTAAAACTAAAATTTTTATTCAGTAAACACATTTTTTGTTTTAAGCATATTATGTTATATCGGGGGTGAAATATTTGGATAAGTATAGTTATTCTAAAAAGCCTAAGAAAAAACCCTCATGTCTTCCCGACGGGAGGAATCTGAATATTCTCGCCGCAGCGACAGCAAATGTGCTTGCCGATAATTTCACCTGTGAGGAGCTTGGTGTACTTGCCATTTTTTTCAGAGTGCTGAGTGAATCCATTGTCCTGGTCGTATCTTCAGAAGCTGTCAACAAATCAAGTGCGACTGCTATCGAAGATATTCTTCTATAATTTTTTAATAAATACGATTCTTTCGGGAAAACTAAATCAGACAAAAGGGGACGTTAATTTGCCGAGATTTTTTTGTGATTCAATTGGCGAAAGGGAAGCTATAATTATTGGTGATGACGCAAAGCATATTTCACGCTCACTTAGAATGAAAGTCGGGGATGAAATAGTTTTGTGTGATAAAAATGGGTTAGACTATCTTTGTGAAATTAAGAGCATTTCTGAAGAAATCACCTGTAAAATTGCATCATCAAAACCTTCTATATCTGAGCCTGACATAAAAGTAACGCTTTTTCAAGCACTTCCAAAATCAGATAAGCTTGAAATGATTATACAAAAAACTGTTGAGCTTGGTGTGTGTGAAATTGTTCCTGTCATAACCAACAGATGTGTCAGCCGCCCTGACGAAAAATCAATGCAGAAGAAAATAGACAGATACTCAAAAATATCACTTGAAGCTGCCAAACAGTCAGGACGTGGTACTGTTCCCAAAATAAGCGATGCCTTATTATTCAAGGATGCTGTTGAAATAATTAAAGAATTGGATATAGGTATTCTTTTTTATGAGGGAGGGGGCATAAGGCTTGCCGATATTGATTTTTGCGGTGTGAAATCAATCGGAATAATAATCGGTGCCGAAGGCGGTTTTGACCCTGATGAAGTAAAGCTGTGTGAAAGTAGCGGAATTATTAAAGCTTCACTGGGGCCAAGAATTCTTCGATGTGAAACTGCGCCTATAGCCGCATTGTCGATTCTAATGAACATAACAAAAAATATGTAAAAAAATAATTGATATTTTTTGAAACCTATGGTATAATTAATAAGAATTTAAATTCTATTTGAGGAGTGATTTTATGAAAAAAGGTACAGGTGCATTAATTGCGATTTTAGCGGCAGCAGCAGGTGCAGCGGCGGCTGTTTTCGCCCTTAAAAAGAAAGATCAGGCGCAGCAGTATGATTACGATGAATTTGATGACGAAATGTTTGACGACTGCGAGTGCTGTTGTGGCGACGAAGATTGTGACTGTGGTGATGATTGCTGTTGCGGTGATGATGAGGGTAGTTTTGATAGCTTTGAACCCGATTTAATTCCCGATGAAGAAATTACACTTGATACTATTGAAGATGATATTGAAGACCCTGACCTTACAAAAGGCTCGGATTTTTAAAAAAAGAATTAACCCTGTTCATATAATGAACAGGGTTTTTTATTGTTATTGGTACAATTCTTCGCCGCTTTTATCCGTGGCAATGCTCGCCGTGACATGCGCTGCAGTCACCTATTTCGCCGACTATTGCAACAGGGTCAACGCCCTGCCTTTTATAATAATCGGATATCGCCGCCTTCATTGCCTGCTCCGCCAAAACAGAACAGTGTATCTTTGCTGGCGGAAGCCCGTCAAGAGCCTCTATTACCGCCTTGTTTGTGAGTCTTAGTGCCTCGTCTATAGTCTTTCCCTTAATAAGCTCAGTTGCAATTGAAGATGTTGCCACCGCCGCCCCACAGCCGAATGTCTTGAAGCTTACATCGGTAATTACACCATCATTAATCTTTAAATATATTTTCATTATATCGCCACATTTTGCATTCCCAACCTCGCCAACGCCGTCAGCGTCTGAGATTTCGCCGACATTTCTCGGATTGGCAAAATGATCCATTACCTTTTCGCTGTAAAGCATTTTAACATCTCCTTTAATTCTATAAGTTAAGCTCGTTATTCAAAACCTTCTCCCAAAGCGGCGACATTGACCTGAGCCTGTCCACAATAGGTGAAAGCACCTCAAGAATATAATCTACATCTTCTTCTGTTGTTTCCTCGGAAATAGTAAGTCTTAATGAACCGTGTGCAACCTCATGCCTCAGTCCCAAAGAAAGAAGTACATGTGATGGATCAAGCGAACCGGATGTGCAAGCCGAGCCTGAAGAAGCCGCTACTCCCGCATTGTCAAGCATAAGCAGTAGTGCCTCGCCCTCAATTCCAAGTATAGATACGTTGCAGTTTCCGCAAAGCCGCTTGTCACGATCACCGTTTAGTCGTGTTTTTTCAATTTTCAATATTCCGTCAATCAGCCGGTTTCTAAGCTTCGTCACCTTTTCGATTTTAGCCGCAATATTGACCGTTGCCTCTTCAATAGCGACGCCCAGCGCAACCAATCCCGCAACATTTTCCGTTCCTGCTCTCTTAGAACGCTCCTGTGCTCCGCCATAAATAAGGTTAGGAATTGAAAGTCCTCCCCTAATATACAAAGCGCCTACACCCTTCGGTGCATGAAGCTTATGACCTGAAAGTGACAACAAATCGACATTAAGCGCCTTGACATCAATATCAACATTCCCGACAGCCTGAACAGCGTCGGTATGAAAAGGTATTTTCATTTCTTTACAGACTGCTCCGATTTCACCAATCGGAAGAATTGTGCCGATTTCATTGTTGGCAAACATTATAGTAACAAGGCACGTATCCTCTCTGATTGCTTTCTTAACGTCGCGTGCACTGATCAGCCCCGCTTCGTCAACAGAAAGATAGGTGACCTCAAAACCCTCCTTTGCGAGCGCTGCACAGGTATGAAGCACTGCATGATGCTCAAAAGCTGTTGTAATAATATGCTTTTTGCCCTTCTTTGCACCGTTATAAGCCGCACCCCTAATTGCCCAGTTGTCGGATTCAGAGCCGCCAGAAGTGAAATATATCTCTGACGGTTTTGCTCCAATTGCCTTTGCAACCTGTTCTCTTGCCTTAATTATTGCCCTTGCAGAGGAAGCGCCAAGCGAGTATATGCTTGAAGCATTCCCGTAATACTCCGTAAAATACGGGAGCATTGCATTCAGCGCATTTATCGACACCTTTGTCGTTGCTGCGTTGTCAGCATAAACAAAACGTTTTTCCATTTTAATACCTTCTTTGTACCAGCTTTTTGAGTAGACTATTATATAAACCTCATACAAAAGCCCAGTTAGCTTTGTATGACTTAATTATATACCTTTTTCGTATGAATTGCAATACCTTAAATAAATTTATCACGTTCTTTTACTGCCAGCCTGTCGCAACGTTCATTTTCGGGATGTCCGGCGTGTCCTTTAACCCATATAAACTCAACCTCGTGAGTTTCAAGGAGAGCCAAAAGCTTTCCCCACAAATCGGGATTGAGTGCCGGCTCATTTTTTCCCCTCTTCCAGCCATTAGCACGCCACTTTCTTGCCCAGCCAAGATTCACCGCATCGACGATATACTTGCTGTCGCTGAAAAGGCGGACTTTGCACGGCTCTTTAAGTGCATCAAGTGCTGATATTACTGCTGTAAGCTCCATACGGTTGTTTGTGGTCTGTGCCTCGCCCCCCGAGAGCTCTTTTTCATGCTCACCAAAGCGAAGAACAGCACCCCATCCGCCCGGGCCGGGATTGCCAGAGCATGCACCATCTGTGAAAATATCAACCTGCTTTTTCATTTTATCAGCCCTTAAATTTCATTGAAATATCAAAGCTCTTAACGGAATGGGTAAGCGCACCGAGAGAAATAATGTCAACTCCGGTTTGAGCGATTGCCCTAATATTTTCTGCTGTGACATTTCCGCTTGCTTCAAGCTTTGCTCTTCCAGCTGTGATTTGAACAGCCTGCGTCATCATTTCAGCCGACATATTATCAAGCATAATTATATCAACACCGGCTGAAATAGCTTCTCTTAACTCATCAAGATTCCTTGTTTCAACCTCAATTTTAACAGTATGCCCCAGTTTTTCACGAAGTGCTAAAACCGCTCCCGTTATTCCGCCGTAAGCATCTATGTGATTGTCTTTTAGCATTGCACAATCTGAAAGATTATAGCGGTGATTTCTTCCCCCTCCGACAGTTACGGCATATTTCTGTAAAGCACGAAGTCCGGGGAGAGTCTTTCTAGTTTCAGCAATAGAAGCGTTTGTTCCCTTAACAAGCTCGGCGCATTTATTTGTTGCGGTTGCTATTCCCGACATATGCTGAATTAAATTAAGAGAGGTTCTTTCAGCCTTTAATAAAGCTTTGGTGCTTCCCTTAATTTTAGCAATTATATCACCGTTTTTAACCTTTTCACCATCGTTTATCAGTATATCAATAGAAACCTTATTATCCAGAAGCTCAAATACACGCATCGCTACTTTAATTCCGCAAAGCACGCCTTCATCCTTTGATAAAAAATAAGCCTCAGAACAGGAATCGTCCGAAATAAGATAATCAGTCGTAACATCTATATAGTTAATATCCTCTAAAAGTGCTTTTTTGATTATATCATCAATATAAAACTGCAAAAGCTCCACTATATAACCTCCCTAAGAACAAGATAAGCAACAGTCGCCAATGCCTTTGCTATTACAAAATCCTGATTGACTTTAAAGCTTTCGTTTTCAAGCATGCTTTTTATTTTTTCGATTTCGGGGAAGCCCTTCTTAATACCCTCTTCATCCGGTATGACGAAGAAGCTTTCCTGCATTATTGTTCGGATTCTCGTTCTCAATCCCTTAGGAATTACCGGTGCATTTTCTTCTAGAACGAATTTATAGTCAGAAAATAGATTTGCCGCTTTTTTGCTCTCTGAATTAATACGGCTTGCGGCACGTCGTGAAAAAACCAAAGCCTCAAGAAGCGAGTTGCTTGCAAGCCTGTTATTCCCGTGAACACCAGTGCATGAGCATTCACCACAGGCATAAAGCCCCTCGACTGTTGTTTTTGAATCCTTGTCCACTGCTATTCCGCCCATAAGATAATGCTGACACGGATAAATCGGAATCATTTCCTTTGAAAGATCAAAACCCTGTTCCTTTAAATTCCTGTAAATCATCGGAAAACGCTTTTTAATAAAATCAGCGTCCTTGTGGGTTATGTCAAGATAGAAATTATCAGAGCCGGTTTTTTTTGTTTCACTGATAATTGAATGTGACACCACGTCACGTGGCGCAAGCTCAAGTCGGCTGTCATAGTTATGCATAAAGCGCTCACCATGACAGTTCTTTAGGTATGCACCCTCACCCCTGACAGCTTCCGAAATAAGAAAGCACTCTCTTGTTTCACGGTTGTTAAATGCTGTCGGATGAAACTGTATATAGCTTAAATTCTTGATTTCAACACCAAGATTATGGGCGAAAGCTATTCCGTCACCGGTCGCTATCGCTGAATTTGTGGTGTATTTATAAACTCTTCCAATTCCGCCTGTTGCAAGAACAGCGAAATGTGAGTTATAATAAGAATGAACATCGTCCTTTAGAATATCAAATGAAAATCCCGTCGGCGTTTTCTTAATATCACAAAGAAGGGCGTTTTCAATCACATCAACATTCGAAAGCTTTTTTACAGCGCCGATGAGTGTTGATAGAATTTCATAGCCCGTTGCATCGGCGTGGTGAAAAATTCTGTGCATTCCGTGACCGCCTTCAAGCGTTCTGTGATAATCACCGTTTTGGGACTTGTCAAAATCCACGCCAAGCCTTATAATATTCTCAATATCAATTTTTGCTTCGTTGACTAGAATATCAAGCGTTTCTTCATTGTTGACATTACCGCCGGCAACAAGCGTATCTTTTTTGTGAAGCTCAGGGCTGTCCTCAGGATTATTATATACCCCCGCCACTCCGCCCTGTGCCAAAGCGGAATTGCACAAGACAAGCTCTTTTTTTGTTAGAATAAGTATCTTCAAATCAGGGTTAAGGTTCAAAGCGGTATAAAGTCCCGCAATTCCAGTCCCGACAATAACAACGTCATAATTATTTGGATTTTTCATCAGCACCCACGCTTCCCGGTTTTTTCAATAATACTTATTTTAGTATATCACATATGCAAAAAAAAGACTATTATAATAATTGTAGTTTTTGTGAAAAGATATTACTCATTTTTTGGTGAAAAATGAATTAATATTCGAAAGGAATTATTATGTTTGAAACCATCACAAATATCCAAAAAACAATTCTCGTCTGCGCCGACACAGGTGAATTTGATGTAGAAAAATCACTCGATGAGCTTGAGGAGCTATCTAGAACAGCCGGAGCAGAGGTTTTGGCTAGAGCAGTTCAAAAACGACCATCAATGGACTCTGCAACCTGTATCGGAACAGGACGGCTAAATGAGATTAAAGAAATGTGTCAGACGCTTGAACCTGATATTATTATTTTTGACCATGAGCTGACCGGAACACAAATCAGAAACATAGAAGATATTCTGGGTGTTCATACGATTGACAGAACTATGCTGATTCTTGATATTTTCGCTCAAAGAGCAACAACAAAGGAAGGACGACTTCAGGTTGAGCTGGCTCAGCAGAAATATCGGCTTCCCCGCCTTGTGGGAATGGGAGTTAAGCTTTCTCGTCTGGGCGGAGGAATAGGCACAAGAGGCCCCGGTGAAACAAAGCTTGAAAGCGACAGACGTCACATTCGTTCTAGGATTGATGCACTTCAGGAGCAGCTCAAGGAAATTGAAAAAAGACGTGAGCTTATCAGAAAAAGAAGAAAAAAGGACAATGTCCTCACCGCTGCTATTGTCGGATATACAAATGTCGGAAAATCAACGCTTTTAAACACACTGACACAAGCCGGTGTGCTTGCCGAAAACAAGCTTTTCGCAACACTTGAAACAACCTCAAGAGCAATTGAGCTTCCCGACGGAAGAAATGTTCTTCTGACCGACACCGTTGGGCTTATCAGACGGCTCCCCCATAATCTTGTCGAAGCGTTTAAGTCAACTCTTGAAGAAGCCTCCAGCGCTGACGTTATTCTTCATATTTGTGACGCTTCATCACCTGACGCCGACGAACAGGCAAAGGTAACGCTCGAACTCCTTGCCGAGCTGGGCTGTGAGGATATTCCAACTATCACCGTTCTCAACAAGTGCGACCTTGTTCCAGAAACCTCAATGCTGCCCAATGAAAAATACACTGTGAAAATGTCAGCAAAAAACGGGAGCGGAGTAAGCGAACTTCTTTCCGCTATTTCAAATGCTCTTCCTGTGACCTCATACAGAATGCACCTTCTCATCCCCTATGATAACGCAGGGCTTCTTAATAGAATTCGCGAAGAAGGAACTGTTTATTCAGAGGAATATACAGAAAATGGCATTAAAACTGACGCACTTGTTGATATTAAGCTTTTCGCTTCAGTTGAAGCGTTTAAATCCATTGTAGATAGGGAATAATTACCGTAAACAGTCAGTTTCATGACTAATGCGGGAGAGTTTTGTTTGATTAAACTATTAAAGGCGTTTGAAAAATCTGTTTTGTCGCTGACAAAGCTTTTTCTGATTTTCTTGCTTTTTCTTGTTTTCTATGGTTTTTATATGTTTGACTCGCCTGAGCTTCAGCGGTTTTCAAGAGTCAGCACAATTGTAACAACCACCTTTCTTATACTTTGCTATTCAATGGTGCGCCTTTATGGAAATTATAGCATCGGAAGCAAAAAAACAAAGGAGCTTGTTCTTTCTGTTATTTTTGGAGCTGTGATTACAGACCTTTTCACATACGGCCAGCTTTGTATAATGGAAAAACGCATAATGAAGCTTTATCCGCTTCTTATAATACCAGTGGTTCAGTTTGCCGTTGCCGTTTTAATTACCAAAGGCGCAAACAGACTCTATTCAACAGTCAATCCCCCAAAAAAGCTGATAGTGGTTGCCAGAAGCAGATCTCACCCGACAGAATTTCTTAAAAAGCTCAAGGAGTATCAGCACAAGTATCAGCTAATCAAAATTTCGCCCTTTGAATCCGGAACATGGAAAAATGACCTTGATGCTTCCGACGGTGTATTAATTGCTGATATAGAATATGAGCACCGACGCAAAATAATAGAATACTGCTATGACAAAGGGAAAATCATTCTTTATGAGCCGGCAGTATATGATATTATAGTAAGCAGCAGCACTCATGAGCTTCTCGATGACAGCTCGCTTTTTGTCAGCACCGCCTCCGGTCTTTCTTTTGAACAGCAATTTGTAAAAAGACTGTTTGATATTATTGTGTCACTTTTAGGAATAATAATCACTATGCCATTAATGCTTTTTGAAGCTGTATCCGTCAAGCTTTTTGACGGAGGCAGGATTTTTTATCTTCAGGAACGCTGTACCATCGGCGGGCAACGCTTCAAGGTTATTAAATTCAGAACGATGGTTGAGAATGCTGAAAAAGATAGCGGCGCTGTGCTTTCACACTTAGACGATTCTAGAATAACAAAGCCGGGGCGTTTTTTCAGAAAGCTCAGGCTTGATGAGCTCCCTCAGCTTTTTAATGTTCTTTCTGGGAGCATGAGCATAGTCGGTCCTCGTCCCGAACGTGAAGAGCTAGCAGACGGAATAAAAAAAGAACTCCCCGAATTTGAATATCGGCTTAGAGTAAAAGCGGGACTTACGGGTCTTGCACAAATCGCCGCAAAATACAGCACCACCCCAAAGGATAAGCTTGTTCTTGATTTATTATATATTGAAAACTACTCGCTAAAGCTTGATATAAAAATTTTGCTTCAAACTCTTCTTGTCATATTATCCCCTGAAAAATCGACGTAAAATTTATGTAAAAACTGTAATCAAATATTCATTGACAATTATTATTAAAGCCTATATAATTTACTAAGCATCAACAAACTACACTGCTAATCGGGGGGTGAATAGGCGGAGTAATCTGCTATATTATGAGAAAAAAACTTCTTTTTGTGTTTAATCCCCATTCAGGACGTGCTCAAATAAAAAACAATCTTCTGTCGATAATTGACACTTTCACAAAATCAGGATATGAGGTAACGGCATTTCCGACTCAAGCAAGGCTTGACTGCTATAATATTATTAAAGAAAACGGTCCGTTTTTTGATTTGGCAGTATGCTGCGGCGGTGACGGCACACTAAACGAAACCGTTAAGGGCTTGATGGAGCTTGTGCACCCTCCTCTCCTTGGATATATTCCGGCGGGGACGACCAATGACTTTGCTTACAGCCTTAATCTTCCAAAAGATATGCAAAAGGCTGCTGAAATGATTGTAAGTGGCATTCCTTTCGCCTGTGACATCGGCGCTTTAAACGGCAGCTACTTCACCTATGTCGCCGCTTTCGGGGCATTTACTGAGGTTCCTTATCAAACACCACAGCAGACTAAGAATTTTCTTGGTCATTTGGCTTATATAATTGAAGGGATAAAAAGACTCCCCTCTATAAAATCATACAGACTGAAAATTGAGCATGACGGAAAGGTTGTCGAAGATAATTTTGTTCTTGCGTTGATTACGAATTCAGTATCAATCGGTGGATACCGAAATCTTTCTGAGCTTGGAATTGTTCTCGATGACGGACTTTTTGAAGTCACTCTTATCAGAACACCAAAAGGCCCATTTGATCTTCAGAATATACTTACTTCAATTATCAAGCAGGATCTTTCATCGCCTTATATTTATTCTATTAAGACGTCTGCTATTAAAATCAGTTGTGATGAACCTGTCGGATGGACGCTTGACGGGGAAAGCGGTGGCGATTTCAAAGAAGCTCAAATCGAAAACAATAAGCAAGCAGTGAAAATAATAATCCCTCGTCCACAAGCAGTATTAGAAAAATTATAAAAATAAAAAAGCAGTACGGGCTTGTACTGCTTTTTATTATGGTAAATCAGAGATCTCGGTATAACCGGCTATTGCACTCTCCGATATTCCCTCGTGAAAATATAAATGCGTTTTGTCGTAATTATTTTAGTCCGATTAAAAAGTTGATTGTTCCAAAAGGGAAAACAAGAGGTATGCAAAATGCACTTTTTTCAACATTAAGCACTGCGTCTTTAGAAAAAGTCTGTGGAGTAAGCTCAAGCTCGACTTCCTTCTCATTTGACATATTGACGGTGAAAAGACCGTTATGTAAATTCAAAAACTCGCCAACAGTTGCACACGTGAATTCATCACCGATGCAAAGTCTTTCACCGGCAAATCGCGAAGCAAACCCTGCATAAGCGTCATCATCAGCCCCGAATGCAGTAACAGCTGAATACTCACCTAAAATATTCTGTGCGGAAAGGTTTAGCATTTTAAAGCTTGACACAATCGCCGCTTCAGATGGTGTAAAATCATCGCCGATAAAACGAACGACATTCTTAAACAATAGTGTTGTGTATTCAATGAGCACTTCGGCATTCTCAACAGAGTCAAAATGATAGAACTCAGCGATTAGGCTTTTCATTCCGTCAGTCTGCTCGCTTGTCAAATCCTTTTCGGACATTTTATATTTATCTTTATAATCCTTGATTGCCGACTCAAACTGTGCGTTTGACATATATCCCCTGTCAACCAATGCCTGTCCAAGAAGAAGATATCCGGTTTTTTGTGATGAGAGAAGCTCATCAACCTGTGCGGCAGTCATGAATCCCATATCAACCGCAATATCCCCTATTCTCTTATCGACACGCTGCTGCATACAGTGAACTTCATCAACCTGCTGTGAAGTCATGTATCCTGCATTTATGGCAAGTACACCTAGTTTTAATCTTGTGGTCTTTTTAAGCTCAATCGCTTCTGAAAGCTGTGCCGGAGTAACCAGCTTGTTATTCAAAAGAAAATTTCCGAAAAACTGGGTGTACATATTAGCCCTCCTTGATTACATTATTGATTATTTTCAGTACATGCGCATTATCAATCGGCTTTTGAAGAAATTCATACGCGCCGGCATTGATCGCATCCTTGAGATGGTTCTGCGTTCCGACAGATGACGCCATGACAACCTTCGCATGCTTATCAAATGCAAATATTTCAGAAAGAGCTTCAATTCCTGTTTTCTTGGGCATAATTATATCCATGAAAACAAGTGTGGGATTATTATTCATATACTCCTTCACCGCTTCTTCGCCGTCAGAAGCCTCAAAAACGTTTTTTACACCGACTGAAAGAAGGTAATCCTTTAGCTTCTTTCTGGCAAATACCGAATCATCGCAAATTAATACTTTAACCTCATCAATTGACATTGCAATCCCTCCTGTTTTACAACTTAGTGGCTGTATAATATTTTAACACAATATTAACTTAATTTCAAGCATATTTTTGTATGAATTTCTGTATGAAAGTTCATGAATAATATACGCAAATCAAGGGAAAATATTATGGGGTGATTTTATGAATAATTTTACAAATAATAACAACGTTCCTTTAGGGCTTGGAATGGCAATGGCTAAAAACCTGAGTGCCATGAGCTATTTTGCTTCACTGGAAGCACAAAAGCAGAATGAGATAATAGAAAAAACTCATACTATCAATTCAAAAAGAGAAATGCAACATTATGTTGACAGCATGTTTAATCAGATTAGCTAAAGCTAACTGATAAACTAAAAAAGAGGGGAAAATCCCCTCTTTTTATTATCTTCTCATTTCAAAAGATTCACAATCAGTACATTCAACCACCGTTGGGTTAGTTTCATGTGTGCCAATTCTGATTCTGTCAAGAGAACAATAATTCTCTGACTGACAGTGATGAGAACAATTTCTTATTGTGCATTGAATTGACTTGTTTGCATTTGAACACTGATGCATTATCAATCCCTCCTTTTCTTTTTGTCCTTATTATTATCCGCAGGAAAAGGAGTTTTAAAAGCGGAAATTGTTTCAATTAACCGTAAAGATCATACCAAATTGACGGGTATTTAATGTCATTATTTTTTACAGCGACTGAAACATCAACATCGCTACTTTCGCCTTTTCTGACTTTTCTTGCCATTACAACAAATCTTGAATTTGAAAACTCGGTTGAACAGCTTGAAAGAGTTATGAGCTTATCACCGTATTCGACTTCTGTGCCCGTAAAATAATATGAGCGTGCCAAAACATCGTCCATAAACTGATTAAACTGAGCCTCGCTTTCAAAATCCAGATAGTTATGATAATCAAAGCGCTCATTTGACGACGCATTATCATCAGTAATAAAGCAAGCAAAAATTTTGTAGTCGCTTTCACCATATTCTGTCATAAATTTAAATGTTGGATTTTCTTTGTAAAAATCAATGTGCTTAAACTCTTTAAGATCCCCCATCATGGTTTTATCCATTTGATTATGCCCATAAATTATGAGATTATCAGAAATTTTATTTTTTGTTACAACATTGCGATAATCCATAAAGAGAGTCCCCGCCTTTGACTGCTCGCCAAAAAAGTCCTTGTCCAGATAATATGTATTGCCGTCGCCGTCATCGCCAGAACGCTTTACAACAACCAAGTCCATATGAGTGTTGGGAACCGAAAGCCAGCCGATAGTATCCGGATTTATTGCCAAAAGATCATCGAAGCTTTCAATTGAGAAGTTTCCGTCGGCGTAAAAGATTTCTCTAAGCTCATCCGCAGATTTTCTCACCTTCATATACTTATAAAATTCATTGACCAACACAGCAAGACAGCCTAAAAGGATAATCAGTGCAATCGCCTGAACTACCCCGCCCTTTTTCTTTTTCTTTTTTGCTTTAGCCATATTATATCTCCATCCTTTGATATGATATTATAGCATAACTGAAAACAAATTTAAAGCATGGATATAAAATTTTTTCTTTTTATCATCTGACTATCACAGAAGCTCTTGCTCTATGCTTAGCTTAAAGACAGCTATTGAATTTCATAGGTAAAAATGGTATAATAATTTATTACCATCATGCAATTTATCGGAAAGCGGAGATATTTAATGAAAAAATGGCTGATTAATAGCCCTGACTCAAAAAATACGGATGAACTCCTTAAAAAAACCGACCTTAACAGGCTGTGTGCCGAAATTCTTTCTTCAAGAAATTTTACGGACATTGATGAGCTTTCGGATTTCTTTTCCGAGGGTGAGCTTTCTGACCCTTTTCTTATGAAAGATATGTATGAAGCTGTTGAGATTATTACAAGCGCTGTTGAAGACGGTTCATTGATTTGCATTTACGGCGATTATGACTGTGACGGTATTACCGCAACCGCTATTTTGTATAATTATCTAGAATGTGCCGGCGCAGAGGTAATGTGCCATATAAATGAACGTGATGAAGGTTATGGCATGAACGCAGATGCTGTCAGAAAGCTGAGCGAACAGGGCGTTGAGCTGATTATTACCGTCGATAACGGAATATCCGCCGTCAATGAGGCTAGGCTTGCAAAAGAGCTTGGAATAAAGCTTGTTATTACCGACCATCACCAGCCTTCTGAAGAGCTTCCTTGTGCGCTGGCAATAATTGACCCGCACAGAAAAGATGATTTTTCCCCCTATAAGAATTTATGCGGTGCCGGAATCGCCTTAAAGCTTGCCGCGGCACTCGACGGGGCAAGCTATGACACTGTGCTTGAACAATATGCGGATATTGCGGCACTTGGAACCATTGCTGATGTTGTCCCGCTCACAGGGGAAAACAGAACGATTGTTAAAGCCGGTATTCGCTTAATGTCTGTCACAGAAAATGCGGGGCTTTCATATCTTATTGAAAAATCAGGAATTAAGCCGGGAAAAACCGACTCTGTTTCAGTCGCCTTTATGCTTGCGCCGAGAATTAATGCGGCGGGGCGCTTCGGCTCACCTGTTACCGCTTTGAACGCTCTCCTCTCAGAACAAGACGAAGCTGAAGCTCTTGTCGATGAAATGATTAAGCTAAACACCCTTAGAAAGAAAACTGAAGACGAAATTATGATTGACATTGAAAAGCTAATTAACAAGAACCCCATACTGCTTAACCAGCGTGTTCTTGTTATATCAGGTGATAATTGGCATCACGGCGTTATCGGAATAGTAAGCGCAAAAATTATGGAGAGGTTCGGAAAGCCCTGCTTTCTGATTTCGATTGAAAACGGCGAGGCAAGAGGCTCAGCAAGAAGCTTTAGTGGCTTTAACGTTTTTGAATGTCTTTCATACTGTAAAGAAAGCTGTGAGCGCTTTGGCGGTCATGCCTGTGCGGGCGGGTTCTCACTTCTTCCCGAAAAGGTGAATGATTTCACTCAAAAAGTATATGAATATGCTAAAAATATTAAATTTGATATCTCCGCTATTACTGTTACCGCTGACAAAATATTAAAGGCTGAGGACTTTAATGCTGATGAAATATCCTCTCTCTCTTTTTTTGAGCCGTTTGGTGAAGGTAATCCAAAGCCTGTTTTTGCACTTATCGGCGCAAAAATTGATAAGATAATTCCGCTTTCAAACGGAAAGCATACGAAGCTTGAGCTTACATACGACGGAATAAAAATAACGGCGATAATGTTTGGCGCACCGTCAGACTCATTAAATGTATCTCAGGGCGAATTTGCCGATTTTCTTGGCACTCTTGAGCTTAACGAGTATAACAATAAAACCAGCGTTAATCTTATGGTTAAAGACTACCGTAAGAATGGAATAAATCAAGCAAAGTATTTCTCGGCTAAAGCGGTATATGAAAGCTTTATGCGTAATGAAGAAATTAGTGGTTCAATAAAAAAGAAAATTGTCCCTTCAAGAGATGACCTTATAGTAATATATAAATGTATTAGCACGTTTAAATCGCCCCAGAAAATCGATCGCATTTTTTCCTCTGTCTGCGACGATAATATGAATTTTTGTAAAATGAAGCTCTGCCTTGACATTTTCACAGAGCTTGGTATTTTAAGTCAGGAGTACTTTTCTGATAAAGTTAATTTTATACCGCCAAATAAAAAATTCGACCTTGATGATTCTCAAATTTTAAAGAAAATGAGGTGCTTGCTTGATGAATAAGAATGTTATCTACACAATCGATACGCTGATTCAGAAAATTCTCGACAGTGAAAAGCAATATGATTTAAGCAAGATAATCAGCGCATATGAATTCGCCAGCAAATATCACGAGGGGCAGACTCGTGCTTCAGGTGAGCCTTATATTACTCACCCTGTTGCCGTCGCATTCATTCTTCTAGAGCTTGGAATGGACACTGACACGATTTGTTCGGCACTTCTTCACGACGTTGTTGAGGATACCGGCTGTTCTCTTGAGGAAATTAAAAAGTCCTTCGGACAGGATGTCGCCATGCTTGTTGACGGTGTAACAAAGCTTGGGAAAATACCCCTTTTCACCCGTGAGGAACAGCAGGCGGAGAATGTTAGAAAAATACTTCTGGCTATGTCTCAAGATATAAGGGTAATTATCATTAAGCTATGCGACAGGCTTCACAACATGCGCACACTGCATTTCAGAGAGGATTCAAAAAGACGTGCAACCGCACTTGAAACCATGTACATCTATGCTCCAATTGCACATAGACTTGGAATTCGCGCCGTCAAGGAAGAAATTGAGGATATTGCTTTTCATTATCTCGACCCTTTTGCATGCTCTGAAATTGAGCAGGCTCTCGAAAAAAGCAAGACTGACAGAGAGGCTTTTATCGACAGCATAAAGGTGAGGATTAAGGCTCGTCTTGAGAATGAATTTGAAACACTCCCCCAGATAGACGGACGTGTAAAAAGTCTTTATGGAATATACAAAAAGGTGTATATGTCAGGACGAAGCTTTGACGAAATCTATGACAAGTATGCTATTCGCGTAATCGTCAACACTGTCAATGAATGTTATAATGTGCTTGGAATAGTTCATGATATGTTCAAGCCGATTCCGAATAGATTTAAAGACTATATCTCAACCCCAAAGCCTAATATGTATCAGTCGCTTCACACAACCGTTATCGGACGTGAGGGAATTCCATTTGAAATACAAATAAGAACATGGGATATGCATTATACAGCCGAATACGGTATCGCCGCCCACTGGAAGTATAAAGAAGGCGTTCAGGGACGAGATAAGCTTGAAAACAGACTTGTATGGATTCGTCAGATTATCGAAGCACAACAAGAGTCAGATGACGTTGAAGAAATTGTCAGAACCATAAAGAGTGACCTTGCGCCTGAGGAAGTTTTTGCGTTCACGCCAAAGGGCGATATGATTTCACTCCCCATCGGTTCGACTATAATTGACTTTGCGTATGCTATACACACACAGGTCGGCAACAAAATGATAGGCGCAAAGGTTGACAAAAGGCTTGTTCCGCTTGATTATAAGCTTTCTACCGGTGAAATTGTGGAAATCGTCACCACAAACTCCCCCGGACACGGCCCAAACAGAAACTGGCTCAATATAAGCAAGACCAATGAGGCAAAATCAAAAATACGCTCATGGTTTAAAAAAGAGCGCCGTGAAGAGAATATTGTCAACGGAAAAACAGAGCTGGAAAAAGAATTTAAACGAAATATGATTAGGGTTCCTGAAGAGGAACTCGAGGACTTCTTAAAAGATGATATGAAACGACATAACTGTCAATCGCTTGACGATTTCTATGCGTCTGTGGGATATGGCGGTGTTATTCTTTCAAAAATAATTCAGCGCCTTAAGGATGAATACAACAAAAAATATGTATCAACAGCAGTTCAGCCTGAAAATATTGCTCAGAAAATCGCATCGACGAATTCGAAAAGTCAGTCAGGAATTATTGTTGACGGCATTGATAACTGTCTTATTAAATTCTCGCAATGTTGCACCCCTCTCCCTGGTGATGACATTGTCGGCTTTATAACAAGAGGACATGGTGTTTCTATTCACAAAAAAGATTGTATTAACTATCTGTCAAAAAAAGATGATCCCTCTCAGTCGGGAAGATGGATTGACGTATTTTGGGCTACAAATAATGCAACCAACTACAAAGCTACACTTGATATTGTTGCAAATGACCGCTTCGGGCTTCTCGCCGATATTTCAACCGTTCTGTCAGAAATCAGAATACCTATCCATGAGGTTTCCGCTAGAGAGCTTAAAAACGGCAACGCCAATATTGTTCTAACTATCGGAATTGCCGGCGCCGAGCAATTAACCGGCGTCATCAACAAGCTTCGCAAAGTTAAGGATGTCATTTCAATTGACAGAAGCGGAAAATAAATTTTAAGGGTGATTAAATGAAAATCCATGCAATTTCCGTCGGTGCTATTCAAACTAACTGTTATGTTGTTGAAACAGATTTAAAAAATGCCGTTATAATTGACTGTGGTGACGAGGCTCAAAGGCTTCTTCAGTTTTGCAGGAATAACGGTCTTGTTATAAAAAAAATCCTCCTCACTCACGGGCATTTTGACCATATTGGTGCAGTGAGTGGAATCGTAAAGGAAACAGATGCCGGGGTTTTCATACACAAAAATGACTCATTGATGCTCACAGACGGGCAACTTAATCTTTCATACATGATAAGCTCTGAATTCACCGCAATAGACAGCTATACTGAAATAGCCGATGGCTCAGTCATATCTCAGGACGAGCTGACATTTAAAGCTATCCATACTCCAGGGCATACGTCCGGCTCTGTATGCTTTGTTTGTGGCGACGCAATTTTTTCAGGTGATACGGTTTTTCAAGGGAGTGTGGGAAGAACGGATTTCCCAGGGGGAAGCTTTGAGCTGATAAAAAACTCAGTGGACAAAATATCCGCTCTTGAAGGAGATTTCAATATTTTCCCCGGTCATGGGGCGTCAACTACTCTTAATATTGAAAGACGGACAAATTTATATTTCGGGAATAATTACAATGACTCTGATTTTTAACAACCATAATTTTAAATATGAGCTTGAAAGCGTTGTGAAGCTCTTTTATCCTGCACAGCTATTCTCCATCCTTTATGACGAAAGAAATGCCGATGATGATTTTTGCTTCACAAGGCTTAAAAAGGGTAAGAAATTCACTCGACTTTTTGCTGTTGTAAAAATCGGCGGCTTAAAAAAACGGCTGGCTGGAAAGCTTGATAACGACTCGCCCGACTACTTCGGGAAGTGTGAGCTCATGCTTTCAAGACTATTGTTTGTTTGCCTTGAAAAGTTGACGGGAATAACACCTAAGTGGGGTCTTATCACAGGGGTTCGCCCTGTAAAAAGAGTTAACGCCATGCTGTCAGAGGGAAATTCAAAAACAGATATTTTCAATACTCTTGAAGATGACTATCTCGTCAAACATGAGAAATGTGAGCTTGCTTTTAAAACGGCAGAAACACAAAAAAGAATTATCGACAGCCTTGACAAAAAGAGCTTTTCTTTATATGTGTCGATTCCGTTTTGTCCGACTAGATGCACCTACTGCTCATTTGTATCGCAAAGCATGGAGAAATCAACAGCAGAAATACCGCCTTATGTTGATAATCTTTGCAAAGAGCTTGAATATACTAGCGATATAACAAAAAAGCTTGGGCTAAGGCTTGATACAGTTTATTTTGGGGGAGGAACCCCAACCTCGATTGATGCCTTTTTGCTTGAAAAAATTATGCAAAAAATTGAAGATAGCTTTGATTTGTCATTTCTGCGTGAATATACCGTTGAAGCCGGACGTGCTGACACAATCACAGAAGAAAAGCTTACGGTCATTAAAAACTATGGTGCAACCAGAATAAGCATTAATCCGCAAACGCTTGACAATAACGTGCTAAAAGCCATCGGGCGCAGGCACACCGCAGAACAGTTTTTTGAACGCTTTGAATTAGCAAGGAAAATGGGCTTTGATAATATTAATACCGACCTTATTGCGGGGCTTCCAGCCGATTCGGTTGACGGCTTTAAGGCGACTGTTGACGGGATTATTACGCTTTCACCCGAAAACATAACGGTTCATACGCTTTCAATTAAGCGTGCGGCAGAGCTTAATAAAGGAGGCTGCTCCTTCGACAATTCAGTTGAGGAGATGGTTGAATATGCAGCAGACAGGCTGACAAAAAGAAGCTATCTGCCCTACTATCTTTACAGACAAAAAAACACACTCGGGAATTTAGAGAACACAGGCTATTCAAAACCGAATATGGAAAGCCTTTATAATGTTTATATTATGGAGGAGCTTCAGACCATTATAGCGGTCGGCGCCGGTGCTTCAACAAAGCTTGTCGGGGATAATGAGATAAAAAGAATATTCAATTACAAGCACCCGCTGGAATACAATAATCATTTCGAGCTTATGCTTGAAAAAAAGAAAGCCATAACCGAATTTTATGAAGCGAAGGAATAATATGAAAAAAAATGATACCGTCACTCTTGAAATAACAGGCATGACTACCGAAGGGAACGGCGTCGGAAGATATGAGGGACAGGCAATTTTCGTTCCCCTTACCGCGCCAGGTGATGTTATAGAAGCAAATATTACTAAGCTTCAAAAGAATTATGCTTACGGAATTATAGGGAAAATTATTTCACCGTCTGAATGCAGAAAGAAGAACGACTGTGATGTTTTCGGGAAATGCGGTGGATGCTCCTTTCGACATATCTCGTATAACGCAGAGCTTGAAATTAAAGATGGCTTTGTTCGTGATGCTTTTAAGAGAATAGGAAAGCTTGATGTCCCCTTTGAAAAAATACTCGGCTGTGAGTCACCGGATAATTACCGCAACAAAGCTCAATATCCTGTTTGTGAACAAAACGGAAAAGCTGTCTGTGGCTTTTACTCAAAAAGAAGTCACAGGGTTGTTCCGTTTTCCGACTGTAAGCTTCAGCCTGAAATATTCAAAAGCATTGTCGATTTTATCATGGAAAAAGCAAATCTTTTAAAAATCAGAGGCTATAACGAAGAAGAAAATTCAGGGCTTTTGCGGCATATTTATTTAAGACAGGGCTTTCACAGTGGGGAAATAATGGTATGCTTTGTTACAACAAAGCGTTGCGAAAATCTGCTCTCCCCTATCGCTGTCAGTCTGGCTGAGCGCTTCCCCGAAATAAAAAGCATTATACTTAATATAAATTCAGAAAAAACAAACGTTATTCTGGGAAATAAATGTATCACTCTTTTCGGCAAGGGCTTCATCACTGATACCATGTGCGGAAACTCAATAAAGCTGTCGCCACTTTCTTTTTATCAGGTCAACACAAAGCAGGCTGAAAAGCTTTATGGAATTGCCAAAGAATTCGCACAGCTTTCAGGCAATGAGTTAGTAATGGATTTGTACTGCGGTGCCGGCACGATTGGGCTTTCAATGGCGGATAAAGCAGGAAAGATTATTGGCGTTGAAATTATTCCCGATGCAATCGAAAACGCAAAGATGAATGCCAGCGAAAACGGCATATTAAATGCTGATTTTATCTGCGGCGATGCAGCTCAAATTGCTGAAAAGCTTGCAAAAAAAGGTGAAAAGCCTGACGTGATTATTGTTGACCCGCCACGAAAGGGATGTGATAAGGAAACACTAAACGCTATGATAAAAATGGCCCCAAAGCGGATTGTAATGGTGTCCTGCGACCCCGCAACCGCCGCAAGAGACTGTGCATTTCTGTGCGGAAACGGATACAAAGCGATTAAAGCACAAGCCGTAGATATGTTCCCAAGAACTGCTCACGTTGAGACGGTAGTATTGATGTCAAGGATGAAAGACTGAGTGTACAGAAAAGCCTTGAAATCAAGGCTTTTCTACGTTTTAGTGTAAAAATCCGATGAGCAAAAATCATGAAAATAGCGCTTCGTGGGAACAAATCCAAAGACCTGATTTTGAACGTGACAGAGTGATTTAGATGTCATAGTCTGGCGAGTGGTCTGGTTAGATGTCAGGGGTTCGTGAGTGGTCGATTTAGATGTTTTTTGAATAAATCGAGGTTGTGTGGTCAGTTTGGATGTTTTGAGAATTTCATCTGGTAAGATGCAAAGTGATGAAGGAAAACGGGAGGATATAGTTATGGATGGAGGTCAAGTTTCTCTTTTAGTAGGAAATGGACTTGATATTCAGATTGGTGGAGATGACTTTCAAAATAAATGGATAATAGTTCGTTTGCTTGCAAAAGCGAAGGTAGGTAAATATGATATTTTGTTTAGTGATAAAAAAACAGGCACACCAATAATAGCTGGCGACAAGATTGTTGAACTATTTAGAGACTTGGTTCCGTATGCAAATCGTGCAATAAATAATGAGTTCGATGCTATCGTAGAAGAGTATGGGGATAAAGATTTAGCTGATGCATTAAAAGATTTTAAGGACAGCCACCCTGTTGAAGTGAAAAGTATTGAAGAAATAGGTATGGAAGATTGGTTTTTAATTTTTCTGTTATATTTACTTCAAGAGCAAGATTTATTGGATCAATATGAATTTATTAAACAAGGTTTTGAGCGAATGATACTAGACTCAATTTATTGTGAAGGTTATATTCAAAAATTATATTTAAAATTAAATAAAGCATCAAGCAACTATTTATCAGAATATGATAAAATATTTACCTTGAATTATGATAATACTATTGAAGCACTTATAAAGAAAAATGTTTATCATTTACATGGTGATTTTAACACAATACACCCTTCTGAAAGTATAGAAAATGCATTAGGATATATTAGGATTTCTAAAAATGAAAATGTATACTTTCCGGATGAATATAGGCATTGCAATTGTACAGGGATTCTAGACTTTAGTGGCAATCGTAAATATAAATATGCTACGGATATGACAAAAGCATTCATTGCATTTGAGAAGTTAAAAAAAGATATTAAAATAGATAAGATAAAAATGGAAGATATATTAACAAAGGTACCTGATGCTCAACTTGAACTTGTTAAAGTTGGAATCGAAAAAGATTTAAATGTTGGCCATAATTACTTTTTTGATGAGTTAGAAACGTTATCCGGAACACTTGAAATTGTAGGTTTAGCGCCGCAAAATGATAGTCACATTTTTGAATGTATCAATAAGAGTAGTGTTGATACTGTGGTTTTTTATCATTATTTTGGAAACAAGACCGCAGCAGAGGTAGAAGCTGAAATAGAGACAATGTTTATTCCAATAAATAAAGATTACACTATAAAGAATGTGAAAAATATTTGGGATAAAACAAAGATTATTAAACCTGCAAATGCTAGTAACGATATTTCGCAAAAGCAGCTAGAGCTATTGAATGCACTAAGTTTCACAAGTGAAGTAACCAGAGATGATATAATCTGGCAATTGAATTCGATCCCTAAATTTACTCGCAATGCTATTATTGAAATGATGAAACACGAAATAGAAAAGAGTAAATATCATCAGACGCCCGAAAATGAACAAAAGTTTGCACAGAATTTTAAAGATTTTAGCAGTACGCTTGAAATTGCTGCTTTGAGTCCACAGGCACTTTTATATCTATACATAGATAGTACAAAGCCTACTACAAAGAAGAAAATGAATAATAAAAAGAGACGTAAACGAAGATAGAATTTATTAGTGAATAAAACACAAGCCCTGCCAACATTAAAGTTAGCAGGGCTTGTTGTTTTCAATCCTACCCATCAATCTCCACGCTGACACCGGACTTGAATTCCACGGTAAATTTATGCTCATAGACGGTGACTTTTTCAATTAGCCGCCGGACAAGCGGCTCGTCGTATTCCGTAGTGGCAGTGGGCTGTTTCTGCAGGAAGTCGCCCATATCGGTAATCCGTTTTTTCAGTTCATCCCGGCCGACGTTATCGAGCTGTACTTTTTGTTTTTCCTCGCGCAGGCGGTAAATCTCGTCGGCGACATCTTCGTAATCTGCCTTGGAACTGGCCAGCTTCAAAAGCTCGGTTTGAAGTTCTTCAAGCCGCTTGTCAATAGCGGCCAGCGTCTGGTCGTTTTCATGGATTATGACCGTCTCGATATTGTTCTGAAGGGTGACGAGGAAGTTGTCCTTGTCGCACAAAGCTTGGTTGATAGCGGTAACCAGCACTTGCTCAATCTGGCTTTCCGGCACCGTTCGAGCATCGCAGAACAGGCCGGTGTTTTCCAAGCGGCTGACGCACCGCCAGACCACGGATTTTTTGCCACGGTTGTTCCAATGAACCCGTCGGAACACCTCGCCGCAGTTACCGCAGATAATCATCTGAGCGAAGCAGTGGTTACTGCTGAAAGTTCTGTTCTTCCCATTCGGACTGGTGTGGACAACTCGGCGGCGTATCAGTTCCTCCTGCACCTGCATGAAAATTTCACGCGGGATGATTGCCTCATGGCTGTTTTCCACATAGTATTGCGGGACAAGGCCGTTATTTTTGACCCGCTTTTTTGTAAGGAAGTCAACGGTATAGGTCTTTTGCAGAAGGGCATCCCCGATGTATTTCTCATTTCGCAAAATCTGGTTTACGTTACTGGTATGCCATTTTTCCTTACCAGCACCGTTTAGAATACCGTCCGCTTCCAGACCACGGGCAATTTTGAGCATGCTGGCTTCCTCAAGGTATTCCCGGTAAATGCGTTTTACAATTTCAGCTTCTTCCGGCACTATTACAAGATGCTTATTCTCATCCTTGGTATAACCGAGGAACCGAGCACAGTTTATCTGAATTTCGCCCTGCTGGTAGCGGTATTGCAGGCCCAGCTTCACGTTTTGACTCAATGATTGACTTTCCTGCTGGGCAAGCGACGCCATGATTGTGAGCATAACCTCGCCCTTGGAATCCATAGAGTTGATATTTTCCTTCTCGAAGAAAACCGGAATGTTCTTGTCCTTGAGTTGACGGATGTATTTCAGGCAGTCCAGCGTATTTCGGGCAAACCGGCTGATGGACTTTGTGATGACCATGTCGATATTGCCGGCCATGCACTCGTCAATCATGCGGTTGAATTCCTCGCGCTTTTTGGTGTTGGTTCCTGAGATGCCGTCATCCGCATAGATGCCAGCTAATTCCCAGTCTGGGTGGCCGTTAATGTAGGCCGTGTAGTGTTCAATCTGCGCGTCATAACTGGTCGCTTGCTCGTCGCTGTCAGTAGAAACACGGCAGTAGGCGGCAACGCGGAGCTTCGGTTTCTCTTCATCCTTGCTCTTTCGGGTATGCTTCCTTGCCGGAATTATGGTTACGTTCTTACTGACCTCCATCTACATTCACCTCCGTTTCTATCAGATTGTAGGCGTATTCTGCCTGCTGGAATGGGTCGTCAAACCGTTCTGTTCCTTCTATAATGCGGAAGGCGGTGGGATAGACGGCCTCTTTTTTTATTTCTGGTTCGCGGATTCGTCCGAGTTTTTCCGCCCGCCTGATACGTTCCGCTTCGGCAGCCGCAAACGTCTCTGCATCGATAATCGCCGGATAATACGCATCACCAAGATAGCGATTATTCTGGAGCATCCTGCTGATGCCCGCGTGAAATGCTATAATTTCAGCTTTTTTTGCTGCCGTTGCCAAAGAATCGCCGGTCAGATAGGACTGAAACAGGGTTTTTATCTGTACTGCAGCTTGTTCATCAATTACGGCTTTTCCGTTTATAATCCTATAGCCGAATGGAGTGTGGCCCATTTATCTCACCAACCTTTCTTTCAGCGTAATACCGCATTTTAATTCGAACCCGATTTCTGTTCGTGAATATACAAGAATCCGCTCCACGAAGCGAGCAAACAGTTCACCGTCAAAGCCCTTCAGCATTGCCGCCTTAGTGGCGTATTGCAGGAGCTCGCTGACCTCATGCAGGTTTATATTGTCACTGTTTATGAAGCGGGATATGGATTCTTTCTGGCGCTGTATGCGCTCGGCTTCCTGCAGAAGTTCATTATTTCCCTTATTGTAAACGGCAGGCTCAAGGTAGCCACGGGTCTGTAGTGTAACCAGCACCTTTCGCTGTTCCGCGTTTTCTTCGAGCTTTTTATCGAGGGCGTGCAGCTTTGCCACACTGTCTTCGGAGTTGATACCGCGAAGGCCCATTAACAAGGGCCTTAAAACGGTTTGATGACCGAATATAAGCTTATTCATCATAGTCACAAACGCATATTCGAAATCAGACTCAGGGATATATTTCATGGAACATTTCTTGGCGTCCGCTATATGATTGGTACAGCACCATGCGATATTATGCCTGCCGGTGGAGTGGATGCGGCGCTTGAATTTGCCGCCGCACTGACCGCAAATGATTTTTCCTGAAAACGGATATCGGTTCTGGTACTTATCCTGATATTTTTCTACGCCTTTTTCTTTGCCGTGCTGTTCGATGATAGCCTGCGCGGCATCAAAATCATCATGACTGATAATCGCATCATGATGATTTTTAATCAGAAACTGGTCCTTTTCGCCGTAATTGTAATGGCGGTTGAAGTGCGTATCGGTATAGGTCTTTTGAAAAATGGCATCGCCGGTGTATTTTTCATTACCGAGCATCCCGCGAATGGTTGTCGCAGTCCAGCGACCGCCTTTCTTGGATGGCACATCGCGGCGGTTCAGCTCATTTGCGATTTTGCCGGTACCATTGCCGGAAAGAATTTCAGAAAAGATAAAACGGACGACAGCTGCCTGTGTTTCATTCACGACCAGCTTTCCATCAGCAGTATCGTAGCCGTAGGGCGGATAGGAAATCTTGAAGGTCCCACTTTGAAACCTACGCTTTACCGACCATTTGCTGTTTTCCGCAATAGAGACCGACTCACTTTCGGCCAGTCCACTCAGGATTGACAGCATGAGTTCACTTTCCATTGACCCGGTGTTGATATTTTCCTTCTCGAAGTAAATGAAAATGCCGAGGTCAAGCAGCTTCCTCACCAGTTCCAGACAGTCCGTTGTATTCCTTGCAAACCGGCTAATAGACTTTGTTACGATGAAGTCAATTTTCTTGTTCTCGCAGTCGGCAATCATGCGAAGCAGCTCCGGTCGCTTTTCCTTTTTCGTACCGGTGATGCCCTCGTCATAATAAAGCCCGGCAAAATCCCAGTCAGGATTTGATTTGATGTAGGATTCGTAGTGCTTTATCTGTGTGTCGAGACTGACCAGCTGATCGTCACTATCGGTAGACACACGGCAGTAAGCCGCAACCCGCAGTTTGGGGCGCTCTGTAAAATCAGATGTATTTTCATTGATTTTCGTTACCTTTTTCAATTTTTCACCTCCTTGTCAGTGTGACATATTACCTCTAAAGTTCAGTAATATCAACGGTTTTCGGGCATAATCTGTGCCAGAGCCGGGGAGAAAGATTTGCGGTTTAATGTGGTTATCTTGTTGAATTCCGACAAGGAAATAAGTCCGTTTTGAAGCATGAAATCGAGTATCCGCTGTGCTCTTACATAATCTACTTCGCGCTGCAATTGCTCTTGCGGAACAGGTTTCTTTTCATAATTGATTTCCGGTATTACGCCAGTAATATTGGCCATGTATTTTCCCTCCAGTCTGAGAACCTCTGTCCTCACAACTCACTGGAAGATTTCAGGCTGTTTGGACGAAAAAAGAGCAAAAAAATAATGCCTACCAGAGAGAAAATCTCCAATAGGCATTACTGTAATGTTTATATCGTTACTCGCTGTACTTGACAAAAGCGTCAGTGAAGCCAGCTGCCTTGACCTTGCTGAGCATAGCATCGGCGTTTGCCTTAACGGAATATGCGCCGACCTGCACACGGTAATATTTCTTCGGCGTGTCAGATTCAGCGGTCGTTTCCGCTGCCGCCAACCCGGACTTGACCGCAGCGCGAAAGGTGTCCATGTTCTTGCCAAACTTAGGGAACCAGTGCATGACATCGCCGTGATTACTGGCGATCCCTAGCTTCGCACCCTCCGAGTGACAGATGATATCCTTTTCTGTCAGCCCATACTGCTTGCAGAGATATACGCAAAGCTCTACGGCTTCCTTGTAAACGGCAGAAAAATACGAGGCATCGGTCAGACCGTCCTCGCAGATTTCAAAGCCGATATGCGTATCATTACCGGAGCCTTTTGCACCGCTGCCGCAGTGCCAACCGCGCATATTCCACGGCAAGGTCTGGTACGTTGCAATGGAGCCGTCAGCCAGCTTACCAATAAAACCATGGACGCAGACCTGACGGCCGTCCGGCGTACTCTGGTTCCAGTGGTTGCCGTACTGATTTTTTCCAAGTAGTCCGTCATCCGGACCGACATAGCGTTTCAAATTGGGATTGTTCGCCCCGGTGGAATGCACCATGATACCCTTCGGCGTAATGGTTTTGCCTGCCTTGTAGCAGGCATTGTTCGTTAGAATGAGTTTATGCAGATTCATAAAAAGCACCTCACAGTTTAAATTAAATGTAAGCCGCAAGCGCGGCTGGGTACAGATGGTAGGTAAACTTCAGATCACAGTAAGCGGTCGCCGATGTGCCGTTGCTCCCAATGCGAGCGTATAGCCCGTAGCCGGCAGGCACTCTGCTTTGCCGCATAGCGATCTGAGCGTGCTGAGCCTCTGTGGAGCTATCCGCGCCGAGTGGCGTACTTCTCGAAATCCGGGTAAAGGTCTGCTCGTCGTTTGAGATATAGAAGTCCAGCTCCTTTTCGGTGGTATCCGATTGGCGGCAAATGGTGACCAGGTGGCAGTCGTATGGCACCGGAATAAGCGGATCGTCCTGACCGCCGATTACAATGCTGCCAATGGGCAGAATGGTATGCAAAGGCCCTCTGATGCTGTTGGTGCCGCCCGAGCCGAGGGCATTGCCCGACAAAACATACCGCAGGTGCGGCATTCGAATGAACGCGTTAATCGTTGACGCGGCAGTAGAGGTCAGCGTAATGGCAGTATTGACGTCCTCTGCTTTTTCCAGCAGAAACAGGCTTTCTCCGGGAGCAACGGAAATGTCTCCAATGGAAAACCTCTGCTTTGTCCAGTAGCCTGTACAGGTGGGGTGCGGATTTGTTCCGCTGCCATATGCGATGTTTTCTGCATCCTGAACGCCCCGTATGGCTTCAGCAATCTTTTTGACTGTGTCGCTGAGATTGCTCTGAACCAGTACCTGCACGGTATTTGTTGCCGGACTTCCCAGTGCCGCAACGAACAAATAGGTCACGCTGTCCATCACCATATTGCTGCCCGCCGAGATTCCGGTGAAGGTGATGGATGCTCTGCGGCTTGCCATATCCGGTGCCGAGGCAGTCTCCACCGGGTGCAGATGATTGAGCATAATCCCGGTGCGGGTATACAGCGTGTCTCGCATGCTTTCCATCTGGTCATGCGTTGTTCCGAGCAGCGTATAGTTATCATTTAACAGGTTGTACGTGAGATTGAGCAGCGCGTAGGCGTCATTTACATCAATTGCGGCGAGAGCTGTCAGCACCTGATTGAGCCATTCCTGCGCAGGTGGCTCCGGCGGTTCGACAATTCCATCCGCAAGAGCCTCCTCCACGATGGTGAGTACCCGCACGCTTTTCCCGACAACGTTCTCATTGGTAACTCTGATTTCCAGCTGCCCCACACCGACAATTTCAGTTTCCGTCGAACCGGGCGACCAGGTCAGCACGCCGTCCGCATAACTTGTAACTACGGGATAAGCGATGCCGTCCGGCCGTTTGTAAATGGCGGTCAACGTCTCGCCGGGATATTCGTCACCAAGCAGGCTGGAGACATCAAACTCCAGATTGCGAAAATGGTTCTCGCCCTGCCGACCGATGAATACTGTCGCAGCTTTTGTTAAATCAATCATGCTCCGTCACCCGCCCGTGAAGCTGCTCCAGGGCTGCCTTGAGCTTTTCGGGAATGGGCAGCCCCAGGTGCGCTGCGTTTTCCAGCATGGACACACCCTCGTTGGAGCAGTAGAAAAAGATGACGGCGGTACGCAGAACCTCGCCATTGCCGATGAGATAGATGTCCATGATATGCGCGACGCCCACCATTACAAAAATCAGCACCTTTTTGCAGATACCCTTGAAGCCGACCTCACTGGACAGCTTTTTATCTGCTATGGCGCACATGACACCGGTGATGTAGTCCACAACTACGAATACAAGCAGCGCATACAAAAAGCCGTCAAAGCCGCCGAAAAACCAGCCGAAAAAGCCTCCGGTCGCTGCCGCCAATACTTGAATCCAGTTCCATACTTCTTTCATTGGGAGTCCTCCTTTTAGTTTTGCATATGAAAAATGCGCCCTGCAACCGTAAAGGCGCATCATCCACACTGTGTTAAAGTGTTAGAATTAAATTATGAATTTGCTGCATCACATCCGCTTTGGGCCGTCCTGCTCCGATGGACAGCCAAGTTAAGGGCGGGATATCAAAAGACGATGAGGAATCGAAACCGTTGACCGCCGTAATGACAGGCTCGATGTCTTTTCGAAGCTCCGTGATGTTGAATGGCCAGTTTTTGACCGTGGTTTTTCCAACTGCAATTTCCTCACTCCAAGTTGCAGGAGATAGGCCATAATAGCTTCGTACCATGTTTACAGCGGTTCGGAGTGTCTGGATATGCGCCGCCTTCACATGGGTTTCGTTCGCGGTAATTGTCTCGAATGGCGTCGTCAGTATTGTAAAAGTGCGGACAACCTCCAGACTTGCCGACTCGATATCGCTGTCAAGGCAGCGAATGGTAATGGAATGACTTCCCAACGTAAGCGTTTCCGCCTGATACACTGTTTTAACGCCGTTGCCAAGGTATCCGCTCGTGGAAAATTGCTCAGGATTATCCACACTGTTGATCCAAGCACCTGTATCGATTTTCACTTCCACAATCTGCGACTGGCCGTCCGGTTCGACGCCCGTTGTAATCATAAAGCGCGGGGTGGTATTGTAGCTGGAACCAGCGGACGGTGGGCAGACGATTACCGGAGCAGACGGAGGACTGTTTTTCTTTACCGTCCCGCTGATTACATAAGCGGAAACCGCGTCTAAAGTATCGGTAACACTGATACGGTAACGAGTATACGTTCCGGCTATCTGGGAAGCGTTCGCCGTATACGTCCCCGAGGTGGAGCTTGAAACAACAATTGTAAGAGCTTCGTATGCCGACCAGTTCGTTCCATCCGTGGAGGTTGACCGCTGGATGACGTACTGTTTGATGGCGCTGGTTCCCGGAGCTGCTCCGCTCCACGTAAGTGTTACGACAACGCCTTCATAAATCGCGGGTGCGGCGGTAAAAGATGTCGGCGGAGTTGGCAATGTATTTCTGCGAACAGTATTGCTGGACACCGTCCAGTCGGAATAGAAACTTTCACCGGCGGCACCTCGCGTCCGTATCCGAAACCGGCGGTAATTGCCGCGCGTGGCGGGAGGGCCGACACTCAAGCTGCCATTTGTCGCCGAGGTGCTCACCGTGGTCAGAGCCATCCAATCGCCCCAGCTGCTGTTGTCGGGAGAGTCGCTGTATTGTATTTCATAGGACGTGATGGCGTTGCCCGCGCCATTAGTTGCGCCGCTCCACGAGAGAGTGACATTTCCTTCAGCTAATGCCGCGCTTACCGAGCAGACGGTCGGCGCTCCGCAAGCTGTGACGTCGCAGTAGACGCTGTTACTGATTTTCTCTACAGAATAGACATCAAAGGTGTCGATTGTCCAGATACCAAACTGCGTATAGGTCCCCGGTGTGCTTGATACAACCGGGTTGTAGCTGCCACCGCTGGCGGAAAGTATCAGAATGGCCAACACATTCCACGCGCTCCAGGAGCTGTTGTCCAATGATGTTCGGCTGGCGATCTGGTAGCCCTTAACCGGACTGGTGCTGCCGGAGGCTCCGCTCCAAGTCAGCGTTATTGTCTCATTACTGTAGGCTGCGGGAGAAGCAACGGCTGATGCAGCTGGACTCGGTGCCGTATTCCTGCGGACGGAGTTCGTGGATACTTTCCAGCCGGAGTAATAACTTGCTCCTGCCGTACCACGCGTTCGCACCTGGAATCTGCGGTAATTCCCGCGCGTCGAAGGCGGATCAACTGATACACTGCCGCTTGTAGCCGTGGTAGTCACCGTTGTCAGTGCAGTCCAGGCTCCCCAAGTGAGATTGTCAGTGGAATCACTGTATTGGATTTCATAACTGGAAATCGCGTTGTTTATGCCGCTGGAAGCTCCGCTCCAGGAAAGGGTCACGGTTCCTTCTGCAAGTATAGGACTGACCGAGCAGGAGGTCGGTGCACCGCAGGCCGTGGTCAGAAGAGCCGAACTTAACACGGTGTAACTTGAGTTATCGATTACGCCGGAGGATAGAGGAAGCCGTCCGTCCGACACCACCTGAAAGCGCACGCCCTGCGCGGTGTTTCCCGTAGTGGAGGCACAGGTGACCGAAACATATCTGAGCCTCGGCGTGGTTCCGTCCCAGTCGTCGCCATCTGCCGCCTTGATGCGCACTTGTGCAGATGAGCCGTTTACAGTCATGGTACAGAGCAGGGCGTAGCCGCTGTGAATGTAAGAACCTGACGAACCTAGCGCTGCGGAGATGGTGAAGTTATAGGTCATCTGGCTATTGTTCGGTCGGCTCTTGGAATAGGTAATGGTGTAATAGACCGTTGGGCTTGAACCTGCCTGTAGCGTTACGCCGTAAATATCTGCCATCGTTGTTCACCTCCTCATTCATACACTGCCGTCACAAGAGAATTGACCAGCCCGCACAGGTTGGTATTCAGTCGGGTATCGGTGATATTATTTGTGGCTATCGATGTGGCGGCAGCCGGTATCAGTACGTCGGCGATACCAAGTTCATAGACATCGCTGGTTCTTGTCAGCGCCGGAGCTGACGGCGTTGCTGCGGGAGTCCCATCGACAACGGCAAGCTGAACATTCCGGCTGACCTGGCTTAAGCGAACCACAATCCGGTCAATTCGGGGATTACTTCCGTTTGCCGTGGTGAGCGGCAGGTTTAGGTCGTCTGTATTTTCATATCGGTATCCGTTAATCCAAGCGCTGCCTGCCGCCACGCTCACCGCCAGCCCGTTTCCGGGCGTTGCCTGCAGGTTCGTCGCCGACGCGTAGAATACGCCGTTCGACACAAGGTTTCCGAAATATGCCGCGAAATCCGTCGCGTCATAGACTCTGTCTCCATCCGATGAGTTAAAAAATCCGCTTTTCTCCATGCGCTGTTTCCTCCTTGCTTAGCTTGTTTTTGTATATTCAATTATCACGTAGCCTGTATATGCGGTTCGGTCATTTCCGGGTTCGACGATAATATTGGTGGTATCCGCGTAGAGACCGATTTGGGAAGCAAAGTTGTTGTATCGTGCAAGCGGTAAAGGCAGGAACACCGTCCCGTTTGTAGCAAAGCCCGATAAGCTGACAACCGTGCTGAGATTGGATATACCGTGCGCTACGCTTCCCGGCACTGCATTCGGAAGAGAGCCGAGATTAATTTCTTTTCGGTAAATGGTCTTGCCGTCTATCCATAGTCGCCCGGTGTTTTCTTCTGTTGCGGAGTAATCGGTCAGCGCAGACGCAATTTTGACAGCGGTAATGGTGCGATCCGCAATCTTTACTCCTGTGACCGCTCCGGTTGCAATCCGCGTTGTAGTGATAGGTTCATTGTTGATATTCAGCCAGTTCGCCTCGCCGGATGTATTGTTGTAAACGAAAACGGAAATCACATAAAAAGTCATGGTATTGCGGGATATGAAGAAGCCCATTGCCCGCTGGTATCCGCTTCCCGTATTGTCACCATTGTGCTTTACCAAAAAGACGTGACCGTCGTCACTCGGCTGATCGCTGAATTTGTTACCGCTCCATGAGGTGAAATACAGCGAGTCTCCCGGTTCCATATGATGCAGGGCGTATTGTCCAACCGATATCGTGCCTGCACCCACGGTTATTTCAAGCGCGGGCAGCTTTCCAAACAAATTGTTCACGGTGGCTGTAAAGGTTTCTCCCTGAATTTCCGGGTCCACCTCCGACAGATTTCCCAGCGTTCCCTCCACAGCGTCAAGAGCCTCCGTTACTTCGGCTATCCCGGTCGGAGCAGACAGGGCCGTTTTGACCTCGCTCATGTCGGAACGGATCTTCTGTGCTATTGTTAACTCGGCCTTTCCAAACACAACGCTGATACTCAGACCGTCCGCGTCGTAAGTTTCTTCAATTTCGGCGATGCGCGTCGTCATGGATACGCCCCACGCCTTGGAAATGACTTTTACAGTCTGGCCAAGGTCAAAATCTGTCTTGTAGGTCAAGTTGCCGTGAGGGTTCACCGACGTGTCAAACGAATAGCGGATTCCCTGCTCACTCAGCTTGCTCTGTCCCCGGAAGATCAGCGCGTCGGTGTAACCTGTACCAAAATCCGCCGCCTGCAGGTCTTTGGCATCCACGAAAATTTCTCGCCGGGTCTCTCCGGAGCCGCTTGTAATAGCGACAAACGTG
This sequence comes from Bacillota bacterium, assembly GCA_023439835.1. Taxonomy (GTDB): domain Bacteria; phylum Bacillota; class Clostridia; order Oscillospirales; family Ruminococcaceae; genus SZUA-444. The sequence goes on along the minus strand of JAEXUW010000021.1, from coordinate 49,644 downwards.
CGGCTTTCGCCTTCACCCTCGCCGCCGATGAGAGCGGTGTTGGCGTAATCCGCCGCACTCTCCGTATAGCTCTGTTCCGTCAGGTTTTCGTATTCCTTGGAGAATACCGCCTGGGAGTCGGTGCCTTTATACAGTGTCACGGTAAAGAGGTGCGTTGCCGGAGTGAATACGGTCTTAATGCCGATTTCCGAAGCGCCGCAAAGTTCTGTTATTACATCCATCAGGCCCCGATACGATATTTGTGTGCTGACGGGTACGCCCAGGTTCGGTGCCGAGAAGACTATGCCGTCGATTTGCCGCGCCGCATCAGTAGGACTGATGAGGTTGTTATTTAAAAGCTGCTCCACACAGGCGGAAAGGTCACCTGACAGCACCTCCGTTTGCCAGACAATGCGCCGAGATAGGAAAGAGGTTGCAAAACGGCCGCTTGCCGTGATGATTTCCTGCTCTGCCTGAACCATTTCCAGATGTTCAATGATCCCTGCTTCCTCATCGTCGTTCTTCCAGATAAAGTTACCTTCTTGCAGGAGTGTGGTATTTTCCGGTGTCGCTATGGCCCGCAGTTCGAAGGAGCCGCACTGGGAGTAGCGCCTCGTCCAACGCAGGTATTCAAAGGATTCCACAATGCCCGTAAGCTCCCGGTCTGAATTATAGATATACAGTTCCATCCTCACACCCCCAGAAACTGAGGACGGTAGTAAATACTGACCTCCAACAATTCCATATTCACAGAAGCGTCATATCGAAGAGTATTGATACCGGCGGCAAGTTGAAAGAAGGCCGAGCCGGTATCCAGCAGCGAAAAAGCATTTGTTACTGTCGAGCCGTCAACGCTGACCACGCGCTTGCCGGCAAAATGCGTGTATACCCGGAGTTCATCCCCGATGCTCATTGTCGAGAGGAGCCGGATGTATTCCCCCGTGTCCATATTTAGCAGTTCCGGATTTGTCACCGTACCCAGCGCCCGGAACACAATTTCACAGCCGCATGAAACGTCGCCAATATTGTCTACCGTGATGATCTGACTGGGCTGGCGCATTCCAAATTCCATGCCGCTTTCCGGTATATCCAGTTCAAATTCGAACATTGGTATCCATGATGCCAGTTCCTCGCGAACCTCATTCTGCGTCTCGAAGAACGGAGATGGGCAGAGTAAACTGACAAAAAATCCGGGTATCCGCTGCCGGGTGGAAACTGTAAAGCCCGCTTCCTCAACGACACAGGCAATTTGCCGCTCCCGGTACAGGAGCGTCCCGTTCACCTTGGGGCTGAATATTTGAAGAAAGGTGTGCCTTCGTGCGTAGGCTTCATCAGGTGTGTCCGCGATGACTGTGCCTTCCAGCGTGATATTGCGCATATCCAGTGTTGAGGAGATGTAAAAAGCGCCGTCCTGATCCGGTGCCTTGAACGTGTTAACGGTCTGACGAATGTCGCCAGTGCCGTCTATCTTCTTAAGAAAATACGGACGGCTTTGTTTGAGCGTGATGCTTTTGCCATTTGCATTAATATAGGTTAGTTCCATAGCCGTCCCTCCTTTAATACTCCAGTGCCAGCTTGCGCGAGAGGTTCTTGAATTCTCTCGCCAGTTCCTTTTCTGACAGTGCTTTCGGCGTCACCACGGATATGTTTTGCGTAATGTTCGTGCCGGTGAGAGCTCCGCCTTGCCCGGACATGCCGCCAGTACTGAAATCGAAGCGTGTGGGGATGGCATTCTGCATATCCCGCGATACGGCGGACATGGCATCCTCAAAGCCCACGCCGATGCCTTCACCCATGTTTTTGCCAAGCCCGGCAAAAAGAGTGGAGGGAGAGTGGATACCGAAGAAGTCCTTGATACGGTTTACAATCCCGCCGAAGAAGCTGCTGATTTTGTTCCACAGCCATGCACCCGCGTCCGAGATGCCCTGCCACAACCCCTTAATAAGGTTGCCGCCAACCTGAGCCATCTGCCCAATATAGCTGGCGAACGCTCTAACCAGTCCCGTGATAATCTGCGGAACCGCCTTGACCACCTCAACGATGATTTTCGGCAGGTTCGCAATCAATGCAACAAGCAGCTGAACGCCCGCAAGGATGATCTTGTCGATGTTCCCGACGATGGCATTCACCAGACTGCCGACAATCTGTGGGATTGCTTTGACCACCGTTGTAATAATTAGTGGTAGGTTTTTAATCAGCGATATAAGAAGCTTTACCCCCGCATCGATAATGAGCGGGATGGATTGAATAACTGCCGTAATAATCCCGTCGATGATTTGTGGTATGGTTTCCACAATTGCCTCGATAATTACAGGCAGTGCCTCAACCAGCGAGGTCAACAGCTGAATGCCCGCGTCGATAATCTGTGGTATCGCCGCGATGATAAAGGAAACGATGGCAGTAATAATCGCGGGCAGAGCGGCGATTAACTGCGGAATCGCATCCAGCAGACCCTGGGCAAGCCCGAGAATGAGCTGCAGCGCTGCGTCAAGAATCATGGGGAGATTATCCGCCAAGCCTTGAACGATGGTTGAGACCGCGCTTACTGCCGCTGGGATAAGTTTTGGCAAAGCTGAGCCGATGCTGCTGACCAGTGCCGTTACCAATTGCACCGCCGCGTCGACGAGGAGCGGGAGACTGTCAATCAGCGCTCCGACTATTGTCATCACAGCGTTCACGGCTGCGGGGATGAGTTCGGGTAGGAGCGACAGAATCGTGTTCAGCACCTGCGTGAAGATGTTCGTCACCGTTTCAAGCAGCAAAGGAAGAAGGTCACCGACAGCCTGCAAAATTGCTCCCGTTGCCTGCGGGAGAGCCGCGACGATGTTTTCAAGTACCGGCACGACATTCTTTACTACAGCTTGGAACGCGTCCACAAGGTTCTGCGTCAGATTCGTCATATCCGCATCTGCGTTGCCAAGCCCCGCCGTGAATGAAGATATGGCTGCCTGCAGCAAACCGATAGAGCCGCTGATGGTTTGAGTGGATTCCCTTGCGAAGTTGCCGGCGTATTGTTCCGTGTTTTCAAAGAACATCTGCATGGCGACTTCGGCTTTTTCGGCATTGCTCGCGCTGTTCCATACGAAATCCAAACCCTTGGAGGCGGCATACGCCTGAACGCTGGTCGCGTTCATCGCAACGCCTAAATTGTCCATCATGGTGAAGTTGCCTTTTGCCGCACCGGTGACGGCTTCCATTGCGGTGGACATATCAATGCCCATGACTGATGCCATATCTGCAGCACGTTGCATGGCTTTTTCGGTCAGTTCCAGACTTTTTTGCTGTGCGATGCCGGAGCCCTGAAATAGAGCGCCCATTTTGTTAGCCGTAGCCAGATATTCCGATTGGGATACACCAAGATTTTTGTACGCTTCCTCACCGGTTTTTTGAATTGATGCGGCATATGCACCGAAGACCGCCTCCGAACCGCCGAGGTTTTGTTCCAGCTCGCCGAACTGCTGCACGACCTCTTTGCCCAGCTTGATTGCCGCCGCGCCTGCCGCGACAGCCACCGCACCTATTGTTATGCCAATGCCTTTGAGGACACCGCCCAGCTTTTCAAACCTCGGGCCGGATTTCTCCGCTTCGTCGGCGGTATCCTTCAGTTCGTCGCCAAGATTATCGGTGGCTTCCGTCGACTGCGCGAGCTCGCGCTCCATGCCATTAAGCTCCGCCTGCGCCTTATTCAGCTGAATCTGCCAATTTTGGGTGCGGCGGTCGTTTTCACCGAAAGATTCGGAGGCATTCTGTAGAGCGGCACGCAGGGTTTCAATCTTGCTTTTCTGTGTGTCGATTTCCTTGTTTAAGACTTCGTTGCGTGAGGTGAGCGCCTGCACGGATTTGTCGTTTTTATCAAACTGACTGGTAACCAGCTGCATTTCCGAACCAAGAACCTTGAAGCTTTGGTTAATATCCGATAATGCTTTTTTAAACTCGCGTTCGCCCTCGACGCCGATTTTTAGGCCGAAATTGTCCGCCATTTGTGCTCACCTCCTTAGATTCCGGGTGGAATGATATCGTCAATCGTTCGGGTTTTCTTCGGCTTTTCCATGCCGAGAAACTGTTTGTGGCAGGTCCACAGGTCTAGAAACAAACCGATGGGCATGAGCCAGAATTCCTCCGAGCCCATACCCATCTGCACCGTTCCGTAATAAAGAAGTCGAGTAAAGGTTTCCGCGTCAGTTTGCTGATACAGTCCGTTTACTCGACTTGTGCGTTTTTTGAGGAGGTTTCGTCCTCACTTTCCACGTTGCGTTTGGTACCCTTGAACATTGCCTCTGTAATCGCGTTTTTGTATGCCGCCAAATCAAGCGGTGAGGTGAGAAGTTCTACCTCATCTTCTGTCAGAAGCTCCTGCGGGGCATCCTTGTTTTTGAGGTTGTGAATCAAAACGGACTGGTTAGCGAGCAGGGTCAAAAGCCACACGATCTCATCCAGCGCCATTTCAAAATTTTCTGATTTCATCAGCTTCTCGCCGAGGTTTTCAAGTCCACCGTACCGTCCCGCAATCGCCTTGGTTGCACGGGTGGTCAGAACCAGTTCATATTCCTTGCCGCCGATATTGATAGCGGCGCTTCTTTCGTCGGCGCTTGTAAAAATGACGTTATCCATTCTGCATCCTCCTTACGGCTCTGGTGTATAGACCGGTTCATAAACCTCGGTAAACCAACCGGTGATTGTGGCGGAAGCGACTCCGGCGTCGCCTTCTGTAACCTCCGCCTTCCATGGGTGCTTGCCAAAAGCGTCCAGTTTGTTGCGGCGCATGACCGTCCCTTCAATTGTTGGCGTGGAGAAGGTGATGGAGTCTGCCTTGGTCTGCAGATTGGTCGCAGGCAGGCCGAATTTTATGCGGTAAAGCCAAAAATAGCGGTAGGTACCGTTTGCTTTCTTTGCGCGGAAGCCTACCGCGACAGGCGTCCCCACATTTTCACTGGCAGAGATCAGTACACCGTTATCGTCTGTGGACGCGCCGGTCAGATCCGCCGCTGCCGTGGGGCCGATGTCGTCAACGCCGAGGGTGAGCGTACCGCTGTTGAAGTCTTTCACCACTTCGGCGGCACCATCGTCAGCGTATAATATTGCCTCCACCAGTTCCACCGAGAGTTCGGCAGTGATGGCTTTGGCAAGCACCAAAGGCGTAGAGTAGGTTTCTTCGCCGTTGGAGTCCTCGGTTATTTTTGAATAATATAGTTTATCAAGACCGATTGTCGCCATAATTTATTCCTCCGTTTCGTATGATTTTTCCACATCAATGGCATAGTGGTGGTAGCCGGTATCGTCCTCATGACCGATGTATCGGCGGTCAGTAATCGCAAATTCTTCTCCCAGAAGCAGCGCTGTTATCTGCTTTTTCCTCTGTAGATAGTTGCCTTTAGAAAACAGCGAAATCCGCACTTCGGAGATATCGAAGAGCGGTGTGTTATTTCCAAACAGGGCAAATTCGTCCGTCATCGGTGTGAATACAAGGTATTCGTCGGGAGGAACGCTGGAAAAAACGCCTGTCTCCACAGGGAGAACAGGCGAAAGCAATGTGTTCAATTCTGTTAAAATGCTCATATTCCGTCGACCTCCTCCTGAAGCTTTGACTTCATGGTTTCAATGCAGGCGCTTTTGCTCTGAGTTCTTGCAGGCTTTAAAAAAGGCTTGGGCGGCTGGCCGGATTTGCCGTATTCGAGAATGTTGGCAATTTTTGCGTTGGAGTCCCCGTCAGAGCGCGGCTCGGCAAAACCGATTTTAACATCCCAGTTACCATCACGGTTCTGCTTGGCGGGAGAGAGTCCGAGGGAGCGTTCAAGTTCGCCGGTGGAGCGACTTTTTTTCTTTGTGTCACTGCCAACCGCACTTGACAGGTTCGACTTCACTTTGGATAATACAACCTCGCCGCCAGCTTCGAGCACCTTGGGGATAATTACGTCTGTCTGGTCAGCCAACCGGGAAACCTTTAAAAGGAATTCCTCTGGCATCTTAATTTGGGCTTTTGCCATTACCTCACCGTCCCTTCCTGCTTTTCCGCGAGCACTTCGACATACATCCCACGCCCGCGAACATCCTCCGCGCTGACAATGCGGTAACGCTCGTTATCGCAGACGATAGACAAAAAAGTAGTAATTTCTACGTCGGGAATCTTCCGAAAACGGAAGAGGGCCGTTGCTTCGCTGAATGCCGCCATGTTTGCCCACCGCTCGTTTTCGTGACGGTCCTCTTTGTATGCGCGGATGGAAGCAACAATATGGTCACCGCTGGTAACAAAGCCGTCCGCGTCCTTCACCGGGGCGGTGGAGATGATGTCAATCTGAGTGTTCATCTTGCCAAAGGACATAATCACACCTTCCAATCCCGGTCAAGCCGAAGAAGCATATTGACCGTCTCCCACACCTGCTGACCCGCCTGCACGCTATCACCAAAAAAGCCGGCTGTGCTGCCGTCCCGACTCTCGTAAAAGAAGGACGACAGCATAATCACAGCCTGTTCTGTGGTGGGTGGCATGGAAGTTTCCTCATAATAGCCCTTAGCAACGTGCTGGTAGCTTTCAGCATAGGAGACGGCGGCGGCAATATAGCTCAGCAGCAGGCCGTCATCCTCATCGTGTGACAAAATAAGGTGCGCTTTAACTTTGGGGAGAAGGTTATCTGTCGTCATGCCGTCCGCCTCCTTTGGGTTATTCTTCGTCCGCCGCCATTAAACCCGCCGCTTTCAGCTTGGCGAGAAGGGCGTTAAAGTCCGTAACCAGACCAGCGGCATCGGTCGCGGTACTGTCTGCCTGATTTTCGGCGACAGGAAGCCCCGTCACCGAGGCTCCCTCCAGAATTTCGAGCGTGCCACCGATGACGGTTTTTTCTCCGCCCTGCTCGGTGTAGTTTTTTGCGTTATAGTCACTCATAGGTCAGCCCTCCTTAAGCGTGCTGCTTGAGCAGCTTGATGCCTTCGGGCAGTACGGTCTTTCCGTCTACGCGCTGGAAAGCATAGAAGCCGGTCTGAAGGTTGGCGATATGCAGTTCGTCCGCACGGCGCACGGTTCTGCCGCTGCGGTCGGCAATCCAGTAATTCTGGAAGTCACCGAAAGCAACGGTATATGCACCTGCCGCAATGGTTGGAGCATACTGGGAGACATACACCGGGAAACCGAGCAGACGATCAGGCTGACCTGCCTGCAGAGACGGCTGCCACATATATGCGCCGTTGCCGTCCTTCAGTTTGCGGATTCCTGCGAGAGTGGCGCTGCTCAAAACAAACACGGCATTTTTCTTATAGCCGTCCTTGAGGGAATAGGTTAGGTCGATGATTTCATCGGCCTTAATATCCGCCGCAGTTGCGGTGGTCACGCCGACGTCACCACCACTCGCAGTGAAGATGCCCGTGGGCTGACCGCTGCCGTTACCGACGCAGAAAGCCTGCTCTTCCTTCGCTGCAAAAGCGCGGGCGAAGTTGTCAATGAGGTAGGCTTCGAGGTCAAACATAGAATCCTGCAGTAGTTCCTCTGAAACCAGCGCCGCTGCACGGAGCGTATAAGCATCAAGGGAGAGCTGATTGAAGGTAGGAGTGCTGGGCGTAAACGTACCGCTTTCTGCTACCCAGTCGGCGGACACATCGGTGAGTGCTACGTTAATTCTGTGCGGTGCTGCGGTGGTGATGACTTTTGCCAGAGAACGAATTACATTCTCACGGGCAAGCGCCTGCACAAGGGTGCTGTCAAATTCAACAGGGACGATATAGCCGCCGGTAGAAGGAGTGCCTTCCTCCATAACGTTGTGAATCGGTCGCTTACCGCGCACGAGGTTTAAGAAATCCTCGCGGTATTCAGCGGTCGCTCTGGGGCTGATGGGTTTTCCGTTCTGTGCGTTGGGTTTTGCCGTAATGGGAGAGCTGGTCGGCTGAGCCATAGCGGCGTCTCTTGCCACGCGATCTTCCTCAATGGCGATCTGATGCGCCATTGCGTCCACATCAGCGAGCATCTTATCATAGGTTGCGTTGTCTTCGAGAGAGAGGACACCGTCCTTGGCGCGGGTGTCCAGGAACGCCTTCGCCGCGTCCCATGCCTTTGCGCGTTTTTCACGCATTTCGAGTACCTTTTTCATTATCAAATACCTCCGTCAAATGTATTTACGGGCTTGCAGTTTCTGCATAGCCGCTTCGATGGAAACGCCAGCCGGCGCATCCTGCTTCTTTTGCTCCGGCTTTGGAGCGGATTTAGAAATAAGCTTGTTCATAAGCGAATTGGTAACCGCCCTGCGGGAAAACGCAAAGACCACATCTTCGGTATGACCACGCTTGGAGTCCTCCAAGATACTGTCTGCGAAGCCCAGCTCGATAGCCTTGTTCGCGTTCATCCAGGTTTCACCATCCATGAGATGCGATATTTTCGCTCTTGACTGCCCAGTTTTGATTTCATAGGCGTTGATGATACTTTCCTTGACCTCGTCCAGCATGGCGATGGCCTTCTGCATTTCCTCGGTATCGCCAATAGCAATTGACATCGGATTGTGAATCATCAGCAGTGCCGTTGGAGCCATAAGCACCTGCGTACCTGCCATTGCGATAACCGAAGCGGCACTCGCCGCCAGACCGTCAATTTTTACTGTGACATTGCCTGTGTAGTCCATGAGCATGGTGTAAATCTGTGAAGCCGCCACGCAGTCACCACCAGGCGAGTTAATCCACACAACGATGTCTCCGCTGCCGGAAAGCAGCTCATCTTTGAACATACGAGGGGTAATTTCGTCGTCCCACCAGCTTTCATCCGCAATGGTGCCGTCGAGATAAAGGGTTCGGACGCCTAATTCCTCGTCTTTTACCCAGTTCCAGAAGTGCTTATTGCTTGCTTTGCCGAGGGACTTGTTTGGGCTTACTGCCCGTATTGCTTTGTCCATCTGAGGTTTCCTCCGTTCCTGTTATAGTTGTGTTTGCGAACGCGCCAGCGTCCTGTAATTTTGTCATCGCGCCATTGATAAGATAAAGATCGCCGCCGAGTTCCGCCGGTATCCGGTCGAGATTCTCAAGCTGTCTGATATCGTTTGCGCTCATCCAGCCGTTCTGCCGCGCCGTAGCGTAACCTGTCATACGGCTGGAATAGTCACCGCGAAGCAGTCCGTCCACATTAAATTTTGTGAACACATCACGCTTTTCGCTTTCGAGTAGAAGTGACTTGTTCATCGCCTGTTCCCAGCGAACAACCCACGGGTCGAGCGTGTATTTCACAAACTCCAGCGACTGCTGCTCAATATTAGAAAAGCTCGACTTCTCGAGATCCGCCAACATATGGGGCGGGACTCTGAAAATTCGAGCTATCTCATTGATCTGAAATTTCCGTGTCTCCAAAAACTGCGCCTGTTCGGGTGAAATGGCGATGGGCGTATACTTAAGTCCTTCCTCAAGCACGGCGATTTTGTTGCTGTTGACGCTGCCGCCAAAGGTGGATTGCCAGCTTTGCCTTATCCGCTCCGGGTCCTTTATGGTACCGGGGTGCTCCAACACGCCGCTCGGCGCTGCGCCGTTGGCGAAAAATTTAGCGCCGTATTCCTCTGCAGCGATAGCAAGACCTACAGCGTTTTTTGCCATTGCAATCGGCGAGTAGCCGACCAGTCCGTCAAAGCCTAAACCGAGAATGTGCAGCACATCGCTTGGAGCGAGGATAACATCGCTCGGCTTGTTCCTGCTGACCTCCGGCGCGTCATCGCAATTTTTTCTGTAGCGATAATACAGCCGCCCCTGTGAATCCCGGTCAACAGTCATGCGGTCGGGCATGAGGGGATACAGCGCCACGACGTCGCCACGTGCGTTTCGAATAATCTGCGCGTAGGCATTGCCCGTCAGCAACAGATGATTCATCATGGTCTCCCGGAAAACAAACGATGTCATTTCCGGGTTTGGTTCGTCGTGCAGCACACGCCACAGCGGATGGTCAAGATATTTGTCTTTGCTGCCATCGTTACCGTATTTATATACAAACAGCGGCAGACCCGCGATTGCTTCCGATAATATACGGACGCAGGAGTAAACCGCAGTCATTTGCATAGCGGTTTTTTCATTGACAACCTTGCCGGAGGATGAGCCGCCCCATAGAAAGCTGGTGCCGCCGCCTAAGTTTTTAGGCTTATCACGGGCTTTAAAAATTCCTTGAAAGATGTTCATAGGCAGTTTCCTCCAATTAAAAAACGAGCAGTCCGCGAGTGTCATACACGCTTTCGCCCGTATCGTTGCCGCATCGGATCGCCCGGTCGAGCGCCATAATAGTGGCGACTGCGCCGTCGATTTTCTCTGTGGATTTTTCCTTGTCCGCCTTGATGTTTCCGGCAGGATCGGTGCGGATATAGATGTTGTCCATCATCCAGCGAAGTACCGGGTGACCGCCGTGGGCGATCTTTTCTTCCAGCGTCAGCTTCATGAGTTCCTTAGTGGGAGGGCTCATATCCTTAAAGCCCTGCCCGAACGGTACGACCGAGAAGCCGAGCGTTTCAAGATTCTGCGTCATTTGCACCGCGCCCCAGCGGTCGAACGCGATTTCACGGATGTTGTATTTCTCGCCGAGGGCTTCAATGAACTGCTCGATGTAGCCGTAATGCACTACATTGCCCTCGGTGGTTTGCAGAAAGCCCTGCTTTTTCCAGATGTCGTAATTCACATGGTCGCGCCGAACACGCAGGTCAATATTGTCCTCCGGTATCCAGAAGTACGGCAAAATGCTGTATTTATCTTCCTCGTCGATAGGTGGAAACACTAACACGAACGCCGTGATGTCGGTAGAGGACGAGAGATCAAGGCCACTGTAGCAGACCCGCCCTTCAAGCAACTTTTCATCCACGGGGAATGCGCAGGCATCCCATTTGTCCATCGGCATCCAGCGTACCGCCTGTTTTACCCATTGGTTCAGTCGGAGTTGCCGGAAGCTGTTCTCCTCGGCGGGGTTCTGCTTTGCCGACTCAAATGCAGCTCTGACCTTATCCATGCCTACCGTGATACCGAGGGAGGGATTTGCTTTTTTCCACACCTTGGGGTCTGTCCAATCATCCTCCTGCGCCGCGCCGTAAATCACCGGGTAGAAGGTAGGGTCATGCTTTCTGCCATCAATAATATCCAGCGCTTTCTGATGGACCTCCCAGCAGATGCTGTTCTGGTTATCCCCGGCAGTGGTGATTAAAAAATACAGCGGCTGCATTCTTGCATCGCCGCTGCCTTTTGTCATGACGTCATATAATTTTCTGTTCGGCTGGGTGTGCAGCTCATCGAATACCACACCGTGGGTGTTAAAGCCGTGCTTGTTTCCGACGTCGGCGGACAGCACCTGATAGATGCTCCCAGTCGGCTGATAGATGAGCCGCTTGGTTGCATCCAGTATTTTGACACGCTTTGAGAGCGCCGGACACATTCGCACCATATCTGCTGCCACGTTGAAAACAATGGACGCTTGATTTCGGTCTGCGGCACATCCATAGACCTCGGCGCGTTCCTCATCATCGCCGCAGGTGAGCAACAGGGCAACAGCCGCCGCAAGCTCACTTTTTCCCATTTTCTTCGGAATTTCTACATAGGCGGTATTGAACTGGCGGTAGCCATTGGGTTTGAGGGTTCCAAAAATATCACGGATAATCTGTTCCTGCCAATCGATCAGTTCAAAGGGTTTGCCCGCCCAGGTGCCTTTGGTATGGCAAAGTGCTTCGACAAAAGCTACGGCATAGTCGGCGGCGGTTTTGTCGTAAACGGAATCCGTGGCCTTAAACCGTGTCGATTTATACTTTTTTAGTTTACGGATATCGACCGCCTCCTTCCGAGCATAAAAATAGACCGCCATCGGCAGTCCTTCAAAATTTATCTGTACGAGATACAGCCCCATGCAGGGCGGAATCTCGGCTATCTTATTAGCGTGGGTTAGTAGTTTTCGCTGTGCAGCAGAAGTTCAAAGGCAAGCTGTGTGTCTGGGTCGGAGGGTTCCACATCCCAGCCTCTGTCGTAGTTGCACACGATTTCGCCGTTACGCTTGAGCATCAACTTACTGATTCTGCCGCCGTCGATACCAAATTGCGAACCTTCGTCGTACTGCTTCATCCAGTAATGAAAAACGCTGTCGTGAATTTTCAGGCTTCCTTCTTTCCACATCGCCGCGTCCTCCTTAAAATCTCTTGATGCTGGCATTGCCGTCGGCATCGAAGCTCACGTTGTAGCGGATTTCACAGCCGTCGGCGTTTTTGGTAATCACTCGAATTCCGCCTTCAAAGGCTGAGTACATTCTGTCGATTTTCTCGCCCTGCGGCAGTTGGCTTTCAATTTGCTTAATCTGTTTTTCGGTCATTTTTGTTTCCTCCGTTTGTGTGTTTTCCCTTTCGGTAGTCACATATTAACTCTGAAAGCACACTATATCCAGACAATTACGCGATAAATCCGGGCATAAACTACACGATCTTTCAAGCGAATAGCGCCAGTTGAATTGTGTAGTATACAGCATTATTCCTCGCCCGTGAGGATAAAGCGGACGTATTTGTCCCTATGCTCCTCAAGGAAAACCACCAGCTCAAAGAAGTTCATTTCATGGGCAATGCGCTGAACGGTATTGACATCAAACATATTTGTCAGCCCGGTATTGCGGATGACAAGGATTTGCTCACGCACCTTATTTGTCATCGTCGCATCTCCTGCAAACGTCCTCACCGTAGACTACTTGGAGCGAACTCCCATTGTCCCACGCAACACCCAGGCTGCCGAGGTCGTCCACATACCGCACGGTGCCTTTTGTCCCGATTGGTGGTGCTTGGACATCGTCCATACGGAGAAGCTCCACACGGCAGCCGACAGGGTACTGTTTTCGGATACGTTCAACGGTTTCTCTTGATGGAATATTATTGTTCATCGTCGTTTCCTCCCAAAATGGCTTTAATCTCGGCGCGTACAGCAGGGTCGGCTTTGGCTTTATCAAGGTCATCCTGCGAAAAGCCTTTTTTCTGTCCGTCCTTGAAAGCCGAGCTGCCGGAGAGATTCTTCAGCAGAATTTTCCGTTCCTCTTTGTATGCCGAGCCTATAAAGCCGAGCCGTAGGAGAAAGCAGCGGAAAGCGTATTTATCGTTATCGGTATCCTTTTCCTTTGCGGTGACGCGCTTTTGCGACCTCGCCATTTCGCAGAGTGAAGCCACAAAATGCGTGTAAGCCTTGACTGCATCTGCATCGGTGCCGTCCTCAAACCACGGGAACCGCACCTTGTCATCTGTTATTTCAAGTTCGAGCGTTTCCACGCCGAGTGCCTTTTTAATAAGGCTGCCTTTGCTTTCAACCAGCCGCTTGAGGTTGCCGAGTGCTGCGTCGGTGAAAGAGGAGCGCGGCATTTCAATTACTAGCCCCAATTCCTCACGACCATCCATCTTCAGGTCCTCAAAGGCAAGTACTTCGTCCAGTTGTTTTTGCATGGTATCGGTAATGGGCGTATCAGGGTTGACATACTGTCCGGGGTGGTGTTGGTCGATATCCGGAAATTCGTCAAGCGCACTCATGCCGCCAAGCCCGCTATCGTAGGTGTCGGCTTCGTCATACTTGCGACTGTCGCCGTCTGCGTCAAAGCCCGCTTGATGGAGCGAATCCTCCAAGTCAAGGTTGTCTGGACCCGTAAGCATTCCGGCCTTGTCGATGCGGTAGCCTCCGACCTCGTAGGCGAAGGTAGGAGCACCGAGGTAGTTGGTTGGGGCATCCAATGCTGTGCTGATTGCTCCGACAAGTGATTTGCGTTCGTTACCTGTTACATTGTATTTAAGTTCCATTTTTCAAACCGCCTTTCTTTTTTCGGTATTACATTAATCACTCTAACCCGCTTATATAGCAACGGTTTTATGCGATTTCTGTGGAGAATACGGTACCGATTATTCGGCGGTTTCTTGTGTAGATGGTACATTGCCTGCTGCCGTCAAAAAGAGAGCCGAACGTGAGTTTACTCATCGACAGCCACATCTGTATATTTCATCGTGACACCATCGCGGATAACGGAAACACCGTCTGCGCCACCGACTTGCTCGATATACCGTTTTACAATGACGTCGCAGTATTTTTCATCAAGTTCTATGGTGAAGCAAATCCTGTCGGACTGCTCGCATGCGATGAGCGTAGAACCGCTGCCGCCGAAAGGGTCAAGCACGATACAGTTCGTTAGGCTGCTGTTCATAATTGGATATGCCAGCAGAGCAATCGGCTTCATGGTCGGATGGTCAGCATTTTTCTTTGGCTTTTCAAATTCCCAGATGGTGGTCTGCTTGCGGTCGGCATACCAGTTGTGCTTGCCTTTTTTCTTCCAACCGAAGAGGACAGGTTCATGCTGCCACTGATATGGTGAGCGTCCCAGAACCAGCGACGGCTTCTTCCAGATGCAGCACCCGGAAAGCTGAAAGCCTGCATCTGAGAATGCTTTACGGAAATTCAACCCTTCAGTGTCGGCATGGAACACATAAATGGAAGCGTCCTGCGCCATCGCCGCTTCGGTGTTTGTAAATGCCGCAAGCAGGAAGTCATAGAACGCTTCGTTACCCATATTGTCGTTTTTGATTTTGCCAGCCGTTCCTTCATAATTGACGTTATACGGTGGATCGGTCACCACCAGATTTGCGAGCTTTCCGTTCATCAGAGCGGCGAAGGTGTCAGCTTTGGTAGAATCGCCGCAGACCAGCCGATGGCGGCCAAGCGTCCAGATATCACCGAGCTTTGTAACGGCGGGCTTTTTAAGTTCCGCGTCAACATCAAAATCATCGTCGTGGATACCGTCCTTGAGTGAATCCTTGAATAGGTCGTCAATTTCTCCGGGGTCGAAGCCCGTGAGCGACACATCAAAGTCCGCACCCTGCAAATCTGCAATGAGCAGAGCCAGCTTGTCTTTATCCCAATCACCGCTGATTTTATTAAGCGCAACATTGAGCGCTTTTTCCTTTTCAGCGTCCATCTCGACGACGACGCAGTCGACCTCGGTGACGCCCATATCGAGCAGTACCTTTAATCTCTGATGGCCGCCAACGACATGGGAGGTGGTTTTATTCCATATAACAGGTTCAACATAGCCGAACTCCTCAAGCGAGCGTCTCAGCTTTTCATATTCCGGATCACCTGGTTTCAGGTCTTTGCGAGGATTGTAATCGGCGGGAACAAGCCGATCAGTCTGAATCTTTTCTATCAGCATAGCTTTCAGCCGCCTTTCCGAGCGGTAAGTAACCGCTCCATCACATCATCCTGTGGATTTGCTCCGCCATACTCGCCGGTGCAGTTTTCCTTGACAATCTGAAAAATCTCCATCCACAGACGGTTTGTTTGGTTCATGTAGTTCTGGCCCATCGCCACATAAGGACTTTGAATGGCATTACCCGTTGTGGGGTGTTTGGCCAGAAAGCCATATTCGGTAACCGCTTCCTCGCATTGAATCCACCGGGCCACGCTCATGGCGTAGCGTTCCAAAAGCTGTGGTGAAACGAGCGCCGCACAGCCGCGCTCATTCAGCCATTGCCATGTGTTTTTGTATATCTCTGCTGCCACAAGCGTCTTGCCGTCTTTTTGAACGGCTTCGAGCATTTTGTTCGGTTCTGGCATAGCCTGACCTTGCAGGTCGGCTGTGTCAGAAAACTCCATCACAGTTAATTTTCTTCCACCGGGATTGCCGGCTGATATTTTGTCGGCGAGAGGCTTCTTTTTTGCGCCTGCACCGATGCGAGCACCGCCTCTGCAAGTGCCGTCTTTCGCCATATTCATCACACTCCTTGTGCGCTGGGGCTATTCCACCGTTTGAAACCGCGTTTTTCAACACGAAGCCCCACGCCGCTGTCCAGATTTTTTTGCTTTTGAGATTTTGATACCCCCACCGGGAGAAACCATGAAAAATGGATTGCTTTGAGGCATCGTACCAAAATGTAAACGATGCCTCTTTCAATATCCTTTTCCCCATCGGTCGCCGCTCTCGGCAGTAATACGAGAGTGACAGGCTTTGCAAAGAGCCATGAGGTTCTCGGCATTGCTGTTGCCGCCCTTAGAGAGCGGGAGAATGTGGTGCACCTCCTCGGCGGGCGTTAGCTTTCCTTGCTTTTGGCATTCTTCACAAAGAGGGTGCGCTTTGATGTAGCGGTCGCGGATTCGTTTCCAGCTACGGCCGTACCGTTTATTTGACGCAGGGTCACGCTCGTACTGGTTGTAGCGTTTGTCCATGACCTTCTGATGCTCGGCACAGTATTGCTCACGCACGGCGAGCCGACCGCAGCCGGGGTAGGCGCAGGGACGTTTCGGTTTGTATGGCATTCGGTTCACCTCCTTCGGGGTATAAAGAAAGCCCTGCGGGATTGCTCCCACAAGGCTCATCTTCATTCTGCTTTTCTGATTATAATACTATCATAAGTGGCAGGTGTCTTTCAGTGTCTTTTCGTGTCCACTTCCGGCGAAGCGGGAATGCTACATTCCTCCAGTGCCCAGTTGTGGAGCTTATGTGTGTACCGCAGGTCATAACCCATGTCCACAGCAATTTTCTCCCAAGATAGGAAACAGAGATAACGCTTTTCCAAAAGGGTCTGGTGTTCCGGGTTGGATACCGCTTTGATGACGCCCATGATTTCTTTCTTTAGGTCAACCAGCTTATCGATGTCACGGTTGATTTCATTCTGCAGGTCAACAATTTTACAAATGGCGTCTGCCATGCGGGAGGTTGAACCGTTGGGATTGCGGGGCATACCGGTCAGCACTGACGTACAGGTTGTTGCCAGCTCGTTCAGTGAATCAATTTGCTGGAGCTTTGACTTGATACGCATATCAAGGTAACGCGCCTGAGAAAGGTAGGTTTTAGTAGTCATAGCACACCTTCTCCTTTCTCAGCTTGGAGATCAGCAGCTCCGGGTCAAGGCCGGTCAACACGCCGAACCAGCCGGAGCGGAAGAAACGCTCAATGCTGGCAAGCTCATGCTCGTCGTTGTGAAGCCGGTAATCCTTCACGGCCTGCAGCACAATGGCGTTTGCAAGGTTCTCATAGGGGTTGTTCATAATCTGTACCTCCGATTTTTATTTCTCTCGGATTGGCACGGATTGTCGTTGATTGTCTCAGATTTGCTATCTCAGTTTACTGAGACTTCGGCCTTAACGGCATCGATCAGGGCGGCTTGAGTGCTGTCCTTCTTGGATAACACCTTCAGAATTCGCTCGTCAATAGTGCCTTTGGCGATGATGTGCTGCACCACAACCGTTTCGGCGTTCTGGCCCTGCCGCCACAGACGGGCGTTGGTCTGCTGATATAATTCCAGTGACCAGGTCAGCCCAAACCAGACGATGCAGGAGCCGCCGCTTTGAAGGTTCAGCCCATGACCGGCGGAGGCGGGGTGGATTAGTGCCACGGGCAGCTCACCGGTGTTCCAGCGGCGTATGCTCTCGGCGCTGTCCAGCTTGGAGAACGGGACATGGAGCTTGTGCAGCCGCTCAGTGATCCGGGCAAGGTCATGCTTAAACCAATAGGCCACAAGAAGCGGCTTGCCACCAGAGGCTTCGATGATATCCTCCAGTGCGTCCAGCTTTTGTTCATGGATGGTAAGGGTCTCGCCGTCGTCGGTATATATCGCGCCGTTTGCCATCTGGCACAGCTTCCCGGTGAGAGCAGCAGCATTTGCAGCGGTGATGTCGCCATCCGGGAACTGCAGTACGAGATCGTTTTTCAGATCATCATAACGTTGGCGCTCATCATCGGAGAGGTGGACAGTATACTCGCTGCTGATCAGCTTCGGCATTCTCAAAAGATCGGTTGACTTCATAGAGATGGTGATGTCAGAGATTTTGTCATAGATCCGTTGCTCGGCTCCGGGCAACGGTTTGTAGTTGAAGATGACCTGCCCGTTGCGCTTGTCGGGCATGAAGTAGTCAAGCCGGTAGTGGCTGATGAACCGTCCGAGGCGAGCGCCCATATCCAGCAGTCGGAACTCAGCCCACAAATCCATGAGGCCATTGCTGCTTGGCGTTCCGGTTAATCCGATGATCCGCTTTACCGCGGGCCGCACCTTCATCAGCGACCGAAAGCGCTTTGCTTGGTAGTTTTTAAAGGAGGACAGCTCGTCGACCACGACAGTGTCAAAGTTGAACGGCAGCTTGCTTTCCTCAATGAGCCATTGGACGTTTTCTCTGTTAATGATGTAAATGTCGGCTGGTTTTATCAGTGCCGCACGGCGCTCTGCTTCGGTGCCGACTGCCACGGAGCAGATGAGGTTCTGCAGGTGGTCCCACTTATCTGCTTCAGTTGGCCATGTGTCCCGTGCCACTCGCAGTGGGGCGATCACAAGAATGCGGTGCGCCTCGAAGCTATCAAACAACAGATCATTCAGCGCCGTCAGCGTGATGCTCGTCTTGCCAAGACCCATATCCAACAAAACGGCGGCAATGGGGTGTTCCTCGATGTAGCCGATGGCGTATTTTTGATAGTTATGTGGTTCGTATTTCATCAAGAATTTCTCCAATCTGCCGTTCGTCATCCAAAACATAGACTCTGAAACCAAGCCCTCGTAGTAATCTGTGTCTTGCCAGTTGCAGCGGTCTCGGCTTTTCACCGGGAGCCTTCGCTTCCACGAAACCCATGTGTCCACCCGGTAAAAGTATGATGCGGTCGGGCATACCGTCAAAGCCAGGACTTGTGAACTTCGGTGCGATACCGCCAACTGCTTTAACTGCTTGAACCAGTTTTTTCTCAATTGCTTTTTCTCGCATATTTTCACGCTCCATCAGGGATTTTTAGGAGGGGTAACCTCGGCGCACGTCATTTCTAAAACTTTTCTTAGACTTATTTTTTAAGGTCTTAAGAGACTTTTTGTATAAGACCTTTATCGAGGTTACCCCATAGTCCATCAGTTCAGGAAATCCTCAAAATCTCCGTCGTCGATTTTTAGCCTCAGTCCTGTAAAGAACCGCTTGTTTTTCACCTTGATACGTCCATACCCGGCAGCCTCCAGCGCGGAATAGAAATCTGTCGTGCTGCGGATATACTCGTTGGTGTCAATGCAGTAATTCCGATACGACTGATACAGTGCACTGGAGCTCTCTCGAAAACTCGCATCAAGCTCGCATTTGTCCTCAAGAAAATGGCCAAACCAGTCGTTTTGCGCCCGGTACTCCGCAATGGCTTTCTGCACACATTCCGGTACCGGAATTTTGTAATCCAGCGCAATGACTTTTTTGGCACCATCAATAATCCACGCTAGAATGCTTTCACCGGCGTTCTGATATAGGTACTCGCCGTAGTTCTTGATATCGCTGCTGCCTTCAATCTTGGCATCAAATGGAATGACAATCAGCCTGCGCCAGATACCGTCATCAGAGGCGCTGACCTTCGGCAGGTGGTTGGTATAGAGGACCAGCGTGTGACATGGCGTGAAGCTGAATGGGTCCTTGTATTTTTTTTCGGCAAAAACATCATCTGTGGAGCAAAGCTGCTTGACAGTAGAATCATTAAGCCTTGCGCCTTCCTGCATTTCAGCCGCAATGAGCAGCCGCTTGCCCTTGACCTCGGCCATCTCTGGCTTGATGTTTCTGCGGCATCCGACCGTCAGCGTATCGGCGGAGATATTGCCGCTATAGAGACCGAGCACGCGGGATACAGCGTTCCAGAACGTGGACTTGCCGTTGCGCCCGCCGCCATAGGCAATAATCAGAGCTTCCACATAAACCTTACCGATAGCAGCGAGACCGCAAATCATCTGCACATAGTCAATTAGCTCCTGATTACCACAGAAGATGAGGTTTAAGCTGTCCAGCCAAAGCTGTTCGCCCTTGTTGCTAGGCGAGACCGAGGTCATTTTGGTGATAAAATCCTCCGGCGAATGTTCTCTGGCTCCAGACATGCCTTTCCGTAGATCGTAAGTAGCACCAGGTGTGCACATTAGAAAGCAGTCGGCATCGAGGTCACGCGGTGATATTTCCAGCATTGGGTGCGACTCCTTAAGCGTCGCAGTGATATTCTTGGAATCCCGGCGACGAATGGCGAAGGACTGATATGCTTTGGCTGCAAGAAAATCCCGATATGCTTCAAGCTGTGCATCGTTCATAAGTGACTCGGCTTTTGCCTTGGAGGTATTCTCGACGATTTCCTGACCGCCGTTTTCCGTCAGCAGTTTTATCGTCGATTGCAGGTCTTTCGTGGCTTCCGTGAGCTGGCGACGGGTCAGCTCATGGGCGACGGCTTGTGCGCCGGGTTCGCTTTCCTGCCAATAGTGCTCGTTGTATCGGATGAAGTGCGTAGCCGGAGAGTAGCGCAATTCACCGGAGAAGTATTTTGCCAGCACTTCCGCCTGTCCGACGTCCGAGTAATCGCCGGGTTTATATGAAGATGGGTCGTTATACACCTCCGGCGGTACATACCCGTCCTGCTGTTGTACCTTTGCATAGAACCGCTGGGCGCTGTGCCAGATGGTAAATAGCTCCTGCTCCCCAAGCGGCGGAGAGCATTTTGCGGCTTCCTCCAGAAAACACTGGTAAGCGGCGTCACCATCACCATACTTTTTAATGACGCGACCGGCGAAGCGGGACATAGTGGCGTTACGGCTTCCTTCGGGAATGACCTGATTTGCACGAAGACCACTGGTCATATCCACATCGAAATCGTCGCCTTCCAAAAATTCGCTTAAGTTCATGCTGCCTTCGTAAATCTCAACCTCCGGCGAATTGGTACCGAAGAAAAAACGAGCAGCATCCAGCGCCTTGGTGTCAAAATACGGAAAGATGGCGTTGACCATCTTCTTCATATCGCTGTAGCAAGTTGCGTCTGCTATGTGGTCGATGGGAAAAAGAACGTGAAACTTCGGCCGAGCGGGTTTACCGTTCTTTTCGCGCATATTGGACCGGCTGTAGTGAACGGCAAAGGTCACACCGGGAAACGCCTCCATAACATCGGCTGGCAGCATCCAATCTTCAGGGTTTTCCGAGTGGTCGTTATCACAGTCCACCGGCAGGCAGTCGCTGCCTATGAAGTTATCGCCGTTTCGATAGTTGTTTTTGTACTCTGCGCACACATAGTCTCGACCGACCGTAGCGGCCAGTGATGCTGAATCGGTAATTTCCACCTTGTGAGGATAGGAGCAATTGCCGGGGTTGCCGATAAAATCAGAATGATAAATGGTGAACATCAAACCTGCACCTCCTCGCAGTTTTCGGTAAAGTAGCGCAAACGGTAGTTCTTCCACTTGGCCCTTTTGATTTCAGCCTCCATACCAGCCGAAATAATGCTGCCGAACACCCATACCTCTGAGCATTTGCTCATCAGGGCGTTTCCGAAGAACAACCCAAGCTGGCGCTCGGCGGGATTATCATCGTTTAGAAACTGTGGGAACAGCAGGTGCGGTGCGACTGGAATGTAGCCATTGTCCACGGCATATCGGCTGTAGCCCTGCGCGGCCTTCACGTTATCTTCCACATCTCCTGAAAATGGAGAGCAAATATATATGATAGGCCGGAATGCTCGAAGCGCCCGTTCCTCTTTTTCAATAATGGACATTGCTTCATAGGCAGTTGGGTCGTAATAGCCCTCACTGTTGTATTTGTCTATACTCATTAGGAACACTCCTTTCACGGCGGACTTTTTGCCCACCTCTAAATCTAACTGGAACAAAAAGCCCACTTTGGACGAAACCTTTTAATCTTTTTTATAAAAAGCTGTCTCGTATCCATCGGCACGGAGTAGCAGTCCTTTTGCCCATGGCGGCGTCCGACCCATCTGCTGGCAGACAGCATCCAGCGACATGCGTGGATTGGCTTCAATTACCACTTCGTCGTGGATATGCATGACAATGGAACAGCACCGGAGCGTCTGCATAGCGTAACAAAGTATGTCGCGGGCCGTGGCTTGAACGATATTTTCCACGAACTTCGGCCCATAAGAATCCAGCCGCTCCCATTTCTTCGTGCCGCCGACGCCTTCGTAAGTAATGCAACTGCCGCCGAACTTGTTCTCACCGATGCGCGGCTTTACATAGGCGAGCTGCCTACCAGATGGAAGTGTGATGAACAGCATCCCGCTCCGGCAGGTAAAAACGATTCCATGGGTTTCATTGGTATGCTTGTGACGAACAGCCTCCATAGCGGCGCGGTCAACGTCCCACCAGAATTTCACGATGCGCGGATTGGACTGCCGCCATGCGTCAACGAGCGGAGGGAGCTCATCTTCAGCAAGACCCATTTCAAGAGCGCCCATTGCTTTGAGCGCACCGACCGAGCCGCCATAACCAAGGGCGAGTTCGGCGATTTTGCCTTTCTGCCGCAGATGGCCATTGATGCCATGCTTCTCAACCGGCACCTTGAACATCTGACTGGCTGAGGCACAGTAGATGTCGCCGCCTTTGGCAAACACGTCCTGCCGCCACTGTTCACCGGCGAGCCATGCGATCACTCGGGCTTCGATGGCGCTGAAGTCGGAAACGATGAACTTCGCATCGGTTCTTGGAACAAATGCTGTGCGAATGAGCTGCGACAGCGTGTCCGGCACATCTTCGTAGAGCATTTCCAGCGCATCAAAGTCGCCGCAGCGAACAAGGGCGCGAGCTTCAGCTAAATCCTCCAAATGGTTCTGTGGCAGGTTTTGCATCTGTATGAGCCTGCCTGCCCAGCGTCCTGTGCGATTGGCTCCATAAAACTGAAACATCCCACGGGCGCGACCATCGGAGCAGACTGCGTTTTGCATCGCCTGATACTTTCGTACAGACGATTTGGCAAGTTGCTGACGGAGGGAGAGAACATCTGAAAGCTCCGGGGATGCTGTTTTCATAAGCTCAACCACGGCCTTTTTTCCGAGCGTGTCTGTTTCCATGCCGTTGTCAGCAAGCCATTGTTTCATCTGCTGCAAAGAGTTCGGATTTTCCAACTCGGTCAGGTGCTTCATGGCGGTGGTGAGCTCAGAACGGGAGCGACCGTCCATAGAAATGGCCTCCTGCACCAGTGTCATATCAAGAGCCACACCTCGGTCGTTTATCTCTTGGTCAAGGCGATATTCATCCCAGACGCTGTCCGACACCGCAAACATGGCAAGCTTTTCTTGAATAGACATCTCCGCTTCAACATCGCGGGCGTTATATTTTTTGAACGCCGACCACTTGTCCGGCGCGTGGTACGGGTAATTTCGGGAGCGCTGACCGTTGGATTTCGTCGGAGCACAAGGCTGGCAGAAGTATTTAATGAGGTCTTTGCCCTCGGTGAGCTTCTGCTTATCCAGCTTGAGCACCGAACCGACGCCTTCCAGCGAAAGTGGCAGCCCCATTGTAGCCGCCCATATCATGGAGCACTTCCACGAGGCAGGGTTGATATATTCGTCGGTGGGCAGCCCAAGAAAATGCGACAGGCAGACCCGCTCAAAGTTTGCATTGAAGGCCCATTTTGTCACCGTTTCATCCGTGAGCGCGTTTATCACTTCCGACGGTACTTTCTCGCCGCAGGCAAGGTCAACGACCTGAACAGAACCACCATCTACGGAATAACCGAACAGAAGAATCTCAAAGTCAGGCGCTTCAGCATAGCGGTACACTCCGCTCTTAGCGAGGTTGGCGCTGCTATAGGTTTCAATATCTATACTGAGTGTTTTCATAATCAACCATCCTTTATTGAGAAGAAGGCGGCAAAGAATGTCTCTGCCGCCCTCATAGATACTGTTACTTGCTGATTTCCTTCATGCGCAGCTCATGGTATTCCTTATCACGGACGGCCTGTGCTTTTTCGCGCTTTTCACGCTTGCGGTCATACACTGCGCTCTGAATCGCATTGATCAGAAATACAATGCTGAAGCAGAGCCAGATGGCAATAAGGACGGTCAACAAGATGGTTTGTAAGGTTGTCATAGCTTTTCACCCTTCCTTTCTCAGTTCAGAAAATCGTCGTCATCGTCTGTTGCGAAATCGGACTCAGCACTGGTCTTGCCGCCGAGAGGCTCGCCGTCGCTTACCTTCTGCAAGTTGTTCAAACCACATGCGATTCCCTTGTTTCCATTGCTATTGAAGGCATAGAAGCTGATGCTTGCCCTGCCGTACACGCCGGAGTAAACCTCGGAGCGGGTCAGAATGGGATTGCGGTCAGCATCGACAATACCGGGAGCAGTGGCAGAGTTTGCGTTGATGAAGTAAGCGTTGGCATAAACAGGATCGTCAGGACGCTCAGAATCTCCGTCCCTGAGAGGAATTTTGAGTGCTGCCACCGGAGGCACAGACTTGCCGTTGCCTTTGAGTTTAGACTCGCCGTCGTGGTATGCAGCTTCGATTGCAGCCCTGATCTTGGCGACGGTCTTTGTGTCAGACTTGGGAACGATAAGGCTGACAGAGAACTTTGGCGTACCGCCGTTTATACTCTTGGCTTCCCATACATTCGCATAACTCCAGCGGGTGTCGGGGCCGGTAATAACCTTCATGGGGTTGTTTACTTTGTTTGTGTTGTTATTCATAATCGTTTTCCTCCATAAAATCATTTTTGGCTGTGTTCATGGCCGGGCGCTTATCGCTCTCCGGCACGAGCGTTGGTTTACCTTGCGGCTTTTCAATGTAGTCCGCAAGAAGTTCATCAAAGCGGGATTTACCGAGCAGCTTCTGCATGGCAGTGACGCCGAGCACTTTGCGCTCATACGGGTCGAAGCCAGCATGCTCAACAACATCGGCGACAACCGCGTCACTCAAATATTTCCTGTTGGAGCGGCCCTCGACCAGCTTCCAGCCGGACCACTCCTTACCGCTGATCGCCTGCTGCAATGCGTATTCCTTGATGTCCGCCGCCCAAGCGACAAGGTCATCGACCTTTGAGAGGATATCTTCAATGTCCTCGTCTGTAAGCAGCGGCGGCAGCTTGAAGTCATAACGGGCAAGCTCCATATTGGCGTCAGCTCTGGCACGGCAGTCGTGCTTTGCCTTACAGAAGCCACACCATTCGCCGCAGAGGAAGTTTCCATCACCAGTGAAAGCAAGGTCGGCTGTAGGTTTTAGTACCTCGTCTGCCCAGTGGTAAAGTTCATCTTTCGAGAGCTCGTATGTGCTGATGTTATCGCGGCGTGGCTGATAAATGGTCATGCGAACGGTATCAATGTCGTAGATTCCGTCGAACAGTTCCAGAGCACCGAGGGCGTAACACTGCATTTGAGGGTTTTCGGTTGAATCGACCATGATTCCACGACCGTGCTTATAGTCGATGATTTTAAGGGTGCCGTCTGCAATGATAAGGCAATCTGCGGTACCGAAGCCGGATGCTACCCAGCGGGAGAAGTCTACACGCTGCTCGATCATGACAACAGGATCGGCGCAGGTTTGCTTAGCAGCCTCCACCTGTTCGAGAACATAGGTGGCATAGCCGGTGGCGCAGTCGGCCATTTCCTCATTGAACCAGGTGAGGTTTTCAGTTGGGTCTTCGGCCTCCATACCCAGCACCTGTCGAAGCTTATACTCACAGAGCGTATGGGCGTCGGTGCCTTCGGCGGCGTAATCGCTGCCTTTGTCCTCGTAACTCTCACAAAGTCGTGCACTGGGTGGGCATCGAAGCCAGCGCTCCGACGATGATGCGGATAGAAGGGCATGTCCTTTAGGTGGCATTGTTCAATCCCTCCACATCGGCAAGCAACCCCCCGTACCGGGTGGGGTCTATCTCAGACAGCTTACTTGCACCGTACTTCTGGAGCAGAGAGCGAATCTGAGCGGTGAAGCCCGCACGAGACTTGTCTGCAAGGACAGCTCTGACCGCTTCCAGTGTAAGTACAGGTTCAAGGAATGTTGCCTTTTCAGGTATAGGCTCATTGCTGCTGAATTGCTCTGCCAGCCAATTGGCGACATCGTTAATAGTGGCAGCGGCATTGCGCAGGTCCTCGATGGTTGCGGCTATCTCGCTCATTTTGCTCATCTGTTTTTCCTCCTTTCATAGATTGACTCTGTGTGGACAGCAAGGTCAGTTTTTTTGCCAGTCGCATGGACACGACGCTGATTGCGGTGAGAACATCGACGAGTTCCTCGTCCGCAGTGCAGCTCTGGGATTTTGTTTGGGCCTGATACATTCGTTTCACCTCCGTTCTGAAAGCCAGTTGTGTATCGCTTTCACAACTCACTGGAACGAAAAAGCCTGTTTGGACGAAAATACGAAAAACTTTTTGAAAAAATCTCCGACCACCGTATTAGGGCAGCCGGAGATTATGACTAATTACAGGATGTCGCCATACTCCTCGCGGAGCAGGGCTTCAACCTTTTCAAGACGAGACCTGAAGGTGCTGCGGGGTATTCCAAGAATGTCTGCAATGTCACGCTCCGAGATACCCTCCATGCGAAGCTCTCCGATACGTCGGGCTTCCGGAAAGAGCTCGTCCAGACGCTTGAAAAGCTGCTGCAGTATGATTTTGTCGGTCACGATGGATTCGATATCAGCACTAGGGTCTTCACGCATGTCCCCCATGAGCTCCTGCTCATACTCAAGCGACCATACATTGCCAGAAGAGTGATACGGGCAGTCGAGGCAGCAGCCATCGCAGCGCCACAGCTTGCTTTTCGGACACATACACTGACCAAGTTTCTGTGCTTGCTTCTGTGTGCGCCAGATGGGACGGTAGTATTCATAGTAGAACTCCTTCGTCACCGGGATGAATTGGTGGGTGCTGGGGATATAGACCTTGTACTCGCGGTCTGGGTTCTGGTTTGCTTGGTTTTTCATAAGATTTCCTCCTGTGATTTGAATTGCGTGAGCAATCGCAGGGGGGAAATCTCTTAGAATTAGTGAAAATTTACACTTATTCCATTGTTTTTCGGGTTAATATGCGATATAATGGTTTAGCGGTGTTTAGAGTGAATTACAAAATTGGTTTTTCTCTCTTAGCCGCCATACAAGAGCAACAAAAAATGCCCCTGCGATTCCTCACAAGGACATGAAATAGTTCGCCGAGTTCGCCAGCCATACTTCGTTTAGTTGGCTGGAGTTCGCCGAGTTGGTTTTTGAAAAATATGGTGAAAAGCTATGACAAACACAGTAAAACAGCGCCTTTGCGGCGGCACTTTCTTCACATTATTTTTGCGCGCAAGAAAGCCCTTGTGTGGAGCAAATGAATACTATACAGGGAATCCGGAGCCATATTCTGAAACCATAGCTCTGTTTGCCTTATCCAAGGTGATAGTTCCTGATTGGAAGAGCATATTTGTATACGCCGACAGCACTGTCAGCGGCAATACTTCAGAATACAAGACATGTAAGAATGAAGGTGGCTCAATTTACCCTTTTGGTGATGATGCAGCACTGACTGCATTCAATGCGCGAATCAAAGAAAATTATCCTTCCGTGTTAGCTGAAATGTGCAAGGTTATAGACTTGCTCGTTGACACAGGCAGTATGAGAAAAGATGAGCGCTTTGTTAAAGAACTCTTAGCCTTGATTGAAGTCGATGATTCCATCGGGGATAATCAACCTTTCTTTGCTTTGGAAAGCGGAAATACTATAACAAAATCCGACCTTCTCAAAGCAACAGGTGTTTGCTTACAATCATTTTTATTAGGCGTTTGGCATTTCGCAGTAACCCGTTCGGAAAAGAACGCTTTTGGCAAGGAAACCATCGATTTATGGTGTCCGTCAACCGGTGGTGGCAAGCGTGAATATAAGGGCAACCTTGCAAAACTCATAACAAGGAATATCACGTTAACCTATCATGAGCCTTTTGAAGAAAATGCAGATGACGAAATTGTTGATGACCCCTTAGTGGACGAGCCTCTAACAAGTGATGAACCTCGTAGCGAGGAGCAATCGACAGAAAAAGGACCTGCCGCATCCAACTTGACGCAGCAGGTTATAAACAACAATCCGACATTCTTCAATTTCAACGTATCCGGCAATAACAACAGTTTCTATAATCACGTAGATACAGTAAATATTAAAAACGGAGGGCAAAAAGATGAGTGAAAAACTTCAGCCGATCTCATCGGCCATCCTTCCGTCAAGCGGCGCATCGACAAATATAACTCTACCTGGCGATGGAAACACACTGATTGCCCAAGCAAATGTGGTAAACATGAAAAGCGTTTATATTCCTGTTGTCCAGGCAAACGGTGTAACACTACCAACAAGACGGACTATAAATGAGGATTATTATAATCTGTTCGTTATTGGTGATGAAACATTTACTGGAGGATATTTCATTGTACCGAAGAAGTGTGCATTAACTGAAAGTATAACGCCAGAATTGAAAGCCTTGTATGCAAAGCTCGATATGGATGCCATTGCAGCAATAAAAACTTTCCCAGCTATATTCGCAGGCAAAAACCACCAGTATTGTTGTGCGGGTGGGAATCAAGAAGCATACCTTGGATTTGTTAATGATATTAGCATTCAGGACAACGGTATTAGGGTGTCTTTTCATCTGCTGTATGCAATACCCCAGAGCCGATTGAATGAACTTGCTTTTGAAATTTCTATTGACTGTGCTTCGGCGTTCAACGAATTCGACAGTACGCATTGGACAATTAAGCGGATAAATATTATCGAAAAACTGCGTAATGCAGGCATAGACGCACTCCTTTAAGATAAATAGCCGTACGGAAACGCGATATACACATTATGGAGGTTCAATATGAGTAGCGAGAAGGAAAACAGTGTTCCTGAAAAATGGGTAAACCTTGAGGATATTGCTGAATATCTCAGCGTGAGCAAGGACACCGTCCGCACATGGATGCGGGAGGGAAAACTCCCCATCAACAAAGCTGGAAAGAGATACAAGTTCAAAATTTCCGAAGTTGATGAATGGGTACGAAAAGGAAAAATCAAAGATTAACAGGCAATAAATCATATTACGTAAATACCGACCAATCTCGGTGGAAGGAGAAAAATTATGACCCCCAAAATGCCATCCGCAATCAAAAAAATAACGCTCAATACCCCCACCTTCAACGGAGACGTGGTTGAGCCAACCTTTATCAATTTTTTCTATGGGAGAAACGGTGCCGGAAAATCAACAATAGCGCAGGCTATCGGCTCTGATACCACCTTGGATTGGCAGGATGGAAAATCCGCCGCAGACTACGATATCTTGGTTTATGACCAAGACTTCATTAATAGCAATCTGCAAAATTACGGGAATCTCGCAGGTGTGTTTACCGTATGTGATACGAATATAGAGATTCAAAAGCAAGTTGAGCAGAAAACCGCTGACAGAGCCTCGTTTGATGAGCAGTATCGCACACTGACTACTGCGGCAGGCGGCAAGCGGGATGAGATGGCCACATCATTAAGTTCTTTACAAAATGCTTGCTGGAGCAAAACAAAGACTGTAAGAGAAACTTTTGATGAGGCCATGAAGGGTAAAAAACGAATAAATTTGTTTGCTGATGCCGTTTTAGCCGTTCCAACCCCGGCGGAGCACGATTTAACCGCTCTAAAGAAGATGTATGATATTGCATTTGATACCTCTGCAAGAGTATATAAGCTTTTCTCCAGAGCAGGCAGTTCCACTACATATGGAAAGTTACCCGGAAAAGACCTTATGGACAAGGCTATCGTCAGCAGCAGCGAATCATCATTCACTAAATTTATGAAAGCACTCCATGCCACTGACTGGGTACGGCAAGGTCATGACCACTACGTTGCAGGAGCTGATGGAAAGTGTCCTTTCTGCCAGCAGAAGCTGCCAGATGGCTTCGATGAAGAAATTGCCGCTTGCTTTGATGCTCAATATCAGCAGGACATTAACGATATTTCGGATTTTCAAGCTACTTACACCCGTGAAACAGATGCCATTTTAGACACGCTGCAAGCAAATTTACAGGATGTGCTTGCAACCGTTGACGTGACGGAATACAAAGACAAAATAGCACTGTTGAAAAGCAGCATCGAAATCAACAAGCAACGCATCGCCGGAAAGGTGAAAGAACCTACGTCTGTTGTGGCTCTCGAGGATACGGATTCGCTGCTTATCGAAATTGGTACGCTTATTGACGAAATCAATCGTCAAATAAATGCAAACAACGATGTCGTGAACGACAAAAAGGCAAAAAAGACATCCTCAGTAAATCAAGTGTGGGAGCTTCTTGCTTTTATGCTGAGTGCGGATGTAGCAAAATATAAGGCAGAACAGGTTAAGTTACAAAAAGAAGCCGATGAACTGACATCCAAAGCAACCGCTGCCCGCCGTGCTTTCAATGCAGCGACAGGAGAGATTGCAGAACTTAACAAGCAGGTGGTGAATACGCAAGCCGCCATTGCCAGCATAAATGCTCTTCTGAAAGATTCCGGCTTCCAAGGCTTCAGCCTTCGTGAAAAGAAAGATACTCCGAATGTTTATGAGGTTATCCGTGAAGATGGAAGTATCGCAGTAAAGCTGAGTGAGGGCGAGCGCAATTTTATAGCTTTTCTATATTTCTATAATCTTGTTCGCGGCAGTCACAGCAGCGATGAAGTAAAAGACAAAATTGTGGTTATTGATGACCCGGTTTCCAGTATGGACAGCAATACTCTGTTTATTGTCAGTGCCATCATTCGTGAAATGGTCGAGGTCTGCTATAACAATACCGATTATCGCGGACAAACCGTTCAGGGCGACTACATCAAACAGATATTTATCCTCACGCACAATGTGTACTTCCATAGAGAAATTACATATCGTCAGGTCGGCCGTTACAAGAGCGTTTCGTTTTATATGATACATAAAACTGATAATGTATCTACGGTCAAGCTTTGTGACCGCGAGAGCGAAAGCAGTCCGACTGAAAGAGAAAACTATAACCCGGTTCAAAATTCCTACGCGGCGCTGTGGGACGAATTCCGAGCACTGAAATCTACCATACCTTTGCTCAATGTAATCCGTCGTATTCTTGAATACTACTTCCTGCAGCTTTGCGGTTATGAAGGGACGAACATCCGCAAGCTCGTTCTGGATGATAATAAAGATAAATTCGTAACGCCCGTAGAAGGTGGTAAGCCGGACTACGAGAAATATCAGCTTGCTTCGGCAATGCTGACATATATCAACAATCCGCAGGGCATCAGTGATGGCTTGAATTATGTTGAGGATTGTGTCGATGCCGAGCAGTATAAATCGGTGTTCAAGCTCATCTTTAAATCGCTGCATCAGGAACAGCATTACAATATGATGATGGGCATAGAGGCGTAAGTCCTTCTTATGGGACAGCCGTTAATACAAAATTAAACAGGCACGCGCCTGAACGGAGGAACTATTATGGTTGATAAACAAGCAATAGATGCAATGTGGGACGACAGCCCCATTGATGTTTCCACAGAAGTAAACTTTATCTGGTCTATCGCAAACAAACTGCGTGGTCCGTACCAGAGTGACAAATATAAGGATGTCATCATTCCGATGACTATCATCCGCCGTTTTGAGTGCGCCCTTGCGCATACAAAAAAAGCGGTCGTCGATAAATTTAACGCTGACCCGACCTATCCGGCAAAGGCAATGTATCGCATTTCCGGCTTTCAGTTTTACAATACCAGCGGGTACGACCTTGCAGAGTTGGTAAATGATGCAGATCACATCGCAGCCAACTTTAAAAGCTATATTCAAGGCTTTTCTCCCAACGTACAGGAAATCCTGCTCTCTGCGGAAAAGGGTCTTGATTTCTATAAGCAAATCGACAAGATGGATAAGAACAATCGTCTGCTCAGTGTCGTCAAGGCGTTTTCGGAGCTTGACCTAGATCCGCGTACCATTGACAACGTGAAAATGGGATATATTTTCGAAGAGCTTATCCGTAAGTTCTCTGAAAATGCCGAGGCTGGTGACCACTACACTGGCAGAGATATCATCAAAACGATGGTTAATATTCTGCTGGCAGAGGGCTGCGACGACATATTTGATGATGGCAAGGTTATTACGATACTCGACCAAGCCTGTGGCACAGGCGGTATGCTTTCCACCGGCTACAATTTCATCAAGCGTTATAACCCCTCCGCAGACGTCCGGCTTTTTGGGCAGGAAATCAACCCTGAATCCTATGCCATGTGTCTTGCCGAGATGCTCATCAAAGGGCAGAACTCCGAGAACATCTGTTATCAGGACACCATGATAGATGATCGCTTTAAGGGTACGGAGATGCGCTTCGTGCTCGAAAATCCGCCGTTCGGTACGGCATGGGGCGGCAAGGACGCTGCCGAGGGCGTTGAGAATGCTGTAAACGAAGAATATAAAAAGGGATTTGACGGGCGCTGGGGCGCTGGGCTTCCTGGTACCGGTGATATGCAGATGCTGTTTTTGCAATCTGCAATCGATAAAATGGACAAGCATAACGGACGTGCAGCCATCATTCAAAATGGCAGTCCTCTGTTTTCTGGTGGTACTGCATCCGGCGAAAGCCAGATTCGCCGCTGGCTGCTGCAAAGTGACTTGATTGAAGCGATTATTGCGTTGCCAACCGACCTCTTTTACAATACCGGTATCGCTACATATATTTGGGTACTGTCGAAAAACAAACGTGCCGAGCGCAAGGGAAATATTCAACTTATTGACGCTTCCAGCATTTATCATAAGCTTCGTAAGGCACTCGGCAATAAGAGAAACGAAATTTCCCCGGAAGACCGTTCTGTTATTACTCGACTGTATGCGGATTTTAAAGAAAATGAGTTGTGCAAAATTTATGATAATGAAGAATTCATCTACCGTGAATATACAGTGATGCAGCCGCTGCAGCGCAGCTACGCCATAACGAAAGAACGCATCCAACAGATGCTTTCCAAAGGCGCGCTCAGTTCTTTATATGACGAGGGCAAAGTCAGCGAACTGGAAAATTCCGAAGAAGAGCTGTCCGGCAAGGATGTAAAAAAGCTGGAGGATTATCAGAACAACAAGCCTGTGTTTGATGGCGTCGTCGCGGCACTGGATGCCGCTGTTTCTGAGAAAGTCTACCTCTCCCCGGCTGCGTTTCTGCCTGTACTGACAAAAGCGCTTTCTTCCACTACCACAGACAAAAAGTTGATTGAGAGAATTGCGGATGGTCTTTCCGTCATGGATAAGAACGCTGAAATTCAGCGTGATAAGAAGGGTGAAATCATCTATGACAAAGAATCGAAGGATACTGAAATCGTTAAATACCAGGAAGACATTGACACCTATATGGCGAGAGAAGTCCTGCCACATATCCCCGATGCAAAAGCATTCTTTGAGGAAGATTTGAGCAAGAAAAAGCCGGTTATCAAGACCGGCGCGGAGATCCCGTTTACCCGCTATTTTTATAAATATCAGCAGCCTACCCCCAGCGAAGAACTGGAAGAACGCTTTACTACGCTTGAACAATCGGTCAATGAGCGCGTAGCAAAGTTATTTGATTAAGGCGGTGATGTTATGAGAGAGATGAAAGACAGTGGGATACAATGGCTCAGAAAAATTCCATCAAACTGGAAACTAAAAAAAATTAAATATACCCTAAATGAGCGTATAGAGAAAAACAATCCTATAAGGACATCTGATATCTTGTCTCTTACCGCAAAGCAGGGTGTTATTCCTTATGACGAAAAGGAAGGTGGCGGTAACAAGCCAAAAGAAGATGTGAGTGCATATAGGTTGGCATATCCTGGTGATATAGTAATGAACAGCATGAACATTCTTTCTGGTTCGGTGGGATTGTCACGTTATTTCGGATGTGTAAGTCCCGTTTATTATATGCTCAGACCGTATAGCAATGAAGACGACGTACGCTATTTCAACTATGTTTTTCAGACTACAGTTTTTCAAAAAAGTTTATTTGGTCTCGGTAACGGTATTCTTATAAAAGAGTCTGGCAACGGTAAGTTAAACACGATTCGTATGCGAATACCGATGGACAAGTTCGGCAATTTAGTTATTCCAGTAGCAACAGCACAAGAACAACGAATTATTGCTGACATCCTCGACACCAAATGTTCCGAAATCGACAGTCTTACCGCCGATATCCAATCACAGATTGACACCTTGGAACAATACAAACGGTCGGTCATTACCGAAGCGGTTACAAAGGGTTTGAATCCGGGTGCTACAATGAAAGACAGTGGCGTGAAATGGATTGGAGCAATGCCTTCATCGTGGAATTGCATCCGTGGAAAATACATACTTACCTATGTCCAAAAACCTATAAGAGAAGACGATGGCGTGGTCACCTGTTTCAGAGATGGTGAGGTCACGCTCCGCACAAATCGCCGTGAAGATGGCTTTACAATGGCAGATAAGGAGATTGGTTACCAGGGTATCGATGTTGGCGATTTGGTGGTGCATGGTATGGATGGTTTCGCCGGGGCAATCGGTATATCCGATTCTCGCGGTAAAGCCTCACCTGTTTTGAATGTGCTGGACACAAAGCAAAATAAACGCTACATCATGTATTATCTTCGCAGCATGGCATACGGTGATGTTTTCGTCGCAATGGCTACCGGCATTCGTGTCCGTTCTTGTGACTTGCGCTGGAATAAGTTATCCGAATTGCTTTATCCAGTTCCTTCCCTGCAGGAACAACAGGAGATTGTCGAATATATCGACAGCATGATTGATAAAACCAATGCGGTGATTGCCGATAAACAGGCGCAGCTCGCCACTTTAGATGAATACAAGAAATCTCTCATCTATGAGTATGTCACGGGTAAAAAGGAGGTCACCGCATGAAAGTTGAATTTGCTGATTGTGAATTAGGGATTGGCGTTGCGTTATATGTCTCTGGTACCGAGTTTTTGAAAGCTGATAAGTCAAAGGATGAATTTTGTAGTCTTGCTGCAGCAACAGATGCTTTTTATAATCAACAAGGAATTGACTACCATATTGACCCAACAGACTATAATACGGTAAAACAATGGGTCAAAGCATCTGGCGCAGTAATATTCACTATAGAATCAGACCGTTATAGACACAGAAAGTGGTTTGAAATTTATGTATCTACAGATAATCGCTACAACAGAATTATCTGGTCTGATGATGGCAGAGAGTATTATTCAAAAGATAGCTCAGATTTGAAAAATACTCCAGCTAAAACTACAGCAAGGCAGAAAGGAGGTCGTGACGCATGAATAACATTCTTTCAGAAAAAGAATATCAGAAGTTTATAATGGAACGTTTGGAAAAAGACAACGGATATGTCATCCGCAAGGCTACCAGTTTCGACCGCCTGTTTTCCATAGACCGTGAGCTGCTGTTCAAATTTCTGAACGATACACAGGGCGCAACAATGGCGGCACTGCGCAAAATCTATAAAGATGACTTGGAAGAGACCGTTGTCAGTTTCATTAACGCTGAGACGACAAAGGCGCGTGGCAGCCTGCTGGATATCCTGAAACATGGGATTGAAATTTCCAGCATGAAGCTGGAACTAATGTATACCAAACCGGCTACCACTTTTAATAAAGAACTTCTCGCGAACTACGAAAAGAACATCTTCTCTGTTATGGAGGAGGTCTGGGCAAGCGACAAAGAACGTGTCGATTTGGTTATCTTCTTAAATGGCCTTGCCATCATTTCATTTGAACTCAAGTGCAATGCTGCCGGGCAGTCCTATCAGGATGCCATTTATCAGTTTCGCTGTGAACGCAATCCGAAGACGCGTCTGTTCTTGTTTAAGGCGGGATGCCTCGTCAACTTTGCGATGGATCTGGAAGAGGTCTATATGACCACAAAATTATCCGGCGACTCTACCTTCTTCCTGCCGTTCAATATCGGCAACGGAAAAGGCGTCAACGCCGGAGCGGGCAATCCCACTTTCAAGGACAAGTACAGCGTGTCCTATATGTGGGAGGATATTCTCACAAAGGATACCTTACTCAACCTCATCAGTAAGTTCATATTTGTAGAGACAAAAGAAAAAGAGGACGAGTTTACCGGCAAAATCAAAAAGTCTGAAAGTATCATTTTTCCGCGTTACCACCAATTAGACGTCATTCGTAAGCTATTGGGCGATGTACGCGAAAATAAAACCGCGCAGAATTATCTGATTCAGCACAGCGCAGGCTCCGGCAAAACGAATTCTATCGCTTGGTTGGCGCACCGGCTCACGTCATTGCATGACGCCGATGATAAAATCATTTTTGATAATGTGGTCATCATTACTGACCGCGTGGTTGTCGACCGTCAGCTTCAAAAGGCCATTATGGGTATGGAGCACAAGACAGGCCTTATCCGTGTGATGGACGATAAGTGCAATTCAGCCGATCTTGCAATCGCTCTCAAAGGCAACACAAAAATCATCGCAACTACAATTCAGAAATTTCCATATATCGTGGACAGCGTCGCGGGGTTGAAAGCAAAACGCTTCGCAGTCATTATCGACGAGGCGCATTCCTCCACTGCCGGAAAAGACATGGCGGCTGTCACACAGTCTTTGGGTGTCGGTGAGCAGGATTATAACGATGTGCAGGACATAATTGCAGACGAGATTGCCCGCAACGGAAAGCAAGCAAATGTGTCGATGTTTGCGTTTACTGCAACACCGAAGCCGACCACGCTTCAACTTTTTGGGATGTTGAATACCAAGGGACAGCGCGAAGCATTCCATGTCTACTCCATGAAGCAGGCCATTGAAGAAGGCTTTATTCTGGATGTGCTGCAGAACTATACGACTTATGATACCTTTTATCAGATAAATAAAGAAATTGAGGATGACCCCCGCTGCAAGACTTCTGACGCCAAACGGCAGATTGCCCGATTTGTGGAACTGCATGAAACGAACATCTCACAGCGCATTGAAGTCATTGTGGAGCATTTCCGCACTTCCGTTATGACGGAGCTTGGTGGTATGGCAAAAGCGATGGTAATTACAGCTTCCCGGCAGGGCGCTGTCAAATACCGTCAGGCTTTCGAGGACTATATCACGAAGAAGGGCTACAAGGATATTCGCGCTTTGGTGGCTTTCTCTGGCAAGGTAAAGCTGCCGAACGATGATACAACCGAATACACAGAACCCTCCATGAACGGTTTTTCTGAAGATCAGCTCACGAAAGAATTTGACAAGGACGATTATCAAGTCCTGCTTGTGGCAAACAAATATCAGACTGGATTCGACCAGCCGAAGCTGTGCGCCATGTATGTTATGAAAAAGCTAAAAGGTGTTACAGCCGTGCAGACGCTGTCACGCTTGAACCGCATCTTCCCGCCATTTGAGAAGCATACATTCGTGTTGGACTTCGTAAACGATTATGCGGATATTACCGCTGCCTTTGCACCATATTACACGACGACGTTGCTGTCAAATTCGGTGACACCCACGGCAATTTATGATCTTGAAGCTAATATCGACTCCTATACCGTTCTTGACCCGGATGATATTGAGAAGGCCAACGACCTGCTCTACAGCGAAAATATCACCGCGAAGGACAAACAGAAACTGACCTTCTATTTCAAAAAGGCGAAAAATCTGATTGAAAATTACGATGTCACCAAGCAGCAGGAGATCGTAGCTCTCATGCGCCACTTCGTTCGGTTTTATGAATTTCTGCTCCAAGTTTCTTGTTTTGAGGATGTAGACCTGCACAAAAAGTACAATTTCATTACTTACTTGCTTTCTTACATCAACATCAAGCATCCGGGTGGCGGTTATAACCTCGATGGAAAAATCAAGGCAACCAATTTCGTTCAGAAAAAGGACGAGGAGCATAAAAAATCTGAGCTTGTAGCGCAACCGGTTATGAAGCTGCCGACGGCCGATAGCTTTGGCTTGACCGAAGCAAAGGAAGAAAAACTCTCCCAGATTATCGCGGAAATCAATAGTCGAACAGGAAAAACCTATGACAATGATGTTGCGGTAAAAGCAATGCTGCAAATCCGGGACATACTGCTAAAATCAGATAAACTGAAAACCAGCGCCAGAAACAACACCGTCAAAGATTTTGAGTTTTCCTATTTTGACGACATCGACGATGCCCTTATCGAGGGGCTTTCGCAGAATCAGGACTTTTTCTCGATGCTTTTAAGCAACGAAGAAATAAAGCGGCAGGTACTAGGCATCTTTACT
Source organism: Bacillota bacterium (assembly GCA_023439835.1). Classification (GTDB taxonomy): domain Bacteria; phylum Bacillota; class Clostridia; order Oscillospirales; family Ruminococcaceae; genus SZUA-444. The sequence continues at coordinate 11,815 of JAEXUW010000021.1, read as the reverse complement.
GATGAAATATACGCAAGCCTGCGTAAAGCCTAAGGAGGGGTATCATGTTTGAGAAATTCCGTTTGCAGGACGCTCTTGTAAAATACAAGCAGAATTTCGTTTCTAACCAATGGGGAAACGAGAAATACAAGTGGGAAGCAGTAAAATTCTTTCAGGACAATTGGGATGTGAATGCAGCGGATTTTGCCGCCATGCTGACTCTTTCCCTTTCAAAAACATATAATTTGCTTGCGTCCATGAATAACTTTCCTGCGCGAATGATTGAGAAATTTGCGGAAACGGCTCCTGAAGAAGTACGGGCGATGTTCCTTGCTTTGTTTGATGAAAGCAAGGATGTCGTTACCAGAATTACAGATTTTAAAGACCAGTCATCCATTCTGCTCGAAAAGTATGGCAACGGCGCAGGACAGCATTATCAGTATGAAAATGCCGTCAGCACCTACTTATGGCTGCGTTATCCCGACAAATACTATATTTATAAATATGGCGAGATAAAAACTGTTGCAGATGAACTCGGCAGCGATTATCGATTCAAGAAAGGCGCATATGCGGACAATTTGCGCAATTTCTATAATTTCTATGATGAGCTATGTGTGGAAATCAAAAAAGATGAAGAACTTGTAAGTCTGCTTAAATCCCAGCTAACGGGGGATTGCTATCCAGACCCGGAATACAGAACACTTACAATTGATATCGGCTTTTACATCAGTCGCTACTTTTCCCAGAAAGAATCCGTAGCCACTGACGACTGGTTTCCAACAGATTACACGCCAAACATTTCTGTCGATGAGTGGGTAGAACTACTTAATGACCCCGATGTGTTTACAACCGGGAGCCTTGAAATCATGAAGCGTATGAAGGACTACGGCGGGCAGGCTACATGTACCCAGCTCTCTATAAAATACGGTGAAACGAAGAACTTCTATAATAGCGGTTCTTCTGCTTTGGCACGTCGTATTGCAGAAAAAACCGGCTGTCCTGTAATGGATAGAGATGAAGAAAACTCTCGCTGGTGGCCGATTCTGTATGTTGGACGAAATGCTGGTAAAGATGAATCTGGTAGCTATATATGGAAACTACGAGACGAATTATCTGCTGCCCTCGATAAGGTTGACCTAAGCCAAGTGGAATTGTACGTTGCTGCAGCTCCAGGTGAAGAGGAACATGGCTATTGGTGGCTTAATGCAAATCCGAAAATATGGAGTTTTTCGGAAATTGCTGTCGGTGAAGTACAGTCGTATACACTCTATAATGACAATGGCAACAAACGTCGCATTTTCCAAAATTTCTTGGATGCAAAAGCCGGAGACATGATAATTGGCTATGAATCGAACCCGGTTAAACAAATTGTGGCGATTGGCAAAGTTAGTGCGGAACAAGATGGTGAGAAAATCTATTTTGAAAAAATCGAGGGGCTTTCCTCGCCGATTGATTATCAAACGCTGAAAAGCTGCTCTGAGCTGGAGAGAATGGAGTATTTCAGCAATCCGCAAGGCAGCTTGTTTAAGCTGACAAAGGGCGAGTATGATTTTATCGTCGATATGATTCGGGATGAAAATCCACTTGTTCAAGAAGAAAAATCAGAAAAGTATGACAAGGCGGACTTCCTTAATGAGGTTTACATGACAGAGAGCCGCTATGATATGCTGCTTTCAGTCCTGAAAAACAAAAAGAACATTATTCTGCAGGGGGCACCCGGTGTCGGGAAAACTTTCGCAGCAAAGCGCCTCGCATACTCGATGATTGGAGAAAAGGACGAAAACCGCATTGAATTCGTCCAGTTCCATCAGAATTACTCTTACGAAGATTTTATGATGGGCTATAAGCCTGTGAATGACGGATTCGAGCTAAAATATGGCATCTTCTATCGTTTCTGTCAGAAGGCTGCAAACCAGCCGGACAAGGACTTCTTCTTTATCATAGACGAAATTAATCGTGGCAACATGAGTAAAATCTTCGGCGAATTGCTTATGTTGATTGAATGCGATTATCGTGGCACGAAAGCCACACTTGCATATAACGGTTTGTCGTTTGCTGTGCCAAAGAACCTTTATATTATCGGCATGATGAATACAGCTGACCGAAGTCTTGCTATGATTGATTATGCCCTCCGCCGTCGTTTCAGCTTCTTTGAAATCGAACCGGGCTTTGACTCCGAAGGCTTTGTAAAATACCAAAATGGTTTGAATAATGAAACATTTAACACTCTTATCGAACGTGTAAAGGAGCTTAACAAGGAAATCACGCTTGACAAATCCCTCGGTAAAGGATTCTGTATTGGACATAGCTATTTTTGTGGGCAGGCCATCTGCACTGACGAATGGATGCACTCCATTATTGACTATGACATTTTACCCATGCTGAGTGAATACTGGTTCGATGACAGTGGTAAATTGCAGCGCTGGGAAAACATTCTGCGTGGTGTGTTTCAATGATTAAGGATAAGAGTATCTTTATCAAGAATATATACTATATGCTTTCCTATGCATTCACCACTCTGAATCAGTCGAATTTTGAGGATGTGGCGACTGAGGAATTTGAGAATATGCACAATCTCTTTGCTGCGATTCTCGCCAAAGGCATCGGGCAGCAATTGAAGCAGGGTTTATATCGTGAGTATCTTAATAAGACAGAAAACATGGCAGTTATGCGTGGCAAAATTGATATTTCGGGCACTATCAAAAACAAGATTGCTCGCCAGCAGGTTTTGTCCTGCGAGTACGACGACCTATCAGAAAATAACCTGTTAAATCAAATTCTAAAAACGACCGTGATGATCCTGCTTCGTCTTTCAAAGGTTGATAGCGAACACAAGGATGCTCTTAAGAAAGAAATGCTGTTTTTTTCAAACGTGGACACATTGGAGCCATCATCTATAAAATGGGCAACAATCCGGTTTCAAAGAAACAACCAGACCTACCGTATGCTCATCAGTATTTGCCAGCTTATTCTGCAAGGAATGCTTCAGACAACGGAACAAGGAGAATATAAGCTCGCATCGTTTGTCGATGAGCAGCGGATGTGCCGTCTTTATGAGAAATTTATCTTGGAATACTACAGCAAGGAATTTCCAGCATTGAATGTAAGCGCATCGCAGATACCATGGGCATTGGACGATGGCATCGGTACAATGCTTCCAATAATGCAAAGCGATATTACTCTTTCCAGGGGAAACGAAGTGCTGATTATCGACGCAAAATACTATACACATACGACACAGGTTCAATTTGACGTGCATACCCTTCATTCCAGCAATCTGTACCAGATATTCACCTATGTGAAAAATAAAGACTCAGAATTTGGAGAGAAACCACATAAAGTATCGGGAATGCTTCTGTACGCCAAAACCGACGAAACAATCCAGCCAGACAATGCTTATCAGATGAGCGGTAATAAAATAAGTGTGAAAACGCTGGACTTGAATTTGCAATTTGTTGAAATCGCTGCGCAGCTCAACAGAATTGTAGAAGAGCACTTTGGATTAAATGTAGTATAAAACATGGCATAAACGGGGAGGTGAAGTTATGCATACAAATCAGGATATTCATGCGTTTGCGGTGAAATGGTTTGACAAGTTCCGGAACACAAAAACTGTGTCGCGTGAAATTGAAGACCCCACTTTTGCTGAAGAGTGCCCCTCGCTCGGCTTCAAAATGGACTGTGGCAAAGCCTTTGAAGAAGCCTACTCTAATAGCCATGCTTTTAACGATTATCGCGAGCTGGATAAAATAATAGATGATATTACCGATGTGGCGCTTCTTGGCTCAGGTATTTTTTCAAAATGGCGGTATTTCACACACTGGGCTGGTCCCGGTGAGAATATACTTTCCTTTGAGAACAGATCGTGGTTTATTACTGCTCTTGGCAGGCTGGAGCGTCTCGTAGCCGACGATGATACAAGCCCCTTCATTTTCGAAGGAATGGCAAGTAAAATACAGATCATTTCCAACAATATCTGCTTTGGTCCTTGTCCGTTGCCTGATGATGAAATTGAACAGCATCTTTCCATTACAGCAGACGGTAGAGTATTCTTTTCTGCATATGCCTACGGCGATGGAACAAAGCACATTAAAACAAACACAAAGAACTTCAAAATTGAAGCTGAAAAAGCTGCTTATATTTTGAAAATCGTTGGTGATTACTTTTCCGAAGAATACGATGTGGCATTTGTCACTGATGTTGGAGAATGGGAAATGACACTTACGAATACAGAGAATGCGTCATATCATTTTCGAGGTTCACTTTGCGCTGGGTGTTCCGAAGAGCTGGATAACATTTCCAATATAATCCGTTTCAATCTCAATATGCCTGAATTACTTGTTTTTGATGGCAGGTCAAATTCAGACAGAATTGAAAAGATTGTTATTGACTATCATCGTCTAACGAAGATTAAGCCCGGAGTCAAACCCGAAGGCGCTACATGGGAATATGCGACTTGGGACTACAGTGAACACATCACGATAGACAGAAAAAGTGAGGTCTTGGAACATATTCAAAATATCGGCACTGGCTGTCAGGTGTCTCGGAAATATCATGTTGAGGATGGTATCACATCTTTTTTAGATGATATCAACGCTGATGATTTCATGGTTCATACCGAAGGGAATCCTCCCGATGTCATCGTAAATCCACTGGAGACGAAGGATTACAAAATCACAATTGATTACCTGTATGGTGAACAGCAAATCCTGACCGGTACATTTGACAAAAACGGTCTCCCTGACGATTTCGCGGATTTTGCAGAATCCATATTTGATTTTATGCGTTTTTACGGAATGGGCGAAATCCTCGATTCGTCAGTATATGGAAAGCCTTTGCGCAAGCAGACAGATTACATCTTTTGCAATGTTCAGTTTGATGATTACGGAAAAACATATTGCTATCTGACCGATGACGACACTCTGAAAGCGGGCGATTATGTTATTGTTCCTACCGGAAAAGACAACCACGAAGTAATTGCTCAAATAGAAAGCATTGAATACCATTCTTCCGAAGATGCTCCGTTTCCACTGGACAAAATAAAAAAGGTCATCAAAAAACACATTGAAAACAAAAATATTGACAACGATTCCACGGATGAAGAAGACTCTATTAAATTGCCCGAAGATGCTGTGATAATGGGAAGTGAGCCGCTTTCGGGAGTATCCGCTGAAGAGTGGCATGATATGCTTGGTGCCGACTATACCGAGTCAGCTTTAGCTACATCGCTTGCGGGTGCTTGGAATGAAGCGGGCTGGTTGATGGATGAGGCTGACGAAGATGACTGTACACCTGAAACAAAAGCACGATACGAGTCGTGGTGGGCGTTGCAGGTTGAGCTTGTAAGAAAAGTTGCCGCAATTATGCAATGTGAATGCAAAACACCATATGTTAAACTCGTTACTCCTTTTATGGAGCGTAATGGGTATCGTAACGGTCACGGTTGGTGGGTCAAGAAAGAAAATATAAACAAAAGTTCATAGGGCATTTGTATTACCGCATTTGCCAACGGAGGCGGTGGGATTTAAATCCTACCATTGACTTGTTCCCAAGAACGCATTGGACTTTTAATATATTGTGGATATATACCCTCGCACGGAAATGACCCATAAAAACCACTATCGACCTGTTCCCTCGCACGGAAAATTAGCAAAACACATACCCGACATCAATCTGATGCTATCGTTCCACGTTGAGACGGTAGTATTGATGTCAAGAGTAAATTGATGGGTGTGTGAAAGTCCAGTAATACTGGACTTTTTTATATTTTATGTTGAAATTCCAGGAAATATGTTGTATAATTTATGGTAAGCGGAAACAAGTCAAGACTGGCATTTTTGAGTGCGAGAGAGCGATTTAGATGTCATAGTCTGGCGAGAGGTCAGGTTAGATGTCAGGGGTCGCGAGTGGTCAGATTGGATGTCGACAAAAAAATGTTCTAGTGTGGCGATAAATTGTAATTTGAACGGAGGAGTTACATGGTAAATAAAAAAGATGCAGTTGAGATAATTTTATACGCAGAAGAAAATGGGATTGCCATTTGGTTAGATGGTGGCTGGGGAGTTGATGCTCTATTAGGAGAAGAAACAAGGCTCCACAACGATATCGATTTATTTGTGGAAAAAAGCAATAGCAATAAATTTATTGAAGTATTAAAAGAAAAAGGCTTTTCTGAAATCACAGAAGCGTATACCACTACAGATCACACGGTTTGGAAGGACGCTAAAGGCAGGATAATCGATCTTCATATATTTGAATTCGACGAACAGGGATACCTTGTTTTTGAAGGAGAAACTTATCCTCCAGAAGTGTTTAATGGTATCGGGAAAATAGGAGATAAAGTGGTAAAGTGTATAGATGCTGAGAATCAAGTTTTATTTCACCTGGGATATGAGCATGATGAGAATGATGTTCATGATGTAAGACTTTTGTGCGAGAGGTTTAATATTCCTATTCCGAATGAATATAGGTAACTGAGCAAATTCTAATATGTTCTCAAGCTTGAACACGAGATAAAGCAAGGCACCCTGCGTTCAAAATTTACGCAGAGTGCCTCGTTCGTTTTTTTGCTTATTCATCCACATCCACCGTCACGCCGGACTTGAATTCCACCGTGAATTTGTCCTCGTAGACGGTAGCTTTTTCAATCAGCCGCCGGACAAGTGGTTCGTCATATTCGGTAATTGCTGTGGGCTGTCCCTTTAGGAAGTCGCCCATATCGGCGATGCGTTTTTTCAATTCGTCCCGCCCGGCGCTTTCCAGCTGAAGTCTCTGCTTTTCCTCGCTCAGGCGGTAAATCTCCTCGGCGACGTCCTCATAGTCGGCTCGGGCACCGGTTCGCTTCAAAAGCTCCTCCTGCAGTTCTGCCAGCCGCTTGTCGATGTCGGTAAGCGGCTGGCCCTTTTCGGATTCCAGAACGGTTTCAATGTTTTTTTGCAGGGTGGAGAGAAATGTGTCCTTTGTATCTTCTTGCATGGTTGCAGGTATAGGAGCCGTCAGTATTAAGAATTGTCTTGAAAGTATTTAGTTGTGTAATGCAGGGTTAATTTCAAAATCTCTCCGATAAATCGCAAGTTAATTTTACAAACTTTGCAAATAACTATTAATTAAGTTCTTTGGTAACTTTAATATTTTACAGTTTTCTAAAATTACACTTGATTTTTGATTACTTTCTATTGCCTTTTTCCATTCTTCACATGGATAACCTACAAACTTATTTACACAATCATTTTCAAGTTTTATTTTGTAGTTTTCTTCGTGTGTCCTGCTATAATAAAGTTGTAACACCACCCACGGTGGGTTTCACGTATATTTAGAAACAATAAAGCCCGCAGTTGGCGTATCTACGGGCTGAGAGTTATTCTAACAAAAAGTGACTATCTATTTTTGGGGTTATTCTCCGCACTCATCATGGTGCTCATGCTTATGGCAAACAGAGCCTGTTGATTTAAGTTTGCCCTGCAAATATCTATTAACCTCATCTTCAGCAACACCTGACGAACCAGTTATAACCTCAATGCCTTTTTCGTTAAATATATCAATTGCTCCTTGCCCCATACCGCCTGAAATAATAACCTTTACGCCTTTATCAGCAAGGAAAACCGGAAGAAAACCTGGCCTGTGTCCTGGATTTGAAACAAATTCGCTTGCTGTAATCTTTCCGTTCTCAGTATCAAAAATGTTGAAGCCCTCACAATGTCCAAAATGCTCTGTTACCATTTTCCCTTCGCTCGCTGTTGCTATTTTCATATTAAACTCTCCTTAAAAATATATTTTTTTATTTTATCCCATATTTGTACAATTGCCTTTGCGGCAGAACTTTCAGGGTATTCTGCTATGCTTTTGCATTTATTCACAGAAATTGAAACTGTTTTATCGTATGGTATTCTGCCTAAAACTTTAATGTCTATTGAATTGCAGTATTCCTCAATTTCGTCGGACTTACTCTCATTAACATCATATTTATTGATACATACAGCGCATTTTGTGCCGAACTTCTTTGCTGTTTCAATAGTTCTTTTCATGTCATGAATTCCTGAAACAGTCGGCTCAGCAACAATCAGAACCATACTAACACCGCTGATTGATGCAATGACAGGACAGCCGATTCCGGGTGAACCATCAATTATTGCAAATTCAGAATTGTCCGAATTGTCTTTAAGCTGTTTTTTCACCGCGGTCACAAGCTTACCCGACGCACCGCTTCCAGTTCTAAGCTTTGCGGTTGAAAATGTTCTTACTTGATCTTTATATAACATCAATTCGCCTGAAGAAAAATCTTTCATTTCTATCGCATTAACAGGGCAAATTTCAGAGCATACCGCACAGCCCTCACATTCTGAAACATTCACGGTGAAATCATGTATTGCGTTAAATCGACAGGTTTCTGCGCACAATCCGCATCTTATGCATTTTTCAGAATCTATATAGGCTTTCTGAAATCCGTAATAATCACTTGTCTGCGGTTTGATATCCTGCGCTGTTACAAAATGAAGATTAGGTGCATCAACATCACAGTCAGCAAAGGCTTTTGCTCCGCTTAGTGCAATTAAAGCTGACGAAACTGTGGTTTTACCTGTTCCGCCTTTTCCGCTTAAAACAAGAAGCTGTTTCACGAAACCGCCTCCTTTACTGCCGATAAAAGCTGTCTGAATTTTTCAGCATAAGCTTCACACTCACGAACAGCAATTTTCCCATCTGAATTAAGCTTTGCCAGTTCATCATTATAAGGGAACTTTGCAAGTATTGGAATATTATCTTCTATACAGAAACTTTCGGCAGGATTCTCACCGTCAATACATTTGTTCAAAACTGCTCCAAACGGCTTTTTAAACTGCTTTACAAGCTCATATACCATCTGAAAATTATGAACTCCAAACAGTGTCGGCTCTGCAACAAGAATGCAATAATCAGCTTTTTTTATGCTCTCCATAACAACACAGGCACTTCCAGGCGGACAGTCAATAATTGTATTACTACTTCCGTCAAGCTTTTCAAGCAGTGCTTTTATTACAGGCACACCAGAAACCTCGCCCGTGTTAAGACAGCCGGTCAGAACAGTTACATCATCTGATTTACCTGTTTCAACAACTCCTATATCTCTCGGGTTTTCGCAAATTGCTTTTTGAGGACAAAGAACCATACAGCCACCGCATGAATGACAGACCTCATTGAAAACATAAAACTTTTCCTTTATCAAAGCAAGTGCATTGTATCGGCAGAAATCCACACACTTCCGGCAAAACGTGCATTTGCTTTTATCCCAAATGGGAACATTTACTGCTACAGCTTTCTTTTCTGTAATTTCAGGCTTAAGGAAAAGATGCCCGTTAGGTTCTTCCACATCACAATCAACATATACCGAATTATCAGTAACGCAAGCAAGATTAACAGAAATGAATGTTTTGCCTGTACCACCTTTGCCACTCAGCACAGCAATCTGCATTACTGCTTGCCTCCATGATTATGAAGCCCTTTATGAATTTGGTTCAAAGGCGATAACTCTCCTAGCTTAAACTTTTCAATGTTATCATGGGCTGTTCCATCAACTGCTTTATACAGCGCAATTTCTGCTGGGTTCAATACCTCTGCTGCATTTTCTCCACAACGGATTGTAATTACAGCTTCCGCACCTTTGTCAGCAAGCAGCTGTGCTGCCTTTATTCCTGCGCCGCCCTGACTTGCAGCAGCTGTACTATTATCAATAAATTCAAACTCACCATTCTCAGTATTAAATAACACGAAAAGTGGTGTTCTTCCAAACGATACACATACTGGTGTATCCAGTGTTTTTTCCTCAACAGGTAATGCAATTTTCATTTTCATTCTCCCTTTCAATTATATATTTCTCCATGATTTCTGCCGCACAACCAACAAGTTCGGCACACGGACGCTTTTTGTAATATTCGTCTGTTCTAAGTTCAGGAACAGGTTTATCCGCTCCTGCACCAAGTCCCAGCAGTTCACGACATATTATTGAGCCGTTTTGTTCTTTAAATTTATTCGCAAGCTCTTGAATAAGCTTATAATGTTTAGCTTTAGCCTTATTATCCTTTGGATCAAAATAGCCATAAAGCACTCCTGCCACCATGAGCATTCCGCTGACAGCACCGCACACTTCACGAAGTCTGCCCATTCCGCCCCCGAATGAAGATGAAATTTTTAAAGCAGTTTCAGGTTCAAATCCTGTTTTATCGCAAAACGCAAGAAAAACAGACTGTGAACAGTTGTATCCCTGCTTAAAAAAATCTATTGCCTCTTGACTTTTTGACATTTGCACTTCTCCAAACTATTTTAGAAAATTAATTTTCGAAAAATCTATATTTGCATCATTATCAACCATTGACTTATCAGCATGAACATATTCCACTTTTCCAATGAACATTTCATGAGAACCTGTCATTATTGAATCCACGACAGTACACTCAATGCTTGCAGGACAATCTGACATTATAGGTGCATTTACAATTTTGCCGTTTTCAAGCTTTACATTCATTGCCTCAAGCTTATCGCCATCTCGTTTGCTGTTCTTCCCGAGATAATCAAACTCCTTCTGATAACTTGCATCAACAAGATTTACAACAAAACAGCCTGACTCCTTTATCATTTTATAGGAATACCTTGACGGCACAATTCCCACCATTACCATTGGCGGTGCATAGCTGCAATTTCCGCAGTATCCAACGGCGAGAACATTATCCTCACCATCAAGCCCTCTACACGATACAAGAACCTTTGGCACAGGCTGTAAACATGATTTAAAATTTGCACTGATCTTTTCCATAGCACAATCTCACTTTCTATAATTTTGAATAGTAATCATCAATAGCATTTTTAAGTGCTGTTGCTCCGAGCACTGAGCAGTGCATTTTCTGTTCAGGAAGACCGTCAAGTGCATTTGCAATATCCTTATCATTGATTTTATAAGCTTCGTCCAATGATTTTCCTTTAGCCAATTCTGTTGTCATACTGCTTGTTGCAATTGCAGCAACACAGCCAAAAACCAAAAAACTTATATCTTTAATTACATTTTCTTTGACTTTAATGTATAACGTCAAACTGTCACCGCATGCGGGATCTCCCGCTGTACCGACACCATCTGCATCATCCATTCCGCCTGCATTCCTTGGATTTACAAAATGGTCAAAAACTTTATCTGAAAAATTGTGACAAAACATAGTCATTCCCTTTTTTGATTAATAATTTAAAACAACATCTGAGCCATTTAACATCATACATTATATTTCAAAACTTTCACCAGCGCCGTAAATACTGCAATGTTCTCCAAAAATGCGTTTCATTTCGCATGTTTTGATAACCCCTGTGCAGTGAACAGGAATAATTCTTTCAATATCAAGTTCTTTCAGAAATTCAACGCTCTTTTCAAATCTTTCATTACTCACGACTTCAAGGTGCATTCCAGCAAAAACTGTATTGATTTTTTTGTCTGGAAAAAGCTTTTTAGCATAGCTTAAGCAGTTTGCTATTCCAGGATGACTGCAGCCGATAAAAATAACAAGTCCTTTTTCCGTGTCAATAACAAGCATCTGCTCGTCCTGCATTATGTCGGTTATTTTTTCTTCTCCATTCTGAACAAGCAAGCCTTTAAACGGCTCTTCAAACGTAACAGAAAAGGGTATATCTGAACACAGATAAACATTTTCTGCTATCTGAGTTCTTCCTCCCGTGAATACAATTCTATCTTTATAATCCTGATAACTCCAAGGTATTCCAATTTCCCTAAATCCGTTTTTATCTTTTGTAAACTTTCTTTCAAATGCCTTTTCACGTACATAAGTAACAGGGTATTTCTCTTTCACAGGAAAATGCACATAGC
>JAEXUW010000004.1 GCA_023439835.1 Bacillota bacterium | reverse complement strand
GTTCGGCGCGGCGGCTCTTGGGGGTGCCGCCCCCCTGACGGGCGGCGGGGCTGAGCTGTATTCACGCAGTTTCAATTTTTAGCTGACAAGTCGCATTTTTCGCCATTTTCCGCCGTTCCAGCGGATTGTGAAGATAACGCCTCTGATGATTTCGTCCGCCGCCATGGCGCACCATACGCCCACAAGCCCCAGCCCGAAAACATTTCCGAGAATATATCCGCCGAGCGCGGCGACCAGCCAAACGTCGATGATGCCGACTATAATCGGGAACTTTGTGTCACCGCACGCCTGAAGCGCCCTGACAGTTGACATGTTCACCGCCCTGCCCTGTTCAAGAAAAATATCGATGAACAAAATCTTCTTGCAAAGTGCGATGACATCAGGGTCAGAGGAGAAAATAGAAACAACAGGCTCCGCCAAAAAATATAGCAGAAGCGAACCCGCAAGGCTTAAAAGCATGGCAATGCCGAGCGAGGCTTTATATCGCTTTTGCGTCCCCTCAACGTCACCGGCGCCCATAAGATAGCCGACAATGACCTGTGTCGTCGAGGAAATCGATGCGGCGAATATCCACGACATGAAGCATAAAAGCCCTATTGTTGTTCTGGCGGTGATGAGATGCTCACCAAATCTTTTTGAAAGCTTGTTGATAGTAGTTTGAATTGTGACCATGGCAAAGCTGTATGAGAGGTTTTCGCCCGCCGACGGAACGCCAATGCCAAGGATTTTTTTAAGAGGACCAGTCGGAAAGGGCTTTAGCTGGCTAATGCCGATCTTTTCGCCGATTTGCTTTTTATACAGACTTATAAATAGCAATACGCCCACAAGCTTGCTTATTATGCTTGATATGGCAACCCCGACAATGCCGAGCTTTGGAAGACCAAACCACCCGTAAATCAGTACGGCATTCCCCACGACATTTGTGATGTTAATGATTAATGTGACGTACATGGATTCTTTCATGAAGCCGTTTGCTTTGAAAAAAGCCGAGAAGGTCAGCGCTATGGCATGAAGAAACATTGCACCGCCGACAATAGAAATATACTTGGTCGCATTGACTGCAATATCAGGTGGCATATCCATCATGGCGAAAATAGGCTTGTTAAAAAACAATAGTATCAGACTGATTGCTACACCAAAGATAACGTTTACAAATATGGACAAAGAATAAAGCTGTTTGACCTTTTCAACGTTTCTTGAGCCTATGTATTGGGCAATCAGAATAGTCGATGCCATCGCCACCACGTTGAAGGTAATGACAAGCATATTGATTATCTGGTTTGCCTGTGCAATGGCGTTGAAGGCGTTTTTATTGTCGCTTAGCATGAACTGGTCAACAAGACCAATGAGCACACCTAGAAAAATCTCGATGAAAACAGGAATAGTCAGTTTCATCAGATATCTATTTGATTTGACTTGAGAAAAATCGTTCATTTTAACCACCATAAGTTTTATATTTTAAGCTAATTATAGTCTATATTTCTGACTTGTCAATCGCCTTTTCAATATTTAACTATTCCGAAACAATTTACGAAAAGTTTGTTTGTAAACGGTTACATCTCAATCGTTTTCGTAAAAAAATTAAACTTTGATGATAAAACTTTCAAAAGAATTTAAAAAATGTCTTTTCTGATTAAGCTTCACGCTTTGTATTTCGACATGATTTTCTCAAGCTCTGCCACTGCTTCGGTGACCGCTGATTTCGGGGATAAAATTTTCGCCTTGTCGCCAAACTGAAAAAGCCATCCCCAAAAGGTCGGGCTTATCTGAACATCAATTCTGACGGTGAAGGTGTTTTCGGAAGCCTCCTCAAGAAAAATTCTTTCGCCAAAGCGTTCAATAATGACATCAATGAGCGACTTGTCCATCTCTAGCGTGAGGCTCTGAATTTCTCCGCCGTACATATTAATGGTCTGGCGAAGCTGTTTTGCCAAGTCCGCCTCACTCTCTGAAGGCTCATGGGTTTTCTCACTGGTTACTCTGACCTTTCGCATACGGTCAACACGATAATAGCAGATTTTTTCACGCTTGTGGCAAAAGCACACCAGATAATAGTTCCCGTTTTCCCAGATGAGATAATAGGGGCTGACCAAATAATCCTCACCGCCGTTGCGAAGCTGTTTTTTCTTCTGCAAATTATAGCTTGAATATTTGAAGATGATTTTCTTTCGCCCTGATATGGCACTGTTCAAAGAGCTTATGCTGTAATATATCCCCTCGTCAAAGCTTTTAACCCGATTAGAAATGTATATGTTTCTTCTCAAATGGCACTGACGGTGACAGCTTGTCAGCGACTCGAGCTTCTTTATAAGCTCATTCGATTTTTTTATAGTCAGGAATTTAGATGAGGCGACAGCATCCGCCAAAACATGAAGCTCCTCATCTTGAAAAAGCCTGCTTCCTAAATAATATGCGTTTGAGTGAGATTTTTTCGCAATGACAATGTCAAGCCCGCTTTCGATAAGTGTGTCAATATCGTCATAGACGGTTTTCCTCTCCGCCTTAATGCCAAGCTGCGCCAGCTCGGCGATTATGTCGCTGACGGTCAGAAAATGCTCATCGTCAGTTTTTTCGTGAAAAAGCTTTGACATAATAAGAAGCTTCTGCTTTTGGCGGGAAGTTGAGCCTGACATACTTTCACCTCATTTTTCGTCTTTTCTTAAATCCTTGACAGGTGTTTTTTTGCCGTCTTTATCGACAAGGGTTATACATTCTATATGGTTTGTCAGATTCCCCACAAAGTCACGTCTGAATTCGTCACGGAGAATCTTCTGCTCCTCCTTCTCCTCTTTAGAAAGCTCACAGCTTCGCGACTTTCGGGCAAGCTCGTTTATACGGTCTATTTTTTCCTGCGTCATGTTATCCTCCATACATATAATGAAAAATTATAGCATCAATTTGTTTTAAAATCAAGAGGAAAATTCAAAGCTGTCCAAAAAAACTCCCTTAATATTGCGAAAGGGAAAATTTTCTCAAAAGCCTGTTGACTTTTTCTGGGACAGGTATTAATATAGTAAATGCGAACAAATGTTCTTATTATGACAGAATTGAGGTGAGCCGAATGGCAAGGCGTGTCAAAACAAACTTTCTTGAAAACGACAGGGAGATGTTCGCCCTTTTAACAGGCAAGGATAAGGGTGAGGATAATTCACAGGTGAGAATGCTCGCGAAAAAAGCACTCAGAAAAGTCGTTGAGGAACAGCTTTCAGCAAGACAAAAGCAGTTTCTTATGCTATACTATTATGAAGGAACGGATATGCCGACTATTGCCGATATGTTCGGCGTGAATGTTTCAACCGTTTCACGAACAATTAACAGAGCAAGACACAATCTCTTCAAATACCTCAAATATTACTTCCTTTAATAACGACTTAAAGAGAACACTTCAATTTTTTTATCGGAGGGCGAAAAAATGAATACCCCCATTTACGATTTTCTAAAAAGCTATGAAAAAAGCAGTACGCTTAGACTTCATATGCCGGGGCATAAGGGCAAGGGCTGTGAAGCTAACTCACTTGACATCACCGAAATTTCCGGGGCTGACAGCCTGTTTGACTGTAATGGCATTATACTTGACAGCGAAAAAAACGCCTCATCGCTTTTTAACACCGCCAGAACGCTTTATTCGACTCAAGGCTCGACGCTTTCAATTCAGACTATGCTTTCTCTGGTGAGAATGAAGCAGGGTGGTAGTGACCGCCCGCTCATTATCGCCGTCCGCAACGCTCATCGTGCGTTTTTGAATGCCTGTGCGCTTTTGGATTGTGACGTAATGTGGGTTTATCCAAAATATACTCAGGGTAATATATGCTCGGGAGAATATACTGACAGTGATATTGAAAATGCGATTTTGTCGGCTGACAGAACGCCGTCGGCGGTTTTTGTCACCTCGCCTGACTATCTCGGGCGAATGGCGGATATTAAGGGAATAGCGAGGGTCTGTAAAAAGCACGGCGTGACATTTCTTGTGGATAATGCTCATGGGGCTTATCTGAATTTTCTCAGCGAAAGCCTTCACCCAATCTCTCTCGGCGCTGATATGACAAGCGATTCGGCACACAAAACACTCCCCGTTTTAACGGGCGGGGGGTATCTTCACATCTCAAAGACTGCCGACAGCTTTTTTGTTGAGAACGCAAAGGCGGCAATGTCGCTTTTCGCTTCCACGTCGCCGTCTTATCTGATTATGTCCTCACTTGACAGGTGTAATAAGTATCTGGCTGAAGATTTTCGCTCTGAGCTAGACGGAATAATTTCCGCCGCTGACGAAATAAAAAGCTTGCTCTCAAACGACGGCTGGTGCGTTTGTGAAAGTGAGCCTCTCAAGCTCACGCTGTTCACTTCGCCCTTCGGACTGACAGGAATGCAGACGGCACAGCTTTTGAGGGAAATGGGAGCCGAATGTGAATACTGCGACGAAACGCATATTGTTTTTATGCTCTCAACCGGTAATACAAGTGGTGAATTATACTCTTTGTATAAAATGCTTTCCTCAATAAAGAAAAAGGATAAGGCTCTTGAGCTTCCCCCTGTGATTGACCTGTGTGCCGAAGGCTCGGGGCTTTCACTGAGAGAGGCTGTGCTTTCACCGTCGGAGGGGGTTTGTGTCGACGACTCTCTTGGGCGAATATGCTCAAAGTCGGTCACTGCTTGTCCGCCGGGAATACCAGTCGCCGTACCGGGGGAGGTTGTATCGGAAGAGATGATAAAAATTTTCAAAAGGTATAGCATTTTGTCCGTCAATGTGGTAAAATAATAGAGAAAAGATTTGCACTTTTCTAATTTTCGGTCAGGGGGCATTTTTATGAAGCTGATATTTGCCATAGTCAACAACGACGACAGCAGTTCTGTATCCTCCGCACTGACAAAGGCGGGATATCAGGCTACAAAGCTTGCTTCGACTGGGGGGTTTCTCATGTCGGGGAACACCACCTTTTTGGTCTGTACCGATGATGATAAAATAGATGAGGTCATCGATGTTATCGCAAAGCACAGCCGACGCAGAAAGCAGTTTGTTCCGTCCGCCGCATCATACGGCGTGGGGACCTATACTTCCTTTCCGGTTGAGGTTTCAGTGGGCGGTGCCACGATTTTCGTGACTAATATTGAGCGATTTGAAAAGGTCTGAGCATATGAATTCAGACGCTGGCAGGATTTATTCAAACAAACACATTTTTGACACGCTCACTTCTATGATTAGCAGTGGGCGTTTATCGCATGCTTTCCTGCTGTATGGCGAAAAGGGGCTTGGAAAGAAAACCATTGCCCGATATATGGCACAGCAAATTCTGTGTGAAGGCGTTAATGCTCCCTGTATGGAATGCAGGGACTGCAGAATGATTTCACACGGGTCGCACCCCGATGTAATTTCTGTTTATCACTCCGCTGAGAACAAGGGGTTTGCGGTTAAAAATCTCCGTGAGATTTGTGCCGGCGCTTATATTCGCCCAAACGAGGGGAAATATAAGGTTTATATTTTTGAGGATTGTGACAGCATGGCGGCGGCGTCACAAAACACACTTTTAAAGCTGATTGAGGAGCCTCCCCCGCATGCGGTGTTTATTTTTACCGCTTCTTCAAAAGGGGTGTTTCTTTCAACTGTGCTTTCAAGAGTGATTTCTCTCGGTGTCTGTGAGGTTTCAGCCGGCGAGTGCAGGCAGGCGCTTTCAGACAGGGGGATAACCGACCAGTCGCTTATCGATGAGGCGGTCGGGGCTTTTTTCGGGAATATCGGGCTTTGTCTTGACTATCTTTCGGGAAAAGAGCTTAAAACGGCAGTTTTAACTGCGCGTGAAATTTCAGATTGTATCATTAAGGGGAATGAGTATGCCCTTTTAAAAGCTGTCAACACTCTTGACAGGGACAAGGCACAGACTAAGACGGTGCTTATGCTGCTTTTAAAGGTGATTCGGGATGCCGCAGTTTTAAAGGCGGGTGGCGACGCTCTGACAGGGTGTTATCCTGACGGCTCCCAAAAGCTCTCAAAAAAAATTACCTCAAGACAGGCGGACGAGCTTTTTCGCACTGTTTTGGAAATGTCACGGAGGCAGGACGGTAACGCTAATCTTTCATTAACGCTTACCGCACTTTGTGCCGAAATTAAAAATATCATTTAGGAATTTGAAAGGCGGGATTTATAAAGCATGACCGAAATTATCGGAGTTAGATTTAAAAGCGTCGGGAAGGTTTATTACTTTTCTCCCGACGGGAAGAAAATAGATGCGGGGCAGCATGTTATCGTTGAAACAGCCAGAGGCGTCGAGTGCGGTGAGGTTGCAATTTCAAACAGAATGGTTGAGGACAGAGAGATTATGCCACCGCTAAAAAGCATTATTCGTGTTGCGACAGATGCTGATTTTAAAATAGTTGAGAACAACAGGCAAAAGGAAAAGGATGCTTTTTCAATCTGTGAGGAGAAGATTAAAAATCACGGGCTTGATATGAACCTTGTCGATGTGGAATGCACCTTTGACAACAATAAGCTGTTGTTTTATTTCACCTCTGAAAACCGCGTGGACTTTCGTGAGCTTGTCAAGGATTTGGCGTCTGTTTTCAGAACAAGAATTGAGCTTAGACAAATCGGCGTTCGTGATGAGTCGAAGATTCTAGGCGGGCTTGGAATATGCGGCAGGGCTTTTTGCTGTAAAACATTTCTGGGTGAGTTTCAGCCGGTTTCAATAAAAATGGCGAAGGAGCAGGGGCTTTCTCTTAACCCTTCAAAAATATCGGGAACCTGCGGGCGACTTATGTGCTGTCTTAAATATGAGCAGGACTGTTATGAGGAGCTTTTGAAAATCACACCCAAGGTTGGGGCTTATGTCGAAACTCCCGACGGAAAGGGATATGTTGAGGATGTAAATATTCTCACAGGAAAGCTCAAGGTCAAGCATGACGGCAACGATCTTCCCCCTGTGGTTTTTGAAAGAACACAGGTGAAGATTTTAAAGGATGCTGTTATCAGACTTGACAGAGAAGAAATCAAGGCCCTGAAGGCTCTTGAGGATAAATAGTAAAGGAGAAATTTATGGCTGAGGTAATCAAGATGAAAAAGACAGGGGAATTTAATCCCGGAAAATTAGTCGGATGGGTAATCGGAGGATTGTTCTTCCTTATACTATTGTTTAACTCGTTCACGACTGTTAATGCGGGACATACGGGGGTTATTATGACATTTCAAAAGCCGAGCAATACTGTTCTTCAGGAAGGGCTTCACTTTAAAATCCCTTTTATTCAACAGGTTGTTCAGATTGACAACAGAGTTTTGAAGGCTGAGGTTAACTGTGCAAGCGCTTCAAAGGATCTTCAGAACGTTTCAAGCACGATTGCTTTAAATTATCGTGTTAAAACCTCTGAGTCGGTTTATATTTATCGAAATCTTGGAGTTGCGTTTCAGGATACTCTTATTAATCCGTCGATAATTGAATCTGTCAAGGCGGTAACCGCACGCTTCACAGCTGAGGAGCTTATCACTAACCGTCAGGTCGTCGGTGAGCAGATGAGAGAGGTTCTGGCTAAGAAAATTGAGCCTTTTGGTTTCTCGATTGAGGTTTTCAATATCACAAGCTTTGATTTCTCGGCGGAGTTCAATGCCGCTATCGAGGCAAAGCAGACCGCACAGCAGAATGCGTTGAAGGCTGAACAGGATCTTGTCAGAATTAAGGTTGAGGCAGAGCAGACCATCGAGCAGGCTAAGGCGGAGGCTGAAGCTTATAAAATCAAGAGTGAACAGATTACTCAGGAAATGATTATTATGGAGTACATAAAGAAATGGGACGGTAAGCTTCCCGCTGTGGTTTCGGACGGCTCTGTGATGATTGATATAGCGAAAATAATGGAGGATTACAACAGTAATAACGGCACGACGGTTAATCCGCCAGCGACAATTACTCCGTAATAAAAGATAACGTCACCGTGATTTTTTCACGGTGACGTTTTTTGTTTTATTCTTTCTTGTGGGAGAAAAGCGAAATCTTTATGCTTTCTTTACTTTTCTTGCTTGTGGGAGAAAAGCGAAATTTTTATGCTTTCTTTACTTTTCTTTCTTGTGGGAGAAAAGCAGGTCCCTTATACCTCTTTACTTTTCTTGCTTGTGCAAGAAAAGTAACAAAAGAAGCACCCTCTCGCCGAGGGCTTCTGACGGTTTAGGCGCACACGATGCTTGCTTTTAGCAAGCATTTCGGTGCTAACAGTGATTAATAAAGTCTTTTTGTGAGTTTTGATGCTTTGTTTTGGTGATATTGAGACTCTGAGTGACGGCTGCGCCGGTTTAATAGCGTTGATAAATGCACCGCTTTCGCTTGGGTACTGTTCCAACGGCTCGCCTATTTATAGGCTTGTGCCTTGAAGTTTAAAGGCGACATTTTCTAAGCTTATTTCACTGTCGCAAAAGCTGATACTAACTACTAATAACTATTTTCTGGCTACTAAAAGAGCACACAGTCGTTCGCTGGACTTGGAGTTGACTTGTATTTTTGTTTTATATTGTCGCTTTTGTTAGCGGAACTATTGCGTTTGAGTGACGGCTGCGCCGGTTTAATAGCGTTGATAAATGCACCGCTTTCGCTTGGGTACTGTTCCAACGGCTCGCCTATTTATAGGCTTGTGCCTTGAAGTTTAAAGGCGACGTTTGTTAGCTTTTCTTACTGTCGCAAAAGCTGATACTAACTTCTAATAACTATTTTCTGGCTACTAAACGGTTAGATAGATGCACCGCACTGTTGACAGAACTTTGAAGCTTTAGGGTTCTCAGCGCCGCATTCTGTGCAGAAGGACTTTGCTTCTCCCCCTAGCTTTGAACCGCAGGAGTTGCAAAACTTAGCGCCGACGGCGTTTTCTGTGCCGCATTCGGGGCAGAAATTAGCCTCAAGCGCAGCTTCCTCTGCATCCTTTTGCTTTTGCTTTTCTTCCTTTTCAAGCTTTGCGGCTGAAAGCTTTTCTTCGGCTGTTTTTATATTCAGCGCAATCAGCTTTAGCTCGTTTATCAGCTCGGAATACTCGGGCTTTTCGCCGATTTCGGATATAGCCTTTCGTCCGATTTTTTCATAAACGCCTTTTTCCTTTTCACGAAGCTCGTTTAAATCTGAGGTCGCCGTAAGTATTTTAGCATCGGGATCGTCCTGAGGGATAAATCCGCCGAAGCCTTTCATTAGTCCACTAAAAATGTCCATCTTCATGTTCCTTCCGTGTTTATTTAATAAGATTAAAACATTTTGTTCCCGCATTCGCCGCAGAAGCGAACGCCCATCGCAACAGAATTCCCGCAGGACGGGCATTTGTTAAGTGACAGGTTAGCGCCGCAGTTGTTGCAGAATTTGCCCTCACCGCAAGGCTTGTTGCATTTAGGACAAACAAGGGTTTTCTTTTCAATTTTCCCGGAAAAAACAGTTGTATTTTCCGCCGCATCCTCAATATCCTTGAGCATTTTGTCGGCTCTCGCTTTTGATACCGCAACATTCTCACGGGGAGAACACTCGGTGCACATCATAGTGTCCTCATTATAATCGGCGTCACAAACCCACTGACGGCAGTTTTGACAGCGGTGGAAATGCCGCTGTGCTTCATTCTGGGCGATTTCAAAAGCCTTTTCATGCTCTTTTTGCCACTCGGGCGTCATGCCTTCAAACTTTTGAGAAAGAATATCACCGCCATAGCTAGCGTTGTATGCGGCGTTCCCGACTGCTCCCCCAAAAAGGTTGCCGAGAATTCTTGCACCGCCTGTAAGCGCCTTCATTTTATTGCCTTTTTTGTAGGTGGTCGATTCGATAAATGAGCTTTTGAAGCCGTCGTGACAAAGGTCACAGTAAAAGGTGAACTGAAATCCAGCGTCGGTGCTGTTATCTTCATAGTTTCTGGTAAAAGCTTTAAGCATTAACAAAGCCTCCTGTTACTTCATTTTTTTGCCGCAAAGTGTGCATTTTTCATGATCTAAAAACTGCATACTGCCGCACTTTTTGTTTTTGCACTGTCTGAAAAGCTCGGCGCTGCAGATATCGCATTTGTCTGAAACAAAGGTCTGCTTTCCGCAGACGGGGCATGCTATGTAAAGCTTTCTTCCGCAGGAGGGGCAAACCATGTCGTCACGACCGATTTCCCGCATGCAGTCAGGACAGCTTTCGGAAAACGGATTCTTCCGTGTGCATTTCGGGCAGAATGCCGAATCGCCGGGAATCAGCTCACCACAGAAGCGACAGGGTGTTTTATAGAAAGCCATACTTTATGCTCCTCTAAATAGATTATTTTATTACCATGGGGAGAATTATTTTATTAATCGGGGCAGCAAAGGGAATGTGATACTCAATATATCCATATGCTTTGATGATTGAAATAATCGCAAAAATAAGTATTATTATTGAGATAGCCAGTGCTATTAAACCGAGAAGTCCGGCTCCTCCGAGAAGCCCGCTAAGGCTTCCTGCCGCTACGCTTCCATAAATTATTCCAGTGAGAATAACCGAGAAGATAAAGGCGAGAATCTGACCGATGAGGTTTAATACAAAGGACTGAACCGCATGGAATTTGACAAAGTTGCTTTGCTTTTCAACAAACAGGAAAATAAGCGGTGCGAGCCATGCGACATACCTGACACCGGGAATAAAGCCGATTACTATTGAGATTAGATAGGTGAAAATCGCGAAGATGTTTGCATCCATATTGCCGATTGAGGATTTGTGCGGGTCAACTTTTTTCTCTTACTTTCTAAAAACCTCCCGTAAATTTTTGCATTGAATTGTTAATGTTTTATCAAGATTTTACCTCAAATGTTCAATGCTTAGAAATAATGATAACACACAAACTTTAAAATATCAATAAGCTTTAGACCTGTTATAAGTAAAAAAAGGTACATATATTATTTTTTTACTTTATTATTTCTATAAAAATCAATAGAAAGAAATATATTATAGTTTATTTTCCATAAATTTTTAGACCATTTTTCTCTAACGGAATATTTTGGTTGATTTTTCGTTTCTGTTGCAGTATAATTTAGAAAATATGCGTTTGAATATCTATTCAAGCCTAAAATTAATAAGGAGAAAATTATGAAAAAGAAGCTTGCACTAATTTTGTCGGCTATTATGCTGACTATGACACTTGCCGCCTGCGATGAGGACAAAAACAAAGGTAAAGACAGAGATGACGACGATGATAACGGCATCTTTCACACAAGCACCACTGACGCCGCAAGCGTCACGGATGCTTTGGATGCCAACCAAGAGAATAACGGTGAGGACGTTGATTATGGAGAATTCGGCAGTTGGGATACAGACGAAGAATCCCAAGAAGCAGTAAAATCCATATTAGTTTTTATTCAAAGCGGTGAATTGTTTTTTAACAGCTCATATGAATCGCTGAGCCCCGGTTTGATACTGGTAACGTATAATGCCGATAATCGACAGGTGGGTGACGTAAAGCTGGCATTTTACAATCCTTACATGGGTGATGAAGCAAGTGAATTAATTTTTGAAAAGCTTACTGCTCCGGATGGTTTTTATGTGAATTGCGTTGAAAATGTAAGATATGAAGGAAAATATATCGTGGCGGATGCTATTGAACAATATATTAGCTTTAACAGCTTATCTCTGGGCTATTATGACGACTTATTAAATAATTGTATAAATGATGAGTATATTGAGGAGTATTCTGAAGGAGTTTATTGCGACTCTGAATTTTTTAAGCGAATATATTTTTACGATGATGTTCGGGAGATTGATTTAACCTTGCTTGAAAAAGAGTATAGCTGGGATGATAGACAGTAATACATCAGAAATGAAAAAGGAGAAAACTATGAAGAAGAAAATAGCATTATTTTTGTTGGCGGTAATGCTGACTATGACGCTTGCCGCCTGCGATGAGGAGAAAAACAAAGGTAAAGACAGAGATGACGACGATGATAACGGCATCTTTCACACAAGCACCACTGAATATACCAGTCAGGAAAGTCAGACCGAATTTAGTGATGTTTCAAGCACAGACAGCGGGACAATTAAATCCTATACCGATTTTATTCAGGCACATCCGCATGATGATGAGTATTTTTCGACCGATGAGGATGATTACTGTTACACAAAAACAAGCTGTTATCCAGCCAGTGCCGATGAGATTTTCAACAGATGCATGACATATAACCTTGTAACCTATGATAATTTCGGCGTGGTAACAAGCAGCAAATATAAAATTGTATTTGAAAATGCGGCGGACGCACAGACCGCCTATGACTTTTATCAGCAGCTTATGCATATGCCGCTTTATTCTGAGGGCTTTATGCTGTTTGATAATGTGGTCTATTTTTACGACGCATCTCACAGCCCAAGCTCAGCAGTAAGCTACTCAACCAAGTGGCAGCTTTTTGCTGTCTTTGATGAATATGAACAGGCAACTTTTACGGAAATTGAAAAAAGCGAGGATTTGCGCTATTACAATTATTCTGGAAATGAATACTATTTATCAAAGCCGCTTCTTCAGGAGGATTATGACAAGCTCGATGCTTATTATGCAGTGGCAGAACCAATGACGGGCTATCACTTTTCAGTTGATGACTTCACAAATATTTCAGTCGACGGCAGCCGCGGCTATGGCTATGAAGAGTATGAATATTCAGTAAGGATTGATGAAGACAACTCATTCTATGGCTCATTGTCGGATTCGTTCTACGACATGGTCTTTGACGACAAGTCGATAACTCTTTTCTGGGAGGAAACGGAATATGATGAGAATTATAATTATGTTCCGACAGGCAGAACAGCCGTAATACGCTTAGAAAAATTAGATGATTCAATTCAGGTGGATGCAACAATGTACGGCGAGCGTGTGACACGTGATACCGCCGCAACAGCACCGAGCGAATGGCAAAAACAGGTTTTTATTCCGCTTGGGTAATGACCATTCATCAATCAAAGTATTGTCAGCCTATTACATAATATAAGGAGAAACCATGAAAAAGAAGCTTGCACTAATTTTGTCGGCGGTAATGCTGACTATGACGCTTGCCGCCTGCGGTGAGGGTGAGGATAGAGAGGATGACGGGAAAAGCGGCTCAAAGACCGGTAAGGTCACTGATGTTGCTGTTGATTCAAAGCCTTCGGGGCCTTTTCAGATTGAGCTTTATGGCGAGAATAAGGCTGTTATTACCTTCACGCATGAGAAGGTTCTAGAGGTTTTGAACAATAAAGAAAGAGAAGGTAAATTCCTGGATTTCAGGTTTATTGGAGGGGATGAGCAAAAGCTTAGCTCTTCCTTGAATATGAATGAATGGACTTTATGTCCCCAGAATTTTGACGGCTCAGAGCCTGAATGGTTTGCTTTTGTTCCACGTCATATGTATATTGAAAAGGGAAGCACTGTCAGCTGTGTAATAAACAGGCCGGGCGTTTGTGCTTATTTTCGTGAGTGTGAGTTTGTGCAAATCGGCTTTTATGACGGAAATATCAAGGACGATTTGAAGTGGAGCGTTATTTTAGACTGCGAGCTTTCTTCCTGTATGAAAGAGATTGAGACAAGTCAGATTGTTGAGGTTTTCATTGAAAATCCAGACAGAGTCGGTGTTAAAATTAACAGCACCGAGGCCGCTTTGATGCTCAAAGAGGTCGGCTTGCTTTCGCTTGAGCTTTATAAAGAGGACACAATGGAGGGTGCAGGCGCCGATATGACGTTTCAGATGGACACAAACAGCGGCGACGAGGATTATTTTCGTGCATACGGGGGTGTGAGGGTTCCTTATAGTGACGGTTATACAAATGAGCCGTTTCTTGATGAATACGGCGGCTATTATCAGGCGACAGGCTATTATACTGATTACGGCATAACCTTTTTGTTTGATAATGTTGGAATTGAGGAGCTGATAAACGGGCATTTTACATATAAGCTTATCGGCGGATTGGAAAACAAGACCGAATTCGAATCAGGCTATGTTCAGGATATGATTAGCGAGAAAAGCTATTATGAGATTGAGAGCATGCCTGACATTTTCCCGAAAAATGCCGAGGACGCTGAGTATTTCTTCCCCACAACAGATAAGTATATGCTGGCGGTTATTGATGTTCCGAACTTTTCGCTGTATGAAACAGATTGGTTCACGCAAGGCGGGGAGGTAGGATATGAGGTGTTGAATTCACTTTATGAGGTTCCGGTAAAGATTGTTTATATCGAAAGCTATGACGCTGAAAATTATGTCGTGGATTTAAAGGTGAAAATGATTTTCCCGACCGCCGAGGATGCTATGCACACACCGCTTCAGCAGTGGGATCGGGTTTATGCATCGGATATTTTAGGGGTGAATCAAAAAGACGACAGTATTTTGGATATATGGTCACAGCAGCGTTTCTCAGCCTTTGACAATTTCTCATGCAGAGCTGACAATACCCTTTATTTCAATCAGATAAACAATTCAAGCGGCTTTTATTACCGAGGATATGATGAAAACCTTGGCGCATTAAGAACGGCTGAGTATACAGACGGTTATTACCGGACAACGGAGAAGATAACCTGCTATGATAACAATGGCGATAGCATTACTGAATACACGCTTGATAAGCCGATTGTCGCTTACCGTTCAGACGGCGGAATCGACTGGCGTTCGCACCCTTATATTCAATATGCACCCCCGTTCCCCGCCGGATCATCTGTGAGGCTTGACGGCAACTATACCCCGAATAAGTATCAGATTAATCTTGAAGTTGACTGTACGCTTGAGCAGGCTAGGGCTTATATTGAAGTGGTAAAAAGAAGCGGCTTTAATATTGAGGTTTATGAAGACAACGCCGCCACTTTGGCGTATTATTATGCATCGAACAGCGAGGGTATTAGAGTGGAGGTTGCATTCTATCCACTGGCGACACATATGGATGTGAGAATATCACATTAGATTTTGACAGAAAAACGGAGGAGTATTATGAAAAAGAAGCTTGCACTTATCTTGTCGGCGGTAATGCTGACTATGACGCTTGCCGCTTGCGGTGGGGGTGAGGATAGCGAGGATGACGCTGTTAGCGCTGAAGCTCCAACAACAGATTCAACATCTGCTACGATTGAGCCAGCTCAGCCTAAGCCGGTTAAAAAAGACTATACTCTATATGATGCGACCGTCGAAAGACTTGATGAAGTTGAGTATAGTGTAAAATACGAAAACAGAACCTTGTTCTCTGATTATCTTATCAACACAAAGATAATTTCACCAAACGCTGTTTCATATACTCCTAAATATAACGACTGTATATACAGACAATCCTCACGCGGCTTATATGTGAGTGGTTTTGATGCGCAATACGGCACTAAGGCGATGAACGACAGAATTTTAAGCATTCCTTTCGATTATTCTTTTAATAGTTTGGGCTATGATTTTAATTTTCGTGACCCTGTGCTTAAAATTGAGAATTTCTCAGAAAAAAATAAAGGGGTAGTCAATGACGTTTTGTTTGGCTTTGACGGAGATGTAAAGGTTAATGCTTTTATCAGAAAAACCGCCGACAACGGCTATGAGGTGATTGTTGATCCGGCGTATATGTATGGTATTCCTGTTCTTCACTCTAATATGTCAATGTGCAAATATGATATTAACGGAACAAAAATTGAGGCTGATACCATAAAATGCTATATCACCGATGTAGGAGATTATTATTCAGAGCCTTATCAAGCTATCGGGGACAAATATGTTTATGCAAAGATAGAGATGTATATAGCTTGTTATTTCAGTATTAAAGATGGCTATATTTCAAGCTTGGATTATCAGGCTAAAACTGAAACGAAATCCCCCGAATGTATCGGACTAAGCCTTGAAATACTGTCTGAGGATGTGTATAATATCTTGACAGATGCACCTGATTTTTCATCCGCTGACAAGAATAAAGAAATGATGGATACATACAATTCAATCATCAATAATCTAAGCAGTATAAATGATGACAAAACCTTAGGCATTACTCTTCTCGACCTTGATTTTGACGGCACGCCTGAGCTGCTTGTCACAAGGGCGGCTGACAGCACTAGTCAAGAGTATGAGTACGGCGTTAATGTTGATATTTATCGCATTAGTGCAGGGAAGCTCGCATATATCGACACGCTCTATAATCCTTATGTAGTCGGCGACGGAGATAACGCAAATGTTCTCGGCCTAAAAAAACGTGAGAATGGCACGAGAGCATGGTTTTCAATGTCATATAAAAACAGAAAGACAAATGACTTTCAGCGTGTTGACTATCTTTTTACCCTTGAAAATAATAAGCTGAATTTCACTGAGGTGTTTCGTCGAGAAAGTATCAGCGATACTCAGACAGACTATTATTTCTTCGGCGAAAAGCTTGTGTTTGGAAGCTATATTTCTGAAGTGGGACCGTATGAAGTGGGAGATTGGGAGGTTGTCACATGGAACGGTCTTGAGGCATGGTTTGGCGATTGGGAAATGTTCGGGTTTATCAGGGCAGACTACTGTAAGGATATGAAAGACAGCACATACAATCTATATAGCGACTGGCTGATAGATAAACAGCAAAACGAAGTGAAGAAAGTCCCCCTGACTAATCGTGAATTGTGCTTTAATATTGCATATTTGGTTGACGCTGTTTATCTGGGCGGTTACAATCCAAGCCAGCAGGCATATACTTATCACTTCCTCGGCGCTTATGCAAAGCCGGTAATTTATCTTTATCCCGAGGAACAAACTGATGTCAGCGTAACCATTGATATTGACGGTGAGCTGACCTGTACCTATCCGTATTATAACGACGGCTGGAATGTTACGGCTTATCCTGACGGTACTCTTATTAACAAGGCGGACGGACGTGAGTATTCTTATCTTTATTGGGAGGGTGTGGGAGCTTCCAACTGGGATTTCTCACAGGGCTTTGTTGTTAGGGGAGAGGATACGGTTGAATTTCTTCAGCAAAAGCTTGAGTATCTCGGGCTTACCCCAAAGGAATATAATGAGTTTATTGTTTATTGGCTTCCCCTCATGCAGGAAAATGAATATAATCTGATAACCTTTCAGACTGATGAATACGAAAGCGCTGTAACGCTGAATGTGTCCCCCACGCCTGACAGTATGCTTAGAATTTTTATGGTTTATAAGCCCTTGAATGAGTATGTCAGCATTCCTGAGCAGAAGCTAGAAAGCTTTGAGAGAAAAGGCTTTTCGGTAATTGAATGGGGCGGATGCTGTTTTGAGTAATTGGGTTGGAGAGCAGGGATTGCTGATTATATTTATGACGCAAATGAATTAACGAATGGACACAAAAGAAAATTCAGACGCAAATTAAGGTGCTGAAATGATAACTATGTTTGAAGATATTAAATCAAGAATAATCGAAGCTGAAACTGTTGAGGAAGCGGTCGGGCTTTATCGCAAGGGGCCTTTTAAAATAACTGCATACTCAAATAAAGTTGCCCGTGGGATGATACAGACGACAAGCTCAAGCGGTAACATCACAAAAAATGAAGTGGAGAATGTATGATGAAATTTGAGTTTGACAGTGAGATTAAACGTCTTGAAGGTAAAATCAAATGGAGTGTTGTTTATTTCCCGTATTCTGCGTTAGAGTGCTTTGGAACGAAAGGTAACCTGCCGGTTTGTATCACGGTGGACGGGCATGAATTTGACCATATGTTACTGCCCTCCAAAAACGGACATTATCTGGTATACAACGAATTTATCAAGCGAGCTGTTGGAAAAGGTCTTGGCGACAGCGTGCATATTACTTTGGAAAAAGATACAAAAAAGCGGGAGCTTATCATTCCGGCTTATATCGAAAAGGTTTTAAGAGATGCCAAAGTACTGGAAATCTTCCATGAGCAATCGGAATATTTAAAACGCGAACAGATTAACACTATTGAAATTGCAAAAAAGGAAGATACGAAGGCAAACAGGATAAATACATTGGTAAAACGCTTGAAAGATTAGGATAGAATTAATAAGCAGTTAGCCCTAAGACCTGCTTATCCGCACTTACAGGCGAAAATGGGCGTTCGATGAGGTTCGCGGTTACACAATAAATCAATAGGCTAATACGGAAAGAATTGTTTCACAAAAAAGCAGTTCGTTCAACCGAATTAAATAGTTTGTCCTCTTTTTTTGCAGACGCAAAACAAGCCCGCCGAAGCGGGCTTGTTGGATAGTGTAGGTTTTTATCATTTCTAACCTACGAATTTGGCGGAGAAGGAGGGATTCGAACAATCAAAATTGTTAAGCGGTTATTTAATTGAGATTACCCAAACACTTATTTTACGCCACTTGTAAGTGAATCTGATTTCTATGATGAACTGAAAATACATGGTATCAAAACTCAAGTGGGTTAAAAAATGGGTTATATTTAACTCCCCCGCCCAGCTCATCAGAGCCAAGCGGGGGATTAATAATTTATGCCAGCTCCGCTGGGTCGGTAATCACCCTGCAGTTGTGTTTGACATCGTAATACACCTTTTTCGCCGCGCCGTTTCCGCCGAGTGCAGAGTATGTTTCAAAAGCTTCGTCTAACTGCTCTAGTTCATATAGCCAAATATACGTTCGCTTTTTAGCATTGTTGCAAATGTCATAGATATCACGTCTTAACAAAACCTTTAACGCTTTATCGGTGTTTTGACAATTCGCTTTTTCGTCAGCTTTTTCTTTTGCTATTTTTGACAGTTTTCGGTTTAGTATACCGCCGACCACACCCCCCACACCGAGAGCTGACAGGAGCAGTTTAATTACCTCGAGCCAATCCATGTGCTATGCCTCCTTAATTGTCGTAATCAGCCCGAGCTTGTCCGCTTGTGCCTTTAGCTGTGTTGCCTGTGCTTGGGTAAGCCCTGATTTTGTCGCCGTCAGCTGATATATTTTCGGGGCTGGAGTGGAGGCTGTGAGGTGGTTTAGCCCTAATTTTCTTATAATCGACGGATAATCTTTGTATGAAATATCAACGTCAACTGCACCTAATACTCCCGGTACATTCCCGACCTTGCTTGCATATTTTTTCGCAACGTCAGAGGCTGAGCCGAGCACGGCATTCTGCCATACCCCATGAGCATAATTTGTCGGACGCACATCACGCCAAGCAGCCAGCCAAATATCAAACCGCTTGATTTGCTCGTAGTCAAGATATTTATTAAGTCACAGCAGATTAGTATACAACCCTGCATAATAACCAGCTTTCTCAACCTTATCTAAAAAAGCAACCGTCATTTCGGTTAGTACCTGTTTTCCCAACTTAATCTGACTATTGTCCTCAATATCAAAATATACAGGCATAGTGGGGCGGTATTTGCCGATGGTTTTTAAGAAAAAGTCAGCCTCGGCGATAGCTTGTTTTACGGTCAAGGCATAGCTGTAATGATAAAATCCATAATCTATTCCATTTTCTTCACAGCCTTTTACGTTCTGCTCAAGGCAAGGGTCTATGTAGTTGTTCCTGGCACTTGAACGAATAATTGCGAAAGTATAGCCAGCTTTTTTTACAGCAGACCAATCAATATTTCCCTGCCATTTTGATACGTCAATTCCTTTATAATTCGCCACGTCCATGACCTCCTGTATATATAATTTCTGTGGTTTGTTCGGTTGTTGAAATATATTTATTCCTCGACCATGCTCGAACGGAGTTTTGAGTATAATAGCCGAGGATAGTTGCGACGGGCGTGATTATTATTGCCGATGATAAACTCTCAAGCGGATTAGCCTTCTCCATGTACGCCAGCACATAGCTGTTTATTACCATAGCTATAAAAATTGCAAAAGCCACCACCACAACCTTCTTGCTGAACTCAATATGCTTTTTCTCTTTCGCCGATATCGTAGGTTTTTTCCTTTTACCCATTACCCCACCTCACAAATGTATATCTTGGCTTTTCCTCCCCGAAAAACTTGTAGCGTATAAAGTCATCAAGAAGAATAATAGCAAGAGCAGCTATGCACCATAAAGCCGAAGATTGCGGGCATATTTGTCCTAGTATATTACCGGGCATATCTGAATAATCCCATACATTCCATCCCAACCGAAGATTGACAATACATCCTGTAATGAATTCACCTAATGTGATAATGCTGCTGCCAATAAGCATTTGTAACACTAAAGGCATGTCCCATGAAAAACGTTTGTTAAGTTGTCCGATCGGTATAAAAACTAATCCTGAAAGAACAAACATAGTCCAATGTGAAAAACCTCTATATGCTTTTTCACATAGAGTATAGATTGTTCCTGCTGTTAAAAACAACGTCGAGTGGAGTACCAGTTTTTTATGTTTCACTTGGTGGCACCCCCAGCACTTCATTTAAAGCTCGTTCAAGCTCTTCGGGGAGTCTTTTGCCGTACATAACCTGAGACAGCTCCTCAACAGTTTGAAGCCCCATTACATACTTTTTGAGAAAATTATAATAGGTTGTTTGATAAGCAATGGTCGCCGTGGCAAGTCCTGCGATTTCAATAATATCAGCCGCAGGAAAAACTTGACACAATTCTCCGTCGGCATGATACGGTTTCGGCAAGCCGTCTTTTTCAGCCATTGAAGCCAGCGCCATCAGATTAATTTGGTCGTGTATTTTTAGTCCGAACCGCTTGCCGTTGTACTCAACGCCAGCTTCTATCGTGCTTGTACAAGCCGCATTGATTTCGGCGAGCTTTGCGTTTCTGATAATTTCAATCGGGGCATTTAATGGCTGTATGTCAATAATCGAGCCGTCCTTTTCCTCAATAATCTCAAACCCGTATTTTGCAGAGATTATTTTATTGGCGAGTTCGCTGCCATCAGGTAAGACATATTTGGCTTTTCCCGTCCAGTCCTCCGACGGCATATCAGACCTTGTAAGCCACGTTAAATCATTAAAAATAATCATTTTCTCCTCCTATGCTTGCGCTGTGTATGTGTAAGTTTTGCTGCCAATCACTGAGGTGCTTTCGGTAGTAGTTATGCGAAAGCCGTTATCTGTTATTGTCACTACGCCTTGTTTTGCCGGCTGGGTTGGGAGCAAACCAAACATCCCAGGTGTACCCGGATATACGTCAACGGTTATAATGCCTGCTCCCGACCACACGCCTGTAAAATCTATTGATATCGAGAGCTTGGAGGGGGAAGAGCCTAGATTCACCTCATAGTTATATGTAACGGACGAAGACCAAGGGGCAGTTACCCCAGCTCCAGCGGTGTATGTATATACGGGCGTCCATACGCCTTGAGAAAGCTTCAAAACCTGCCTTTCCAGCGCAGGAGTGTCGCTGATTTCTGTGCCTTTGATAGCTCCCGCATTAACCTCTGTATTACCGGACAGGATGTCGTCAACCACATTCTTATCCGCTTTCCCCGCGAGTATAATCTCGTTCGCCGTCCTAACGTAAACGCCACCGCAAAGATTTGCGTCCGGTCTGGTGTCCGTAATAAGCGCCGAGGTCATTTCTGTTGTTCCCGCTGGGATTGAGATTTGTGCGAGGCAGAGTTCATATCGGCTTGAATTTCGGGTGAGCTCAGGCGGAGTCGGTGTTCCTGAAGGTGTTCCGCCGAGAAGCACAATATCAATCGCCCGCCCAGCAAGGTCAAGCCGCACGACAATTCGGTCAATGCGGTCAAGGCTTGCGTGGGCGGCGGGGATAGAAAAGCTTATGGCGCTGTCGGAAATCATACAATAGCCGTTGATGAAAGCCTTTCCCGGTGCGACTGAAGCTGACATTCCACCCGAGGGAGACACGATTAAATTGCCAATAGTGTCCTCAAAGACACCTGTGCTGATTATGCTGTTGAAAAAGTCGGCGAAGTTTTCGGCACGATACCGCCTGTCGCCGCCAATGCTGTTAAAAAAGCCTGCTGTAATCATCTGATCACTCCTTTGTTAAGTTGTCGTATGGTTCGCCCGAGGTCGGGGGAGGGTGCACCCACTGTTATGTCAATTCCCGCATTACCCGATTCGTATCGTTCGGTAATTTCAGTAATGTGAGTGTCAAAGCGAAAGCCTGTTTTCTTGCTGACGACCGTAACCTTGTCGCCTAAATCCCACCGCGTTAAATAGCCGTCAGAAACTGCTGTTGCATTAACAGCCTCTGTTTCAGGGTAATCCTTGAGCTTGTGCCTGCCTTCTTCCGCAAGGCTCATTGTGGTTGCTGTTTCGACAATTTCAAGATTGCCGCAGTCGAGAAAAATCTCACGGCGGTCAAGCCCTTCGGGTTCAGTATCGTCGTTAGTGACCTTGAGGATTATGCGGCTTTCGTTCTCTCCCGCGCCGCCTGCGTAGCCGATGTTTTTTAGCGCCGAGGAATCGTATTTGTAGCTTACAGCCGAAATGTTATCATAGTCCTGTGAGAAAATTATCCGGCTGTTTTCAGACTGCCCCCATGACCTGTCAACGCCCGTTCTGACATCAAACACAAGCTGTTTTGTGGGTAAGTCAATGTAAACCTCCCACCCTGTGTCGGTGTATTCTGAAACCGCCTGAAGCACTTCGTTTAGAGGCTCAAGGCGGCTCATCCAGACGGCTGGTCTTCCACGGGTTAAGTCAGGGGCAAGAACAAGACGAGGGATTTTACGCTTTGTGTCTGTTGGCGAAACCATATGCCTGTCCGCATAGGTTTTTAGAATTGTTTCCGCCGATACGGGGGAAGGGGAGGAAACACTCGCTGTCAGCGGCGGAACGTTGTCATAGCCGCCGTTATAAGCGTCGTTGTCAGGAAGTGTAATTCGCCTTGAAGCAAGTCCGTCAAGGGCTGTGCCTGTTGCTGTTACCGTCACGCCATCAACACTCTGGGCGGCGGTAATGCCTGTTATTATTCCTGCCCTGTGACCGTCAGAGCCGAGCATAATCAGCTGACCTTTAATAAGCTTATCCGCCCCCGCCTTATAGGTGGCAACCAGCTGAAATTCTCCAACACCCTGCCACGAGCGTTTGAACATCAGCGACGAATAAGCGTCGATATACCCGACAAGCTCAACGGAGGGGGAGAGTATTCTCACCGCCGGAATTTTAAGTGCCATAATCACACCCCCGCAAAAAGCCGACGGTAGTATATTGTTACCTCCGTCGGCTCTGATTCGTTATCGGTGTAGTAATCAATTTGGTTCTTGCCGGGGATAAGCTGAAAGAATTCGCTGTCGGGGGTAATGTAATGAAAAGCGTCCTCCGTTGTGCCGCCCTCGTGAATTATCCTCACGAAAATATCCCCTCTGCGTGTGCTTATAACAAGCGTTTCCCCGAACAGCACTTCACGGTCAAGAGTAATCTTTTCGCCTGTTGTGGTGTTTTGAATGGTCGGGTTTGTTGCGGGCCCTTTTATTTCAATACGGACAGGGGCGTTAAGAGAGCCTTCGTTTTCAAAGAACGCATAGGGGAGGAGCGTTCCGAAAATCACGCCCTCCATTTCGTCAATTTCGAGAGGAAACTCAAAGCCTGCATCAACGTATGCGACACCGCCTGAATTCTCGTCAACCGATTCCCAAAAAGGCGAGGGGCAATAGAATTTAATCTCAGCCTTATTATAGTTTCTAATTCGCGCGGTAAATTCAGGGGATTTTTGCGGAATAGCTTGCGTTCTGAGAGTGATATAATCATTTGAGTAATACAGATGCCCCGCCGTTTCAGAGGGTTTAAGAAGCTGAACAAGGCGAAAACGCTCTCTATACATTTCCTCTCGGGTTTTCCCCTCAATATGTATCGTGCAGGGAACGATTCGGCTTTCAGCACGAACGCTTTCAACATATTCGCCACTGAATCCAGGCAAGGCTCGAGCGGTGATATCAATATCCGCACCGCCTGTGCCTGACAGCGCGGATAAAATATACGGGGGAGCGAGCTGGAGAACAACGTTTGAGCTGTCCCCGTACTCACTCCCCGGAGGAACATATATTAACTTCTGCATTTTAACCTCCTGCTATCTGCCGTGCAAGGCTCTGCGAAACTTCTGCTACGGCACGAGCTGTCTGTATCGGACTTGCCACAGGCTGATTTATATTGACAGTTTGAGTCACTGTGGTGGATTTACTTGTACTGGAGCCTGTGCTTCCCGACGTTTTTGCGATAAAATTATCCGCCGCACTGTTCGCCACAGCCGCAACGGACGAAGTGTAACCGTTTATTTGTTCCGTGATATCCTCCACATAGGAAATTATATCGACGACCTTTTTCTTGAAGGCTTCAACCATTCGGCTTCCTAAAGTTTCACCCGCCGAGGCATAATCAGGGGCGTATGACTTAATCAGGCTGACAATTTCCTGCTGATTATTATCCATAATAATGCGCTCTGCCTCTGCCTGAAGATTTGCGGCTTTGGTGCGCTCGTCATAATAATCGTTGAGGCTGTTAAGCTCTGCCTGTAAAACCGCCTGCTGTGACTGTGACTTTTCCTTGACGGCATTAATTTCATTCTGCAGGGCGGATTTTTCAGCTTCAACAGCTTCCTGCCGCAGTCGCTTTTGTTCATTTGCGGAGAGAGCATTCATCTGTTTTTCAATCTGCTTGCGCTGATAGTCGTCGTTTTCATAAGCAAGCTGAAGCTTCAGCTCCTGAGTTTTGCGGGCATATTCACCGGCGGCTTCCTGTTTATTCTTGCAGCTTCTTTTTGCGATTCTATGTATTTTTCTAGGACTTCATTACTAGCTAGAATAGCTTCACCCTCGTTTGTGTAACCGACAATTAATTCAGAAAAAGTCGAGGCAAGATTGTTTCGGGCGTCTGTTAATTGAATTGTCGTGCTTTTCTGGTCCTGCAATATCGCGTAATTTTGCTTGAGTGTTTGAAGCTCTCGGCTGTATTGCTGTAGATTTCTTACCCCATCTTCAAAGGCTTTTTGACGCTCCTCCTCTTTTTTCTTTAAAGCTTTTATTCCAGCCGAAACAAGAGTGACCGCCGCCATGACACCCACACCGAGAACGCTTGCAAAGGCGGCGAAAGAGCTTGCCCCCGCTGTCATTGTTCGTTTGAGGAACATAACCTCTGTCGCAAGATAACCGAGGCTTCCGACAGTGCCGCCCGCCGCCGAGGATACTCCTCTGATTGACATAGCCGCCGCGTCCATGCCGAGCTTTGCACTGTTGACGCCTGTGCGGTCAGCAAGCTTTTGATTCAATTCCTGTTGCTTTAAAACCGCTTGTTCTGCCGCCTGTGCTTGCTTTTGAGCCGCCTGAACCGCCACTGCTGCCGCCGCTTTGCGCTCCTGCTCAGTCAATCTTATCTGCTGTTTCAATTCGTCGAGCTTTGCGATTTCCTTATCGAGCTGTGCCGTCTGCTCGGGGAAAGCAATAGAGAGATCGAAGTCCCCCGAGCGCCCCGCCGCTTTTTCAAGCTCTGCATATGAAGCCGCCATATCGTCAAGCTCTGTCCCCAACCGAGAAACTGTGCTGTTTTGGTTTTCCCACCTTGCGGTCAGGTCGGCTATTTTCTGACTTAGCTTGTCAATTTTAGTGTTGCCGGTCAGTTCAACGGTCTTTGCGAAGGCTGTCACCGACTGTGCAGAGCTGTCGGCGGTCTGCCCTACGTTATCAATAACAGTGGGCAGGGGGGAAAGCTTCTTTGCGGCGGAAGCACTCTTGTCGCCGAAGGTGTCAATTGCATTTCCTGTATCGATTATTTTAGCTCCTGTTTCATCAAGAACCTCCGGGAGAGGGGCTATTCGCTTTGAAGCCGCATCGCCTTCTTTTCCGACTTCATTAAGCTTATGAATTGCGCTGTCGGCGGTCTGCTCGAGCTGGTCGGCGGCAAGCTGAATACTGACAACTATCGAGCCTAAGTCGAGTTCCTGTGACATATTATCACTCCTTAAAAATGGGTGTGAAAAAGCACCCTCATTTCAAATGAGAGTGCTAATTAATTTACATGTGGTATTCATCTTCTTCGGTATAACTGTCATTTGTCTCGGTATATTCATTCATTATCATTGGGCGATTATCGGGCTTATCGTGTTCTGGTATTTTTTCTGTCTCATAGTTTTTTAGCCCTATGAGTGCAATGCCTTTCATTATCTGATACAAGGCTATCGAGCCAAACAGCGAGGCTATTGTAACAGATATCCCTGTTGGATTGGCTTCCGCGTTATATTCGGACCCGTTTGTAGTAATAGTAAAAGCCATAACTGTAGCACCTATAATCCCTATGACCAGTAAAAACATCGCGTAAGCTTTCATTCTAAGAAAAAACTGTTTATTCACTGTCACTCACCTCACACCAATAATACCATAATTCCCCTCTGACTGTCAATCCTCCATCTCGTCGGCATAGACCTCCTTAACCTTGTCGGGATTATGAATGTCTGAATATTCATCCATCATGGCGATAAATTCATCAAAGTAATAGCTCAATAGCTCTGTTCGGGAAATCCCTATGCTTTGTGAGATTGCAAGCCAGCGCTGGAACCAGTAATCTGACCTTTCACACCCGCCATCAGCTGACGGGCGTTCACGAAAAAAGCGGTCATGTCATTCACCTTCCAGAAAGCAACAAGCACCTCGGTGATTTCACTAAGGCCCATTTCGTCAAGCTGTTCTCGGGGAATGTCAAGAAGCTCTGACAGAATATTAAACGCCTCATCGGGGACAACCGTCAATAAACGCCCCATAAGCTTCAGAAGCCCGTCCTTGTCAAGAGTTTTTAAATGCGAGAATATCTCGGAGGCCCCCATATCGGGAAAAGCCTTTCCGAGAATAATCTGCGGAATATCGTCAAAGGTTTTTAACACCTGAATATACTTTTTTATCGGGAGCTTGTAAATCTTTACGCCGTGAAGCGTCTGCGGTCTTGCCGCACTAATTTTCAGGGATTTATCTTTTTTTATGTACACACTATCACCTCATAAAATTTTAGGGCGGAATTAACCGCCCTTTTTTTGTTGCTTAATCTTCGGGAAGCTCGGGGATTGTAGCAATCCAAGCAAGCGCGGAGGCAAGGTCTGAAACGTCTGAAGTGCCTCTGATTTTGCCGTCGATTTTACGGGGCATACACTCAAAGGTCAGTGTATAGGGCTGACCATCATTTGATGTGCCTTTAGTTGCGTGAGAAACGCTGTAGCTTTTAAGCTTACAGCAGTAGTAACGGTAACAGCGATAGCCGCCGTCACGTCTTAGCGCTGTGAAGGTTGTTGCCACCATGTTGGGAATATCAAACGTGCCCTCCTCAATTGCGGTTTTTGCCGTATCAATATCACAGCCCGCAAGTGCCGCCAGTGTCGCAAGGTCAACCTCATGCACAATCGGTGTAAGTGTTGTCGTTTTCCATTCCGAGCCGCTGTCATAAATCCCGTCGTCGCCGGGGATTTCAAAATCCTCCTTGTTGTCATTTACAGAGCAGGAGGATGCTCCTGTAAAATCAAGCTTTGTTCCCGCCGCTGAATATGCGGCAACGGTATCAACTATTGTCGGGAATATTCCGAGATGGGCAAAGCCCTTTAAGCCTTTAGGCATAATAATTTCTCCTTTCAGTTTTCGCCCCAAAGGGCGAGCTCATAGTAAAAAGTTGTGTAGTTGGAGGCACGCTCCATAATAATAGGCCCTCTTCGGGGACGTGCAATGCACCAGTGTTCAGGGTTGAGGTGAATTACGGCTTCATCCAGTCCGCTGTCAAGAAGCTTGAACAGCTCATCACAAAGCGAATAAGCCTCGTCATAGGTTGTACGTCTGACCTGAATCTGAACAAACTGAACGCCTGTGCCGTCGTTAATTTCTGAAACGGTATGACTCCATTTACCGAGATAAATCGTGTCAAGCTGTTTTTCTGCGTCAGGCATAACGTCAATACAAATGCCTGAATATCCTTGTTCTTCAAGGAAGTCGGCAAGTGCTCTAATCATCATCGTCACCTCCGAACAAAGAAGCTGAAACTGCTTTGGCTATCATTCTCAGCAGATGGTCCTTATTTTCTTCAACAGCACTCTCAAGATATTTTGCGCGACCTCCGCGGGGGTGGTCATATTCTGTGTGCTCGTGCTGGTCGGCGGCATACTTTGAATCAAAGCCGATTTTGGCGAGTGCGATTTCGTCCGGAATTTCGCCTGTGATATCGACGCCAACGTCCTTGTTTCCTTTGGCGTATTGCTTTCCATCAAACTCGATATATCCGTTGCCGCGCAAATCTCCCGTATCAAGAGGAGCGCGCTCGGCGGCTATTCCGAGAATTTCGGTAAGCCCTAAAGCCAGACCCTCGGCACTTGCTTTTGTCAGCTGCGAAACCTTTTCCTGAATCCCATCTTCGATGTTTTTCAGTCCGCTCAGATAAACCCCTTCAGCAATCTTTATACGCTTTGCCATCAGAGAGCCACCTCCCAGTGTTCAGTTCTTCCCGACAAGCCGCATTTCGGGGAAGAAGACTTTACAGTCCATTTCTGATTTGCATACAAAATAACGTCCAAAGGCTTCAGCTCGGTGTCGGTTAGAAGGCTTGCTTCCGAGATAACTCTGTTTCCCGCCTTATCGAGAACCTCACGCCGCTTGTATTCAAAGCGACAGGGGAAAGAAACAGGCTCAGCTTCAAGAGGCGGGTTATATTGAGCGTCGCCTGTTCGGTTTATGCCTGTATAGCGGTGGAGCTGTGCGGTGTGCGTAAAGGCATATGAAAACATGCTCATACAATACCACAGCCTCCATTCAGCCAGCCTGACAACAGAGAAATTACTGCTAGACACTGTCTTGCGGCGGAAGTGCCGCCATGTTTGACATAGCTTTCGGAGGTACTTCCGATACTGACGGCGGTAACACCTTGCGTTTGCAGGCTCTGCCGCTGTTTTCTTTCCGTCTGCTTTTCCTCATCACTCAGCCACAGGGCAAGCTCAATCTGCGCCGCCCTGACTTCATTCGGGCAATCGGGTGGGGGCAGGCTTTCACTGTATCTTACACGTGGAAACTGAAACGGCTGACCTGACGTGAATTTTCGCCCGCGCAGAGGTAAGCGTTCGATTTCGCCGCAAGCCTGTCTTAAGAGGATTTCCTTGTCCTCTTCTGAGAGGCCTTCCCATCGGCTTCGGTCGGAGCTGGTGCTTCTGTAATTTCTTCCGATATAGACGTCTGCTTCTGCAACTGTGACATAGCTGTCTGTTCCGACGGTGAGCATTCTTCTTCGCCTCCGTTCTCTGTAATGTTTTCATACTCGGGGAGCTTTTCGGCAATTCCAAGCTTCACCCATCGGGCGGCGGTGATATCATCAACGCCGACAACATCACCGAGGCAAAGCCGCTGTCCGCCGAATACGGTTTTAACCTTCATGCAAAGCGAAGTCATTATACACCTCCGCCGGGAGTAAGAACAGCGAACGTATAACGGTTTGCACTTTCGTCCATGCGGTTAATCGGGTTCGGGAGCTGCCAGCCGAGGCGCATTACACAGCGAAGAGCGACCATATCCTGCTGAGCAAGGTTGTAAATGATTTTTCCGTCACCGTCTGAAATAACCGCCTGATCAAGCACCTTATAGGTGATATCCTGACGGATTGCGTAAACCGCCTGATTGAAGTCACCGCCGAGGATAAGCGCCTTTGTTGCGTCCCATGCGCCGTTCTTCGGATAGTTTATTGCTTGACCGTAAAGCGTTGAGGGAGTTCCAGTGGTAAGTGAAGGCTGGAAGATAGGCGAGCCTGTGTTATCTCTTAGCCCTCTGAGCTTGCTTTTAACCGAAATAGCCGCCGCAAAGCCGTTCACATCATAGCCGCTTGCTTCCACAAGCCCCATAAGCTCATTGACGTCTGCGGCAATGTCTGCCCCTGTGCCGAGAGTGACTGTTTTCCCCGCCGCAATTGCGGAATTAACGATTGCTGTTGGCCATGAGGTCGGGCGGTCAACATCGAACAGTGCGGCTCCGTCAATTACGCGTCCGAATTCCTCAACAATCTGAGGCTTGATTTCGCCGAAAATGTCATACTCAGCGTCGTCGAGAACAGCCTCGGGGATGGGGATGATAACCGCAATTTCCTCGGCGGTGATGAATTTGTTCATCCATGCCGCTTTGCTTGTTGCTTTAAGTCCTGTGTCGCCGTTGACAAAGCCTGCTGTTGCGAGCGCTGAAAGCACAGGCATTTTCTGCTGCTTGCTTGTCATGTTGGGGAGCTTTCTCATAAGGGATAATACGGCGGACTGCTGAGTTACCGCCTTGATGATTTCGCCTGACACCTGCACCGGAATAAGGGCTTCGGCGTCGGTTCTGTTAATAATATCTGGCATATTTCATTCTCCTTTAAAATTATCTTTTGCCGCGGATGAGTGCATTCATAGCGGCGTTCGGGTTGGTTCCTGTGTCGGATGCCGCGGGGTTTGGTGGAACAAAAGGCGGCTTTGCGATTGATTTAACCGCCGGAAATTCCTTTGAAGCAGCCTCCGCCGCCTCTTTAACTCCTGTAATATTTCCATTGCCGTCGACCTTTACAGCTGACAGGTCGATAACCTTTGACAGAAGCTTGTGGTCATAGCCCTCCAGCGATTTGATTTCGGCGGAAATGAGCCTGTCATTCGCCGCTTTTAGAACACTGGCTTCACGTGAGGATAGCCTTTGACTAATGTCGCCCAGCTCCTCGTCGTCCTTCAGACCGAGTGCAGTGCGGACGGATTTTTCAAGACCTGAAGCCTTGAGTCTGTGGCTTTTGGCTTCCTCACGCAGATCCTTGACATAATCCTCTGAATATGCCTTTGCGGTGGGGGCCGGTTGAGCAACCGGAGCCGTATCACCCGGCTCTGCGAAATACTGCATTGAGATTCTAATTGGTTTTGTTGTGTTCATGTATCCTCCTTCTGACGGATTCTTTCCGCCAAGAAATATTAAAAGCGCCGCCATCAGGCAACGCTTTATAATTGTAATTTATGGTCGAATGTGGTAATATAAGCTAGAAAGGGGGGTGAATTATGATGAAATTTGAAATTAGAAAAGCAGAAAACGGTCAATTCTTCTTTAGCATAAAAGCTAGTAATGGACAAATTATATGTACCAGTGAAACTTTTGAGTCTAAGCTATCGGCTAAAGAAGCAATTGATTCAATAAAACAGAATGCTGCTTTTGCATCTATTGCTGATATGCCGTGAAATAGTACTTTTACGGCAATCAAAAACTAAACCACCTGTCATAAATTGATAGGTGGTTTTATTCAATATTAATTACCGGGTCCCAATGATAATGAAAATCACAATTAGAACAGTTAAAATCGTGAGAGTTTGGATATAGAGCGTTAAATGGCTCTAAAACGCCTTTTTTACATTTAGGGCATTCAACTTTTTCGCCGTTATGAAGCCTGTCAAATATATTGCTATTTTGTTCTTCTGCCATTTATAATGCCTCCCTTTCTCCAGTTATATTCGGGGTATACATCTTTAACTGCTTCTATTATAGTTCGTTTTTCTTGTATTGTCAAATAAGCTCTGTTTCTTCTGTGCTTAATTTCTTGACATACGCAGACGCATTCAGCCCATTGGCTTTGACCTATTCCATAACGTTTATGCGTGCATTCATGGATTAATGTGCATGTAGCAGTTTTTACGTCTTTGCAATTATTAAGATATAAAGTAATATCCCCCCCGAATTCCTGACCGCGAACCCCACCACTTTTTGGGGAGTAGTCTAATTTTGGTCTAATTTCAAATTCGTCTATATATTTTAGCGTTTCAGATCCGATTGAAGATGTATTCATGTCATTCAAAATTTCTTGCGGATGAATTTTGGCTCCTTTCGGGATATCTCCAGTATTAAATACATCTAATGCTTTTGCGTGATTTCTATACTTCCCCTGCAAATCCCCCCACTTCTCCCCTCCCGCCTTCTTCATCGCTCTGAATCCCGAAAAGCTTTTCGGTGCGTCTTCTCCGAGAGCCGCCTTATATTTCTGATACTGCCGGTAATCCTGATTTTTAATCCGATTCTGTGCCTGTTCAGTGGCATATGCCTTGCGGTCGCGGTCGCTTCGGGAGTCCTTAAACGGCTTCATGCTTGCGTCAGAGAATTCTTTCAGCTTTTCGGGCGGATAGAATGCCGCAACGAATATTCTGAAACGGTGACGGCAGTTCGGATGTATAGTTTCATAACCATGGTGAAGAACTGTTTCATACAGCAGAGGAAAGCGAAGTGGTTCGCCGTCGGGGCCTTTGTACTTTCCGTTTGCAACTTCTTTTGTCAAAGCGTAAATTCGCCCCTGATACTTAGCACAAACCTCACAGGTGACAGGGTGGGAGGTCAGCTTTACTAAATTCTGCCCCATTTCTTTTGCCTGAATGAAAACGGCTTTGTTCTGTGCTTCGGCAGATGTTGTTCTCGATACCATTTTGGTATATGTATCAAGAGGAACAATTCGTCCGTTGCGGTACCGTATTCCAATTCTGCCGTCAGGGTGGGCGGCATCAAGTCCCAGAAGCCTTTTTTCAAGGTCTTTCTGCATTTCCTTCACAGTTGCACCTGTCGCCTTTTTATATGCTGTGGCATTAAGCCCCGCCTGACGGATTTCGTCCTGCATACGTCGCCCGACGATATTCAAAGCCTTGTCAAGCTCATCAATGGTATTTTGGGTGAGTAGATTAATTTCTCTTGTGTCTAAACGTGAAAAAGCTTTAATCGCAGGAGGCTCATTCGGAATCGCTTTTGCGATATCGTTAATTGCCTGGTCAAGTCCTTCCTGATATCCCTCAAGAACAAGCTGCTTTATGACTTCGGGTGTTGCTTTTCGAATGCGTCGAATTTCTGCATTGACTTGTGCCAGCATTCGCCGTTCATAGGCAGCAGGGAAGCCGCGTATTGATTTATCGGTGATAATTTTATTAAGGTGCTTTTGTGCCGATTCATAAAGTTTTATCAGCTTTTCGGCAGCTGTCAGCTTATCCGCCAATCAGCTCACCGTCCTTGATATCCTCATCAGAATGCACATCGGGAATCGGCTCTGTTCCCATGCTGTCGGCGAGGTCATCTTCACGAATTTCAGCAAGCTCGGTTTGAGTATCCTCGGCGGAAAGTCCGTCAAGCCGCTGAATTGCGCTGTACTGGCTTATTGTCGGGCGGCCGCCTGTGCGTATTGACATAATGTTTGCGGATTCAAGCTCATCATCGGGCAGACCGTCATTCCACTTAATGCTGATTTCATAGGGGGAAATCAAAGCGCCGTAAACCCCTGAGCAAAGTGAAACTATCTTTTTGAGCACAGGGTCAAAGCTGTTTGCGATTCGTCGGGCTTTAGCAAGAGGCGACATCATCAGCCGCCGCAGAGCTGTTCCGCTGGCAACCTGTC
The DNA here is from genome assembly GCA_023439835.1 of Bacillota bacterium. Classification (GTDB taxonomy): domain Bacteria; phylum Bacillota; class Clostridia; order Oscillospirales; family Ruminococcaceae; genus SZUA-444. The sequence continues at coordinate 52,888 of JAEXUW010000004.1, read as the reverse complement.
CTGTTGAGTTCGAGGTGTCGCCAAAGATTGCAGAGCCCATTTCGCTTATCGTGTAAAGCTGATTGATAAGCAGCTCAATCTGTTTGAAGTTTGCGTCTAAAGAAGCGTTCCAGACTATGTATTCGGGTGTCGGGTCCTCATTTGTGTTTCTGGGGAAGTAGTCCCCGACCTTGAGTCGCCATTGTCCTGTGACAGAATCCTGCTCCAGTGCGCTTGCGGGCCCCGCCATGCTCGGATTTGCGTGAACATCAAGCACCCTTGAAATCTGTGAAACTCTGATTATCAGCTCTGAAATAATACTGTCTATGCTTTGATAATCGTCAATTCCATAAATGCGGTCAGAGGTAAGGACATTCGACACCCTGAAAACGGGGCATTCACTAAACTGCGTTTCAATAAGCGCATGAGTGTTTTCGTCAATGATTTCCCGCCCGATTGAAAAGCCTCCCGAAGTACTGTTCAGCTCATAGGTATGCTCCTCACATTTGCCCGGCTCGTCGATTTTATGCACCTGAACCTTCAGCCGCCACTGCTTTCCGACAGGGTAGTGGTAAGCAAGCACGTGATGCGTCAGCCTTCGTATATTCGCCGCATCAACAACGGGAAACCAGATAGCAGGGGACTGCACGAAAACTCGGGGAGAGCCGTCCTCACGGCTGGTGCTCATTATACTGTCACCGTAACGGCTGACGTCGATTGCCGCCATGTAGGCACTGTTCATCAGCTCTGTATCAAGCAGAACACGGTCGATGACCTCCTGCTTTTTGTCGTCATTGGCGGTAATCTTCGGCGGCTCTCCGAATATCAGGTCCGCCATTTTCAGGCTCATCAGCTTCTGATAATTAAAAATAATCGGGAATGAGATAACCTCCTCAAAGTTCCCGATTACTCTTGATATTCGCCTGAGCTGCTTGTGATAGACCTCGCTGTGTTCGTCCTCGAACAGCCTGCGGTTATCGTGATAATTTTTAAGCCGCTCTGCTTCAGAGGGCGGCGGCCAGTGCTTTCCGCTTTGAAGAAAAGATAAATCTGTGAGCATACTTCCTCCTGTTATCGTAATTTTATAATGCCGGGGCTCTTGTCAACTACCGTATTTACAAAATAGCGTATATCGTCCATAGCGTGGTCATTTTCCTTTATTGGCTTATCTTCTTCTGATTTTTCATCCCAACGATAAGCACCGAATTCAGAGATGGTGTTCTTGCAGTTGTCGCAAATGCGTACGCTTCCATTTTGCAACGCTTTTGCTGTGTTTCGAATGCCATCAATGACAGCATTATCAGCCTTGCGAACGTGATATCTGCCATGCTTGCGAATGGTTGCAATAAAGCTTGCCGCTGATGGATCGATTATAACCTCGCGCACTGGCAAGCCGTCTATCAGTTCAACAAGTTTATCGTAATATTCCTCGTCTGTGAGCTGCCTGCGGGTATCTCTGCCGCTGTGATAGTATTCTTTAATGCGATACCAAACGTTACCCGATAGCCCCCACAACCCCATAGAACAAGGGTTAAGTGTGCCATAGTCAGCTGATACACAATACTGAGTATATCTGCGTTCAGGACAAAATGGCACGGTGTATTTGCCCTCGGCAGCTTCGGGATATATAAGCCCTTCAGCAACAACCCACAAGCCACTAATAAAGCGATCATAAAAAACACCGGTGTATTCACGTTTTAGATTTTCGACATAAACAGGGTCGAGATAAGGGTTATCATCAATCAAGAATTTAAGGATAAGAATATCCAGCTCATCCTTGCGATTGATGTATTTATCCATAAGCCAATGATAGGGGCTGTCTGGGTTGGTGGTGGTTATGAGTTTGGCTCCGCTCATTGAAAGCCTTGATAAAAGCATACTGAAGAAGTCTTCAGTGAAAAGCGTGAGCTCATCACAATAAGCACCCTGCAATGTCATACCCCGGATTTTGCTTTCAGCACGTGCGTCATTCACACCCTCCAAATAAATAAGCCGCCCGAATAGGCGCCCCTCTTTTTTGCTTAGCGAGTATGTGAAGCTAGCTGTGCCGACAAGGTCTTGAAGTAAGTCAAGACAGTTTCTGCGAAGGGAAGTTAGCGTTTTAGCGACCATCAAATAGTTACCGTCCTTTGGCATCGTAGCCACCCAGAACGCCCACAACACAAGGCTTATCCACGTCTTACCACTACGAACAGATCCCTCAAGCAGATTGATACGTCTAAGGTTATCGTGCTGCCAAAGTTTCAACAAGGCTAATTGCTTATCGCTATATACTTTACTCATCTTGCTTTATCCCCTTAATTAGCTGTTCAAGCTGCCCTGTAGCATTTGTGTCCTCGCTTGGGCGGTCACGCCACTTATCAGGTCGACGATTTTTAAGCCAAAAAGCAGCCGCCCCTACATCAGGAGCGACTTGCTTTGTAACTATTTTTGTTGGCTGCATTAAGGTTATCATTCCTTCGCCGGTATTAACCTTAACTTGTTCTTGCGTAATCTCGTTATATTTATACCCTAAAGCTCTTTTTAGCAGGGCATTTTCGACCTCATAATCAATAACTTCTTTACCCCTTTTTAAGGCGTCAGAAATGTCAGAATACTTCTTCTTCCAATCGTAAAGAGTGGGGCGGCGAATGCCGATATTTTTAGCTATCTGCTCGTCAGTTAAACCGTCACGCGCCCAGCATTCAAGCAAAGTTAAGCCGTCCTTTGTTCGCCAGTGTTCATATTTTCCTGCCATTGCCACCACCTCTCATTCGTGTGTTTTGGGTAAAAGAAAACCACTCCCGTTGGGGAGTGGTTTTTATAGTTATTATTGAAATTAAACTTGTCCGCAACATGTTCGTTTAATTTTATTGTTAAATTTACAAATACGCTCTTTGTATTCTATTTGCTTTCTTTTTTCGTTGAGGTTTAATTTTAGGCGCAGTTTACTAAAAATTACGCTCAAAATCTTAATAATTAGTGCTTGAAATAAGAGGGCGTAGCATAATAGTTTTATGTAGCCGGGAAAATTTTTGTGTTTTTCAAACTTAAGCAAAATTATTCTCACGGCTATGTTGTTTTTTCTTCGAACCAGTTCTGCAACGCTATCACTGCATTGGTTTAATTCCTTGCTCAATAAATCTTTATTATTCGTATCTTTAATTTTCTGAGCTTCGCGAATAAGAATATTCATTAAGTTAATTTTTCCGGAGCAGCTATTCAAGAAAGTGGTTACGTCTTCAAGATACCTGCTAATTTGAGGAAAGTTATTAAAAGCGCCATCATTTTTTAATTCTAGGTATTCTTTTTCTAGCTTGAAAAGATCTAGATAGATAATAATTTCTTTTTCTGGGTATTGCATAACTTTAGCTAACTTTTCTTTACGTTTCTTCCCAACACACCAAAAAAATATAAAAAACAAGAAGTAAACGAATAAATGGGCAATATAGACAATTGGTGAATACATACAAATCGCCGCTCCCTTCATTTTGGTTACTTTTTCTGCTTTTCCATAATACGTTTTGAAAAGCTCTCGTAAACCTTCTCATAGGCTTCTTTTATAGTGCTTATTGACGATTCATGGATTTCTTTAAGTTGCTTAAAACTTTTATTGTGCGCCTTGCTTAAAATAAAAAGAAAAACAATGCACATTAATGCAAAAGGAGAAGATTTTGCAAGCTCCGTCGCTGCCTCTTCTATTATTCCCATTATATTCAACTCCAAACATTCCTTATGTATATATATTACTATACAACATTATAAAAATCAATGTTTTTGGAAAAAATAAAATATTAATTTAGTATAAATATGGCATTAACACCCCTCACTCTCGCAAGGGGCGGCAAGGAGGAGCTCACCGCATCAGCTTCTGAATCCGGTCATTTGCGGTTTTGCAATATTCTTTGTCAATCTCAAAGCCGATGAAGCTTCGGTTCGTGTTTATACAGGCGACGGCGGTTGTGCCGCTTCCCATGCAGGTGTCGAGAACGGTTTCGCCCTCGTTTGTGTATGTTCTTATCAGATACTCGAAGAGTGCGACCGGCTTCTGCGTTGGGTGAATGCCCTCACGCTGACAGTCGAATTTCAATATCTGCCGCGGATAGTTCGTGAAGTGGGTTTCATATGCGTTTGAAAGCGTCTGTCGGTCATAGACAAACTCGGCGTACTTCCCCGGTGTTGCTTTCGTGCGGCGTGGCTTTTCCAACAAAACAAGCCCCTGCGGGTTATAGGTCGGCATTCTGCTGTAAAACACACAGACGTCCTCAACGCACCGAAGCGGCTGAAATTTTGCGAACGGGAAGCCTGTGACCTGATTTTTCTGCCAGTACCAGCAATAGCGGAACATTTTGCGGTTGCTGTTAATAAGCTCGGTTGTGAAGGGCTGTACGGCGGTGAGAACAATTGCGCCGCCCGGCTTAACGACACGCTTGTATTCCCGCCATAAATCGGGGAGGGGAATAATACTGTCCCACCGGCAGCCGGTAATGCCATAGGGCAGGTCGCAGAGAATCATGTCAATACTGTGGGAGGCTATGCCGCCCATCCCGGCGATGCAGTCAGTGTTGTAGATTTTGCCTAGTTCCATTAAGTTACCTCCAAAAAATAATCTGTGGGTAACTATAATCCTAAGATAAATTCCTTGCCGCAAAGCAAGACCGCCTGTCCTCACTCTGGCAAGGGCTAGGCGGCTGTTTTATATATACTTTGCTATTGTATATAATAACACAGCCGGATGTATTATGGTGTATTAACTTTATTCAGCGCCGCCCCGTGCAGATATCCTCTCGTGTGCACATCACTGTAATTAATTTTTCTTGCAATCTTTTCCCACTCCCACCCGCATATATAGCGAAGCCGTAGAAGAGTTCTCATTGTTGCGTCATCGACTGAATCAATAGCTGTGGTTATTTCGTCCCTGAGCTCAATTAATTGGTCTATCTTCTCATTAATGCGGTCTTCAATGCCCGCAATTTTTGCAATGACGCTTTCAAACCTTGCGCCTGAAGCACTGGAGCTATTCGGGATACCTACATCGGAGGGCTGTGGGGTTATTTTATAGGCGACCCCTTTCAGCTCGTTTTTTGAGTGCTCAAGTGAATCAATTTCGGCGTTAAGTTGCCGATAGCGGTATAAATATTCCTTTGCTGTCAAGTTGATGCCCCCTTTTAATAGAAAAAATTTGACATTTTTATGTTTTGGGTTTATAATTAAGAAAATTTTGAGAGGAGGGAAAACATGGGAGGGTTATTTAGCGGTATGCTTACACTTTGCAAAACAGGTTTAGCTTTCGTTAGTGGAATTTTTTCGCAGGTATTTGAAATTGGTTTTTTTCCTGCAATACTGTTAGTAGGCTTTTTTATTTGTTTTTTATTTAAAGCAAATAGGAAAAGTCGCTAATCATTAAAATGGATTTTATTATTTACATATATACTTTATTTGAAAGTTGAGTGATTGTATCAGTGTCATTGTATTAGAATTTGTTTTATGTTGAGATGGAATATCGTTAGTATTTAAGTTAAAATCCAAAGAATTCTACTTAACAACGCAGGATTATTTCTGCGTTGTTTCTTATGTATATTTTGAAAATTATATACATATAATTTATTACCCTTAGCAAAATTAATGCAAAGGGGGGATAATATGCAATTTGTCAAAAAACTACTGTCGTTCAAAGTGTATCTTGTTATTATAATAATGAGATTATGATTAACAAAACTGAATTAAAGTTTTAAAGCCACGGATGTATTCAATATTGAATGACGAATGTCTGACAATATTGAATAGTATGAGCAAACAAATAAATTAAGAATGAACTACATATTTATTTAATTGTCGTCACCCCTCCCCATAATCATCATGCCCCCAGCGGTCTGCTATTGCTTTGCAGGTAGGACAATTTCCTTTGTTTTTATAGCACTCTGATAAGCGCTCACCCAAAACCGCCAAATGCTCGGCGGTTTTTTTGTTTGAGTCAAAATACAGCTGATACAAGGTGTATTCTTCGAATAGACGCTTCTTTTCTGCGGTCGCCTGCTCACGTTTGATGAAACCGGCACCGTACTGATAATAAAGCGAACGCAGTGCTTGAAACAGTAATTGCTGAGGAGTGTTCAAGCCGTCTGGCATTTCGCATTTACTGCAGGCAAGAGCATTGATTTCTTCCGCACGGGTTAGGGCTTCGTTTTTAGTCATCAATCTCACCTCTTATTATTTTTTCAGCATCCTCGACAGAACGTGCAACCCCTGCTCTATGCCCTAAAGAACGCATGCCGATTAGAATTTTATCTGTCGGAATGTTAAATCTGCCGAAGGTGTCAATCGTCTGCTTCAGGAGCTCCTGCCTGTGGACTAAAAACCAGACTGTCTTGCCGTTCTTAACTGAATTTTCAGCCATGTAGCTAAACAGAACCGTTTTACCTGCCCCACACGGAAGGCATAATATATTGCGCTTGTGCTTTTTCGCCCAAGAATTTTTTATTAAATTAATAGCGTCCTGCTGATAATCTCTTAATTCCGTTGTTTTTCACCTCGTTTTTGATGTTTTTTTGGGAATATGGGTATGTATACCCAACTCATACCCAAAATCAAAAAGTGCTTTAAACCTTTTATTCATGGGGTTTACACCGTGTCATACCCAAATACCCAAACTTTTTGTTGCTTCTTACGCGAGTTAATAATTTTTTGGAAATTTCAATTTTTTTATCAACCTATATATAAAGCCATGTTTTTGTCGGGTATGCTGGGTATGTGGGTATGAATTAAAACGGTTCATCTGTATCATCAGGTTCCTCTAGCGGAATTTTTACAAATATAAAGCGACCTTTTCCGTAAACTTTTTTGTCACATCTTCCGCTTTCAACCCTCGACAACCCATTCCGTACTGCCCATTCAATGAACATTTTCTTGTTGAAGTTCCCACGCTCTGCAATACCGCTGAATATATTCGGATTTATCAGATAATAGCCGTCCTGTATGTAACCCCAGCGCTGAGCCGGCTGAATATCATCATCACGGAAGTTATTTCTGTTAATTGCAACCTCGTTTATGATGAATTCATAAGCTCGCTCATTATCCGACATAGCCTTGTTTGAGCGTATCAGGTCATAGCAGAAATCAAAGTCAAGATAAATTCCGTCATTCATAAAATAGTCGGTGAAAAGCTTGTCCGCTGTGAGAATAAGCGCCATCGGCTGAATCTGTTTGCCCTCTTTTTCGTGTGTGGTGTCACGGTCGGCAATCTTTTTTACAAAATCCGAGTGGATTTCTTTTATCCTGTCAAAGCCGATATCAATGATTTTTTCAATAAATTCTTTGCCTAAAAATCCGTAATTTTCACGGATAGTGTCGGCGGTGAGCTTTCCCGCTGAGCCGTCCTCAAAAATTATTCCGGGGGCAGTTTCAAGCTCAATAACACGGAGAAGCTCTCCACCGTTGGAGGTTTCAGACGTGAGAGGTTTTTCTGCGTTTGTGATAGAACAGTTTTTCCACGAGGTGATTTTGTTTACACCAAGATTGATATTGGAACGCTTTTTTCCTGTTCCGCCAGCAAGGAAGTATATAAAATCGCTGAAATCACCTTGTTTTTGTGAGCTCATAACTCGTTTAAGCTTTGACATATCGTCGCAGATGAAGGGAAGGTTGTTGAGAAAATCAAGGTAAATCTCGAACACAGTCGCCGTATTCTTCGGATCTGACATATATCCGTCCTCTGAGGGATTGCCCCAGATTGACGCGGCTAACATCGTCGCAACAGTCTTACCCTTTCCTGCTTCGCCGTATAAGTGAAAGATGAACGGCAACAGGCCCAACGGTTTTACTAAAACGCTCGCCAGTGAGGTTGCAATAAGCAGCATTGGTTCTTTGCGGTCACGCTTGCGGACATTCTTTATTAAATTAATATATGTATCACGGTCGCCATGCTCTGAAATTGCATTGAATACGGAAGAAAAACAGCTCTCAGAATCGAACACAATTTCATTATCGATAAACGGCATAAAACTGTTGTAACCATCTAGCCAGCCCATTTTACTGGTCGACATCTGAACGGGAATATCAGGGTTATAGGTTAATATTTCAGTAAAATAACGTGTTAGGTATTTTGCATTTTCACTGCTGAAAAGGATTCCTGAACGAACGATTGATATTATTTTATTCGCATTCAGAAGCACCGAATTGTCAACGACGATTTCCTTCCAACGCCAGTCCTTATAGAATGCGATAACAGTTTTCTCATCACCTGTCTGCAAATTAATCAGTCGCTTTACAGGAAGAACAGGGTTGTAGCACGCAGTAACCTCGCCGAACATTGTGAAGGTCCGCACGCCAGACATATCGCACTCCCACGTTCCACAATTAAGGTCGGGGTAATCAGAATTGTACTGCGTAATATTATGTCGGTCTGATTTAACAACAGGCTGTTGCTGAAGTTCCTTCAGATATTGCTTGAAAACTTTATTCTGCACCGCATATAGCTTTTCAAATTTGCCTTTGACACCCAGCTCTGAGGCTCTGTCAACCAGATTTAAGTATAGTTTCGTTCGTTCGACTTCGTCCTCAATTGAGAAAAGCTCGTCGAATATTTCGTCCGCAAGAATTGTGTCAGCAGTTAAGGCTTGCAAGTTCAGATTCTTTCACCCCGATTCTGTATCGAATGTATTCAATATTATTCATTGCCTCTGTGGTAAGCCTGTCCGGCTTTGCGTCATTGTGATTCTTGATTAACATCCAGTAAATGCGGTGCATCGTGCATAGCTGATATAGTTCTGATAATATCTTGGCTTTGTTACGTTTTGCCTGTTCTCGATTTTTGTGTAACTGTTGTGACTTGCGATATTCCGCATAGCTTTGCTTTTGGTCTAGCCCAAGTGAAAAATCTGCATTTAGTTTTTTTACAGCTTCCAAAAAATTAAGGTTAAACAGCATTTTCACAAAGGTTATAACATCACCGCTCGCCCCACAGCCAAAGCAGTAAAAGCCTCGGTCGTTCGGGTAAATTTTAAAAGACGGTGTGTTATCTCCCGAGTGAAACGGACAGCGTGAAAAGCCTTGCCTGTTTATCGGAATTCCGTATGTCTGACAAGCCTGTGAGAGTGTGACGGATTGTTTTATAATCGTAGTATCCATTTCCGACCTCCTTCATATACAGTCAGAAATATGTATGAATTGCACGCTGGTGTGCAAATAAGCGTTAAAATGGTACGCCATCATCCGAGAGAATTTCTTCAAAATCATGAGGAAGGGGAGAGTTAGCCGACTGAGAGCTCATAGCCTCAACAGACCTTGACATCGAAATTACTAATCCGCATACAAGAGTTTTATAGGTTTTCCCCTCGTGTTCTCTTGTGCTAATCTTTCCCACACACAAAACAACATCAGACTTGCTTATCGGAAGTGGTCCGTTCCCTCTGTCAATCAGAGGAATTCCGTCTTTGACCGTCAAGCCCTCGACCGGAATTTTCGCAGTCTGAAGTATCTGCCCAGGAAGCTCCCTTGCAAGCTCTATTTTTGCAGTTAAAGCCTCGGACTTATCGGTCAGCTTTTGAATTTCTGACTGCATTTCAACCATTCTGTGATATTCATTCAGGTGCTTTTTCATTTGCTCAAGGTCTTTCTGTGCCATAAGTCCGCGGAGCATTGCACGAGGTTTGGGCATTGTGTAACTGGGGCGTTCTATAACAGGCACAGCACATGCGATATTAAGAGCAAACATGAGTATCGCGCCGATAAATGGGCAATAGAAAAGCTCCTCCCACGTGAAGACATGGAAGAAGCTATAAAGGAAGGTATTGAGGAAGTCTGGCAGCTTGCGGAGTATTTTGAAGTTTCAGAACAGCTTATTAAAAAAGCAGCATGGATTTATTTCGACAAGGAAGTTTAAGGCGGTGGCTGATGAAGATTGTGAAAAAAATTTATAACGTGTGCTTGGTTCTTCTTGCTTTGCTTTCGATTGTAATAGTAATATTGGATCTTAACAGCAAAATTAGTCTTCAAGACCAGCCGTATTTAATAATTGATACTATTATTTTAATAATTTTCACTGTTGATTACGTGGCAAGGTTAGCATTAAGCAAAAATAAAATTAAATTTTTTCGGAGCAATATATTTGATTTGCTGGCCATTTTACCATTTAACTCACTATTTTCATTTTTTAGGTTTACAAGAATATTTCGACTCGCTAAAGCATTTAGATTTACAAAGTTCATACGCCTTGTCGGCTTTATAGGAAAGTTGAAAGCAAAGCTTGAAGTATTTCAAGAATTGGATTAATCCTAAAATAGGAGCGGTAAAAATAGAAAATTTGTCAGAAAACCATAAGTATTAAATCTGAATATGTTTTCTGTGATATATTCGGGGAACCAGTTATTCAAATGACATACTATAAGCACTGGGTTTCTTATTGCAAACACAACGGGATAACACAAACCTCACCTTATGAGCTAAGGCATACTTTCGTAAGCGCGGTTAAAACGCTTCCCGAGGGTCTTCTAAAGAAAACGGTAGGACACAGCCAATCGATGGATACATACGGGGTATACAGTCACGAGCTAAAGGATGATCGGAAGTACACTGCCGACATAATTCAGAATATATTTGATTCAATATTGAAAGATAAGCCAGAGGATTAACCTCTTTTTATTTACTTGCAAGTGGGTTATTATGCGGGTTAAACCAAAAACAAAACCCCTGTTAAACACTGAGTTTAACAGGGGTTAAAGGTGGCGGAGAAGGAGGGATTCGAACCCTCGAAACATTTCTGTTTACACGAGTTCCAGTCGTGCGCCATAAACCGGACTAGGCGACTTCTCCGAATTAGCGTCATTATTGACGCTTAATTATTATATCACAAGGATTTTAAAAATGCAAGGCTTTTTCTAAAATAGGTTTAACATGATAGTGGGGAGCTAAAATCAGCTCCCCACCTTTATAATTTAAAATTATTGCTGGCTGTTTTTTGCCTCAAGCTCGGCTATTGCGTCTTTTCTTGAAAGATTAATTCTACCCTGCTGGTCGATTTCCATAACCTTAACGATAATTTCATCGCCGACCGCAACAATGTCCTCAACCTTTTCAACTCTTGTTTTGTCAAGCTTTGAAATGTGAACAAGTCCGTCTTTTCCGGGAGCAATTTCAACGAAGGCGCCGAAGTTCATAAGCCTTACAACCTTGCCCTTGTAGATTGCGCCGACTTCAGGGTCAAATACGATTGTTTTAATAATTTGAACAGCCTTGTTAGCCTTTTCGATGTCTACGCCTGAAATAAACACATTTCCGTCGTCGGTAATGTCAATTTTAACTTCACAGTCAGCAGAAATCTTCTGAATGACCTTTCCACCCTGACCGATAACCTCACGGATTTTATCAACGGGAACTTTTGTCTGAAGCATTTTAGGCGCATATTTTCCCACCTCTGCTCTTGGAGCTGGAATAGCCTTGAGCATAATATCATCAAGGATATAGAGGCGAGCTTTTCTTGTTGTTTCAAAAGCGTTTTTGATTATGTCAAGTGTAAGTCCGTCAATTTTTATGTCAACCTGAATGGCTGTGATTCCGTTATGAGTTCCGCCAACCTTGAAATCCATGTCGCCGAAGAAATCCTCAAGCCCCTGAATGTCAACCATAGTCATCCAGCGGTCGCCCTCTGTGATAAGTCCGCAGGAAATTCCCGCAACAGGTGCTTTAATCGGCACGCCAGCATCCATGAGAGCAAGTGTAGAGCCACAGATTGAGCCCTGTGAGGTTGAGCCGTTTGAAGAAAGAACCTCGGAAACAAGTCTAAGTGCATAAGGGAATTCCTCAACGGAGGGGATAACAGGCTCAAGAGCTTTTTCAGCAAGAGCGCCGTGACCGATTTCACGTCTTCCGGGCCCTCTCGACGGTCTTGTTTCACCGACTGAATAGGACGGGAAGTTGTAGTGGTGCATATATCTCTTTGAATCCTCTTCGTCAAGCCCGTCAATCCTCTGTGAATCGCTTATCGGGCCTAAGGTTGCTATTGTGAGAACCTGTGTCTGTCCTCTTGTGAACATACCAGAGCCGTGAACTCTCGGAACAAGTCCGACTTCTGCGGCGAGAGGTCTTATCTGGTCAAGAGTTCTGCCGTCAACGCGCTTTCCGTCAAGAAGCCAGTTTCTGACGATTTTCTTTTGGAGCTTGTAGATGCACTCGTCAATCATGAAAAGCTTGTCGGAATACATTTCGTCAAACTTAGCGTGAATTGCATCCTTAATAGGCTGAAGTCTTGACTCACGGACGTTCTTGTCGTCGGTGTCAAGAGCAAGCTTTACATCGTCAGCCGCGAAAGCCTCAATAGCATCAAACATATCGTGGTCAACTTCCTGTGACTCAAACGCAAACTTAGTTTTTCCGATTTCCTTTTGAATTGATGAGATAAACTCAACAATTTTCTTGATTTCTTCATGTCCCTTTGCGATAGCGTCGAGCATGATTTCATCGGGAACCTGATTTGCGCCGGCTTCAATCATAACAATTTTTTCAGCGGAAGCCGCAACAGTCAGATTAAGGTCATTCTTCTCTCTTTGTGCAAGAGTCGGGTTTAATACGATTTCGCCGTCAACAAGACCAACGCTGATTCCGCCTATTGGCCCACTCCACGGAATATCGGAAATTGAAATAGCGATTGATGCCGCAATCATTCCGGCAATTTCAGGTGAATTGTCAGCGTCAACAGACATTACGGTCATAACGACAGAAACGTCGTTTCTCATATCCTTCGGGAAAAGCGGTCTGATAGGGCGGTCAACCAATCTTGAGGTGAGAATAGCCTTTTCAGAGGGCTTGCCCTCTCTTTTCATAAACGAGCCGGGGATTCTTCCCACTGAATAAAGTCTTTCTTCATAATCAACAGAAAGCGGGAAAAAATCAATGCCGTCTCTGGGCTTTGCGCTGGCTGTAACGTTTGCCATTACGACGGTGTCGCCGTATCTTACCCAGCATGAGCCGTTAGAGAGCTCACAGGTTTTCCCTGTTTCAACGCTCAGTTCTCTTCCGGCAAAAATAGTTTTAAAAATTCTGTGGTTTTCAAACATTGTACATCCTCCATTATTCTTTAATGAGGCAGCAGGTTTAGCAATAAAGCCTGAAGCCCTCTCAAGCCTCACGATTTAATGCTAAAACTAACCGCTGCCGTCTTGTTATTAATATGCCAAAAGGCAGAAAGGATTATTACCCTGACTGCCTCTTATAGCATAAAAATTACTTACGAATTCCGAGCTTTTCGATAATAGCACGATATCTGCTGATATCCTTCTTAATCAGATAGTTCAAAAGATTACGTCTGTGGCCGACCATTTTCAAAAGACCTCTTCTTGAATGGTGGTCCTTCTTGTGAGTTTTGAGGTGCCCTGTCAAATCGTTGATTCTCTTTGTGAGAATGGCAATCTGAACCTCAGGCGAACCAGTGTCACCTTCGTGTGTGGCATTAGCCTCAATAACCGCGGTTTTTTCTTCTTTTAAAAGCATTAATTTCACCTCTTTTATTTATTTGCTTGCGACATAGCCAGAGGAACGGTGATTCCAACATGGGCATACTCCAAAAGCCAAGTGCGCAGCATACTTATATATATTAACATAACCGTTTGGAAATGTAAAGGGTTTTGTGTGTTATTATCAGCTTTTTTTATCAAAATATTAATACGCTTCATTTTAAAATAAAAATAAGGGGGTAACAAAATCAGCACATTTTCATATAATAAATTGAAATCGGGTTTATTTTCCGCTTATACAGTGCCAAAAAGCACAAAAATCGACAGCAGAGAGATGATGATATGCCATTAACAACAAGAGAACTTTTTGCAAGACTGATAAAATGTGAGGCGGGCGGCGAAGGTGATGACGGAATGAGGGCTGTGGCAAGCGTCATCATGAATCGCGCACACGCTATGGAGGGTGAGTTCGCTAGAATAAGCAACGGTGGGGATGTCAGGAGGATTATTGAGCAAAAGGGCCAGTTTGACTGTGTCCGCGATGTAGTCGGCGGGAAGTATAACCCCCAGAATGTCTGGAATATGGCCCCTGAACAGATACACTATGACATTGCCGACTGGGCTCTCGCCGGTAACATCCTTCTCGGCGTTGATAATTCACTGTTCTATTTTAACCCGTACACGCTGACCTGCCCCAGCTATTTTCCCCCGGGCGGTTCGGGAATAATTCACAACAGGGTTAATCAGCACTGTTTTTACATTCCGACAGAAAAATATAAAAGCACATAGCTTACTTTAAAAAAAGCTGTGCAGAAATGAGGTTATTATGGATAATTACAGCGACCAGCTCAGCGGATTTTTACAGGGGAGACCACAAACCGGCACAAATCAGAGAAGACCATATTCAAGCAACGAATTCCCGGCAAGACAGCAGCTTTCACCGACACCGGCTAATCCGCCCGCAAATCAGCAGAATCAGCAGAATATGCCCATGCCTGCCACTCCAATTCAGCAAGCCGTACCAGGTCCTCCCACTCCCTTCAGGCAGTCAATAGCCCCCGGTGACAGCCCTCAATACCTCAATCAGTTCCTCGTCACGCAGATAGGAAGAAAGGTCAGAGCGGAGTTTTTGATAGGAACAGGAATGCTCATTGATAAAACCGGTGTGCTTGTTGAGGTCGGCGCAAACTACATAATTTTAAACGAAACAGCAACAGACGATTATATTGCCTGTGATTATTACAGCTTGAAATTTGTCACTATATATTACTGATTGTATAATTTTTAATCAAAAAAGTGTCGGTAAAGGCGTTTGTCCTTACCGGCACTTTTGGCATGATATATTTACATCATTGGTGAAAAGAGCTTGAGAATCTGACCTTTTAGGCGGGAGAGTCTGGATCTTCCTGAGTATTTATCCATAGTAATCTCCTCACATCTTTCCAAAATATCAAGAAAGCTGTCCCGCACCTGTTTTACACATTCGGATTTGTACATCAGAACGCCGTTTTCAAAGTGAAGATAAAAGCTCCGAAAATCAAAGTTTGCTGTTCCCACAATAGTGAGAATGTCATCGGATACAATCGTTTTTGAGTGTATGAAGCCGGGAGTGTATTCAAAAATTCGTATTCCCGCATTTAAAAGCGCAGGATAATTCGCCCTTGAAACTGAATGGACATACCATTTGTCGGGAATGTGCGGAGTTATAATTCGCACGTCTACACCGCTTTCAACGGCAAGCCGTAGCGCTGTAATCATTTCATTGTCAAGGATAAGATAGGGCGTTGTGATATAAACGTATTTTTTTGCGTTGTTGATAAGGTTCATATAGGCAAGCTCACTGGTGAGGTGACCGCTTATCGGGCTGTCGGCAAAGGGCTGAACATAGCCGTCGCTTTCATAGCTGACTGTGTTGAGATAAGGCTCATAGACTGCTTCAGCTTCACTGTCGATGAAATACCAAAGCTGAAGAAATAGGGTGGTCAGTCTTGATACAGCGTCGCCTTTAATCATTATAGATGAGTCCAGCCAATGTCCAAACCGTTCGATTTCGTTAATGTATTCATCGGCAAGATTTATTCCGCCAGTAAAGCCGACGTTTCCGTCAATTACAGTGATTTTTCTATGGTCGCGGTAGTTTAGAAAAGAGTCAAGTGAGGCGTGAAACGGATTGAATATACACACCTTTATTCCGAGGGAGTTTAAGTAGGCGGGATAGGTTTTTTCAAGAAGCTGGATTGTTCCGAGGTCGTCATAAATAAGCCTGACCTCAACACCCTGCTGTGCTTTTCTGATTAATATTTCAAGAACACTGTCCCACATCTTGCCCTTGGCGATAATGAAATATTCTAGGAAGATGAATTTTTCAGCCTTCTCAAGCTCTATTAAAAGGTGCTTAAAAAAACATTCCCCCGAGGGGAGGAATTCAGTAAGCGTGTTTTTGTAAACTGGACTTTGCGCTGTGTTGAAGATGTATAGAAACTGTTTGAACACCGAAGGGTCCTGAGCTTTGATTTCATCACAAATTTTCTCATCAAGGGGGAGGATGCTCTTGACCGACAGAGTGGTTTCATTCAGCTTTTTTATAATTCTGCTCGATACCCTGTGCCGTCCGAGAACCAGATACAGCGGAGCACCGAATATGGGAAGAATCAACATCGGAACCATCCAAGCCATTTTAAAAGTGGGGTTTGAATCGTCGTTGACTATTGTTATTATCAAAAGAAGTGAAATAATAAGCATGAGATAATAAAAATACACAAATGTCCTGTTAAAATAAATAGAAAGCACAAACAGAAGCGCAAGCTGAACCAGAATGAACAGACCGGTTATAGCCAGACGCCCCGATAAAATTTTAATTAGCTTTTTCATACCTGTTCCTATCTTTGATATAAGTGATTATAGCGTCGTGATAAATATTGAGCATTATTGAGCCAAGCCCCTCAGCACCGGATTTTGCAACACTGTTTCTCACTGAACGGCTGAAAGCGTCGTATTGCTCAGGCGTGAGGTTTTTAATGCTTAGAAGCTTATCGTACATTTCATCGGCATCGTTGAAAATATAGCCGTTCACGCCGCTTTTAACCTGATCGGCGTTAGCGGGGTCGTTGATATAAAGCACAGGCAGACCTGATGCCATAGCCTCAAGCATTGAGATAGAGTGCATTTCGGACATTGAGGCAGTCACATAAATCTGACATCCGCACAAATATGCGGGAAGCTTGTCGTGAGGAATCTTCCCCGTAAAGACAACCATATCCTTGATTCCGAGTTGTTCAGAAAGCTCCTCCAGCTCAGCTCTGTCGGGGCCGTCGCCGATTATAACAAGCTTGAGCTTATCCTCATCCTTGACCTTTTGTGCCCAGTATTTTAAAAGAACATCAACGCTTTTTTCTTTTCCGAGCCTTCCACAAAAGCAAGCTATTGTCATATCGTCTGTCAAGCCGTACTGCTGTTTGAAATTCACAACGTCGGAACGCTCAACTCTTTCGGGTGAGAACATATCAAGCTCAACTGGATTTGAAATGATATTAACATATCTGTCTACTCCGCACTGGGTTTTGAGGTAATCCTCGACCTTTTTAGACGGGCCGGTAAGTGCAGATGCTTTTTTTGCAAGCATTCTGAAATAAACGTGAGAAGCGTCCTTCATAACGGGGACAAACGGTTTTTTTGCAACATAATAAATATAATCGTCATACATTGTGTGAAGCGTATAGACATAAGGCACTCTGAGAAGCTTTGCGATAAATGCGCCCGAAAGACCGATACCAAACTCGTTGTGAATATGGATGACGTCGGGGCGGAATTTCCGCAGTATTCTATATCTGCCGAAGCTAAGCGGTGATGAAAGGCTGTAATTATATATACGCTTTGATTTTATAGCGGGACAGCGAAGCACATCGCTTTCAATTGTGTGGCGACGCTTTTGTGCATCGGCTGTAACGACCAAAACTTCATGGCCGAGTGACCTTAAACCCTCAGACAGAATTTTAACGTGTGTTGCCACACCGTTGACATCAGGAAGATAAGTTTCAGAAAAAATAGCAATTCTCATATTTTTTTCCTCCATACATATAATACTTATTTTACTACACAATTTATATTTTTTCAATAAAAAATATGTAATATTCTTGAAAACATGGCTTTTGTGAAAGAAAGTTTACATTTTGATAAGGTGGATTGCCCAAATATATAATTTCTGCATTAATTGACAAAAAACTTGTATTATGATAAAATATTATATGAATACTGACGTATTTTAAATATGGGGTGATAATATGATTTGTCCTAACTGTGAGTCAATAATTGACGACAATTGTGATGCTTGTTATAACTGCGGAATGGAATTTAGTCATGAGCAGGAGGTTTCTTCACCGACTGAAGAGAAGGTGAAAAAGAAAAAGGAGAAAAAGGTCGATAAGCCTAAAAAACCAGCCTCTGATAAGTTTAAGGTTTTCAAGCGTGCGGGGATTGCCGCCGGTGCGCTTGCGGTTATTGTTATTGTCTTTTTGATAATTCGTTCTCTGCTTAGCGTTGACGGTGCAAAAATTGCGGCTTCGCTTGGCTCAAATGTCGGGAAATCTCTAAAAAAAGCTCAGAATGACGCGAAAATCACTCTTGTTGAGGTTTCGGCTTCAGAGGCAATTAACAGGCAGTCTGATTTCGACTGTATTTTTGAGGCGAAGGATAGCATTAAGGTTGACGGCGTGAGCGTTCCCGAATGGGTTATAAAGGTTACAAAGAAAAATGAGGACGTCCTGTCTGTGTATTATAGAAATTATAAATCGCAGGAGGATTATTATAAGGGGCAAAAGCTCAAGGAGCCTATTGAGAAAAGCGAAATTCAAATTGGAATGAGCGAGGCTAAGGTCACAAGGCTTTTTGATATTGAACCTATTTCAGTGACATATTATATTGATGCGACTGAGGTATGCTACATGTACTACTTCATAAACGATAATAAGGATGAGGAGAGAAGAATGCTTGTCATCTCTTATGACGATGTGATGGAGGTTCGGTCTGTCGAGGAAATTGACATGATACAAAATCCGAATTTGAAATAATTTCTTTTAGAAAAGTTATTGACATGACGTTATAATTATGCTATAATATGGTATGCTATAATACAGTAAATATACGTTAATGCGATGATGGGGAATAGTATTTTCCGTATTTTGTTTCAGAGAGCTGTTGGTTTTTTCTGCGAAACAGTACAGAATCGGTTATGAACTCACCCTTGAGCTGCCGCGCTGAACTTTTTAGTAGGGGCGGACGGGCTTCTCCCGATACAGAGAAGGGCATTTTACGATGCTTTAAAGCGGCCGATTTTTCGGCAACCAGAGTGGTACCGCGGACATTATGCTCCGTCTCTTGAATAGAGACGGGGCTTTTTATGTTATCCACAAAAAAATAATGCAATGGATTGGTGGTTTTTATGGAAGAATTATGGTCTGTTACAGTGGGGAATCTCTTAAACGGGGTTGCCGCCAAGTATGCTGACGACAACGCTGTCAACTATACCGACAGGGACTACAAAAGAACCTGGAGGGAATTCAATGATGAGGTTGAGCTTGTCGCCAAGAATTTTTTAAGGCTGGGAATCAGAAAGGGCGACCATGTTGCTATATGGGCAACGAATATTCCCGAGTGGCTTCTTACGCTTTTTGCTTCGGCA
Source organism: Bacillota bacterium (assembly GCA_023439835.1). Classification (GTDB taxonomy): domain Bacteria; phylum Bacillota; class Clostridia; order Oscillospirales; family Ruminococcaceae; genus SZUA-444. Next base: position 33,808 of record JAEXUW010000004.1, on the reverse strand, counting down.
AAAATCGGGGCTGTGCTTGTCACGGTCAACACAAACTACAAAGTTTTTGAGCTTGAGTATCTTTTAAGACAGTCCGACACAAAGCTTCTTGTAATGAACGAGGGCTTTAAGGACGCTGACTACATCAAGATTGTAAACGACCTTTGTCCCGACTTTAAGGACAGTGCGCCGATGAATTATTCAAATCCCTCTCTGCCGTATCTAAAGGGGATTGTTATCGCTGGGGAACAAACGCCGGCGGGAATGTTGAATTTCAAGGAGCTTTATCAGACTCCTTCAGAAGACATTGAAAAGCTTTTTTCTGAAATTTCAGCTTCACTTGACCCGCATGAGGTAATTAATATGCAGTATACCTCTGGTACAACGGGCTTCCCCAAGGGAGTAATGCTGACGCATTATAACATTGTCAATAACGGAAAGTGCATCGGTGATAACATGAAATTCACTCATGCGGACAAGCTGTGTATTTCTGTGCCGTTCTTTCACTGCTTCGGGCTTGTGCTTGCAATTATGGCGTGCGTTACTCATGCGACGGCTATGGTTCCGATTGATTATTACAGACCGCTCAAGGTAATGGAGGCTGTTCAGAACGAGGGCTGTACCGCTGTTCACGGCGTGCCCACGATGTTTATTGCAATGCTTGAGCACCCAGACTTTAAGAAGTTTAAATTCGACAAGCTCAGAACAGGTATAATGGCTGGTTCACCCTGTCCTATAAAGGTAATGCAGCAGGTTGTCGATGAAATGGGAATGACCGATATTACCATTTGTTATGGACAGACAGAGGCTTCACCCGTTTGCACTCAGACTAATGTTGAGGATAGTCTGGAGCTTAGAGTTTCAACCGTTGGTCGTGTAATGCAGGGTATCGAGGCGAAAATTGTTGACCCTGAAACAGGCAAGGATTTAGGTCCCGGAGTTCCCGGTGAATTTTGTGCCAGAGGCTATAATATAATGAAAGGGTACTATAAGATGGAGGAGGCAACCAAGCAGGCAATTGATGAGGACGGTTGGCTACATACCGGTGATATTGCAGTTGTTGACGAAAACGGGTATTATAAGATTACGGGAAGAATAAAGGATATGATTATCCGAGGGGGCGAGAATATTTACCCTAAGGAAATTGAGGAGTTTTTATATACCGTCGAAAAGGTTAAGGACGTTCAGGTTATTGGCGTTCCTTCAAAGGCTTATGGCGAGGAGATTATGGCGTGTGTTATCCTCAAGGACGGTGTGACCATGACCGAGGATGAGGTTAAGGACGCTGTCAGGGCAAATATGGCAAGGCACAAGGTCCCGAGCTATGTTGCGTTTGTCGATTCCTTCCCCATGAATGCAGCGGGAAAAATTCTTAAGTATAAAATGCGTGAGTGGGCTGTCGAGCATCTGGGGCTTCAGGACGCAGCCTCAATTGAAACCGCATAATTTACGAAAGGGAATGATAATATGAAATTTGCATTTTCAACTCTGGGATGCCCTGATTGGACATTCCCCGATATGATTTCAACGGCAAAGGATTTAGGCTTTGACGCAATTGAAATAAGAGGAATAGAAAATGAGGTTTTTGCGCCGTATGCAAAGCCCTTCAAGGCGGAGCATATTGATAAGACAATTTCAGTTTTAAAGGAAAAGTCGCTTGAGATTTCGATGCTTTCAACCGGCGCCTGTGTCGGAGTAGCATCACATATTGAATCGGCACTCGGTGAGGCGACTGTTTATACCGATTTAGCGGGAAGACTTGGAGTTAAATTTATCAGAGTGATGATTACAAACAAGCCTCAGCCTGAGGACGCCGATATAGAATGCGCTGTCAATGCGTATCAGAGAATTTGCGATTATGCAAAGGAAAAGGGCGTAACTGTTTTGATTGAAACAAACGGAGTTTTAGCTGATTCATCAGTGATGGCGGACTTTATGAGAAGAATTGGCCGCGAGAACAGCGGCGTTCTGTGGGATATTCATCATCCGTATAGATTTTTCGGAGAAACACCCGAAACAACCTTTAAAAATATCGGTGAGTATGTTAAATACGTTCACGTCAAGGATTCTGTTTTTGAAAACGGCAAGGTTAAATATAAAATGATGGGACAGGGTGATGTTCCTGTTTCAGGGGCATTAAAGCTCTTGAAGGACAGCGGGTATTCTTCGTTTGTTACTCTTGAATGGGTTAAAAGATGGTGCCCTGAGCTTGAGGATGCGGGCATTGTATTCTCACATTTTTCAAATTATATACGCGGTGTGTCACAGCTTTAATTTGCACCGCTTTAAAAGCGACAGTCTGTTAAGTCGGGCTGTCGTTTTTTCTTATTTATTGTTTGTTTTGTGATAATTGAGTTACAGAAATAATACAAATGGTTGCACAGAGCATACAAATAGCCCTTTTCGGTTGACAAGATGCTCAAAAGTTGGTATCATACAAATAATATAATAGCAAAATATTAAACATACAAATATATATAATTAGTTAGATATTATGGAGGAAAGCTATGAGCGAAGCAATCAGGCTTTGTATGGGCTGTATGAACCCGCTGGGTGACGACGGCTTCTGTGCGGTCTGCGGTTATAACGCTAAGACGTCATATAACCCTAAATACCTTTCGCCCAATACGGTTCTTTTGAACAGATATATAATAGGCAAGGTCTTTTCATTCAGCGGTGAGGGCGCAACATATATTGCATATGACAAAATTTTAAACGAAAAGAAGTTTATTAAGGAATTCATGCCCGATACTCTTTGTGAGCGTGTTATCGGAAGCTCAATAATCAGCGTTAAGGGTGCTTCAATTGTTCAGTATAAGAGCTATCTGTCGGAATTTATTGATTTGAACAAAAAGCTTATGAAAATGAAAGCGCTCACGCATATTAATGCGGCTGAGGGGATTTTTGAGGTCAATAACACAGCATATACCGTTTTTGAGTATATCGATGGAATTTCTCTCAAGCATTTTCTTCAGGATAATGCGGGTGAGCTTTCGTGGGAAGCTGTCAGAAAGCTTTTTCCCCCTATATTCACAACGCTGAGCCTGATTCATAATGCTGGTCTTATTCACAGAGGAATAAGTCTTGATACTATTTTTTATACAAATAATGGTGAGCTTAGGCTGACTGGCTTTGCCGTTGCCGCTACCCGAACGGTCAATACCGACCTTTCTGCTGCCCTCTTCACCGGATATGCAGCGCCCGAGCAGTATTGCGTCAGAAAATGGCAGGGGACATGGACTGATGTGTATTCAATATCTGCACTGCTTTACAGAATGCTCACAGGCTGTATGCCGACTGACGCATCTGAAAGAGTATCCGCTGATCACCTGCTTTCACCTCATGAAATAAACCCGAATATTCCTAAAAATATTTCCTCTGTAATAATGGAGGGTATGTGTCTTAACAGTGAGATGAGAATTCAGACTATTACCGAGCTTGTGACAAAGCTGTTTTCTGACTTGACGGAGGATGAGGAGGATTATTATCAGCCAGAACCCCCAGCTAGAATTGAAACGGTTATAACCTTAAAAGGAGATAGTCAGGGCTCAGCTTCAAATGTGAACGAAAAGCCTGTCAAGCATTCAGGCATGTCGGCTTTCATGAATTTTGACAATGCCAAGGTGACGGTAATGGTCGGCAGTATTCTTTTAATATCGGTGCTTTCCGTTTTGTTTGTGGTAATAAAGCTTCTTTTTGGAACAAACGAGACAAGTGACGCTCTGGCTCATGCTCAGTACACTAATCCGAATTATAATATGTCGGCTTTTGAGGACGAATCGCTCCCCGATGAAACGGTCAGCGAGACAAGTGAAAGCAGTGAGATTGTCACAGAGGCAAGCGTTGAGAGCTTTGTAACATCAGCGCCGACAACCCCGATGCCTGACCTCACAGGCGGAACCTATCAAGGGCTTTTAGGAAATGAAGAGCTTAAAAAGTGGATTGTTATTGTCGCTGAACAGGAATATAACGACGACTTTGCCGCCGGAGTAGTTTATTATCAGGATATTCCGCAGGATACGCTGATAAATGCAGGACAGATTGTGAATATTAAGGTCAGCAAGGGCTCTGCTTTTGCGACAATTCCTGATTATACGGGGCTTCCCATAAAAGAATATCTCATAAGGCTTGACGCTTTGAATATCAAATACGATACGGGAACAATCGAAACAAGCGAGGTCATGAAGGGGTATGTTGTAAAAACTAGCAAGCCCATCGGTGATAAAATTAATCTTGTCGAAAATGAAATTTTGTATGTTTATGAAGCTAAAAACCCTAATTGACAAATAAAAATGAAATTTTTTCATATCAAGCCTGCATATTTTTGTGCGGGCTTTATTATTATATTGCACAAACTATAACGTTTAAGTATTGACACAGTTTTTAAGATGTGATAAAATTAACAAAGATAAAACACGGAAGAACGTAGTTTTTTACATATTATGGAGGAGTTATTATGGCAAATACAATCGGCATTTTAACAAGCGGAGGAGATGCCCCCGGAATGAATGCGGCTGTTCGTGCGGTTGCAAGAGCGGCGCTTAGAAAAGGCATGAAGGTTATCGGTATCAGAAGAGGCTATAACGGACTTATCAGCGGTGATATGTTTGAAATGAACGAAAGAAGCGTATCAGATATTATTCAGCGTGGCGGAACAATTCTTTACACTGCACGCTGTCCTGAATTCAGGTATGAAGAGGGACTTCAAAAGGCGAAGGCTCGCTGTATCGAAGCGGGACTTGACGGTATTGTTGTTATCGGCGGCGACGGCTCATTCAGGGGCGCTGCTGACCTTTCAGCTAGAGGGATCCCTTGCGTCGGACTTCCGGGAACGATTGACAATGACATTTCCTGCACAGAATACACTATCGGCTATGACACAGCTATGAATACAGCTATGGAGATGGTTGACAAGATCCGTGATACCGCTCAGTCACATGACAGATGCAGTATCGTTGAGGTTATGGGAAGAAACGCTGGGTATATTGCTGTTAATACTGGTATTGCCTGCGGTGCGACAGCGATAATCACAACTGAAGTGCCTTACAGCATTGATGATATTGCTGCAAAAATGCTTGAAACAAGAAAAACAGGAAAGCAGCATTTTATTATTGTTGTTTCTGAGGGAATAGGCAATTCAGTTCAGATTGCAAAGGAAATTGAAGAAAAAACGGGAATTGAGTCAAGGGCAACTATTCTCGGACATGTTCAAAGAGGTGGAAACCCGACTGTTCGTGACAGAGTTGTGGCGACACAGATGGGATATTATGCTGTTAATCTTCTTAAAGAAGGCATTGGCAACCGTGTTGTAGGTATGCAAGACAACAAAATTGTTGACTTTGATATACAGGAAGCACTCAAGATGAAAAAGCCGTTCGAAACTGAGCTTTATAAAATTGCGGACGAAATTTCATTCTAGTGCAAAAATCCGGTGAATAAATATTTATCGGGAAAAAATTAAATACAAGCATACAGAGTAGAGAATTGTGCGTCAAGTGTCGAACAGACGGGGAGTTGCTGTTTGAACGAAAGCGTTACCGCTGCGGTACAGTTCTCGCATCCCGCTGAATGCATAACAGGAGCTTTTCATGGAAAAGTCACTCCAACTTATGCAAAACAGCAGACAATGCAGTTTTGCATGGCTGTGCATTACTGCGCATTTGAAGGAGGAATTTTTCTATGAAGGGCTTTATTTTTTCTGATTCATTTCATGAGCTGAAGAAGACAACCACGCTCACTGTCTCGGGCGCACTTATCGCTCTGGCTATCATACTTCGTGCAGTTGCGATACAGATTACACCTGAAATAAGAATAACCTTTGCATTTATACCTATTATGGCGATTGCTATGCTGTATGGCCCGTTCGTGGCGGTTATTGCAAACGTTTCGACAGATTTTTTAGGCTTTCTAATTGACACTAAGTCGTCAAGGGGTTATAATCCGTTCTTAATGATTGTTGTTATTATTGCCGCAGTAATATATGGCTGCTTTCTGTATAGAAAGAATATTAATATGGGTATCAGGCTTGTTATGATAGGTTTGGCAAGATTAACGGTTGTGCTTGTATGTAACATCGGATTAAATTCTTATGTGCTTTACAAAAGCTACTACAACAAAGACTTTAGTGTATTTAATATTGATAATGCTTTTTGGACATGGTTTGGTGCAAGAGTTATCAAAAACGTTTTCCAACTTCCTGTGGATATCGTGCTGTTGCTTATTATTCTTCCGGCTGTTGCTGTATCGTACAAAAGGGTGTTTCGGAAAAATATTCGAAGCTTTTGACAGGATAGGCTAATTTCCTTGATTTTCTGAATTTATTAAAGTATAATAATTAAGGTGGCACACGAATTCCCCGTGAGGTGCCGCCTTAAATTAGTTTTTAAAGGATTGAAAATAATGATTAACATCGGTTTTATCGGCACGGGTAATATGGGCACCGCTATTATCAAGGGTATCGCTTCAAGCTCATTTTCGGGCGGGGTTAAACTTTTTGCAACGGATATCGACAAGCAAAAGGTCGCTTCACTGAGCGAATTTGGTGTTTTTCCTTGTGAAAATGCCTGTGAGATTGTCAAAGCGTGCAAATATGTTTTTCTCGCTGTCAAGCCGCAGATGTTTGAGGAGCTTTTGAAGGACATAGCGCCTTTTGTTAATTCAGACACTGTTCTTATTTCTATTGCTGCCGGAATAACCGCCGAATATATTAAGGCGATGATTATTCCAGACGCAAAGGTTGTGCTTGTTATGCCGAACACACCGCTTTTATTGGGTGAGGGTGCGTCGGCGCTTTCTAAGGCGGAGCCTGTTTCTGAGGATGAGTTTAGGCTTGTGCTTGATATTTTTTCCTCATGCGGAACGGCGCAGGTCGTTGACAAGGATAAAATGAAGGAGATTATTGCAATAAACGGCAGCAGTCCGGCTTTTATTTATCTCTTTGCAAAGGGCTTTATTGATTATGCGGCAAGTGTCGGGATTCCAGAAGAAACGGCTAAAACGCTTTTTTCAAAAACTCTCACCGGCTCGGCAAAGATGATAACCGATTCGGGCTATTCAATAGACGAGCTTATTAAAATGGTTTCCTCACCGGGGGGAACAACACTAAAGGGGCTTGATGAGCTTTATAGCGGGGATTTGACAGGAATAGTCAAAAACGCTTGTGAAGCTTGTACTAAGCGTGCCTATGAGCTTTCAAAATAGAATAAGAATAATACAGCCTGTCCTTGCATATTGATGTAAAAAAAGCAAAGGATGGTTCATATGCCGGATTTAAAAAGGACAGGCACTTTTATCGAGCAAAATCTTTTTTTTCTCATTTTGTTCGGGCTTTTGCTCAGCGGAATTCTTGTGGGAGCACTGGTTTTTTGCAATCTAAGCACAGCCTCGGCGGACACGCTTTCTTTCCTCGCTAAAGGCTATCTTGAAACACGCGCTGAACTGGGCGGGCTTGAAATACTGCTTAAAACTCTTATCAGCTCGACAATTTTTTTGGCGGTGGCGCTGTTTCTTTCCTTTTCCGCTGTTTCACAGCCTGCTTTGTTTATACTTCCGTTTTTAAAGGGACTTGGACTTGGCGCGTCGGTTGCTCAAATATATTCTCTGACAGGCCCAAAGGGGTTTATTGTTGTGCTTTTAATGATAATACCCTGTGAGGCGGTTATATCGGTTTCTATGATAATTGCCGTCAAGGAGTCGGTAAGGTTTTCAAATCTGATGCTTCATCATACGCTTGCATCCAGCTTCACAAACGGGTTGAGAGAAAGCACTCGACTTCACTGTATCAGATTTCTCATGCTTGAAGTGGCTGTGGCTGTCGGCGCTCTGCTTGATTGCTTTTGCTCAATGCTTTTTTCAGGAATACTTATAAGGTAATGTAAAATTAAGGAGTGTTAAATTTGTTAGAGGGGTTTTCTTTCGGTAATAAAAATAAGCGCAGACCGGAAATCAGCAAGAATGACAGACAGTCGTTTTTTCAGATTTTCTTCTCGAAGTTTTGGAGTCTTTTGGTGCTGAACATGCTTTATTTTATTTGCATCGTGCCTGTTGTGACCTTTGGTCCTGCTACTTGCGCTATGACTAAGGTGCTTCGGAATTATTCGCAGGAGAGAAGCGTTTTTCTTTTCACCGACTTTTTTTCAGCCTTTAAAAGCAATTTTAAGCAGTCTTTTTTCGTCGGGATTTTTGATATTGCCTCGATAATCGGCTATTACTATGCCTTCACCTATTATATTCCTATGCTGATTGAAAATTCAATATCCTATCTTTTGATTTTCAGTTGTCTTATTATTTCTCTGATTATTTTTATCATGGCACATTTTTATATTTATCTTATGATCGTGTCAATTACACTTCCGCTTGGAAGCATATTAAAAAACTCACTAATTCTCGCTATCGCTGAAATGAAAGCGAATGCAATTCCGCTTCTGGTTTCGCTTGTTATATTTGTTGCGGCTTATCTGTTTTTGCCGATTTCGCTGTTATTTCTGCCTGTTTTTCCGTTTGCATTTATGGGGCTTGTTATTTGCTATAAAAGCTATCCTGTTATCAGAAAGCACATTATTCAGCCTTATTATGATAGAATGGGTGAGCTAAATCCTGAGTTTGAGTATATGAGAGTAACGGGAAATGAGTGCAAGCCTAAGGAGTAATTAGTGTATAGAATTAAAATACCGTCCTGATTAACAGGGCGGTATTTTTGTTTTGTATTTAATTGTTGCTTTTTTTATTATCTTGAATTCCGTAAACTATTTTAAGAAGTGATTTTCTCGGCGCAAACCTAGCGCTCAATACCGCTGCTTTAATATGAACTCCCGGCACGATAACGGTTTTTCGCATAAACATTTTTTCTATGGCATATTTTGAAACCTGAACCGCTCCCATTACGCCGATGCCGAAGCTGACGTTGGCTATCTTGTCGAATTCAGTTTTTACAGGGCCGGGGCAGAGTGCGCAGACATGAACACCGCTGGCTTCCCGCCTTAGCTCCTCTGAAATTGCCTGAGTGAGATTGAGAACATAAGCCTTTGAGGCGTAATAAGAGGACATCAACGGTCCCGGCATGAAGCCCGCAGACGACGCAACATTCATAATATATCCGCTGTTTCTTTTTCTGAAATCATTTAAAAACAGCTTTGTGAGAATGTGGACAGAGCGTATATTTACGTCTATCATTTCAAGCTCACGTGACAAATCGGTTTCAGAAAAGCACCCGAATATTCCAAAGCCGGCATTGTTAATCAAAATATCAATTTTCTCATCCTTGACAAGCCTGTAAAGCTCATAGCAGCTTTCTTGGTCGCTAAGGTCAAGGGCAATAATTCTTACGTTTGTTCTAAGCCTTTTTTTGAGCATTAAAAGTCTGTTTTCGCGCCTTGCGACAGCAATTATGTCATAGCCTCTTGCTGAGAGTATTTCAGCCATTGCTTTTCCGATGCCAGAGCTTGCCCCGGTAATAAGTGCTTTCAATTTAGTCACTCCTCAATAAATCATTTTATAGGTTTTATGCTGATTTTATAGTGTTTTAGATAGTATAAACTATTATTATTACTATATCGGATTAAACTATCAATTAGTTTATTACAAATTTATTACATCTGCAATAAATGTGTAAATCATTTGACATTTTAAATTTTGTAGTGTATAATAAATTAAACATTTATCGATCGGGAGGATGCTTAATGAAGCACTACAAAACCTATAAGCTCAAGATAATTGCAGCGACGTTATCTTTTATTTTTTTTGCGGCAGTATTAGCAGCGCTTTCGATAGTCGATGCTATGCGAGTTCAGAAAAGTCAGATAAGTGAAATCATGCGGGATTACAGTCGTGAAACAAAGGCTATATTTGATTATAACATGAACAGCCTGTTTTTACAGCTTGAAAATTATGCGGAAATAGTCTCAGTATATGATGATATAAAATCGCCCGAAGCGTTGGAGCTGTTAAGCGGTATTTCAAAGAAGAACGGGTTTTATAAGCTTTGCGTTGTTCAAAAGGGCGGTTATGCTTATTCAGAGGACGAAAGCGTATATGACTTTTCGGGGAATACATATGTTTTCAAGGCTTTAGAGGGTGAAAACACCGTATCACAGCTTACGACTAGGGAGGAATTTGACAGAAACGTTGTGATTTGCTCTTGTCCTATATATAAGGACGGGAAAGTAATCGGTGCTCTGTCAGCACTTCTTGACTCAGCGAAAATTTCTGAGCTTTCGGATTTTGATTTGTATGACAGCAGGAGCGTTTATATTATAGATGGGCGAGGCACAATATTAAACTCATCACTTCTTCAGCAAAAGCACGGCAATTATTTTACGGCGCTTTCAGGCTTTGAGCTTGGAAAGGGCTATACCGTAAATGACCTTGAGAGCAGTCTATTAGGTCATGTTGACAGTATGATCGAGTACCATGACGGAAGCGATAGTATGTATGATTATTATTTGCCTCTTGCTTATAACAACTGGTTTGTAGTAACTTCTTTCCCGAAAGAATTTATCGAGGATGAGTATAATTATTATATCTTCAGCCTTCTTGCACTTATCATAAAAATATTTGTGATTTCTATACCGTATATGGTTTTCATTTCATACAATAAAAAGTGCTATTATGATGAAAATAGAATCCGTGATGAAGAGCTTTCATTTATGACACAGAATACAGCGGATTATATATTTGAAATAAACCCTTCAACCTTTGAAATCAGATTCAACAGCAACTTCACACAGAGATATGGTTTTGATCCGGAATCTATCAGTGTTTCTGACGGTGAGATAATAAATGACCGTATTTATAAGGACGATGCCGATGCCGTTAGAAATTTCTTTGAGGAAATCAAAAAGGGCACTAAAACTAATGAGGTTACCTTCCGTTTCAGAACGGGGTTGAACAACTATGAATGCTGTCGTGCTTTTTCTTATTCAATTACTAACCGTCGGGGAAAGCTTCTCAAGGTAATTGGCAGAATTGCCACCGATGAGGAAGAGGTTTTGTGTGTAGCAAGGATTGAGGAAACGTCAAGGCGTGACGGACTGACAGGGTTTAGCAATAAGCTTGGAACAAAGGCACTAATCGATGAATATGCGGCGAACAGAGATGGGGAATCAGGCTGTCTGCTCCTTTTAGAGATTTCAGAATATGAAAAGCTGTTCGGGAACGGTGACAGCGAGCTCGCTGATAAGATAATTGCCGAGGCGGCACAGAATATTCAAAAGCTCTTCCGCTCAAGCGATATTGTCGGAAGAACTGAAAAAAATGAATTTGCAGTAATGATGAAAAAGGTTGCAAGCATTGAGCTTATCACCGAAAAGGCACTTGAAATCAACAGGATTTTTAATGCGGCGGCGGCTTCAGCCGGTTTATCGCAAGGGCTAACCCTTTATATTGGCATTTCACATTATCCCGAGGATGCAGATGATTTCACAGGGCTTTATAAGAAAAGCCAGCGTGCAATGAAAAAGGCCGAAGAAGAAAAGCAGACTTTATGGTTTTTCAGCCCTGAGGATGATTATTCAAAGCTTGGCATATAGAGATAAAAATATAACAGATGCAGGATAAAACTGCATCTGTTTTTGTTTTATTTTTTTAGAGTTATGCTGTACTTGCTTTCAAAATCGCCGGCGGGAATAGGCTTTCCAAAGAAATAGCCCTGAATAACGTCGGCATTAAGTTCAGCTAAGCGGTTATACTGAATTTCCTGCTCAACACCCTCCGCACAGACCTTCATACCCAGAGCGTGAGCAAGGCTGATTATCGTTTTAACGAAAATCTCTGTGCTTGTGTTGGTTGAAAGGTCATCAATAAAGGATTTGTCGATTTTAATTGTGCTAAGGGGCATGTCCTTGATGTTGTTGAGAGATGAATAGCCGGTTCCAAAATCGTCAAGCGCAATGTTTATGCCAAGTGATGAAAGGGCTTTAAGTATCTCAATCATCTTTTTCATGTCATTGACGGCGATGCTTTCGGTGACCTCAAGAGATATGTTCTTAAACGGAACCTTAGCGTCGGCTATGATCTTCTTGAGATGCTCGACAACGTCAGGCTGAACAAGCTGGTCGACCGAAAGGTTAACGTTCATTTTAAAATCAGGATAACCCGAGGCAATCCATTTCTTGCACTGCTTGCAGGCTTCCCTCAGCATGAAATCGCCGATAGGCACAATCAGCCCGATGTTTTCAGCCATAGGAATAAATTCGCCGGGCGAAATCATCCCTAGATTTTCACAGTTCCATCTGCATAAAGCTTCTGCCCCGACAAGCTCTTTGGTTTTTGTGTTTATTATCGGCTGATAATGAACGCTGAAGCCGTGGAAGTTGTTTGTGACGCTTTCACGGAGATAGCGCTCCATTTCAATATTCCGAATTGAGTCAAAGCCGATTTTTGATTTATAGTGCAAAACACGGTTTTTTCCGAGCTTTTTGGCACTGTACATTGCCATATCAACCTTTTTCATGATGTCTAAAAGACTTGTGCCGTCATATGGAAATTTTGCTATTCCCATACTCATTGTACAGAAATATGTGGTGTCAAGAACGTGCCATTTAAGCTGGAATCTGTCTAGCAATGTTTTAACTATGCTATTGATATTGTCCTTGTTCTCATGGGTGAGAATGATGGCGAATTCATCACCGCCAAAACGGTAGGAGTGATTGCCGGTGGATTCAATGCTTCTGAAAAAATCAGCAATCGAGATAAGAAGTGAGTCGCCGTATTGATGCCCTAAGCCGTCATTGACGTTTTTGAAATTGTCAAGGTCAAGAAAAAGGATATAGCCGTAGGAGTTTGAACGTATTGCACGCTCCAAAATTACAGGAAAGTCCTTTTCAAGCATACGGCGGTTGGGGAGATCTGTGAGATGGTCGTTATACGCTTGTTTTTCAATCATCTTTTCATATTCAATCTTCTGGCTGATATCATACATTGTGATTAGTCTGACCGGCATTTCGTCATGCCAAGTTATGAAGGTTTCGGTAACATCAAGCCATTGATTTGTTATGTCACAGAAAAACTCGTATTCACTCGGGCCGGATTTTTCGCAAGCGGAATTATTAATAAGTGCGCATTTATGCTTCATCAGCTCAAGGCGAGTTCCGCTCAAGTCCATATTCGGGAAGTTATCGTCGAATTTCTTGTTCGTGAAAATAATGCTATCGTCGTTTGGGTCTGTTACAAAAACATATGCGTCAATGCTGTCAAGAACGGTTTTGAAAATGTTCTTTGCTGCGACAAGTGCTGACTGAGTGAAAAATCGGTGGAAAAGCCCTGATACAATTTGTGATATATTGTTTATTAGTGAAATGGTTTCATTATCCCATGTTCTTGCGCTGTTGCTGTCAGAAAGAATAAGACAGCCCTGTTCACCCTGAGGAAGATTTACCGCATAAACCAATGCGGCAGAATAAGAGGCTGACTTAAACTCATCCTCACAGTTTTTTGAAACGCAGTAAGCATCGCTGTATGCTGTTCCGTAGGTTTTGATTCGATTTATTATATTCGGATATTTCTTCAAGTAATTCTCAATGTCAATATCCATAAACTCAAATTCTGATATTTCATTATTATAACAATAGCGTTTATAAACGGTTTTGTCGGTGGTAAAGGGAATTATAAATTCAAGGCTTGATATCGAAGCAAATACGGCAAGCTTTTTCAAAATCAGCCTGAGAGCATCGTCATAATTTGAAGTCACCTGAATGTGCTTTAAAACGTCAATAACAAACTGACTTTGCTTTAGGCTTGTCGAAAGCGATCTTTTAATTTCAAATAAGGTTTTTGTCGCGTTTTTTTGTTCGTCAATATCGTGAAGAATTGCTGTGAGCGTTGATAGCTTTCCGTTTTTGGAAACGGCTATGGTTTCAAACAAAACCCACTTAACCCTGTTTTCGCCGAGGACTATCCTAAAGGTGTTGTTAAAGAGGGTTTCGCCGTTTTTGTTTATGAGCGAAAGCTGTTTTTTAAAGGATTTATGGTCATCTGTATGAAGAACGTCAAAAACAGTCAGGTCAGAATCAATGAGCTGGCCCTTGTGATAACCATAAAGTCTGATATTATCGGTGATGAAGTCAATTTTGAGATTGCCGTCACAGTCTGTGCTGTGCTGACAGATACAAAGGTCGTTTCCTGAAAGGTTTGCCGTGAGGCTTTTTAGGTTTCTTCCGTTTTCTTTCTTTTCGGTGATGTCAATGAACACGCACTCTATCCTGACAGGCTCCATTCCTGAATATATGATTGAAACATGGCACATTGTTTTTGCGATTCCCGATTGCTTTTTAATTCTAAACTCACCAAAGAAGTTAGCTTCCTTCTGTTCGGTGCAGTTGTCATATACATCACGAAAAAGCTTCATGTCCTTTTCAAAAATAAGGCAGGACAGTGATTTCTTTTCTATAATCAGAGCGTCTTTTATATATCCGAAATCTTCAACGCCGTTTGTAATATCTTCAATGGTGAAGTCATGGTCGCAAAAGCATTTTACAGCAAAAAAAGAGTAGTTCGCAATAAGCTCTTCATTGTTGAATATAGGGGCGGAGGCAACATGTGGCTTGCCTGCTCCAGGAAGGTCTGTTGTTTCAATCTTGCTGCTCATTTTCTCACCTCAGTATTTAATATTTCACTGCTTAATTATATCATTTTGCATTATTTTTTTCAATATGCAATAAATAATTTGTGTATTTAGTAACAATTTGCTCTGTTTTTATTTACAATCTATTTTTTATAATATGAACAAGCCTCTCTTTATTAACAAGTAGTTCACAACACTTATTTCACAAGAGCTAAAATTCTCTTTTCAGCCATTTTCCACCCTTGAATCTTGCGGCATAAAATGCTAGTCGCATATAGTGGTCAATAAGCAGTGAAATCCATGCTCCGATTAGTCCGTATCCCATATAAAAGCATAAATACCAAGTTATAAATGGGCGGATAATGCCAATGCTGATGAGTGAGGTTATGGCAATGTATTTAGTGTCACCTGCTCCTTTAAGACAGCCACTGAGAACAACCGCCGAAGTTTGTGCGTGAGTGCAAAATGCGATTATAATAAGAATTGATGAGCAAAGCACAAGCTCCTCTTTAATATCAGTAAACGGCAAGGCGAGGTGATTTCGCCCGAAAATGAAAATGAAGAACAGAACTGAGGATACAAAGAAAGCAATTTTCTGACCCGTCCGCCCATAGTCCACCGCCTTTTGTGGTTGTTTTGCGCCAAGACTTTGCCCCACAAGTGTCGAAGCCGCAACGCCTATTCCGTCGCCGAAGCAGTAAGAAATTGTGATTATATTCATGCAGATTTGATGCGCTTCATATTCAATCATGCCGAGCTTTGCGACAATAAGGGTGTAGACAAAAAAGCCGATTCTGATGAAGATTTGCTCAACCATAGCGCCTGAGCTTATACTAAACAACAAACGGATATTTTTCATGTCAAAGCGCCAGGTGAATTTTTCGGTCAGGCTTATATAGCTGTCCTTTTTAAGAACTGACCATACCGACATTCCGAAAGCAACAGCCGAGCCCAATACTGTTGCAATAGCCGCACCCTTAACCCCCAGCCGCGGGAAAAGCCATATTCCGTTAATAAGAAAATAGTTGAAAATGAGATTGACAATATTACCTGAAACGTTGCTTTTCATTGCGATTTTTGTGTTTCCTGCCCCTCTCTGCGCCGCATTTATCGTCAGACTGGCGGAGGTGAATACAATGCTTATCATTATTATCTTGAAATATTCAGCGGCGGCGCTTATATATTCGGGTGAGGCGCCCGCAAGCTTCATAATCGGTGTGGAATATATGTAGCCCATAACAGCCGCCGCAAGCGATGTGAAAAAGCAAATGAGAAGTGTCTGACGGTGGCATTTGTTTGCGCCTTCACGGTCGCCCTGACCTGTGCGTCTTGAAACAATTGCGGTTACGCCGATGTTGAGCGAAAAGATAATGCTCAGCAGTATCAGCTTTGGCTGATTGGTTATGCCGACAGCGGCGATTGCGCCCTTTCCCACGCCTGACACCATGACAGTGTCAATTACGCTAATTAGGCCGACCAGAACGGTTTCGATGGTTGCCGGCCACGCAAGTTTGAGAAAAATCCTTGTCTTGGATTCCGGCTTTAAAAGCTCTGAATGAGCATCAGAAGAGTGAGTGTGTTTTCTTTTTAGGAGCATATAATTTTCCCCAGTCTTTTATAACTGTATATTTTTACTAAATATACAACTGAATATTCTCTAGTTAAAAAAATAACAATGGTTTTATTTTTGGGATTGTTATGCTATAATGTTTTTGTGAGTTAATCTGTTCATAGTTTTTTTGCGGAGGTGATCGTTTTGTCGGTTTTTCGAAGAGTTTGTGACTATTTAAGCCTCGATATAGAAAGCTATCTTGCGAACGCTCAGGATAAAGAAAGCAAGCTAGCGGATCTTATCTGGGAGATGGAAAATCAGTCCGGAAGGCTTGGTTTTTCAGTCGGTCAGGCGAAGCAAAAGTGTGACAAGGCGTCATCTGAAATTTGTGAGGCGAGCAAAAAGCTTGATTTGCTTGAGGAGAAGCTTCGTCTATGCTCTGGGATTGGCGACAGTGCTTCTGAAAAAGCCTTGAGAGAGCAGTGGGATTGTGAGTCTGAGAAAGTCAACGAAAAGAATATGAAGTACATTTCATATGATACAAAGTATTCACAGCTTTCTGAACAGCTCGAAACCCTAAAAGATAAAATTGATGAGGCTAAGTCAGTTTTGCATAAATTGAAATCTGAACGGCTTCTTGGAAAAAGTGAAAAGAATGAAGCGGTCAAAAGTTCTGTTGAAAAAACGCTTGAAACGAGCAGTCCGCTTGAGTGGGTAAAAAACAAGGCGACGATTGACGCCGAGCTTGAAAGGCTCATGAGTGAAATAAAATCAAATCTGTTGTAAAAAGATAAACTCGGATAAGGGGTTTGTCTTTTTCTTTTTGAAAGGGTGAGATGTATGACATGTCCTAAAAGACCGATATTGATTAATCAGGAAAATCCTCTTCCCGACGGGTATAGGGTGAAAACAAGGAAAATATCAAAGGATTATGAAATGCAGGAGCAGGCGGCATGCTGTGCTGTGAAAATGCTTGAGGCGGCAAAGGCTGACGGCGTGAAAATCAACATAATATCCGCTTACCGCTCAACCGAGTATCAAAAAAAGCTGTTTGATGAGGACGTTTCAAAATATATGGCACAGGGACTGAGCTTTGAGGAGGCTTTCAAGAAAACGTCGCAAAGCCTTGCACTCCCCGGGAGAAGCGAGCATAACTCGGGGCTTGCTATCGACCTTCTTTCAGACGAGTGGAATGATTTAACGGAAGGCTTTGAAAATACTGCCGCATTTAATTGGCTTGATAAAAACGCATATAAATACGGCTTTATTCTTCGCTATCCCAGAGGAAAGGAGGATATAACCGGAATTATTTATGAGCCGTGGCATTATCGCTATGTCGGGCGAGGCTGGGCAAAGCACCTCAAGAAAAGCGGCAAGGTTTTAGAGGAGCTTTATTGCTGAATTTCGGCGGCTGCCTTTTGCATAATATCAAGCACTCGTGACATAAGCTCGGGTGCTTTTTCTTTTTGTAAAAGCCGAACAGAGATGTATGGCTTTTGTGTGCTGTTGAAAAGAACTCGCCCCTTGTATGCGGAGGACAGTGCAACAATCTGCTCC
This sequence comes from Bacillota bacterium, assembly GCA_023439835.1. GTDB lineage: Bacteria > Bacillota > Clostridia > Oscillospirales > Ruminococcaceae > SZUA-444. The sequence continues at coordinate 16,163 of JAEXUW010000004.1, read as the reverse complement.
ATCGTCGGTGATTTAGTGTAAAAGAGAAGGTTTTCATTACGCTGTGTTATCTCGGTTATTCCGAGTGATGAGGCGGTATTTCTCATCAGCGCTATATCAATAAGTCCCATTACAGGCCTCGGCGGCTCGCCGTAGCGGTCAATCAGTTCGTCAATTACGTCTTGGCTGTCATCTTTGCTCTGTATTGCCGCAATATGCCTGTAAGCTTCAATTCTAAGCGTTAGGCTTTCGATATATTTATCGGGAATAAATGCGTCAATTGCGATATCGACAAGACAATCCTCGGGAGAGCGGGGTAGTGCCTCACCCTTTTGCTCGGCTATCGCCTCTGACAAGAGACGCAAATACATATCATAGCCAACAGACTCCATGTGTCCGTGCTGTTTTCCGCCCAGAATTGAGCCGGCACCTCTAATTTCAAGGTCACGCATGGCAATGCGAAAGCCTGATCCGAACTGTGTGAATTCCCTAATCGCCGAAAGACGTTTTGATGCGATTTCAGTCAGAACTTTTCCACGCCTGAAGGTGAAATAAGCAAAGGCACGGCGGTTTGAACGACCGACACGTCCCCTGAGCTGATAAAGCTGTGAAAGCCCCAGTCTGTCGGCATCCTCGATGATAAGCGTGTTGCAGTTTTGAACGTCAACGCCAGTTTCGATTAGCGTTGTGCAGACTAAAATGTCGATTTCACGATCGACAAGCTTTCGCCAGACCTCACTAAGCTCATTTTCTGAAATTCTGCCGTGGGCGATACCTATTTTAGCCTCTGGAATAAGCTCCTGAAGCTTATACGCACAGCCCTCAATGCTTTCGATTCTGTTGTGAATATAATAAACCTGACCGCCTCGGCGCATTTCCTTGATAATAGCCTGAGCAATCACACCCATGTTATGCTCAATAACATAGGTCTGAACAGGATAACGATCCTGCGGGGGCTCTTCTATGACGGACATATCACGAATTCCGCTCATCGCCATATTGAGCGTTCTCGGTATAGGCGTAGCTGACAGCATGAGAGCATCCACACCCGAAAAAATCTCCTTGAATTTTTCCTTGTGGGCAACGCCGAAACGCTGCTCCTCGTCAATAATAGCTAGCCCCAAATCCTTGAAGGCAACATCCTTCTGAACAAGGCGGTGAGTTCCGATTATTATATCAATTTTTCCCAGCTTTAGCTGTCTTAAAATTTCCTGCTGCTGCTTTCCCGTTCGAAATCTCGATAAAAGCTCAACCTTCACCGGGAAATGCTCAAAGCGTTTTATTGCCGTTTGATAATGCTGCCACGCAAGAACCGTCGTCGGACAAAGCAGAGCGCACTGCTTTTCATCAAGCACACATTTGAAAGCGGCTCTTAATGCAACCTCTGTTTTTCCGAAGCCGACATCGCCGCAAAGAAGCCTATCCATCGGTACAGGACGCATCATGTCATTCTTTATTTCCTCAATGCTCCTCAACTGGTCGTCGGTTTCGTTATATTCAAAACGCTCTTCAAAATCCATCTGCCAGTCATTGTCGGGTGAAAATGCATAGCCCTTGCTTGCCTCACGCTTGGCATAAAGCTGTATAAGCTCCTGCGCCATATCCTTTACTGCTGAGCGAACCTTTGAGCGTGTTTTTTGCCATTCGGCAGAATTGAGCTTGTTTAGCTTTACGCCGGTATCGTCACGTGGCCCGATATAGCGTGATACCAAATCAAGCTGTGTTACCGGAACGTAGAGAACATCGCTTCCCGCATATTTTATGGTGATATAGTCCTTTGTGACACCTTGAGTAGCGATTTGTGTTATGCCGGAGAATCTGCCGATGCCATAAAGACTGTGCACGACAAGGTCACCCTGGTTTATGTCTGAAATGCTCTTTATCTCTTCACCCTTACGGCGTTTTTTGACTTTTTTCTTTGAAATATACGCCTTGACCTGAGTGATTAGAGCCTGCCTGACGTCGGGGTATTCATAGCCGCTTGAAACACAGCCAGGCATAACAAGAACACGCCCTTTTTCATGTGTTGAGCTTTCTGTGACTGCCTGTGCGGGAATGCCTCTTTCATTTAGGTCATTTACTAAAATTGAAAGTGTCTTGTCGCTTCCCGCCATGACGACGGTTGAATAGCCACGCTCACAAAAGGCGGAAAGATCTTCATAGAGCTGAGTTATATCACCGCCCCACGGTGAGGTCTGAAGTGCGTTTATTGAAATAAGCTTTCTGAATTTTATATCAGTGCCACCACGCATAAATGTATCTAGAAAAAAACAGGGGAGCTTTAGTGCGGACAGCATAAGCTCACTGAAATCCAGAGTGAAGCTGTCAAAACCCTTGAAAAGTATACCCTCTTCAAAAAAGATTTTAATATCCTCGCTAAGCTGGTTTAAAAAACCTCTGAACTTCTCGGCGGTGTTGTGAAACTCACAGACACATACCTTTCCGTTTAAAAAATAATCAAAGACGGTCGCCGAATTTTCATAGGCAAGTGAAATATATTTGTCAAGGTTTGAAATGAGCGTTCCGTTTTCGACAAGCTCGGCATCCTCGATTAAAAACGCTTTAATCTGTTCTGATTTTTTCCCCTTAACAGATTTGGAAAGGGTGTTGATTTTTTCACTGAATTCTTCATTTGAGGAAAACAGTATTTCAAGCGCGGGTGCAATCGAAACCGATTCAAGATTTTCAGTTCGGCGCTGGCTTTCGGTGTCAAATAGCGAGATTGAATCAGCCTCGTCACCCCAGAATTCAATTCGCACAGGCTGTGAGAAGCCGACGGGGTATATATCGAGAATTGAGCCTCTTATCGAAAACTGCGACTGCCCCTCAACCTGTTCAGAGCGTGAATACCCTGACATGACAAGCTGTGAGGCGAGATTGTGCATTTCATATTCTTTCCCAGCTTCGATTATTATGCTTCGCTGAATTAAAACCTCAGGGGGAAGGGTTTTTTGACTCGCCGCCTCGGCACTGGTGATAAGAACGCACGCCTGCTTGCTCAAGATTTTTGAAAGAGCCTCTATCCGCTGATGCTCATACTCCCTTGAAACGCCCTCGACACGTGAAAAGTTCATATCCTTTGCGGGATAGAAAACGCACAGGCTTTCACCAGCTAAGGCGTCAATGTCAGAGCATAGACGGCGTGAGGTTGCTTCATCCTCGGCAATGACAAGCACAGGCGAATCAAAATCCGAAAGCGAATAAATAAGCTGTGCCTTGTGAATTCCTGAAACGCCCGTCACTGAAACGGGATGTATATTATTCTCTAGAGCGTTTTTAAGCTCTTTAAAGCCGGAAAGCTCGGATACGGCTTCCTTAAAAATATTCAAGCCGTCACCCTCCTACGAATTAAATTTGTTCATTGCTTCGTCAATTCTCCCCGCCACAATAAGCTCAATTGCGGATACAGTCTTTTCAAAGGCATCGGTCATTGGCTTTTCCTCGTCCTTTTTAAAGGCGGAAAGCACCCAGTCGGCAAGGTCGTATTTCGGGTGAGGTTTTTTTCCCACTCCAATTTTTACACGAGGGAATGTGTCTTTCCCCGTTAGATAAATAATGCTTTTAATGCCGTTGTGACCGCCGTCTGTGCCTTTTCTTTTTATTCTCAGCTGTGAAGGCTCAAGCGAAATATCATCATATATTATTATAACATTTTCAATTGGTATCTTATGAAAATTCATCGCCTCGACGACCGCCTGACCGCTGTTGTTCATAAAGGTCTGAGGCTTCATCAAAAGGCATCTTTTTGAGCTGATCATTGCGTCACAGCACAGGGATTTATACTTGAGCTTGTTAACTCTCACATTCAGCTTGTCGGCGAGCTTGTCAATGGTGAGAAATCCGGCGTTGTGGCGGGTGTTTTCATACTGCGTTCCGGGATTTCCAAGCCCTATGATAAGAAACTCGACCTGCCCTGTCGGTGCTGGCGCCGAAAGCTCCTTTAGCTTTTTAAAAATGTCCATTTATAATTCTCCTTTAAAGCACTGTCGCCCCATACTTTGAGGTATGGGGTGTGTAATATTATTCGAAAAAAGTAATTTTATTTGTTTTTATCACGAAGTTTTCTCAGTGCAAAGCCATCTTTGATTTTAAATTCTGCACGTTCAATCGCCAGCGCATTGTCGGGAACGTCCTTAGTTACGGTTGTTCCGGCGGCGGTATATGCACCCTCGCCGACCTTGACAGGGGCAATAAGATTTGTATTACAGCCGATAAATGCGTTGTCGCCGACTGTTGTTCGGGCTTTTTTTGCGCCGTCATAGTTTACGGTGACACAGCCGCAGCCGAAGTTCACACTCCTCCCCACGTCGCTGTCGCCGACATAGGTAAGATGAGCGACCGCAGTTTTTTCACCGATGGTGGAGTTTTTGATTTCAACAAAATCACCGATTTTCACACAGCTTTTTATGTGACTGTCAGGGCGGATATGAACAAATGGTCCTATCTTAACATTGTCCTCAATAATCGAGTCGTATGCCTGAACGTTGTTTAGCTTTGTGCAGCTTCCCACCGAGGTGTTTTCAATAATACAGTTTGGGCCGATAACACAGCCCTCGCCGATAACCGTCTGCCCTCTTAATATTGTTCCCGGAAGTATTTGTGTTCCCGCACCTATTATTACGTCACGCTCAATAATTATTCCGTCGGTGCAGATAAATTCAACGCCGTTCTCTAGCTGTTTCTCAATAACCTCTTTTCTGGCAATTTCATTCAGCTCAAGAAGTCCCTTTCTGTCGTTTGCGCCAAGGACGGTATGGGGATTTTTAGTTTTATAAGCTCCTGCATTCAGCCCGCTTTTAATGAGAATTCCGATTGTGTCGGTGAGATAGTATTCGCCTTGAGAGTTTGCGGGCTTTAGCTCTTCAAGCGCTCCAAGAAGTGCGTCGGCGTTAAACCAGTAAACCCCCGAATTTATCTCGTTTATTCTTCTTTGATTTTCATCAGCGTCCCTTTGCTCGACTATTGCACAGACACCGCCGTTTTCGTTTCGAATTATACGTCCGTAGCCATAAGCGTCTGAAACCTCGGCTGTTATGACGGTGACGGCATTAGCCTGTGAAAGGTGAAGCTCAAGAGAGCTTGTTATTGTGTCACTGTCGATAAAGGGTGCATCGCCGTAAAGCACAAGGATATTGCTCCCCTTATTTTCAAAAATAAAATCTGTACACTGCATTACGGCATGACCTGTTCCCAGTCTGTCGGCTTGAAGAACGGTCGTGTATCTTCCGTTCAAATGCTTTTCAACAATTTCGCTGTTAAATCCTGTTACGATACAAAGCTTTTCTATTCCGGCTTTTTCACAGGCTTTTGTTACCCAATCGAGCATAGGCTCACCCAGCACCTTAAACATAGGCTTTGGGGTATCTGATTTCATTCGCTTTCCCTGACCGGCAGCAAGAATTATCGCACAGCTTTGTGTCATCTAAAAGACCTCCGTTAATATTATTCAAAAAAGCTTTTGCTTATTGATTTTTTATTAGCCGTCCGATTGAAAAACCTGAAATGCTCAGCAGACGGCAACAGTGCGGTAAAAAAATCCAGAAGTGATTAACCCGCACTTTTACATGATAATATTATTATCGCAATTTTTATTCATTTTTTCAAGTGGTTTTATAAATTTATTGAAACAGTTGACTTTTTTACAAAAAATGAGTTATGTTTTTATACATAATTTTTTTGTTAAATATATGGCAATTTCTAAAGAAATCTGTTATACTATATATACGTCCGCAATAATGGTTAAATTATCGGTAATTTGTATATTTGCCGTATAATTTTTTCATGGTAATTGGTAGGAGTAGGAAACCAGAAAGCTTAGGATTGCGGAAAAAATATTTGGAGGTAGATTTATAGTGAGCAAAAAATTCGTTTATTTGTTCTCTGAGGGCGACGGCTCAATGAAAGAGCTTCTCGGCGGAAAGGGTGCCAACCTTGCTGAAATGACAAAGCTGGGAATGCCTGTTCCACAGGGCTTCACAATTTCAACTGAGGCCTGCACACAGTACTATGAGGACGGCGAGAAGATTAATGATGACATTCAGGCTGAAATCATGGAGTATATTACTAAGATGGAGGGTATCACAGGCAAGAAGTTCGGTGACCTTGAAAACCCCCTTCTCGTTTCTGTTCGTTCCGGCGCTAGAGCATCAATGCCCGGCATGATGGATACAATTCTTAACCTTGGACTTAACGATACCGTTGTTGAGGCTTTTGCCGCAAAAACAGGCAACCCGAGATTTGCTTATGACTCATACCGTCGTTTTATTCAGATGTATTCTGACGTCGTTATGGAAGTAGGAAAGAAGTATTTCGAAGAGCTTATCGACAAGATGAAAGAGGAAAAGGGCGTTCATCTCGACACTGATTTGACCGCTGATGACCTAAAGACTCTTGCTGAACAGTTCAAGGCTGAATATAAAACAAAAATCGGCTCTGACTTCCCGTCTGACCCGAAGGAACAGCTCATGGGCGCTGTCAAGGCAGTTTTCCGTTCATGGAATAACTCAAGAGCTATCTATTACAGAAGAATGAATGATATCCCCGGCTCATGGGGAACAGCTGTTAACGTTCAGGCTATGGTATTCGGAAACATGGGCGACACATCAGGAACAGGCGTTGCTTTCACAAGAAACCCTGCTACCGGTGAAAAGAAGCTCTACGGCGAATTCCTCATGAACGCACAGGGCGAAGACGTTGTTGCCGGCGTAAGAACACCAAGACCAATTGATGAGCTTAAGGACATTTCAACAGAAGCTTACAATCAGTTCGTTGAAATTTGCGGAAAGCTTGAAAACCATTACCGTGATATGCAGGATATGGAGTTCACAATTGAAGATAAGAAGCTTTATATGCTTCAGACCAGAAACGGAAAGAGAACTGCTGCTGCTGCTCTGAAAATCGCTTGTGACCTTGTTGACGAGGGTATGATTTCAGAGAAGGAAGCTGTTTTGATGATCGATCCGAAGCAGCTTGACGCACTTCTCCACCCACAGTTTGACCCCAAGGCTCTCAAGGCTGCTAAGCCTGTTGCAACTGCACTTGCCGCTTCTCCTGGAGCAGCTTGTGGTAAAGTTGTTTTCACTGCTGAGGACGCAACAGAATGGGCATCAAAGAAGGGCGAGAAGGTTATTCTTGTTAGACTTGAAACTTCACCTGAGGACATTGAGGGAATGCACTATTCACAGGGTATTCTTACAGTCCGTGGCGGTATGACCTCACATGCGGCGGTTGTTGCTAGAGGAATGGGAACCTGCTGCGTTTCAGGCTGTGGCGAAATCAAGATGAACGAAGAGGCAAAGACCTTTACACTTGCTGGAAGAACTTATAAAGAGGGCGAATATATTTCTCTTGATGGTTCAACCGGAAATATATACGGCGAAGCTATTCCGACCGTTGAAGCTTCAATAGGCGGAGAGTTTGGAAGAATCATGGGCTGGGCTGACCAGTACAGAACACTTAAGGTAAGAACAAATGCTGATACTCCTAAGGATGCTAAGCAGGCTGCTTCATTCGGCGCTGAGGGAATCGGTCTTTGTCGTACTGAGCATATGTTCTTTGAGGGTGAAAGAATTGCCGCTATCAGAGAAATGATCTGCTCTGACACTGTTGAGCAGAGAGAAGCTGCACTTTCCAAGCTTGAGCCGATGCAGCAGGGCGACTTTGAGGAGCTTTATGAGGCAATGGAGGGCAACCCTGTTACTATCCGTTTCCTTGATCCTCCTCTTCACGAGTTTGTTCCCACTGAGGAAAAGGACATTGAGCTTCTCGCAAACACACAGGGCAAGACCGTTGAGGACATCAAGGCTATTATTTCCTCACTTCACGAGTTTAACCCGATGATGGGACACAGAGGCTGTCGTCTTGCGGTAACATATCCTGAAATTGCCGCTATGCAGACAAGAGCTGTTATTAAGGCAGCTATTAACGTTGCTAAGAAGCACGCTGATTGGGAAATTGTTCCTGAAATCATGATTCCTCTTATCGGCGAAATCAAGGAGCTTCAGTATGTCAAGAACGTTGTTGTAAAGACTGCTGATGACGAAATCAAGAAGGCCGGCGCTGATCTTCACTATAAGGTCGGAACAATGATTGAAATTCCTCGTGCCGCTCTTACTGCTGATGAAATCGCTAAGGAAGCTGAGTTCTTCTCGTTCGGAACAAACGACCTTACACAGATGACATTCGGCTTCTCAAGAGATGACGCTGGAAAGTTCCTCGGCGCATACTATGAGAAGAAGATTTATGAGTCTGATCCTTTCGCTAAGCTTGACCAGATCGGCGTTGGAAAGCTTGTCAAGATGGCTGTTGAGCTTGGAAGACAAACCCGCCCTGACATTAAGCTCGGCATTTGCGGCGAGCACGGCGGCGACCCGTCAACCGTTGAATTCTGCCACAAGATCGGTCTGACATACGTTTCATGCTCACCGTTCAGAGTGCCGATCGCACGCCTTGCTGCTGCACAGGCTGCTATTAAAAATAGGGATTAGTCAAAAATTCACGATTTCATGGGATTTAACGATAACCTATGAGATGGCAAAAGCCTATCGCAAGGCTCACGGCGGATATCTTCGCGAAAACCAGTGGGAAGACATCACAATGATGATGTGCCTTGAAATCGGTAAATAAAAAATAAGTCCTGTATTTGGCGTAAAAACGTCAGATACAGGACTTTTTTTATGGGCTGTGATATGTAAAATAAATCTGAAAGGAATAATTGTATGAATAAAACAGATAAACGCAGTTCAATACCACACCTCGACCCAAATGTCAAGAACTTTTTTGAGGAATATCTTGAAAAGTGCAAAGCACAAAACAACCTTGATGTCAACCCTTTTTCAGAAGAAATAATTTCATCTTCAAAAGCACAAAATGAAGCTGATGTCAATAGCTTTTTCTATATGATTTCAGAATTTTTGATTATAAGAGATGAATACAACAGATTATCCCATGAAATTTGTGAAGCATACTTTCAATTGTTTGTCAATCCCTGCCGTGAGACTTTTCTACACAAAAAGCAAGAACAGATTCTATTCAATCAGTTCATGAATGCTTTTGTTGAGGTGTGCATTATCCAAGATGAGCTTTCTAGAATTGAGACGAAAATTGCTAAAGCATATTACATTTGCTTTGTCAAGCTCTTTTCTGAAAAAACATCAGAAAGCTGAGTATTTTAAAATGGCGATATTTCATGTCATAAAGAATGATGGCTACACGGTAATGTCGAATTTCCATTTGCGTGACAAGCGATTATCATTAAAAGCAAAAGGACTTCTTTCACAGATGCTGTCACTCCCTGAAAATTGGGACTATTCCCTTAAAGGACTTACAGTAATCAACCGTGAAAATATTGATGCAATACGTACAGCGGTTGTCGAGCTTGAAAATGCAGGATATATTACAAGGTGTCAGGGTCGTGACGATAAAGGGAAAATGACTGGCAACGAGTATAATATCTATGAAAAGCCGATGACGGATAATCCGTTATTGGAAAATCCGACAACGGCAAAACCGATAACGGAAAATCCAATGCAATTAATTAAAGAAGTAGATATTAAAGAAAAAATAAATACTGAAGATATTAAATATCAATCTATCAATCAAGATGCGATGGATACGATTGAAATTTATCGCAGTATTCTCTATGAAAATATTGAATATGATATTCTTTGTCAGCAGGAGGATAAAGAACTTCTTGATGAAATTGTGGAAATAATGCTTGAGTGTATCTGTTCTTCAAAGGAAACAATTTGTATCGGCAAAGAGGATATTCCAAAAGAGGTTGTTAAAAGTCGTTTCCTTAAAATCAATTCAGAGCATATTGAGTATATTCTCTTTTGCATGAAGCGGAACACCACAAAAGTCCGTAATATCAAGGCTTATCTGAAATCGGTTATCTACAATGCACCGACAACTATGAACAGCTTTTATTCGGCAGAGGTTAATCATGATTTGTATGGCGGATAGAAATGTCCGCTTTTACAAAACATATAAATGTAGTATAATAATAGTAATATAATTTGTAAAATAAAAGTTATTTATATAATAGGAAGGTGCATATATGGATATACACATTGAAAAAGCAACAATAGATGATATAAATGAATTGATACGGGTTCAAAATGACTCTTTTTTATCTGATTACTTGTTATATGGTGAATGTCCTGGATACGGCAGAAGTTTTGACAGTATGAAAAAATCAGTTAAAAATGCTTACACCTTTAAGATTATGGATGCAGATACCATGATTGGTGACATCATTGTGAGTACTAAAGGAAAATTTGATTACTATTTAGGAAGTCTTTGCGTAGTACCTGCCTATGAAAATAATGGTATTGGTCAAATCGCTATGAGATTTATTTTTGACTTCTTTTCAGACGCGGAACATTGGTCATTGGAAACACCGCTATCAAAAAACAGGAATCATTATTTTTATAAAAAACATGGTTTTGAAATTACCAATAGATATTTAGTTGGAACGGTCGATATCTGTCTTTTTGAAAAATTTTGCTAACAAAGATTTTGAGCATAACCCACAACTGAATACTTTACATAGCAGTCAAGCTAACACCTTAGCTACTTTTATTCGGCAGATGTAAATCACGATTTATACAGCGGATAGCATATCCGCCTTTACATACCCATGAAAATGTGGTATAATATGTTCAATGTGAAATCGGAATTTTGGAGATTATTTATAATTTGTATGGAGGAACAATGCATAGATTAAAAATTGCTATGGTACAACAAAAAGCGGAACCTAATGATACAAATGCTAATTTACAGTTAGCACTACAATATGTCGATAAAGCCTACCGCATGGGCGCAGACCTTGTCCTTTTCCCAGAAATGTGGTCGAATGCCTATGCGCCGCCATTTGACGGTGCTTTTGACAATCCGTTGCATTCTGGCTTTGATAAAGAGAGGGACATATGGCTGCAAAATGCCATAACAATTGATAGTGAATATGTTATGGCTCTTAGGAATATTGCAAAAGAGCTTCACATTGGAATTTGTGCCACATATCTCTCTAAAACTATATCTAAACCACAAAACACAGCGGTTATTATTGATAGAAATGGCGACATTATTTTAGATTATGCCAAGGTGCATACTTGCGATTTTTCACTGGAAAAATTGCTTCAGTGTGGGAACAAGTTTAAAGTGTGCCAATTTGATGGGGTACAGATTGGTGTAATGATTTGTTATGACAGAGAATTTCCCGAAAGTGCAAGAGTTCTCATGCTAAAAGGGGTGGAAATAATTCTTGTTCCCAATGCCTGCGACATGAACCCAGCAAGAATCAATCAACTTAGTTCGAGAGCTTTTGAAAATATGGTGGGCATTGCTATGGCGAATTATCCTGCAACTAATTGGGGGAATTCATGTGCTTTTTCTCCAATCATATTTGATAAAAATGGCAACTATCTTGACAACACTATTATCAAGGCAACAGATACTGCACAACAAATTCTAATAGCTGAATTTGATTTGGATAAAATCAGAGCTTACAGAAAATCTGAAACTTGGGGAAATGCTTATCGAAAGCCACAAGCCTATGCTGATTTGTTAAGCTATGAAGTAAACGAACCATTTATACGTGCAGAATGAGCATAACCTTACCCAGATAAATTCCCATTTATTGAGCAGTCAATTGAATATTTACATAGCAGTCAACCAAAAACTTGACTGCTTTTTTCATGCCCAAAGGAGGAAACCACAATGCCATATCCAATAAAAATCCCTTAGCACAGAGTAAAATTCAAGAAGGAGGAATTACCAATGCAGGAGCAAAACTCTGAAAAAACCGTTGCGCTTGCAGTAAAAACAGGCAAAATGAGCGCAAAAGTGCTGAAAGACTGCATGAAAGCCTTTCTTGCCTCGCAGAAAAATAAATCCCCGAAGGTATATAAGGGGAAACAGTCGGTGAAGCAGCTAACCGCAAGCAGTGCACAGCTTACCAATATTGAAGTTACCGACCAGAATATCAAGGCTTTTGATAAAACCGCCCGGAAATACGGCATTGATTATGCCCTCAAGAAAGATGTTACTCAAGAACCGCCTAAATACTTTGTATTTTTTAAGGCAAAGGATATGGACGTGCTGACAATGGCTTTCAAGGAGTTTTCAGCAAACCAGATGAAAAAGGAGGAAAAGCCGTCTATTAAAGCACAGCTTAAAACTCTCGGCGAACAGGTCAAGGCAAAGGTTCAGGAGCGTACCCGCCAGAAATCCAAATCAAAGGAGGCAGAGCTGTAATGAAGTTCAATAAACAGAAAGTCGTCAAGGTTCTGCCTTTTCTGATGTTTGGGTACGCTTTCGATAAGCTTTCGCAGGCATTTCAAATGTCGGACGGAGCAAATATCGGTGCACAGGTTATGAATACTGTCGGAAATATCGGAACTGTATTTCAAAATCCGCTTCCAAGCTTTAATCCTATTGACTTGCTTGTCGGTGCGGCAGGCGGTGTCATCGTAAAGCTGATTATCTATGTCAAGGGCAAGAACGCAAAAAAGTATCGCAAGGGCTGTGAATACGGTTCTGCGCGCTGGGGTAATAATGAGGATATCAAACCATATATGGATGCTGACTTTCAGAAAAATGTTATCCTAACCGAAACCGAACGGCTGACCATGGACGGCAGACCGAAAAGCGGTCCGAAATATGCACGAAACAAGAATGTGCTTGTAATCGGCGGTTCAGGTTCGGGTAAAACAAGGTTTTATGTTAAGCCGAATCTTCTGCAAATGCATTCTTCATATGTGGTAACTGACCCGAAAGGTACGGTGCTTTTAGAGGTTGGTAATGCTCTAAAGCACGGCGGTTACAGCATAAAAGTGCTGAACACAATCAATTTTGCAAAGTCCATGCACTACAATCCCCTCTCGTATATTCGTTCTGAAAAGGATATTTTGAAGCTTGTAAACACGATTATTGCCAACACCAAAGGCGAAGGCAACCAAGGCGGAGAGGATTTCTGGGTTAAGGCAGAACGGCTTTATTATTCGGCTCTAATCGGATATATCTGGTATGAAGCCCCCGAGGAAGAAAAAAATCTGAATACGCTTATTGAGATGATTAATGCAAGTGAGGCAAAGGAGGAAGATGAGGACTTCAAAAATCCTATTGACCTTCTTTTTGATACTCTTGAAAAAACCGACCCTGAACATTTTGCTGTAAGGCAATATCGAAAATATAAGCTTGCGGCGGGTAAAACTGCTAAGAGTATATTAATTTCCTGCGGCGCAAGGCTTGCGCCTTTCGACATCAAGGAACTCAGAGATATTATGGAGTACGACGAGCTTGAGCTTGATACGTTAGGCGATAAAAAGACGGCACTTTTTGTCATAATCTCCGACACGGATGATACTTTTAATTTTATCGTAGCCATAATGTACACTCAGCTTTTCAATTTGCTTTGTGATAAGGCAGATGACAAATACGGCGGACGGCTGCCCGTGCATGTCCGTTTTATCCTTGATGAGTTCAGCAATATCGGACAAATTCCAAAGTTTGAAAAGCTTATAGCCACAATAAGAAGCCGTGAAATATCGGCTTCTATTATTTTGCAGGCGCAAAGTCAGTTGAAAGCTCTTTACAAGGATAACGCCGATACTATTGTGGGTAACTGCGATACGACTCTATTTCTGGGCGGTAAGGAAAAATCAACACTCAAGGAAATGTCCGAAATTCTCGGTAAAGAAACAATTGACCTCTACAATACAGGCGAAAGCAGAGGCAAGGAAACTTCCCACAGCCTTAACTATCAAAAAGTGGGAAAAGAGCTTATGTCGATGGACGAAATCAGCGTTATGGACGGAGGAAAATGTATTTTACAGCTTCGAGGTGTCAGACCTTTTCTGAGTAATAAATATGATTTATTGAAGCATCCGAAATACTATCTCACGTCGGATGCTGACGAACGAAACACTTTCAATATTGAAAAATATCTGTCGCATAAGCTCAAAGTCAAACCAACGGATACGGTCGAAGTTTATGACTGTACCGAAACTATCAAAGATACAAATGAAGCTGCTGAAGAAATTCAGTAGCTTTTTTTGTACCCAAAAACAAAAATATTTATTTTAAAGGAGAAAATCACATGGAATTTTTTAATTCAGCAATCGGAACTTTACAGACACTCGTTATCGCACTTGGTGCAGGTCTTGGCGTATGGGGCGTAATCAATCTTCTTGAAGGTTATGGTAATGATAACCCTGGTGCTAAGTCACAGGGTATGAAGCAACTTATGGCTGGCGGAGGTGTTGCCCTTATCGGTGCAACTCTCGTTCCTCTTCTTTCCGGTTTTTTCGGTTAATGCGGCGTGCCAAAAATGGCAAATACACAGTCGGGCTTGCAATATGCAGGCCCGTTCTGCGTTTTTAAAAAACCGAAGGGAGGTATCGGATGGATAAGATTTGGGATGCAATAGAAGAAGCAATACACGACTTTCTTTCAGATGTGTGTGGTGGAATATTCATAAATATTTTCGATGATGTGAATGCAAGCACAGGTAAAATTGCCGCAGAGGTCGGAAAAACGCCATCGGAATGGAATATAGATATCTTCACCATGATAAAAAACCTATCAAACAACGTAATTATCCCGATTGCGGGACTTATTATCACGTTTGTTTTATGCTATGAGCTGATAACGGCAATCACCGAGAAAAACAACATGCACGATATTGGAACAGAAACATTTTTCAAGTTCATTTTCAAGGCTTGCGTAGCAGTATTTCTACTGTCCCACACCTTTGATATTGTCATGGCGATATTCGATGTCGGGCAATGGGTTGTCAATCAGTCGGCGTCGTCAATTTCAAAAGACACAAATGTTGATGTCCTGTCAATGTATCTGCAATTCAAATCGGGGCTTGATGCTATGGATATTGGAGAGCTGTTCCTGCTTATGATTGAGGCACTTATCGTCAGTCTGGCGGTAAAAGCGATAGCCGTTCTTGTGACTGTTGTTCTTGTAAGCCGAATGATAGAAATTTATCTGTACTGTTCTATTGCACCGATTCCGTTCGCAACAATGACAAATCGTGAATGGGGAAACACAGGCACGAACTATATCCGAAGTCTTGTGGCACTTGCGTTTCAGGCGTTCTTTATTATGGTTATCGTGGGAATTTATGCAGCTCTTATCAAAGGTCTTGCGGACGCAACGGACTTGCACGGAATGCTTCTGAAAATTGGGGCATATTCAATAATTCTCTGCATGTCATTATTCAAAACTTCAAGCATATCAAAATCAATATTTAATGCCCATTGATAAATTGGCATGCACATCTTAGGAGGAATTTTAAATGAGAAAAATTTGTACAAACACAATCAGCAAATCACAGCAGGCATTTCTGGAACAGCTTGCTGACATTACAATTGCCGCCTCACTTGACAGCCCATACAGCATTTCATATCGAATGTTATCGGATATCTGCAAAAAGCAGTTTGATATAGATTTTTATGATGCTTTTGATATAACCAGCTTTTCAAAACTGCCGTCATGCCTTTTTGATGAGGCGGTAATGTTTATTGCTGACTGGTTTCCGGATGATGACACAATGGAGCTGAGTATTTTTGTTGAAGATGAATTTCAGCGTTTTATTTACCGTTATGTTGACAGTATTCCGAAAGAAAGCCCCGCATATCAGCAGATGATGGAGGATTTTATGTATGCCGTATGTTCAGGTGCCAAAGGACTTGACTAAGGTCAAGACAAAAGTAGCGTTTAATCTCACAAAACGTCAGCTTGTCTGCTTTTCTATCGCCGCAGCTACGGCTGTACCGACGTATTTTCTCGCCAAAGGTGCAATCGGAAACACGGCGGCAATGCTTCTGCTTATTGTGGTGGCAATGCCGTCTTTTCTTGCGGCAATGTATGAAAAGAACGGACAGTCTTTTGAAAAGGTTGTTAAAATTGTGGTAAAAAGCCGCTTTATCCGCCCTAAAATCCGTCCTTACAAGACGGAAAATGTTTATGAGTATGCGGTAAAGCAGGCAGATTTGGAGGAAGAGATTAAGGAAATTATAAACAATTAGGCTTGCAGTAGGAGGAGCGGTGTGGTATAATGATATGTATACTATACACGCAATATTTAATCAAAACAATTAAGGCGGTATCACCATGTTCAATGAAATATGCATTTATGAAGCAAAAATTGAAAAGCAAGATGAGATTGAACA
>JAEXUW010000009.1 GCA_023439835.1 Bacillota bacterium | reverse complement strand
TGAAAAGGTAGCAAAGGAAAACAAATTGGGCATATGGAGTTGATGGGACTAAATTGGGACTCTTTTGGGACTGACTAAGGACTTTCAATATGTTACAATATGTATGCTGGCAGATTATATGCTTTTGCATACAACAAATTAAATAGCTTTTTAAGCCTTATCACCTTCGGGTGGCAGGGCTTTTTTTGTACCCAAAAATCTGTCGGCTAATACAACGGACGAAAAGGAGCAGACAGATGATTTAATCCTTTTACAGCGAGGCTGTTTCACGTTATCCGTAATTTTTGATTTTGAACCTAACAACTCAATAAATCAAAAATTTGGAGGATAACGGAAATGAAAAATACTTTATTTTGAATGACAGAAATGACGTTAGCAAAGGCTATACAGAGGCAAATCACGATTTGTATGGGACGGACTAACTTCCGTCCTTTACTTTTTCCAAGATAAGTGATATAATGAGTGTGTCAAACAGAGTTTATCTGCTCGACAAATCGGAGTTTAGTACAGAGGTGATAACATGACATTTCAAAAAAGAATCAAGGCTTTATTATTTATATTAGTATCGGTATCTTTATTGACATCTTGTTCAATTACTAAAGAATTGAACATTAAGAGTGAAACTAAAAAAGAAATTGAAACCATGATGGAATTAATACAAAACGAAGATACAGACGAACTTATCAAACATTTTTCCCCCGATGTAACCGACATTCACAATGATTTTCTTGTCAAAGAAATTGAACAGCTGTACTTCTATCTTGATGGAAAAATATTGTCATATGACGAACCTACCGATACTGGGTATTCACAAGAGGCTGTGGATTATGGTCATATAAAATTGTACAGGTCTAACCCTGATGTTGAAAATGTTGAAACCCAAGATGGTAGACTACTTACTTTTAGTTTTTCATATACTGTTATTGATGAAAAAAATTCAGAACATGTCGGGATTAATCAGATACTTATATTTACACAAAATGATAATGGCAGTTTGGATGAATTGCAACTTGATATAGATGGTTTATCCGATGATGAATAGGAAAATTCCAATTTGTCGAGCAGATATAATTGAATATTTACGTAGCAGTCAAGCGTAACAGTTTGGCTGCTTTTGGTATACTCAAAGCATCTGAAATAACTCCGGTTGTAGGCAGAACTAATTACAAACTTCCAGAAATAAGGGGACGGGCTCTTGTTAAGGTTAATGATTGACAAAAATCTGAAGGCATATAAGGAGCTTGCGAAATGATAAAGCTTACAAAAAATCAGATAGTAAGTATTCAAAGTTCCTTGATTGCCGCAACAGGCGGTTCAGACGGTGTTCGTGATGATGGGATGCTTGACTCGGCTATGAATGCACCGTTCCAAACGTTTGACGGATATGATTTGTACCAGACTTTGCTTCAAAAGGCTGCAAGGCTTGGATATTCGCTTGTAAGCAATCATCCTTTTATAGACGGAAATAAGCGGATAGGATTACACGCAATATCTAGGTGTGGTACAGCACAGGCTGCTATTAAAAATAAATAGGAGTTCTTCTGAAAGCCCTGATGAGCCCTTTGAAATAGCGCTTTCACGGGTATTCACAATTGACTTTGAAACTGTAAAGGCTTATAGGAAAAGGCATGGTAATTATCTGAGGGAATGTCAGTGGAAGGATATTACCGTTGAAGTTGAGATAAGCTGATGTGAGAAAAAAATTGCTCCCCTCGATTTTCGGAGGGAGTTTTATTTTTTTTTCAAAACATATTGACGAACATCTATTTATGTGTTAATATAATACATAGATTATTATCAATATGAAGGAAGTATAGAAAATGAATGAAATTGATGTAGCATTAATTTGCAAAGCGCTGGGCGACTCAAATCGGCTTAAAATAATAAAGACGCTGTCGGGCGGTGAAAAGTGTGCCTGCAAGCTTCTTGAAGCGTTTGAAATAACACAGCCGACGCTTTCGCATCACATGAGAATACTCACAGAATGTGGTCTGGTAACAGCACGCAAGGACGGAAAATGGTCGTATTATTCATTAAGCGCTGAAACATTATCCACATTCAAGAAATTTATAGATGAGCTTGAAATAAGCTGTAGCGGGGAGTAGTTGTATATGGTATGGGACTTTATTCAAGATCAGGTTTTAGGTATGCAGTGGCTGAAAACGCTTGTAGGAGAGATTATTTCGTTTTTTGGTCTTGATATTACAAGCCGAATTGGCGCAAGCGTTCACTTCTTTGTTTATGATGTAATAAAAATTGCTATTTTGCTATTCACTTTGATTTTCATGATAAGCTATATTCAAAGCTATTTCCCGCCGGAGAGAAGCAAAAAAATCATGGGGCGATTTCACGGTGTCGGCGCAAATATAATATCAGCACTTCTGGGGACGGTTACGCCATTTTGCTCATGCTCGTCAATACCGCTGTTTATGGGCTTTACAAGTGCGGGACTTCCTCTCGGTGTAACATTTTCTTTTCTGATTTCGTCACCGATGGTTGATTTAGGCAGTCTTGTTTTGCTGATGAGCATTTTTGGTGCAAAGGTTGCTGTAGTTTATGTGGTGATAGGTCTTGTTATTGCGGTTCTTGGCGGAACGCTCATAGAAAAGCTTCATATGGAAAAGCACGTTGAGGAGTTTATTCTTAACGCTAGCACCGTTGATATTGAAGCACCTTCACTTACAAAAAAAGACCGTTTAGTGTTTGCTAAAGAACAGGCGGTTGCTACTTTCAAAAAAGTTTTTCCTTATGTTCTTGTCGGTGTTGGTATAGGTGCAATCATTCACAACTGGATACCAGAAAGCTGGGTTGAAACGGTGCTGGGAAGCAAAAATCCTTTCGGCGTAATTCTTGCTGTTGTTATCGGAATTCCAATGTATGCGGATATTTTCGGAACAATTCCTGTCGCACAGGCTCTTTTAGATAAAGGCGCACAGCTTGGAACGATTCTTGCGTTTATGATGGCTGTCACAACGCTCAGCCTTCCGTCAATGATAATGCTTAGAAAGGCTGTTAAGCCAAAGCTTCTTGGAATATTTATAGCAATTTGCAGTATAGGAATAATCGCTGTGGGGTATATGTTCAATTCTATTCAGCAATATATTATGTAATTTTTTGGAGGGTTTAAAATGAGTGAATCAGTTAACAATTTTGAAGAAGGCGGTAGTGTAGTTTCTATTTCAAAAGCAGATAAGGCGAAGGAATACTTTGCTAACAACTTTAACTGCTCACAAGCGGTGTTCACGGCGTTTGCAACAGAAATGGGCATTGAAGAAGAACTGGCGTTAAAGCTTGCGACACAATTCGGCGGTGGGGCAAGATGCGGTCAGCTTTGTGGGGCAGTTTCGGGGGCGCTGATGGTTTTAGGGCTTAAATACGGGCATTTTCAATCGGATAATAGTGAGCAAAAAGCACAGGCATATAAAATTGCCACTGAATTCAACAAGCGCTTTTGCGAAATAAATGGTTCAGTTGTGTGCAAGGATTTGCTTGGCTATAACCTTTCAGTGCCTGATGAAATGGCGCTTATTAAGGAGAAAAATTTGTTTAGCACAGTCTGCCCGAAGGTTATTTCAGACGCAACTGAAGTAGTCGAACAAATTCTAAGCGAATATAAATAGGGAGTGAATTGTATGAGTCTATTCAGTAAGAAAAAAGAGACAAAACAAGGTTGCAGTTGTGGCGGGAATTGTGAATTTGATGCTATGGCTAAATCCGAAACTGCAAAAGCAGAGGGGGTTGCTGTTAAGATTTTAGGCTCTGGCTGTAAGAAATGCAATGAGCTTGAAGCAAACACTATTGAGGCGCTGGGGCTTCTGGGTATGGATACCAATGTTGACCATGTCAAGGATTTCACGCAGATAGCGGCATATGGAGTAATGACAACGCCCGCACTGGTTGTTGATGAAAAAGTCTTATTCAGCGGAAGAGTTTTGAAAGCTTCTGAAATATCAGAGCTTATAAAAAAGCATAGGGCAATAAAATAATACAAAAAATGCAGCATTAACACGCTGCATTTTTTTATGTCTTTTAACCCGCACAAACAAAAAACTTCTGAACATATTACCGTTTGAGTAATTTTTTGACCGTTTGAGTAAATTCGTTGAAAAAATGCTTGACGAAATGCTATGCTTAATTTAGTTATCGGTTTTTTATAAATCGGATGGTCATTTTTAGTTTAGAAGAGGAGAGCGAATATGAGAAAAAAAGCACTTTGTATGCTGGTCAGTGTCTGTATCATGCTAGGACTGCTGACACAGACAAACCTAATGAAAAATTCAACTATTGTAACCAATGCGGCTGAACCGGCGTTAATAACCGAATATATTGATGGCCGCGAGGTAATACGCATTACAAATCAATGGCAAACTGACTATGCTTACGGCATAGGTCCGGCATCAAACCAAAATAATTTAGGATTATTTCTCAACATTATCAGGAATAATCCGGAGGCGTATATTATTCTCGAAACTGACATCGATGTAAGAGTAGACGGAGGAATAATATCGCATGATATGCAGGGAAGTGTCGATGGTAGCACAGGATATTTCCCCGAGGTTGAGTATTTTAACGGTGTGCTCGACGGAAACGGACATTTCATAAAAAACTTAAGGATTAGCATCGCGAACTTTGGCTCGCCTCATTCTGACAACGTCGGTATGATACATACACTCGGTGAAGACGGTGTTATTAAAAATCTGACGCTTGACGAACCCATGGTTGACAGACAAGTGAGAATGGGCACTGTTTTAGGCGCCGGTGGCTTTTTTGCCTATGATAACAAGGGTGTCATTGAAAACTGTACGATTAAAAGTGCATACGTTGAATTAAAGGGAGATGCAAACTCTACAATTGCAACAACCTATTTGACAGGCGGTGCTGATAAGTTCGGCGGTGTCTCGGCATATAACAACGGCATTATCCGTGATTGTCTTGTCGATGGAATGACAGTTGTTCTTCCCGACTGGGTTAACACTGGCTCATCCACTCAGCCGTCAGGCTTCGGCGCAATCGCATATACAAACAACTCAAACATTGAAAACTGCATAGTGAACAGACTGAGATTTGCTGTGAAGCGTGCCTGCTATGAAAAGGGTAAGAATTTCACCGATGTCGGTGGAGCGGTGGGCGTTAACAACGGCGGGGTTTCAAATGTTCATGTTGGGTATAGGGTGATTTTAGAAAATGGTGCTTATTTCGGTGACCCCGGCTCACTGTTTTATATTGATGAAACACTTGTGGAATTAAACTATTACAAGTGGCTGGTATTGTCTGGTTCGCCCACTGATTTCGGTCGTGTAATCGGAAGAAATACCGGCGGAACATATACGGGGCTGACAAGTATTATATATGATGCAAGCGGAAATGTTTATACTCCGACAGATCAGCCATACAGAATGCGAATGATAGGAAACGACAACGGTAGCTTTGCGGGGAACAACGAGGTTGCGCCCTTTGATATCAGCGTTACCTTTTCACAGGCTGATGTCACCAAAAACGGCAGTGTCTTTGACGCTGAGTTCTCTATTTATTCTAAAGAGGACGCAACGGCTTACTATATGCTCAGTGATACTGAGATTACTGATACCGCTGTGCTTGAGGCTAGCGGCACATCAAGTGCAATAACCGCCACTGTAACAAGCACGTTAACTCTTTCAGGGCTTAATTATGGGCAGAGCTATACCTATTATGCCGCCGCAAAAAGAACCGACGGCACATGGTCGGGAATAAAATCCTTCACCGTTTTGACGCCGAAAACAGCACCTGAGCTGGAGCTTGCTGACCCGACTCAAAGCCTTAACCGTGAGTATTCAGGCAAGGCTGTAAATCACACCGCAGATTTATTCACATGGAACGGCGACGGAGAGCTGAGCTTTTCATATTATTACTACCAGTCAGTATCGTATTCGTCGGGAATTGTTAAAACCACATCCGCAAACAGCGGTGCGGCTTTTGACGGTGCGGCGCCTGTTAGGGTTGATCCGCGAGATATAGACTGCTATTATATCAAAGCAACTCTGACTCCATCCGGTGAATATGATGGAGCAAGCATTACTATTCCGTTTAGAATTACTCGTGCTGATACTGTTTTTGAAAATGGTCTGAAGGTATATGTCAACGACGTTTTGCAGACTGAGCCTTACAGCATTACCTATGGTGATGTTCTGTCGGTAAAGGTTAAGCCCGCAATTTTGGGAGCGCCAAGTGATCCGTCATTCAAAGCAACAGGCGGTATGGGCTTGTATAGTGGTGATACACTGATTTCAAGCAACGTAACTGTAACGGATGATGAGGGGTATTACACTGTTGTTTATGACACCGCCAATAAGCTCGTGCCTGTTGGAGATGTAACGCTCGCCGTAAAATATGGCGGAAGCAACGAAATGATGCCACATGATGAAAGCTTTGACATTACTCAGAACAAAAAGGAAATTACATTCACAGAAAGCGATGCTATTTGTTCAATCGTTTATAATGGAAGCTCCACCTTTACAACAAATCTATACCGTTATCCTAGCGATACAATACAGCCGCCCTGTCTTCTTGAGGCCGACAGCGGAAAGGTCAATATACACGGCACGATCACATTTCCAAGCCCGAATGCGGGGGATTATACGAACTTCACAGCCGAAGACCTGACACTCGTCGGCGGTTCCTCGGGAAATGCGAG
Organism: Bacillota bacterium; assembly: GCA_023439835.1. Lineage (GTDB taxonomy): Bacteria > Bacillota > Clostridia > Oscillospirales > Ruminococcaceae > SZUA-444. Next base: position 250,514 of record JAEXUW010000009.1, on the reverse strand, counting down.
TGATTATTATTATCTTGACACCGATTCAATAGGAAATGGCTATGCAAAGCTTAACAAGCAATACATTGCTCATTATATTCATAATTTCACAATTGAACTGATATCCGGTGAATTGAATTTTGCTGAGCCGGAATACCCGCCGAATAATGAGAAGGGAACCTTTACCTATAACAATGGTGATATAACATATCAGGGAATAGTTGAAGCGCTAGAGGCTATGTCTGTGGGTGGCTCCATGAGTGTCACCTATAAGAGTGTGTATGATAATAGCACAAACTATACGGGCCAGTATAATGGAACAATAACCTTCAAAGTGGTTGGCTGTCTGTTCAGCGGATTAGACGAGGCACTGACGGTTCAGCCGCTGACGGGCTTGAAATACGGCGTATCTCTTGGGGAGCTGTTCGCTTTTGATGACAGCAAGCTTTCCTGCATTGGCCCCGGCAACACCCCCTTGACAGGAACATACACTCTAATGATTGACGGTGTTCCTTTTGACGCGTCAGCCTATCCCAAGGCTGTGGACGGCAGCGGCAACACCATTACTCATAACTGCAAGCTGATCTTCAACTCAGATGACGGCACAGTCATCAACAGGGAATTATATAGCAAGAATTTCTTAGTTGGGCTCAGAACAATTCAATATGAGGTAGTCAGCGACATTTTGTATTATAAACCCGGCGTTTCACAGCAGCCTCAAGTCATATTAACCAACAAGGTTGGCGATGATGACGCAGCATTAGTTATGTTTGACAACGGCTCGACATCTGTTGGAAGCTACCAATCCAGAATAATGGTAACTGGCAGTGATAAGGCACAGTATAGAGAAACAGATTCCAGTGGTCAGTCTTTCAGGGTATCTTATCAGATAGTTGGTCTTGAGTTTGAGAGTACATTTGCTCTAAAGCAAAGACCTCAATACGGTGACACATGGGCTGACATTTTCTCCGCCTTCTCTCAGGATTTATTCACAGCCACTGTTAACGGAGAAAGCATCAGCGGAACCTACAGACTTGAGGTTAAGCCTTACGGCGGTGAATATGTCGCAGTAGACGGCGCAGTTATGCCGGCAATAGGCACATATTATTACCAAGTGCTGTTTAGCTGTGATGAATTTGAAGATACTGTTGTTGAAAGCAAAGCATTTACAGTCAAAAAGCGCTACATTGAAGTGGAGTGGACCGGCGGCAGCGAATTTGTCTATAACAATTCGCTTCAGGGACCTGTCCCTGTCATATCAAACAAGGTCTATGAAAGCGACGATGTCAATATCACACCCGTCGGACATTTGTCAAAGAGCGTTGGACCCCATGAAGCGTGGATCAGTACAAATCCCCATCTGATTACAGGTGCTGATAAAGATAAATATGAAGTGCCGTTAGATCTTCCTACCTTCACTTATTACATTATCGGAACTCCTCAGGAGCCCTTATTTATTACTCCGGTAGGAGAAAAAGTTTACGTTGAAGGCGGTGTCTTTACCCTTTCGGTAACGGGAGGAAGCGGATACGGTGTGGTGACCTATTCTGTTCCCGACGGCAACGGCGTTCTTTCAATTAACGGAAGCATAGCAACGATCGTCGGTGCGGGCAGTGTTATCGTAACAGCCACGAAAAACGAATATGAGGGCTATGATAGCGCGACGGCCACTCTTGAAATTACCATTGAAAAGTCTACTGCTTTGCCGACTATTAATTTCCCAACGGCAAGCGGCATAACCTATGGTCAGACACTGTCAGACAGCACATTGTCAGGCGGAAGCACTTCATACGGAAGCTTTGCATGGACAAACGGAAATACTGTTCCGACCATAACAAACTCTGGCTATGAGGTGACATTCACACCAAACGAGCAGACATTAAATAATTATGTAATCAGCTCAAGCACAGACACTGTTGCAATCTCAGTAAGCAAGGCTACCCCTGCTGTTGCACTTGATGCTGAAATATCTGGTGCCTCAGGCAATCGTACGGCTATGCTTACAGCAACGGTGACCGGAATCGAAGGCGGTGCATTGCCATCGGGAACCGTAAGGTTTATTGACACCACAAGCGGAAGCGATATTAATATTGATGACGCTCAAAGCGTCGCTGTGATAAACGGCGTTGCAACCTTTGAATGGACGGGGCTTGCAGATCAGGTTTACAGCTTCAGGGCGGTTTACAACGGCGATGATAACTATAACTTTGCATTAGGCGACGAAATCAGCTTTGATACCGTAAAGCAAGCACAGGCTACTCTTAATATCAACAGCATTGGCACAAAAACCTATGGCGACGGCTCCTTTACTCTATCGGTAACGGGAGGAAGCGGTGACGGATTAGTAACCTATTCTGTTCCCGACGGCAACGGCGTCATTTCAATTAGCGGAAGCACAGCGACAATTATCGGTGCGGGGTCAGTGACTATTACCACTGAAAAGGCAGGCGATGACAATTATAACAGCGCTACGGCGTCCGTTGTTTTGACGGTCGGAAGAAAGCAGATAACTGTAACTGCTGACGATAAGCTAAACATTATCAAGGGCTCTCAAATGCCTGAGCTTACCTATTCGGTTGAAGGTCTTGTAAGCGGTGACAGCTTTGTAGTTGAGCCTGAGCTTTCAACAACAGCAACCGACACAAATACAGTTTCAGAATTTGTTATTAACGTCAGCGGCGGAACGCTCGGAAATGCCGACAGTTACACTGTTACCTATGAAAGCGGCAGGCTGACTGTGGTTAATGCAATTTATACGGTTACAGTTACAAATGGAACAGGAAGCGGAGACTATAGCGAGGGACAGATTATTACAATTACGGCGGATAACCGTAGTGGCTATACCTTCACAGGATGGAGCAGCAGCGACGGGGTTACTTTTGATAACAGCACAGCAAGCACAACAACCTTCATAATGCCCGAAAATTCGGTTGCTGTAACGGCGAATTACACCATTAACGGCGGCTCAACAGGTGGAAACACTGGCGGCTTAACAGGTGGAAGCTCATCAGACGGAAGCTATACTCCAGCGCCTACTATTCCCCAGATAATAAAGGGCGAAGCAAATGATACAAATCCGGCGCCGATTGAAATTGCAAAGACTTCAAATAATGAATTTAATGAGATTAAGGCTGAAATCCTTCTTTCAAAAGCAACAGACGAACAAATAGAAGCTTTGAAGAAAATGACGGACGAACAAATTCAGGCTGAAATCAAAAAGGTAACAGACGCAATTTCAACCGTTAATACAACAAAGCTGTCACCGAAGGCAAAAGAAAAAATCGCTGAAATTAAAAACAGCCTGACTTCTGATGTAAGAATTCTACCGATTAATTTCACTGTTCATGCTCAGTTTGCATTCCCGGTTCAGGTGACTATTAAAGTAGATAAGGCGTTGTTCCCCGCAGGAACATATTATCTATATTTCTTCAATGAGCAAACTGGTGAAATCGAAGAATGTGGAACAGTTATTATTGATTCAAACGGCAACGCAACCTTTACTATCACACACTGCTCTGACTATTTCATCACAAGCAGAGCTCTGGATGTTGCATCTGTAAACAGCAAAGAAGATGAAGCCACTGATAACCCGAAAACAGGCGGAAGCAAAACAGCAGAGGCAATCTTCGTAATTGGTGTTCTATCAGTATCAACTCTTGGAGTGTTAAGCAAAAAGCGCAGATATAAGGCAGTCAAAAAAGCATAAAGCTTAATAAATCGCCCGCTATATTAATTTATAGCGGGTGCTTTTTATGCAAAAAGCAAAGTTATTAATATTACAATTTATCTGTTATGATTTGGTCACGATTGTCTGATATAATGTTTAAAACTAGGTTAAATTGAACTGAGGGCAGGGTGTCAGCGTGAATATACTAATGATAAACGGAACAATGCGAAGGCAATCAACATATAATATCGGACGTATGCTCATCGATAATATTGCCGGTGAAAATGATACAGTTACCGAACTGTTTCTTCCTGAAGCGATGCCGCATTTTTGTGTTGGCTGTGCACAGTGTATTATGGCGGGTGAGGATAAATGTCCGCATTATGATTATGTATCTAAAATAGAAGAAAAAATGAATGAAGCTGACCTTATGGTTTTCACAACACCTGTTTTTGTTTTTCACTGCTCAGGGCAAATGAAGGCGCTTCTTGACCATTTTGGCTATCGGTGGATGGTTCACAGACCGCTAGAGAGTATGTTTAAAAAACAGGCGGTGGTGATTACAACTGCTGCCGGCGGGGGCATGAAATCAGCAGCTAGGGACATTTCTCACAGCTTTACCTACTGGGGGGTGGGAAAAATATATGCCTATAAAAAAGCCGTCGGTGCCGCAAGCTGGAGCGATGTAAGCCAGAAAAAGCGTGATATTATAAGCGTTGAAATAAAGTCGCTTTCAGATAAAATTAATAAGCATTCTCAAAATGTCAAGCCGTCGTTATTTACAAGGCTTTTTTTCACTCTGATGGCAAAGCTTCATAAAAAAAGCTACTGCCAAACAGACGATTTATACTGGAAGCGGCTGGGCTGGACAAACGGCAAAAAGCCCTGGAAGTCATAAAAAACAACGGTATCACTCAAGCAAAGTGATACCGTCTTGTTTTTGATATAAGATTAGCAGTACATTCCGTTTGTGGACATGTATTTGTAAATCTGTTCGCCGTGCTCCTGCTCTTCCTTTTGAAGATGATTAAGAACATTTCTGACACCGGTGTCGTTAAACTCAAAAATAGCGGTGTTATAGAAGGATGAAACGTGCTTTTCAGAGCTTAAAGCATCCTGACAGAGATACTTGTCAGCATCCTTATCCTGCTGTGACTGATTGACAACGGGGGGAGCGGGAGGCTGCGCCTGCGCTTGTCCAGCACCCATTTGCGGAATTGTTCCGCCAAGAATTTGATTAATGGAGTTTAGGTGCTGCTGCTCTTTCTGGGCAATGCTTCCAAACAGACCTTTAAGTTCTGGCGCCAGAGCCTGCTGAGAATACCTGTTGTACTTGTCAATGCAAAGCTGTTCAAAGCTTTTTGCTTCGTTTAAATAGTTTGTTTCCTTTGTAGTAAACTGCATAAAAATCACCTCAAAGCTATTATGTCATAACTTGAGCTTTTTATTCTCAACATCAGTTTATCAGCTTAAATATTACCGAATTTGAAACCAGAAACCCTTGTTTTGTCAGGGTAATTTTCTCGTCACTTATCTCGATAAGCCCTGCGTTTATTAAAGGAAAGGCTTTTTTTGTGATTAATACAAAGTCAATGTCGAACTCATCACACAGCTTCTTGCTCAGCCCTTCAGAAAGCCTAAGTGCAAGCATTGCCGCCTCTTCAAAGCTTCGCGGATTATCCTCAGTGACAATTTCACGCTGCTTATCCAAAGAAATAAACTCTTCGAGTGAGGGCGGCGAATAATATCTTTTATTGTTAAAATATGAATGTGCCGATGGGCCAATTCCGATATATTCTTCACAGTGCCAGTATTTGAGGTTGTGACGGCATTCAAAGTCGGGCTTTGAGAAATTTGAGATTTCATACTGAAATAATCCGCTTTTTTCGAGCTTTTCAGCGGTAAAAAGATATAGCTCGGCAGTTTTTTCATCATCGGGAAGCTGAGTCAGAATTTCAGGGCGGTTATAGGGCGTATTATTTTCGATTTTAAGCATATAAGCCGAAATATGCGATACAAAAAGAGATAAAAGCCTGTCAAGCGTTTCTGAAAGACTGATTTTATCCTGACCAATAAGCCCGAGCATTATGTCGGCAGAGATATTGTCAAAGCCGGCTTTTTTAGCAAGCGTAATAGCCTCCACCGCCTGAGCGGAGGTGTGAACACGCCCTAGAGCCAAAAGCTCATCATCCTTCAAGCTTTGAACACCGAAGGAAATGCGGTTGAAGCCGACCTCTCTCAAAGCTTTGAGCTTATCAAAATCAACAGTTCCGGGGTTAGCCTCCAGCGAAATTTCCGGGGAAATTAAATTAAAACTCTCGTTAATAGCGCTGAAAATTCGCCCGTAATTCTTAGCTGATATTAGCGAGGGTGTACCCCCGCCGAAATAAATCGTATCAACATTTTGCTTGCTAAAGCTTTTTATATTTCTTATTGTTGAAGAAGTATACGCCTCTTGCATTTCTTCAGAAAAAGAAAGAGAATAAAAATCACAGTACGGACATTTTCTCATACAAAAAGGAATGTGAAAATAAAGTCCGAGTGCCATTTGTATTCTCCTTAATATCTTTAATCGAGCTTTAAAACGCTCATAAAAGCTTCCTGCGGGACCTCGACCGAGCCGAGCTGACGCATACGCTTTTTACCTTCCTTTTGCTTTTCGAGGAGCTTTTTCTTTCGTGTTATGTCACCGCCGTAGCATTTTGCCAAAACGTCTTTTCGCATTGCCTTAACAGTTTCACGGGCGATAACCTTGCCGCCTATTGCCGCTTGAATCGGAACCTCAAAAAGCTGACGTGGAATATTATCCTTGAGCTTTTCGGCGATACGGCGTCCTCTTGCATAGGCTTTGTCAGCGTGAACGATAAATGACAGTGCGTCAACAACCTCGCTGTTAAGAAGTATATCAAGCTTGACAAGCTTTGAAGGCGCATATCCCATAAGCTCATAGTCAAACGATGCATAGCCCTTCGTCCGAGATTTTAAAGCGTCAAAAAAGTCATAGACAATTTCATTTAGGGGAAGCTCATAATGAAGGTCAACTCTAGCTTCGTCAAGGTATTTCATGTCCTTGAAAACACCACGCCTGTCCTGACAAAGCTCCATTATATTCCCCACAAAATCACTGGGGGAGAATATGTGTGCGTTTACCATTGGCTCTTCAGCGGTTTGAATATGAGCAGGGTCGGGGTAATTCGTTGGGTTGTCAATAAAAATAGTTTCGCCGTTTGTCATAGTGACTTTATATATAACAGACGGTGCTGTCGTGATAAGGTCAAGGTTGTATTCACGCTCAAGACGCTCCTGAATAATCTCCATATGCAAAAGTCCCAGAAATCCGCAACGAAAACCAAAGCCGAGTGCAATTGAGGTTTCAGGCTCAAAAGAAAGCGAAGCGTCATTTAGTCTTAGCTTTTCAAGTGCGTCACGAAGGTCGCCATATTTTGCGCCGTCAATCGGATAAATCCCCGAAAAAACCATTGAATTGACCTTTTTATATCCGGGAAGCGGTTTTTCGCAGGGCTTTTCAACGTCGGTTACTGTATCACCGACACGAGTATCACCAATGCTTTTGATTGAAGCGGTGATGTATCCAACCTCTCCCGCTTTTAAAATTCCAGACGGAACAAGGTTCACAGCACCCAGATAGCCTGTTTCAACAACCTGAAATTCCGCACCTGTCGCCATTAGACGAATTTTTGTTCCTGTTTTAACCGTTCCCTCAAGAACACGAATATAGATAATAACGCCCTTATATGCGTCATAGCAGCTGTCGAAAATCAGAGCCTGCAAAGGTGCTTCCTCATCGCCATTTGGGGGAGGAATGTCCTTTATAACTCTTTCAAGCACAGCTTTAATGTTGACGCCTGTTTTAGCTGAAATTCTTGGCGCGTCCATAGCGTCAATTCCGATAACGCCTTCAATTTCGTTGCAAACTCTTTCAGGGTCGGCTGACGGAAGGTCAATTTTATTAACGACGGGAACGACCTCAAGGTCATGCTCAATAGCGAGATAGGTGTTAGCAAGAGTTTGAGCTTCTATTCCCTGCGAAGCGTCAACAACAAGAACAGCGCCCTCACAGGCGGCGAGAGAACGTGAAACCTCATAGTTAAAGTCCACGTGTCCCGGCGTGTCAATTAAGTTGAAAACATAGTTCTCACCGTCATCGGCGGTATAAGTCAGCCTGACGGCACGTGCCTTGATGGTAATGCCTCTTTCACGCTCAATATCCATGTTGTCTAAAAGCTGCTCCTCCATATCCCTGAGAGAAACGGTTGAGGTCAGCTCTAGAATTCTGTCAGCTAGCGTTGACTTTCCGTGGTCTATGTGGGCGATGATACAAAAGTTTCTTATATTTTCCTGTCCAAAAGACAATCAAATCACCTCATAAATTACTTGACTTTGCATTAATAATTTATTATATCACGCTAAATGAAATATGTAAACTAAAAAATAAATTAAAAGTGCAGCCCTTTATGGACTGCACTTATTTTAGAATTTCAATAAAGACTGAATATAATCATTTGATAAGTAATAGTACACATCATTATTGTTATCGTCAACACCTAATACTATCATATTCCCTGAATAATAATCCATAGTAACAGATAAGTAATCGCCGTAAATGCTTTCAATTAGATTAAGATTATCTATTTCAATTGGAATGATAATGTCAAGCTCATGAAGGTAGTTATTATTGTCATCTAGCACTATAGTATTATATATATCCTTTAATACTAGAGAAATTTTATCGTTTATTTTATAGGCTGATACTTCTGAAAAACTATTAGCTGGTTTATTACTGGTCATTGACTCTGATAATCTTAGATTTAATAAGCCATCGTATTCGAGAACTTTCTTTGAATAACCATTGTTGCCTTTTTCAAATACATATGTAATTTCCCATCCCCCATAAATCGGCTCTGATATAACATAATAAATGCGTTCGCCATCTATTGACAGGCTGTCGCTAAGGCTTCTCCATGAGTTATCTGAATAATCATCGTTTGTATAAACCAAAATATCCTCAACAAGCTCCATCTTTGTATTATATATTTTTATTGAGTAATACTCTTTTGAATCCTGCTTTTTAAAGGATGTAAAATACACCTTATCCTCAGAAGCAGTCCGAAAAAACAAATATTCATAATCGCTAGGAGTATTATTGCTTTGAGTTGCTAAGTCCGGTGAAACGCTGCCGTTTCCGGCGGCGCCACCAAAAAACGGATAAACAGAAAAGTTTTTAACCTCACCCGTTGAAAGATTTAAGACATCATATATTAAGTCCTGTCTTATTGATTCATCATCATAAGTTATTGAATTATAGTATAAAATGAGCACGCTGTCGTCGCCGAGAGGAACAACACGTGCTCCCAGACTTTTGGAGGTGAAGTTGTATTTTTTTGTGGTTGCGTTTATCATATCAACCTGAATAAGGGAATAGTCAAAGCTTTCGGAATCATATGGTGCGGGAGTGTTTATATAATGCAAATAGGCATATCTTCCGTCAAGACCATATGATATTTCATAATACAGATCTTGTGAAAGAAATTCGGTGACACCGCCTTTAAATTCGCCTGTTTCGCAGTCGAGAATTCCCACCTCGGTGTTATAATAATCATAGTTGATTACTCCGCCGTGAGCTTCGTTCGGAAGAACAATTGTTGAAACCTTATCACCCTTTTTCTTAAAGGTCAAAACCTTGCTTCCGACAGGGCCGCTGACACTGTCAAAATCGGAAAGGTCAATTTTCACACCCTGTGTAATAGAACCGATGACCTCTGGCGGAACGGGTGGGGAAAAGCTTAGCGTTTCAGCCTTTGGGATAACAATTTCAGATGGGGTAGCTTGTGTCGTTAGTTCTGTCACTGTTGTTATCGTATTGTCTGCACTTAAATCATTGTCGTTTTTCTCTTTGCACGAGGATAACGATAAAACAATCAATGCGGCAGTTAATAAGCATATTGTCTTTTTCATAATAAGCCTCTTTCATCAGGAATAATTACTAAAGAAAATTATACAATATTTTACACAATAATGCAATAGAGAAAATAAAAAACCGCCCAATAAAACAGGGCGGTTTAGCTATGATTATTCTAGATTAAGCTTTCGGGATAGAATCCTGTGCATTAAGAAGTACATTGCGCCGATAAAGATTACATTCGCAAAAATCAGCAATAGGAATACAGTTGTTTCATTTGTTATTGCAATATTATCAAGGCTTTCTAATAAAGTTCCGAATATAATACCAACAACCAACACGAGCCCTAAAAACGATAAGAAAGATTTTAAGCCCCTTTTTGAATTTGAAAGATGCCCAATACATACAGAGGAGTAGACAGTAAATAATGCACCGATGAATAAGGTTAGTATATAGATTACAATCAGTATTCCCAGAAGCGGCTCACGCCTGAAAAAGGCGGACAGCTGTTCTATTGCTGTTGAATACATATTTATTGCCGTATCACCCTCGCCGGCACTCACGAGCATAATCCACTGTGCTGCAATTGATGAAAGCATACTGACAATCATCCATGCAATAGCAGGGAAAACCTTTGCAATCAGAAGCTGATTTGTTGAAGCAGGGAGTGTGTTTGTGAGATAACCTTCCTCACCAAGAAGATTTTTGTTAAACCTCTGAAGTGAGCCGAAAATAGGAATGAAGGTAATAACTACGGTCAGAACAACATATAATAATGAAAAAACAGTCACGAGTATAACCAGAGGGATTGATTGAAAATTCATTTTTGTGAATAAAGCCATTAAAAATGAGCATAACAGAAAACCGCCATATAGGGGGATATATGTTTTTGAAGTCGCCATAAATTCATATTTCAATAATTTTCCTAACATCTGTAAACCTCCCTAAACAGAGCGTCAACCGACTTGCCCTGTGTTTCTCTGATTTCGTCAACGGTCGAGTACATTCTAAGTGTTCCGTTCTGAATGAAAATAAATTCATCAAGGACAGTTTCTACGTCTGCTATAAGATGCGTTGAGATGATGACAGAGGCGTTAGGATTGTAGTTTGAAATAATGGTGTTGAGAATATAATCTCTCGCCGCAGGGTCAACACCGGCAATAGGCTCGTCAAGAAGATAAAGGTCGGCGTCACGGCTCATTACAGTAATAAGCTGAACTTTTTCCTTTGTTCCTTTTGACATGGTTTTAAATTTATCCTGCATACCAATTCCAAGCTTTTCAAGCATTTCTGTTGCCTTTTCTACGTTAAAATTAGAATAAAAGTCTGAAAAGTACTTCAAAAGCTGAGTTACATTCATCCAATCTGGAATATAATTTTTATCGGGAAGATAAGCAACCTTAAGCTTGGATTCGACTCCCGGCTTTTTTCCGTCAACTAAAATATCACCTGAGCTTGGAACAAGAAGTCCACATGCCAGTTTGATAAGCGTTGTTTTTCCGCTTCCGTTAGGCCCTAAAAGCCCGATAATTTTTCCGCGGTTAATGCTAAGATTAACACCTGTAAGTGCGGTTTTCTTGCCGTAAAGCTTTGTCAGCGAACGGCATTCAAGTATGCTATCCATTAATCCATCTCCTTTTCATATTCGTCCAGCATAGTTTTTGCTTGATGCTTTGAGAACCCCAACTTCTCCATCTTTATCAGGTATTCTCTGATTTGCTCTTTTGCGAAGCGGTTTTTAATACTTAAAACAAGCTCTTTATCTTCAGTGATGAATCTGCCTGAAGTGCGCTGTGAATAGACAAGCCCGTCTCTTTCAAGCTCGGACAGTGCTTTTTGCATTGTGTTAGGGTTAACAGCGGCTTCAGCAGCAAGCTCCCTCACAGAGGGCAGTTTATCGCCCAGTGCATATACCCCTGTTATAATCCTAAGCTCAATCTCCTCAAGAAGCTGAAGATAAACTGGTTTGTCTGAGTTAATGCTCCATCCCATAGCTGCTCCTTCCTTGTGTATTACTGTACTAACTCCGTAATACAATAATACAGTAATACATTTGAAATGTCAAGAGGTTTTTTAAAATAATTTTTAAAGACAAAAACCGCCCGTACAAATGTCAGTACGCGCGGTTCTTGAAAAGTATTTCTTTCAAATTCTCCACATAAAATTATCTTGTTTCGCAAATAAGCTTCATTGCTGTTCTTTCTTCGCCGTCGATAGTCACATTTGCAAAAGCAGGGACACACACCAGGTCTATTCCGACAGGTGCAAGATAACCTCTGGCAATAGCAATTGCTTTGATAGCTTGATTTGCAGCACCGGCACCGACCGCTTGAACTTCAACAGTGCTTTTATCGCGGACAACACCAGCAATTGCACCGGCAACCGAATTAGGGACAGAATGTGATGAAACCTTTAGTACTTCCATTTGAAATCCTCCTGTAATGTCATGGTTGTGAAAATTGTTCCTATGATTACTTTTTCAAAAATATTCCTTTAGTACAAGTATATTATACTAATAAATTATTAGTTTTTCAATATAAAATTTTAAGTTTGTTAATTATCTTAAAATCATACGTTCAATTTTGTTAGATTTGCCCAATTTTTCGTCGAAATCTATGACAACTCCATTAAGAAAGCAAGGCTCTTTGCTCTCAATGAATCGTACAGGGTAACGGTTTTTCAGCTTTTCAATAATTACTTCGGACTTCACGCCCAAAATAGAGTTTTCAGCACCAGTCATTCCGACATCGGTGATATAAGCGGTATGCCCGTTTAGAATTTCTTCGTCTGCTGTTTGAACATGAGTGTGCGTGCCCAGAACGGCTGTGACTTTTCCGGCAAGATAACGGCCCATTGCTTTCTTTTCTGAGGTTGCCTCAGCGTGAAAGTCAACGAAAATGTTCGGCGTGTCTATTTCACTGAGTATGCTGTCAATTTTATAAAACGGATTGTCTAGAGCCTCCATATAAATTACTCCCATTAGGTTAATGACTGCAATTTTTATCATTCCAATTTCAGAAACGCAATAGCCTTTTCCACATACACAGTCCGGATAATTTGCCGGCCGGATGAGATGTTCCGTATTATCAAAAATTTCGGCACATTCACGTCTTTTAAAGGCATGGTTTCCCGTTGTAATTATATCGGCACCGTATTCAGTCAGCATATCAAGTGATGCTTTAGTAATACCGTTGCCGTCCGCTGAATTTTCACCGTTTATAATGGTGAAATCAATGTTGTATTCCTTTTTAATGCCGAAAAGCTTTCGTGAAAGAAAGTCACAGCCGTGCTTTCCGACGACATCGCCAATAAATAAAAGTTTCAAAACAAACCTCCGTAGTTTTTCTTAAATTATACCACGGACGTACTTTTAATGCAAATTTTTCCTCCTGACTTTTTTTAGAGCAAAAAATAAGCATAAGACATATACCGCCGTTGGTATTACTATTATAATATTCCCGATATAGGAATAAAGCGTTCTTTTTTCAATAAGTGAAACGGGTGCTGAAAGTGCGGTGGGAACAAAGGTTTCCGCCTGGGCTAAAACTTTTCCGGTTGGTGAAATAATCGACGAAATGCCGGTATTGCTCGCCCTGATAATAAAGCGGTTATTCTCGACAGCACGCATAATAGCCTGACAGTTGTGCTGATACAGTGCGGAGGAGTCACCAAACCAAGAGTCGTTGCTAGGAAGCACAAAAATATCAGCGCCAAGCTTAGAATTATTTCTGGCGACATCGGTGAAAAGAGAATCGTAGCAGATTATTCCCCCGATTCGCCCCACTGATGAATCCATTATCTGAAAATCATTTCCTTTAAGAATGTTGCTGGCGTTTGTAACGATTCTATCAAATGACGGAAACAGCTTTTTAAACGCATCAGACATGGGGAAGTATTCACCGAAGGGAACAAGCACATGCTTGTTATAAGGCTCAGAAAACCTTCCGTTTGGAGAAACGGCAAAAATCGAATTATACATCATGTCATTATCCTGATATGTGAAATAGCCTGTGACAATAGTTACATTCAGCTCGTCAGAAAGCTTGACAAGCTCGTCTTTATACTGCGATACAACGTTAATGTCAGTGTTTATTGCTGTTTCAGGCCACACGACAATTTTTGTTTTATCACTCACGCCTTTTCTGGTTAGCTCACAGTAGCCATTGAACATTTCAGAGGTTGTATTTCGCCACTTGTCAAGACCTGAATAATTCCCTTGAACCGCAAGCCCGTCAAAATCTGCTTCCTTTTGCGAGAAAGCAATACGCAAAGTCCCGAAAGCTATGTTTGCGGAAAGAATAATACCGATGGTGAAAAAAACAGGTCTAATTTTCTTAAAATTATCACGGTTTAGCAAAATAAATGCAAGGCTTCCGTTTAAAAATAGTATCAAAAAAGAAATAAAATACACCCCAAAAAGCGAGGCGGACTGAATAAAAGCCGAAAAGGGTGCGAGTGAAACACCGATTTTTGCCCACGGAAAGGGTGCGAAAAAAGTGTATTCCTGAAGGTATTCAGCGAGAATATATAGTGATGACAGAAAAAATACATCTCTATACCGTCCGCTTTTTATAAAAGGAAAGAGCATAAATGCTAGAAATGTATATAACCCCTGGACAATTCCAATCAAAAATATACCCAGAGTAATCATAGCAATGGACGCAGGCTTAGATACAGGGAATAATACAGTTATTTCATAAAGCCAATGTATTGTGGGAATATAATATCCGAGCGAGAAGAAAAACACATATCGCATGAGCTTTTTGATGCCGTATTCACAGCTTAACAACACTAGAAACAGCGGGATCATTGCAATAAAATTAAGCCAAAAAAGCTCACGAAATGCAAACGCCACTGTCAAGAGAAGTCCAGATATAAAGCAAAGTGTATATTCCTTTTTTAAAGCCTGTGCTATTATTTTTTCCATTTTCCCTCCGATTTATTAAAACAAGCTTGCATTGACATAATAAGCATTACATGATAAAATTAACGTAATTTTAATCTGAAAAAGGCTGTGTGAAAGTGAAAATAGAGCTTCCCGACTATATAAAAACAGCAATTAATAATCTGTCACGAGGTGGTTTTAAAGCATATGCCGTGGGTGGCTGTGTTCGTGACAGCATAATGGGGAATATTCCTCACGACTGGGATTTATGCACCGATGCGCTTCCTGACGAGGTAATCGCCACATTTTCTGAGTATAAAGCGATAGGAACAGGGCTAAAGCATGGTACTGTTACCGTTGTGATAGATGATATGCCGGTTGAAATCACAACCTTTAGAATTGACGGGGTATATTCAGACAGCAGACGACCTGACAGCGTGAAATTCGTTAGAAGCTTAAAGGAAGACATTTCACGGCGTGACTTCACAATAAATGCAATCGCCTATTCTGATACAGAAGGGCTTATTGACCTTTTTTGTGGAAAAGAAGATATAGAAAACAGGCTGATACGCTGTGTGGGTGAGCCTGAAAAGCGTTTTTCAGAGGACGCTTTAAGGATAATGCGTGCTCTTCGGTTTTCGTCTTGTCTGGGATTTTTTATTGAAGAAAAAACCTCTTTGGCGATTATTGAAAATAAAAAGCTTATAGATTCCGTAGCACCTGAGAGGATTTCGGTTGAGCTTGACAAGCTTCTTTTGGGCGATAACGTGGCAGAGGTTATGAGAAAATACCGTGAGGTTATTGCCCAGATAATCCCCGAAATAAAACCCTGCTTTGACTTTTCACAAAAAAACCCTCACCATAGTCTTGACGTTTATGAGCATATTATTAAGAGCATTGCTTCTATTCCAAAAGACAGGATTTTAAGACTGACTATGCTCTTGCACGATATAGGAAAGCCAGAGTGCTTTTCTGTTGATGAAAAAGGCATCGGGCATTTTAAAGGGCATCAGAAAGTATCGGCGCAAATTGCAAAAGAGGTTCTCAGAAGGCTTAGGTACGACAATGATACAATCTCACTGGTTACAACACTGATAACTGAGCATGACAATAGAATTCCGCCCGAAAAAAAGGCGGTAAAACGCTTTCTATCAAAGTATGGCTATGAGTTTTTCAAGCTTCAGACAGAAATAAGACGTGCTGACTGTCACGCACAGTCCCCCATGCTCCTAAAACAAAAGCTTGGGCAAATTGATGATGTCACAAAGCTTGCTGAGGAAATTCTCGCACAGGGGGAGTGCTTTTCCATTAAAGACTTGAAAATAAAAGGCGATGACCTTTTGAAAATAGGCTTTATTGAGGGGAAGGATATAGGCGACGTTTTAAACCGACTTCTTGACGGTGTTATTGTCGGTGAGTTTGAAAACACTGAAGAAGTGCTGATTTATAAAGCTAAAGAGCTAAGATGAGGGAATGCTACTCCTCATCTTGGCTTTTGTTTTTCTCCATATTTCCCATTGAGAGTGAGATGACAGCACCGCATATCAGGCAAAGTATGGAATAAAAGCCCATTGCGTTAAATCTGAAGCCGCCCGGATAGATTATGAAAAGCGAGCCGAAAATCATACCGATAATTGCGGCATAAACACCCTGATAGTACTTTTTTAACAGAGTTGAAATGATTTTTGCCCCGACAAGAAGTCCGGCAATTGCGCCGACACCAAAGGGAATTAGCAAAGCAACGCAGCGTGTATTGATTTTTCCGTCATCGAAAATTCCGCTGACTGCGGTTGTTACCGTATCATACATTCCGATAGCCTTTAGTAAGAATGAACCGCTGACACCGGGAATAAGCATTGCAACCGTCGCAATAAATGCAGAAATAAAAAGCACAAACATCAGCTTGACATTAAGCTCAGTCTGGACGGTGCTACTGCCTTCCTCAAGAAAGCTGTATGCAAAAAGAAGCCCCACGCAAATCAACAAAGGGACAATGTTTATTTTTCTGAATTTATTATGCTTGACCGTTAGTCGCCATACAAGCGGAAAGCTCCCCAGTATAAGTCCCATAAAGAAAAACTGTGTGGGAAGCTTATAGTTTTCAAGAAGAAACGTGATTGCCTTTGCAAAAAGAAATATGCCCGCTATCAGACCAAAGCCGACAGTGAGTATAAAAAGAATGTTCTTTTTTAGCTTTTTAATGCTCAGTGAAATTGCATCTAGAAGCTTATCATATATTCCGAAAAGAACAGCCATTGTTCCGCCACTGACACCGGGTATTACGTTTGCGGCGCCGATAACAGCGCCCGCTAAAATATAGTATAGATAAAACATATTTAATCTCCAGCCTTTTATTTTTACTGTATTAATATTACCATTTTATTTATGGTTTTTCAATACAAAAAAATAAAAGGCAGGGAATTTCCCCGCCTTTTTTAAGTGCTAATTTACTTCAGCTTGCAACCGCAACCCGAGCAGAATGAAACAGAAGAAGCCTCTTCTTTTCCACAAGCGGGGCAGAAGACAGTTGCAGGAGCTTCGACAACAACGGGTGCTGGAGCTTCTGGGGCTTTTGCGCCGCATGAGCCACAAAAAGCAACGTTTGCGGGAATTTCTGCGCCACACGCTGTGCAGATTTTTGTTCCCTTAATCTGCTGAACCTGAGCTTTTGCCGCAGCAATCTTCTCTCTGAGCTGAGCTATTTCAGAAAACTTATCAGCGTATTCTTCAGGGGGATTTTGAACGTTCAAATCAAAAAATCTCTTTCCGATTTCTGTGTAGATTGCGGTGATTCTCCCTTCGTCCTGAGAAATCTGCATATTGATTTTTGTTGTTCCTGCAATATCTTTGGTTTTGCTTGCTACTGCGCTTGCACCGCTGGCAACCTTATTGCCTATTTTGTTGAAAAAATCCATTTTAAAAAGCCTCCATTACACATTTTTATTGACGATTTTATCAATCGGGTTAATTCTGATATGATTTTGACTTAGTGCTGATAAAGCCATTATGAATAGAATTACCTCCTTGACAATAATGAGGATATTAACAATTTTTGTGTTTATTGACCACGGATAAGAAAGGTCGGTACCAAAGAGGCTGTTTAGCCATGAAAGAAAACCTCCCAAGATATCAAACCCTGCTGTGAAGAACCATACGATGAGCGTGAGAATGAGTATTTTCACAATAAACCTTTTTAACCATTCGTTTTCTTCGTTGAAGAGAACAAAGCCCATTATGCCAAGAACATACCACTGCATACCAAACATTAAAGACAATGTGCAAATGATAGCGCCGAGAAGACCGACAGAAATTCCAAACTTAGATTTATGCATATGTATAACCTCCCAAATATTATTTTTCTATAATAAGTATAAATTGTTAATTATAAAATGTCAAGTGCGCCGCAAAAACTCGTACACTAATTGTTATGCGGTGTTTTGATAAAACAGAATAGTTTGACCGTATTAATATAAGAATCCGCCTGAAGAGTAATAATTCAGGCGGATTAGATATCAATTTATATAGTTAATACGCCGTCTTGTGTTTCGATGAGAATGAGAATTTGCTCCTCCTCACCGGTGGTGACATTAACATAGACCAGAACCTGTGTTCCCTGACGGCTTGTGCAAAGGTATTCATAAGCACAGACCTCGTTTTCCCCCTCTGTCGGAATTATTGTCAGCTTGCTCTTCTCAACGTTAAGAAGTGGGGAGAGTTTTTTCTGTGCCTCTTCAACTGATAGCGCAGGTGGGGGGAGCTCTCTTTCACGGTGATTGACAATGAAGCCTCTTGCGTCTATCCCGACGATTTCAGCGTTATCCATCGCCACTGAAACCTTAATCAAATCGGTATATACAACAGCGCCCTTGTGAACACACGCAAAATTAATGGTGCAGATATTGTCGAGTGTTTCATAATAGGTTGGTGTCATATCGGTTATTTCAAGACTTAAAAGATAAGCGCCTGCTGTGGACATTGCGTCCTCAACGGTCAGCTTTTTTTCTTCAACGCTTCTGTTCTTGACCATATACGAAATAAAACCGCCCTGCTTGGTGATTGCACCGTAGACATTCTCACCGCTAAAACAGAATGACGGCATTTTTCCGTCCTCCTCACCGCATATCATTAGCTGTTCGACCAAAACACCGGTGCATTCAGAAGCCTTTGTAAGAGCGGTGCTATCATCAATCTCAGGCTGATTTTTTGTGAGTTCTGGATTTCTGTCTAAAATATGGTCTGAGAAAGGCCCGTCATATATGAGCGTCGGATAATTTGCAAAGCCTTCCTCAAAAGAGCTGAAGCCCTCAAACACATTCGGTGGTGAGGTAGAATTCTGATTATTAATGTTCTTTGCTGTTTTTTCAAAAGACATAGTTCCCGACTGAACCTTTTTTTCAAGTGCCCACAATTCCATTGACAGCGTCTTTGAATATTCATAGAGTGCCGCCAGATTCGAGTATTCCTCCATCGAAAGCTGTTCACCCTTTGAAGCCTTCACTGAAATGCTTATTGCATAGTTGCCGACCTGTGAGAGAAATTTGTTTGTGTTATCAAGGTTTAAATCAGACACCGGAAGCTGTGACAAAGCGGTTTTTGCTATTGAAGCATCCCGCCAGAGCTTAGAAGAAAGTGTTTCAAGCATTGAAGGCGTTCCCGCATAAATACCCTTTGAAAGTGTGCTTGTTATATTGTCTGTGCTTGAAGAAAGCTCTTCAATTGCCCTAATGTACGAGTATTCAAGCTTGAGCTTATAATCGTTAGCCTTTGCTTCACTTTTGAAATAAAGCGTCAAAAGCACCGCTGCCGTCGCTATGAAAAATGACACTATTTTGACTATTGACCTAACAGATAATCTAATTCCCATAAAGCTACCTCCGTTTTATTCTGGAAATAGTATTGCCTGATTTTATAGCTTTATCCATAATAATTTATACTGGAAAGTTTGCACGAAATGTAGTATAATAATTTTATATGTTTAGCAATAAAAAATTAAAAAGAGAAACTTTCGCCGCCCTTTCACAGTGCTATCACAGCGGGGAATTATAATTTTTTACAGTGACAGGGTTTAATACGGCGATGAGAGGATTGATACTTTAGTGATATATTTTGACAATGCTTCCACAACAAGGCCTTGTTGTGAGGCTGTCGCCGCTGTCACTGGTGCGCTTAATGACAATTTCGGGAATCCGTCAAGTCTTCACCGACTGGGGGTTGAAGCTGAGAAAGCCGTATCAGCGGCAAGAAAGGTTATATCTTCAGCATTATTCTGTGAGGAGGATAACGTTTATTTCACGTCAGGTGCAACAGAAAGCAACAATCTTGCGGTAACAGGCACAGCCGAAAGCTATGGCAAAAGGAAAAAGCGTGTTGTTATCGGGGGTGGTGAGCATCCGTCGGTGGCTGCGCCGGCGCAAAGGCTAGAAAAGCTTGGCTTTGAGGTTGTGAGAGTCAGTCCGGAAAGGCTCTCTGAGGCGGTTGATGAAAACACCTGCCTTGTGTCGTGTATGCTGGTCAATAATGAAACGGGTATGATTTTCCCTGTTGAGAAGGAGTTTGCGGCGATAAAAAGAAAGCATCCCGAAATCGTGACACACTGTGATGCCGTTCAGGCGTTTTTGAAAATTCCGTTTAAGGTGAAAGCTCTGAACGCTGATATAGTTTCTGTCAGCGGGCATAAGGTTTACGGCCCGAAGGGAATAGGCGCTGTCTATATTAAAAAGGGTATAAGGCCTTCACCGCTTATCGTCGGCGGCGGACAGGAAAGGGCGGTTCGGTCAGGGACGGAGAGCGTCCCGCTGATAAGCGGCTTTGGTGCGGCGGCAAAGCGTTATATGGGCGATATCCCTAAGCGCTTTGAATATGTCAGCGGACTTAAAAAGCACCTTGTTGACGCACTGAGCTCAGCGTCTGACACTGTTGTTATATCACCTGACAATTCGTCGCCTTATATTGTTAGCGTTGCTGTATTGGGTTATAAGAGTGAAATCATGCTGCATTTTTTAGAGGACAAGGGTATATACGTATCAAGCGGCTCTGCTTGCTCTAAGGGGAAGAAAAGCAGTGTTCTCAAGGAGCTTGGAGCGGATGAAAAGCTGCTGGATTTTATCTTGCGAATTAGCTTTTCCCACGAGAACACGACTGATGAAATTGACAGCTTTATTTCCGCCTTGAAAATGGGGCAGTCGGAATTATTAAAAATAAAATATTAAAAGGTGAAACGGATGAGAGAGATTATTCTAGCAAAATACGGCGAAATCGCATTAAAAGGGCTGAACAAAAAAACCTTTGAGGATGTTCTTGTGAAGAATATAAGGCAAAGACTAAAGCCTCTGGGCAGGTTTCATATAACAAGGGCACAGTCAACGATTTATTTGGAGCCTTCCTCTGACGACATTGACATAGATGCGGCGGTCGATAAGCTGAAAAAGGTTTTCGGCATTGCCAAGGTATGCAAAACAGTATGTGTAAGCAAGGACTGGGAAGTAATTGCGAACATGGCTGAAAGCTGTCTTGAGGATTCATTGTCAGCCGCAAAGACCTTTAAGGTTGCGGCAAAAAGAGCGGATAAGAAATTTTCTATGAATTCGCCTCAAATATGCTCAAAGCTAGGCGAAAGGCTTCTTGAGAAATACCCTCATCTGAGTGTAGATGTTCATAATCCCGACGTGACGGTTACCGTTGAAATCAGAGAGGCTGGCGCATATATCAGAGCATCGGAGGAGGATGGAGCAGGGGGAATGCCTGTATCAACATCGGGCAAGGCTCTGCTTTTATTATCAGGCGGAATAGACAGCCCCGTCGCCGGTTATATGATGGCGAAAAGAGGAGTATGGGTTTCTGCTGTGCATTTTGAAAGCCCGCCCTATACATCAGAGCGTGCAAGGCTAAAGGTCGAAAAGCTAGCATCAATTATGGCCGATTATTGCGGAAGCATTCATTTTTATTGTGTTCCGTTCACAAAAATTCAGGCTGAGATAATGAAAAACTGTCCCGAGGAGTTTTTTACGCTCATCATGCGTCGGCTGATGATGGAGATTGCGCAGAGAATAGGCGAAGCCAATGAGCTTTCTGCACTTGTAACTGGCGAGAGTATCGGGCAGGTTGCAAGTCAGACAATGAGCGCTATTGTTTCCACAGACTCAGTATGCAGAATGCCTGTTTTCCGCCCTGTTATTGGAATGGATAAAGCGGAAATAGTGGCGGTTTCAAGAAAAATCGGAACCTTTGAAACGTCGATTGAACCGTATGAGGACTGCTGTACCGTATTCACGCCAAAGCACCCGAAAACCAACCCAAAGCTTTCGGATGTTGAAGCGGCACAGGCGTTATTTGATTTTGAGCCGCTTATCGCTGAGGCTGTTGAAAATACCACTCATTTGGTAATAAGGGCTGAGTAGCTCATAAAAAGGGAGTTTTATATGTCAGACTGCACGAAAAAATACGGATTTTTTACTTATAATGATGATGGAAAGCCCGATTTTCTTGACAAAACCGCTTATTCGGTAGTACAATTATTATTAAGCATAAACACTACCGTTTCTATCGCGGAAAGTTGTACAGGCGGAATGCTTTCACAGTATATCACGTCTGTTCCCGGTGCGTCACGAATCTATGAGCTTGGGATGTGCAGTTACTCAAACAGAATCAAAATCAGCGAATTAGGTGTTTCGCCCGATGTAATCGAGAGGTTCACCGAAATCAGCGCAGAATGTGCCGAAGCAATGGCAGAGGGGATAATGAAAAAGGCATCCTCTGATATAGGTGTCGGCATAACTGGTGTTGCAGGGCCGGAGGCTTTTGAAGGAAATCTTGCCGGAACGGTTTTTGTGTCGGTATGTAAAGCCGGTCGCTTTCTGACAATGAACCTGAAGCTTCACGAAGCATATGAAAGTCTTGACCGAAAAATGGTGAGAGAGCTTTCGACAGGCTATGCGCTGAAAATGATTGAGAATATTCTTACGATAGAAAGTTGAGGTAATTTTATGGCAATGTCAAACGAGCTTGGGAAGAAAAAGCCCGTTAAAAAAAATAAATCATCTTCAAGAAATATTTTGAAGGGCATTATACCGTGGAAAGGCGATAGCTTTTTTGAGGTTATAAGAAAAATATTGTTTATGGTGGCTTTGGCTGTTTTGGTTTTTGCTTTAAATATGCTTTATGAGTATTATTATGGCGAGCGTGCAGTTAAAGAGCTTAACAGTACTTTGGAGGCTATTTACAGTCAGTCTTCCGACGAAAACAGGTTGGACTCAAGCGACGAATCAGCGATTGAGAAGCCTGTTGAGGGTATGCTTGATAAATTTGTTCAGCTTTATAATATGAATTCGGACATTATTGGGTGGGTTGAGATACCAGGTGTTCTTAGCTATCCGGTTATGCAGACTGAGGACAATGAGTATTATTTATCCCACAGCTTTGACAGAACCGAAAGCAAGGCGGGCGCTGTATTTGCTGATTACAGGGGCGAGATTTCAATAGACCATATGCCCGATAACACTATTTTGTATGGTCACAATATGGAATCAGGCGAGTTTTTTCATCAGAATTTAAGCTACAAAAAAATAGATTTTTTAAAGGAAAATCCGGTTATTTCATTTGATACGCTGTTTGATGAGAGTGAGTGGAAGATTTTTGCCTGCTTTTTGACAAGCGTGAAGGCAAGTCAGGACGGCGGAGTTCTATTTGATTATCACAACAGAATTTATTTTAATAATGAGGAAAGCTTCAACGATTATTATTCCGAGGTTATGAAGCGTTCATATTATAATACAGCTGTTGACGTTGTATACGGCGATGAGCTTCTTACGCTTTCAACCTGTTCAACAGAGTTTACGGACAGTCGCTTTGTCATTGTGGCGAGAAAGGTTCGTCCGGGCGAAAGCTCAGAGGTTGATGTTTCACAGATAACCGCAAATCCGAATAAGTACATGCCACTTGTCTGGTATGAGGTATATAATATTAAACCGCCGAGATAAATATACTGTTAAGAAGGAGATGATGGGATGCTTGAGAAAATTCCAATAAAGAGATTGTCGGTTGTGCTTTCGGTTGCTCTTACATATTCTTTTTGTTTTGGAATAGTTGACAGCTGTCACGGCAGTGACGAAGCTTTGCTTTCTCATGCAAACACAGTTATAACAGAGCTTTCGGAAGAATCCTCTGAAACAACGGTTCAAATGTCATTTCCGATAACAGAGGAGCTTTCATCGCAATCGCAAAATCCCGATGAATACGTCAGCGATGTTTATAAAGTGCTTAGTTACAGAAAAGCTGGAATTGCTGAGTATTCGATTTATAATGAGGTTATAACCGAAGGCACGTATTCAGAAGAAACTGAGCCTTCTGATACCACCACGCAGGCGGTGGAGACAACGACAAAACCGTCATTGACAACCACTCAGCCTACAATCTCCACAACAAAGCCGACAACGACAACAACTACAAAACCTACTACAACAACTACAAAACCCACCACTACTACAACAACCACCAAACCCACTACTACTACCACGACCTCCGCAACTACAACTACAACAACGACGACTACAACCACGACAACTACAACGACAACTACTACCACAACCGCCGAGTCATCACAAACCACAGCACAGCCTCAGCCTGATATTTCATCTGAAACGCTCACCGTTTATGACCTGAGCACATCAAGAAATGTAACCGCATCCGCATATGATATTGTTTGTCAGGTTACATACAATGAAATCGGCTCAGGCTTTGCTAACGAAGCGATTAAGGCACAGGCTGTTGCCGCATATACATACATAAAATATTATAATACAGTTTTAGGAAGCGTGCCGCAGGTTGCTTTAAAAACAAACGTGCCACAGAAGGTTAAGGATTGTGTTCTGTCTGTATACGGCAAAGCAATATACTATAACGGCGGGCTGATTATTTCGCCCTATTGTGCATCAACGGCAGGGTACACTTCATCATCAAAGAGTGTGTGGGGAACAAATTATCCTTATCTTGTCAGCGTTGAGAGTGCATATGATTATCTCGACCCTAATTTTAACTACACCAGAACCTTCACCTCGGCGGATATTCAGTCGAGAGTTTATTCAAAAACAGGAATCAATCTATCAGGCGATCCGTCAGGCTGGTTTACAATGCTAAGTGCCGATCAAGGCGGAGTTATTGACGGGGCATACGTCGGAAAAATGCTTATAGGCGGGCAGGGTTCATATCAAAGCGGCTCAAAGACTGTAACAATTACCGGAAGAGTCTTTAGGGAATCTATAATGAGCTACAGCATACGTTCCACTAGCTTTGACATCAGCTATAATTCAGGAAACGACACATTTACATTTACTACTCGCGGCTATGGTCACGGTGTCGGTATGCCGCAGTACGGTGCGCAGTATTATGCGACACAGGCGGGTTATACATACGATCAGATACTTACTCATTACTATAAAGGTACGCAGGTTTATTGATTTTATTTTGACTTTTAGCGGGGGAACCCCCGCTTTTTGTTTGAGAATATGAAAAGGAGAGTTGGCGTTGAATTTCTTAAAGGATAAGTTCCTTAGCGTCTCACATGACTTTAGAGTAACCGTCAGATGGATTTTCATTGCGGCTTTTATTGGCACCGTTGTCGGCTTAGTGGGCGTATTATTTCATTTTATAACTGAGTGCGCGGGTGAGTTTCGCGAGGAGCATCCTGTGATAATCTGGCTTCTTCCCGCAGCGGGAATTTTAATAGCTTTTCTTTATAAAATCTTTAAAATGGAGAATGACAGGGGCACAAATTTGGTAATTCAGTCAGTAAATAGTGATGAGCAGGTTCGCTTTAGGACAGCACCGCTGATTTTTATCGGCACATCTCTGACTCATCTTTTTGGCGGCTCTGCCGGACGTGAAGGGGCTGCGCTTCAGATCGGCTCGGCGATTGCGCTTGCTTTTAAAAAACCCTTTAGGCTTGATGAAAAAGATAAGCGCATACTGACTATGTGCGGAATGAGCGCTGCATTCTCAGCTGTTTTTGCAACGCCTGTTACCGCTGTAATTTTCCCAATGGAGGTTATATCTGTCGGTATAATGCACTACTCCGCACTCCTGCCCTGTGCTGTTGCTTCTTTTACGGGAATAATGATATCAAGAGCGTTTGGAATGTCAGCGACTGTTTTTGCTTTGTCCGGCGTTCCGTCATTATCGATAATGAATTTTATGAAAACGGCGCTCTTGGCATCTATATGTGCCGTAATAGGATTGCTTTTTTGCATGTCGGTAAAATTGACAAGCAGGTATCTTAAAAGGCTGCTTTGCAATCCTCTTTATAGAGTGGCAGCAGGAGGATTAGCTGTTGCGATACTAACGTTTATTATCGGAAGTCACGATTATAACGGTGCCGGAATGAATATAATTGAATCTGCATTTTCAGGAAGAGTTCGTCCTGAGGCTTTTGCTTTAAAAATAGTCTTTACGGCGTTGACCTTAGGCGCTGGTTTTAAAGGCGGCGAAATTATTCCGACATTTTTTGTCGGAGCAGCCTTTGGAAATGTTTTCGGCTCACTTATCGGGCTTAGCCCTTCATATTCTGCCGGAATCGGTCTTTGCGCCCTTTTCTGTTCAGTAACAAACAGCCCGCTTACTTCAATAATTCTTGCTGTTGAACTATTCGGCTCTGAGGGCTTACCTTTCTTTGTGATAGCAGCGGCGCTAAGCTACGTTCTTTCGGGGTATTATGGACTATACACCTCACAAAAGATCGTTTATTCAAAAACAAAAACGGAATTTATCGATACATATTCCCTATAAGATTATATAGCTAGTAATTTTATGTTTATATTATTATCATTTTGTCAATAATTAGTTACCTTAGACAATTATAATCAATTACACAAACAAATAAATGTAGATTAATTTTTGAAAAAAAGCTTTTATTTTATTTTGTTGTGTGATATAATAAATAGGATAAAGTTTGGGAGAGTGGGACATTGGATAAATTTGTTATTAATGGCAACAGGCCACTCCGTGGACACGTTGAAATCAGCGGTGCAAAAAATGCGGCTGTCGCAATAGTTGCCGCAACAATTCTCGCTGAGGGACCGTGTATTCTTGAAAACGTACCTTGTATAAGTGATATTTCCATCTGCACTAGGATTTTATATGAAATGGGCGCAGATGTTAAACTGATAAATAAAAACACAATAAGAATTAATACAGACGGAATCAAGGATCCTGTTGTGCCTTATGAAATGGCGCGTTTAATGCGTGCGTCAAGTTATTTTCTCGGGACGTTGCTCGGGCGTTTTAAGCATGCTAGAGTATCTATGCCTGGCGGATGCGATTTAGGTGACCGCCCTATTGATCAGCACCTTAAAGCTTTCAGGGCGCTTGGCGCTGTTGACACGATTGAGCATGGTATGGTTGCGCTTGATGCGGAATCGCTCATCGGTTCACAGATTTATTTCGATTTTATTACCGTTGGGGGAACTATCAACGCTATTTTTGCCGCTGTCAAGGCACAGGGGCTGACAATAATCGAAAATGCGGCTAAAGAGCCTCATATTGTTGACCTTGCGAATTTTCTTAATTCAATGGGCGCTGACATTATGGGTGCGGGTACAGACGTAATTAAAATCAGGGGTGTAAGTCAGCTTAAAGGCACGACTTATGCAATTATTCCCGACCAGATTGAAGCGGGAACATATATGGTTGCCGCGGCGGCGACAAAGGGTGATGTTCTGATTAAGAACGTTATTCCTAAACATCTCGAATCTATTACAGCTAAGCTTCGCAAGGTTGGTGTTGACGTAACTGAATTTGATGACAGCGTGAGAGTGTGCGTAAGCGGTCCTCTAATGAAAACAAGCATAAAGACAATGCCTCACCCTGGCTTCCCGACGGATATGCAGCCTCAGTTTTCAACTCTGCTCACTCTGGCGGAGGGGACAAGCATTGTAACCGATGATATTTTCGATAACCGCTTTAGGTATGTTGCTGAGCTTAGAAGAATGGGTGCTGATATTTCTGTTGACGGAAAGGTTGCTATTATTGAGGGGACAGGCTCTTTGACGGGCGCTCCAGTCAAGGCAACTGATTTAAGAGCAGGTGCGGCGCTTGTAATTGCAGGGCTTGCTGCATCCGGAACAACAGAGATTGAGGATATTTTTCATATAGAAAGAGGCTATGAAAATCTTGACGAAAAGCTGAAGATGCTAGGCGCTGATATTGTCAGAAAGACAATTCCCGGCCCTGCTATCAGAAAGGCTCTGTAATTTATAAAGGTGTGTGTTGAAATTGGCCGGCATTTACCCATTGTTCAGCTCAAGCAAAGGAAACGCTGTCTTTGTCGGCGATTCTAATGCGGGAATACTTATTGACTGTGGGGTGAGCTGCAAGAGACTTCTTGAAGCTCTTGACACTTGTGATATACCCTTGTCTGCCGTAAAAGGTATATTTATTACACATGAACACAGCGATCATATCAGCGGGCTTCCGGTTTTTACAAAAAAACTGAAGGTCCCTGTTTTTGCGTCTGAAAAAACCCTTGACCATTTGATAAAGGGCAACTATATTAGCCCACTCTCTTATGCCGAACCAATCGGTAATGACGGAATTGATTTTTGTGGAATGAGAATTAACGCATTTGAAACTCCACATGATGCGGTTCAAAGCTGTGGATACAAAATTGAAACTTCGGACAGTAAGAAAATTGCGGTGTGCACCGATCTTGGGGAGGTTACACCGATAATAAAAGAGAATTTAAGCGGCTGTGACTGCGTGCTGATTGAGTCGAATTATGATGAGCACATGCTTAAAACAGGGGTTTATCCTTATTATTTAAAACAGCGTATTTCTTCAAGAAAAGGGCATCTTGCCAATAGCGACTGCGCTAAACAGGTGCGTGAGCTTCTTGAAAAGGGAACAACCCGTATTATTCTCGGGCATTTAAGTCAGGAAAATAATACTCCTCAGACTGCCGAAAAATCAGTGCTAAACTCATTATCCGGCTTTAAGCGAAACAGCGATTACATATTGACTGTCGCACCTGTTTGCACAACGGGTGCATGCTGCTTATTATAATTTTTTCAAGAAATCTAAAATGTAACTTATAGGGGAATTATGTTTACTGTTAATTTAATCGCCGTGGGGAAGCTAAAGGAAAGCTATTTGAGAGAGGCTTTTGCCGAATATTCAAAGCGCCTGAACGCCTTTTGCAAATTCAGTATTACTGAGCTTTCTGAGTACCGCCTTTCAGAAAATCCATCACAAAAGGAAATTGAGCAGGGGCTTTCGGCAGAGGGGAAGGCAATAGCTTCATTGCTTCAGAGCTTTGGCGGCTATTCATACGCTCTTTGCATTGAGGGTAAGCAGCTTTCAAGTGAGGAGCTTTCAGCAGGTATGAACACGATTGCTTTAAACGGAACAAGCACGCTGAATTTCATAATCGGGAGTTCTTATGGTTTAAGCTCTGATATTAAGAACATCTGTGATTTCAAGCTGTCAATGTCTAAAATGACGTTTCCTCACCAATTGGCAAGAATAATGCTTTCAGAGCAAATATATCGTGCATTTCAGATAAGCGCCAATTCTAAATATCATAAGTAGTATTAATACAGAGATAGAATAATTATAAAAAGTCATAAAAGCATACCGCTTTTATGACTTTTATTTTCTATGCTGGTAAAAAGGCGATAAAACGGGAACCGGCAAGTATTCAGGTTCCCGTTTTTATTAAATCAAATACATGAGCACTAAAACGCTACTCCATTTGAACAGGCATAACCCAAACTTCCATCGAAGTTGTGTCGGGGCTATGCTTTGCATAACGTTCAACAGAAAAAGGTTTGCAAGATAGCTTGTGATTTGGAAGCCACATTTCAAAAAGGTATCGCTGCGCTTTATACAGCGTGTCTGTCACAAGATTCTCAAAATCTTCTGCCTCAAATGAGCATACTATATACTCGCCTTCAGCTAATTCCCATGTGGAATACCCTTCGACCTCTTTGCCTGAAATAGATTTCGCACCGCAAAAATAACTGTAGTATTCGGGTTTTGATCCGCCAAAAGTAATAGCAAGCTCATCACCACCTTCGATTAACCCTGGTATGGAAGGCTTGCTTCCATGAAAATCGTCCCATACTTTGCTCAATCTGTCAATGCCGTGTTCACTGCTGCCGGGCATTTGGTCAATAGGCTCCTCCACTGTTAATCCGGTAAAATACTGAGGCGATAACAGTTTGCGCCTTGAAATTTCAATTACAATGCTGTCGGTAATAAGCGGTACGTTTTCATCAATCAGAGTGTAATTCAGAAGTAATTGCGGCTTGCAAAAAGTGTTGAGCCTAACTGGTTTTCTTCTGTATTCTTCCGGTGTCATCCCGTATGTGCTTTTGAAAGCCCGTGTCAATACCTCGTGGGAGGAGAATCCACAATCTAAAGCAACATCTAAAATTCGTTTGTTCTTATCCAAAAATGCTTCGGATGCCTTAGCAAGTCGACGAAGCTTAATATACTCATTGACAGGCTTCTTTATCAATCGGCTGAATAACCGCTGATAATAAAACTGTGATAATGAGGCGAGCTTTGCCAAATAATCAATTTTAATGTCCTTTGCAAGATTCTCCTCGATATAGTCTATTGTCATTTGAATCTGTTCCCATGCGTGCATTATAAGCACCTCCTTATAAATAGAATAGCATATATTCGGAAGCTTAGCTTGACTACCAATGCTCTTTTCATATTAATTAGAAAAAGATTGTTTTTAAAATGCAACAATCCTTAATATCATAATATCAAGGATCTGCATACTAACTTTAATCAAATGAAAATAGCAACGGCAAATTTAAGCTTTGAAAAATAGTGCGGTAAAAAAAGCACTCTGCAACAACAATTGCAAAGTGCTTCAAACCCTTTAAAATAGGGCTGGTGCGGATAACAGGACTTGAACCTGCACGAAGTTGCCCTCACTAGCACCTGAAGCTAGCGCGTCTGCCAATTCCGCCATATCCGCATATAAAATTGTGGTCGGAGTAGCGGGACTTGAACCCACGGCCTCTTGCTCCCGAAGCAAGCGCTCTACCAAACTGAGCTATACCCCGACTTTGTTCACAAAAAATCGCACACGGTGATAAGTGTGCGATTTTTTGTGAAACTGCTTTTGGTCTGAGTGACTGGACTTGAACCAGCGGCCTCTACCACCCCAAGGTAGCGCGCTACCAATCTGCGCCACACCCAGATAAAAAGCTCCTAATCAAGCTTTATTATTATATCATGGAGTACCGTCAAAGTCAATATCATTTCAGAACTTTTTTAAGATATTCTCCTGTATACGAGCTTTTGTTTTTCACGATATCTTCAGGTGTACCAGTAGCAACAATCATTCCGCCTTTGTCGCCGCCCTCAGGTCCTAAATCAATAATATAGTCGGCGGTTTTGATAACGTCAAGGTTGTGTTCAATGACGATAAGAGTGTTTCCCGCATCAGCAAGCTTCTGCAAAACCTCAATAAGCTTGGATACATCGGCGGTGTGAAGTCCGGTTGTCGGCTCATCAAGAATATATATAGTTCTTCCTGTCGGACGTTTAGAAAGCTCTGACGCAAGCTTAACTCGCTGAGCTTCTCCTCCCGACAGAGTTGTCGCCGGCTGACCGATTTTTACATAACCTAGACCGACTTCGGCGAGAGTGTTTAATTTCCTTGATATTTTGGGAATATTCTTAAAGAACTCCACACCCTCCTCAACGGTCATCTCAAGCACGTCATGAATGCTCTTACCCTTGTACTTAATTTCAAGCGTTTCGCGGTTATAACGCTTTCCCTTGCATACTTCACATGGAACATATATGTCGGGGAGGAAGTGCATTTCAATTTTGAGTATTCCGTCGCCCTCACACGCTTCACAGCGTCCGCCTCTTACATTAAAGGAAAATCTGCCTGAATTATAGCCTTTTATCTTCGACTCATTTGTGCTTGCAAAAAGGTCACGGATATCAGTGAAAACGCCAGTGTAGGTTGCCGGATTTGAACGTGGCGTTCTTCCGATAGGGGATTGGTCAATGTCAATAATCTTGTCGAGATTTTCAATGCCAAGCATTTTTTCAAAGCTGCCCGGCTTAATTCTTGCTCTGTTGAGCTTTCCGGCAAGCTCTTTATAGATAATTTCATTGACAAGTGAGCTTTTTCCGCTTCCCGAAACACCGGTAATACAAGTAAATGTTCCCAGAGGAATTTTAACATCAATATTTCTAAGATTGTTTTCAGAAGCGCCGATAACCGAAAGATAGCTTCCGTTTCCTTTTCTTCTTTCTTGAGGAACGGGAACTTTTTTCTTTCCGCTTAAATACTGACCGGTGATTGAGCGTTCGCAGGCTTTAATTCCCTCAACGGTTCCAGAATAAATGACTTCACCGCCGTGAACACCGGCGCCCGGCCCTATATCAACGATAAAGTCGGCATTGTTCATAGTATCCTCATCATGCTCAACGACAATAAGCGTATTACCTAAATCACGAAGTCTTTTAAGTGTGCCGATAAGCTTGTCATTGTCACGCTGATGAAGACCGATGCTAGGCTCGTCAAGGATATAAAGCACGCCGACAAGAGAAGAGCCGATTTGTGTGGCAAGTCTTATACGCTGGCTTTCACCGCCCGAAAGCGTCCCCGCTGAGCGTGAAAGTGAAAGATATTCAAGCCCGACGCTTTTTAAAAAGCCAAGCCGCTCGTTTATTTCCTTAACAATTCTCTCACCGATAAGCATTTCACGTTCTGAAAGATTAAGGCCATCGAAGAAATCAAGCAAATCAACAACCGACAGCTCGGAAAGGTCACTGATATTTTTATCGCCGACAGTAACGGCGAGAACTTCTTTTTTCAGCCTTTTTCCATGACAGACAGGACATTTTACCTCAGTCATACAGCCCATAATATCCTCACGGCTGTAATCGCTGTTTGTTTCCTTATAGCGTCTTTCGAGATTGTTGCAGACACCCTCAAAGGCTGACATGAATTTTCCGCCGCCAAGCTCGCTTGAGCGTTCAATCTCAAGCTTTTCATTTCCTGTTCCATAAAGAAAAATGTCAAGGACATTTGCGGGAAGATTCTTAACCGAAGTATCGAGAGAAACCTTGTGTTTTTTTGCTATGGCGGTATAATACATCATTGCGATTGAAGAATCGTCAAGCGAATTCCAACCGCTTGCTTTTATAGCGCCGTCTTTAATCGAAAGCTCTTTATTTGGAACAACAAGGTCGGGGTCAATTTTCTGAAATACGCCAAGCCCAGTGCATTTTTCACAGGCACCGTAAGGATTGTTGAAAGAGAACATTCTGGGGGAAAGCTCTTCAATACTGACATTATGGTCGGGACAGGCGTAGCTTTGTGAAAACAGCATTTCCTCACCGTCGATAACGTCAACGCCGACAAGCCCGCCCGACAGAGAGGTAACAGTTTCAATGCTGTCGGAAAGGCGTGACTTTATATCCGGCTTAATGACAAGCCGGTCAACTATAATTTCAATTGTATGCTTTTTGTTCTTGTCGATTTTTATGGTTTCAGAAAGGTCATAGGTGCTACCGTCAATGCGTATTCTAACATACCCTGATTTTCTGGCACTTTCAATTTCCTTTTGGTATTCACCCTTTCGCCCTCTGACAATAGGCGCAAGCAGTTGTATTTTTGTGCCTTCCGGAAGTTCCAAAATTTTATCGACAATCTGGTCTACAGTCTGCTGCCTGATTTCCTTTCCGCAGACGGGGCAGTGAACTATGCCGATTCTTGCATAAAGAAGCCTAAGATAATCATAAATTTCAGTGACTGTTCCGACAGTGGAGCGTGGGTTTTTAGACGTGGTTTTCTGGTCGATTGAAATTGCGGGGGAAAGCCCCTCAATGCTGTCAACATCAGGCTTTTCCATTTGACCTAAAAACTGTCTTGCGTATGAAGAAAGGCTTTCAACATATCTTCTCTGCCCGTCGGCATAGATAGTATCAAACGCAAGCGAAGATTTTCCCGAGCCTGACAAGCCTGTCATTACAATAAGCTTATCTCTGGGGATTTCAAGGTCAATATTTTTAAGATTATGCTCTCTGGCGCCTTTAATAGTAATAAATTCCTTGTGCATAATATTCTTCCGTTCTATCCTTTCAGCTCGTTAATTTTATCTCTAAGATATGCGGCATGTTCAAATTCAAGCATTTTAGCGGAGTTCTTCATCTCGACAGTCAGCTTGGCAATAAGCTCCTGCCTTTCCTTGTGCGATAATTTTTGAGCCTTATTTGTAGTTTCCTCGACAGCTTCCTTTGTTGAAATCTCAAGCACTGATCTGACTTCTTTGATTATAGTTTTAGGAACAATACCGTTTTCTTCATTATAAGCGATTTGAATTGCACGACGGCGGTCTGTTTCACGAAGTGCATTTTCCATTGAGCGTGTGACGTTATCCGCATACATAATGACCTTTCCGCCTGAATTTCGGGCGGCTCGTCCGATAGTCTGAATTAAAGCGGATTCACTTCTCAAAAAGCCCTCTTTATCCGCATCAAGTATTGCCACCAGGGAAACTTCGGGGAGGTCAAGCCCTTCACGCAGAAGGTTTATTCCCACAAGAACGTCATAAACACCTAGTCTTAAATCCCTGATAAGCTCCATTCTTTCGATAGCGTCAATATCATGGTGCATATATTTGACCTCAATATCAACCCCAGAAAGGTATGCCGTCAGATTCTCCGCCATTTTCTTGGTGAGTGTTGTGACAAGAACACGCTCTTTTTTCTCGACACGAATATTTATTTCAGATATCAAATCTTCAATTTGTCCCTGAGTGGGCTTTACTTCAATTATAGGGTCAATAAGTCCTGTCGGGCGGATAACCTGCTCGACAATCTGCTTTGAGTTATCTTTTTCAAGTGGACCTGGAGTAGCACTGACAAAAATAGCCTGATTAATTTTCTGATAAAATTCATCAAACATAAGCGGTCTGTTGTCAAACGCCGACGGAAGACGAAAGCCGTAATCAATCAAGGTGCCCTTTCTCGCCCTGTCGCCTGCATACATTCCGCGAACCTGAGGCAGAGAAACGTGAGATTCATCAACCACAAGCAGAAAATCCTTCGGGAAATGGTCAAAAAGGGTATAGGGAACACTCCCCGCAGGTCTGCCTGAAAGCACCCTCGAATAGTTTTCTATACCGCTGCAAAAACCGATTTCCTGAAGCATTTCGATGTCATAATTCGTGCGCTGTGCGATTCTTTGTGCTTCAACAAGCATATCACGGTCTTTAAAATACTTGATACGCTCCTCAAGCTCATGCTCTATTTGCTCAATAGCGACAGACAGCTTTTCTCTTCCGATTATATAATGCGAAGCCGGAAAAATCATTATATGCTGTAATGTTGAAAGAACCTCGCCAGTAACAATGTGAATCTCGCTGATTCTTTCTACCTCATCCCCAAAAAACTCAACTCGAACAGCTTTGTCGGTTGAATCTGCGGGAAAAATCTCGATAACGTCACCGCGAACTCTGAATTTGTTTCTCACAAAATTGATATCGTTTCTTTCATATTGCATCTGAACAAGCTTTGCAAGCACTTCGTCACGTGGCTTTTCTGTGCCCTGTCTTAGTGAAAGCGTCATTGAGCGGTAATCATCAGGGTCACCGAGTGAATATATGCAGGAAACGCTCGCAACAATAATTACATCACGGCGTTCAGTCAATGAAGCAGTTGCGGAGTGTCTGAGCTTGTCAATTTCATCGTTTATTGAGCTGTCCTTTTCAATAAAAACGTCTGTGCTCGGGATATATGCTTCAGGCTGATAATAGTCATAATAGCTCACAAAATACTCAACTGCATTGTTCGGAAAAAACTCCTTAAACTCAGAGCAGAGCTGTGCTGCAAGGATTTTATTATGGGCAAGAACAAGCGTGGGGCGATTGACTTTTTCAATTACGTTTGCAATTGTATAGGTTTTTCCTGAGCCTGTAACGCCTAAAAGTGTTTGCTCCTTCAGACCCTTGTCAAGACCGCTGACAAGCTGTTCAATTGCTTTAGGCTG
The DNA here is from genome assembly GCA_023439835.1 of Bacillota bacterium. GTDB lineage: Bacteria > Bacillota > Clostridia > Oscillospirales > Ruminococcaceae > SZUA-444. The sequence goes on along the minus strand of JAEXUW010000009.1, from coordinate 215,047 downwards.
GTCGCCTGACGGCTTATAATCTGATACCAGCTGAAATCTATCCATAATATTCCTTTCGTTAGTCGTATATATTGAAATATCCTGCTTCCTTCATAGAAATCGCATTTTGGGGGCTGACTATAACATGGTCAAGAAGCTTTATTCCCACAGACGCCAAAATTTCCATTAGCTGTCTTGTCGCCTGAATATCTTTATCTGAGGGCAGTGCAATTCCGTTTGGATGGTTGTGAGCAAGAATGACAAGTGAGCAGTTTGAGCGATAGGTTGCCTCAACAATTTTCCTGACATTGATGGGGACGGTGTTGACACCGCCCTCTTCAACAGTAACACAAGAAACGACGTGAAGATTGTCATCAAGGCAACAAACCTTGAGCTGTTCTGTTTTCACACCGATATAAGCGCCGAAGAAAAAGTTGCATACGGTTTTTAGGCTGTTCATAGGCTCGTTAATTGTCATATCCACTGAATAAACATTTAAAAGCTGAGGAATTAACTTCAAAAGGACGGCACTGCTTTCACCCATGCCTTCAACCTTCAAAAGCTCCTCATATGGTGCGTTAAAAACGCCTGAAATAGTCTTGAAACGGTTTAAAAGCTTGTGTGAAATTTCATTTGTATCAATTCTCGGAAAAGCGTAAAACAGAAGAAGCTCAAGCACATTATGAGGCTGAAATGAAGAAAGCCCGTTGTTAAGAAAGCTCTGTCTTAAGCGATGGCGGTGACCTGTATGAAGATTGTCCATTATGTCAGCTCCGTTCATTGATGGAGTTTTTGCAGGAAGTAATTATTTTACAAGCTTTCTGCTTCCGGGCTTTACAAGCTCAATTTTGCCTTCCTTGCAAAGAGGGCAGTTATCCTTTTCCCACGCTTCAACCTTCATTGAAATAACACTTTTGTAAGGATAGCCGAAATCCATTTCCCCGCCAGTTCTGTCAACGATTGAGCCTATACCGGCAACAACACCGCCCGACTTCTCAACAATCTCAATGACTTCTTTAACTGAGCCACCTGTTGTGACAACGTCCTCAACAAGAAGGCATCTCATTCCGGGCTTGATTTCAAAGCCCCTTCTTAATACCATAACACCGTCCTCACGCTCTGTGAAGAAATTTTCGACTTTGAGATGACGGCTGACCTCATAAGCCATCTGAACAGCACCCATAGCAGGGCCGATTACAACGTCTATATTATCATTTTCATATTGATTTGCAAGCTCACGGCAAAGCTCCTCACTGTACTTAGTATTCCTGAAAATTTTAGCGCACTGAAGATAGCGGTTGCTGTGCTTTCCTGATGTAAGAAGAAAGTGCCCCTCTAAAAGCACTCCTGCTTCCTTTAAAATTTCAATGATTCTTTCCTGTGTCAGCATTAAATTTCAACTCCCTATTTTTTTAAGACATTTACACTTATACTATTATAATACAAAATTTTTTATTTGAAAAGATGTAATATCACATAAAATATGCTATAATGAAAACAAATGTTTTTATTCATCATTTTATCTGCTGATTTTATTAATAATTTTACTGAAAGGCTTTTTTAACAATGAAAGAGTTTATTATAAATTCTAATGATTCAGGCCAGCGGGTTGACAAGTTTTTGACTAAGGCCGTCAGACTTCTCCCTAAAGCTTTGATGTATAAATATATCAGGACTAAACGGATAAAGCTCAACTCAAAGCGCTGTGAAATCTCCACCAAGCTATGTGAGGGCGATGTGCTTTCTCTTTATATCAACGATGAATTATTCGGTGAAAATCCCGATAAGGATTTTTTAACTGTCAGCTCTTCTATTAACATTGTTTATGAGGATGATAACATTCTTCTTATAGACAAGCCTTGCGGAATGGTTGTTCATGAGGATGACGAAAACACTGCCGATACGCTGATTAACAGAGTTAAGCGTTATCTTTTTGAAAAGGGTGAGTATATTCCCGAAACTGAGGCGTCATTTTCACCGTCGCTTTGCAACAGAATTGACAGGAATACAGGCGGGATAGTAATCTGCGCAAAAAATGCAGAAAGCCTTAGAATTCTCAATCAGAAGATTAAGGATAGGGAGCTTGAGAAGTTATATCTTTGTATCACTGTGGGTTCACCTAACAAAAAAACCGAAACGCTCATGGCTTATCTTATTAAAGACGAAGATAAAAAGCAGGTTTTTATATCTGACAAGCCAATTCGCGGTTATAAGCAAATTAAGACCAAGTACACTGTTGTTGAAAAAAAAGGTGAGCTTTCGCTTGTTGAAATTGATCTTATAACAGGACGTACACATCAAATCAGGGCTCACATGGCGCATATTGGCTGTCCGCTTTTAGGCGACGGTAAATATGGAGTGAACAGTGTTAATATGCGATATAACGTTAAGACGCAGGCGCTTTATTCATACAAGCTGACCTTCAAGTTTAAAAGTGATGCTGGCATACTGAGCTATCTTGACGGAAAGTCGTTTTCTGTTGAAAAAATTTGGTTTAGGGATTTATTTTTTTAAAGATAAGAATAATTTTCTCGCACCTTGCAAAAAACCTAAAAAGATGGTATTATTTTAAATGTTGTAAATTTAAAAATTAGCTTTGTAATGTCACATAGTTTACACAATCATGCTTTATGATTATTGTGTAAAAAAAATAAGGAGTGTTATTATGATAAAAAAAATATCGGCGCTGGTGCTTTCTTTGCTTACTGCCGCCGCATTTATGACAGGGTGCTCAGATAGTGATTCAAGCTCAGAAGCTACCTCAGAAGCGTCGGGGGTTGAGCTTACTTCTGAAATCACCGGTGAGCCTTTTACCGGCGAATATATTATGACTGTTGACGGCTATAATGTCCCCGCAACTCTATACAAGTACTTCTTTCTGAGCCTTAAAGATTATTATGATCAGGGTGATGAAAGCTATTGGGTAAATAACAAGGAACAGCTTCAGAACCTTATTACTGATGCAAGCAGTTATACAATCAGATATACGGTACCTTTTCTTTTAGCGTCTTCGAATAATGTGGAGTTGGATGCTGAGGACAATGAGGCTATAGCAAACCAGATTAATACAATGATAGCTCAATATGGCGGAGAAGAAGGTTATAATGCCGCGTTAGCCGCAAATAATTATTCAGACAGCGACACCTTTAAATATATCTTGGAGTCTGAGGTTTTAGACAATAAGATTTTCAAGTATTTTTATGGTGAAAACGGCACATCAAAGGTTGACACACAAACTGTTCTCGATCAGTATAAAACCGACTATGTTGTCGCAAAACACATTTTGATTTTGAAGGAGGATGAGTCTAGCTCATCAGAAACATCTGAAACTGAGGATTCAGGTCTGATTCTTGCTCGTCAGGTTCTTGACAAGGCTAGAAGCGGTGAGGATTTCGATGCTTTAATAAGTAAATATAACAGTGACCCGGGTATGCAGGAAAACCCCGACGGCTATTTGTTCACATATGGTTATATGGTTGAGGAGTTTGAAACAGCAGCCTTTGCCCTTGAAGACGGTGAAATCAGCGATGTTGTCGAAACCTCATACGGTTATCATATTATTAAGAAAATGCCGCTTCAGGAATATCTTGATAAAAATATTGAATATCTTTTATTGCAGTACAGTGAGCCGATGTACACAGAAATTGTTACCGACAAGATGGACAATGTTGTATGTGTTTATAGCGATGGATATGAAAAAATAGGCATTCACAGCTTCAATTAAATAAGCACTTTTTACGGCGTTGGGGGAAATCTCGATGCCGTTTTTACGTAGTGTTGACATTTTTATTTATTATTTCGGCGAAAGCTGAATATATTAATATGACAATCAAAATATTTATACTATTATTTTACACAAAACTATTGCCATGACAGCGAAAAATGTAGTATAATTGTAATATTAGTTATGATTTTTGGACTTTACTATGCTTAGGAGGTTTTTTCTATGAGGGGCGATTTGCATTGTCACACGAAGCTGTCTGACGGTTCTCTCGGTATTGAGGATATTATTGTTCAGGCTAAGCGCACTGACGTTGATTTTATTTCAATAACCGACCATGACACGCTGTCATCTGCATCGCGTGCCGCAGTACTAGGCGAAAGGTATGGAGTACATATTCTCCCCGGAGTTGAACTTTCGGCATGGGATAAAACAAGAAATTCAAAGGTGCACATACTCTGCTATTCTCCGCAGAAGCCTGACAGGCTAGAGGGGCTTTGTCTTAAGTCCTGTGCGATAAGAAAACAGTCGGCTATGGAAATGATTGAAAACGTCATGAAGCTCTATCCGATAACGCTTGAAAATGTCCTCAAGCATTCAACGGGGAGTAAGAGTATTTTTAAGCAGCATATTATTCATGCGCTTATTGATTATGGATACACAACCGAGTTTTATGGAAAGCTAAACGACGAGCTTTTTAATCATATTAACGGTACCTGTTTGGTTGAAAGGGAATACCCTGATGTGAATTTTGTTCTTGACCTTATTCATTCAGCGAGAGGGGTTGCTGTTATGGCTCACCCCGCTCAATATGATAATATTGAGCTTGTTGAAGAGCTTGCCGAAAAAGGTAAGCTTGACGGTGTTGAGGTTCATCACTATTCCGCAAATGAAGAACAGAAAAAAACAATGCTTGATATTGCTTCAAGATATAATCTTATCGTAACAGGTGGCTCAGACTTTCACGGGCTTTATAACGCCCAGCCGAGCTTTATTGGGAGTAGCACAACCGACAAAGAAAATCTTGACAGAATATTTAAGCTTGCTAATAAAAAATAGGATATCGAAAAGAGGAAAAACACAGCATGGATATTATGGAATCTTCTCTTTTAAAGCATAAAGAGTGGAACGGTAAAATTGAAATTATCTCAAGGGTGGCGATAAACGATAGGGAGGCTCTATCAAACGCATACACACCGGGGGTTGCCCGTCCGTGTATTGAAATTCAGAAAAATCCCGAATTATCATATGAGCTGACAAGGCGTTCAAATCTTGTGGCTGTCATAACTGACGGTACGGCTGTTTTAGGGCTTGGCGACATCGGTCCTCTTGCGGGAATGCCCGTAATGGAAGGCAAGTGTGCTTTGTTCAAAGAATTTGCGGATGTTGACGCTTTTCCTATTTGTATCGGAACAAAGGATACTGATGAAATTGTCAGGACGATTGAGCTTATTTCACAGAGCTTTGGCGGAATTAATCTTGAGGATATCGCAGCGCCGAGGTGCTTTGAGATTGAAAAAAAGCTCAAGGAACGTGTTGACATACCAGTTTTCCATGACGACCAGCATGGTACGGCAATTGTTGTTGCGGCAGCGATGATTAACGCTTGCAAGGTATCGAAAAAGGATATTACAAAGCTTACGATAGTAATTAACGGTGCCGGTGCGGCAGGAATAGCTATTGCCAAGCATTTGATGACGCTCAATGTCGGTAATATTATCATGGTTGATTTAAAGGGAATTATATGTGAGGGCGATCAGTCGCTAAGCGCCGCTCATACTGAAATATCAAAGCTTACCAACAAAAACAAGAAAACAGGCGGGTTGGCTGAAGCAATGGAGGGTGCCGATGTATTTGTCGGTGTTTCAAAGCCTGATCTTGTTACGGCGGAAATGATAAAGTCAATGAATGATAAGCCTATTGTTTTTGCAATGGCAAATCCTCTTCCCGAAATAATGCCGGACAAAGCTCTCGAAGCTGGTGCTTTTATAGTCGGAACAGGGCGTAGCGATTTCCCGAATCAGATAAACAACGTGCTTGCCTTCCCCGGAATATTCAAGGGTGCGCTTTCTGTCAGAGCTTCTGACATCAATGAGAAAATGAAAGCGGCGGCTTCAGAAGCGATTGCTGCGTGCGTTTCGAATGAGCAGCTTTCAGCGGATTTTATTCTTCCCAATGCTTTTGACAGAAATGTTGCCGAAATGGTCGCAAAGGCTGTTGCACAGGCGGCTGTTGATTCGGGCATAGCGAGAATATAGCGGTGATTTAAATGAAATATGACTATAAGCCTCGCGGTGTTTGCTCAAGACTTATTGAAATTCATGAGGAAAACGGGATTGTTACTGATGTGAAATTCATCGGCGGATGCGATGGGAATGCTAAGGGCATTTCAGCACTTGTTAAGGGAATGAAGGTTGACGATGTTATACAAAAGCTTAAAGGCATAACCTGCGGATATAAGAAAACATCCTGTCCTGATCAGCTTGCGCAGGCGATTGAAAACAATTAATAATAATAACGGTCACACAAAGCTAAATTGTGTGACCGTTTCTTTATCCAAGCCTTATCATTTCGTCGATGCATTTTCTTGCGTCAATAATAGTTTTGTCGTCAAGAACTATCTCCTCACCGCCATCGCCTCTGACACAGTTATAAAGATCAATAAGAGTTGTGGCTTTCATGTTCGGGCATAGTATTTTTTTAGAAAGATAATAAAACTTTTTATTCGGGCACATATACTGAAGATGCTCTGCTATGCTCATTTCTGTGCCGATGATGAATTCTTTTTTGTCACTGTTGATTGCATAGTCCATAATCCCCGACGTTGAACCAACATAATCGGCTTCCTTCACCACAGCGGGGATACACTCAGGATGAACAAGCAAAACAGCATTTGGGTGAGCGGCTCTTGCTGCTTCGACATCACTCAACGACACAGCCGCATGAATCGGACAGCCACCATGTAACAGCTTTATGTTTTTTTCGGGAACCTGCTGTGCCACATAGCTACCCAAATTGATATCGGGAATGAAAATAATATTATCATTTTCAAGCTTTTTCACAATTTTCACGGCGGAGGATGAGGTGACGCAAACGTCGCAAACCGTTTTAAGCTCTGCCGTTGTGTTTATATATGCCACTACTGTAAAGCCGGGGTTTTGCTGTTTTACAAATTCAATCATTTCCTTGTCCATTTGCTCCGCCATGGGGCAACCAGCAATGGGATTGACCAGAAGAACAGTCTTTTCAGGCGAGAGGATTTTAACAGTTTCCGCCATGAACCTAACGCCGCACATGAGAATTTTTTTCTGGGGGGCTTTCTGTGCCATTACGCTCAGCTGAAATGAATCTCCCGAAAAATCGGCGACCTCAACAATTTCTCTTGCTTGATAGCTGTGGGCAAGAATACAAATATCCTGCTCGTTTTTTATTCTGATTATTTCCGCTTGAATATCCTTTAGCATCTGATCCTCCCTTTTCAATATCGCTAAAAACAATTTGCCCTTAAATTGATAAAGTATGCATATTCTTCATATCATATAAAAATGCTATGAATTTAGAATACCTTATTTTCATGAGAAAGTCAACAAAAGTTTTCATAAAAATTTTTCAACCCCCTTGAAAATAGATTAGAATAATGATATTATAATTATACAATAATGTAATCGTTATCTTACTTGATGAAAAAGGAGTGCACACAATGAGATTCGGCTTTTTTGATATGGAAAACAAAGAATATGTCATCGACAAACCAAACACACCGGCACCTTGGGCAAACTACCTTGGCTCACCTGAATACGGTGCGATAATTTCAAACAATGCAGCGGGATACAGCTTTGTAAAGTCCGGCGCTAAGGGGAGAATTACACGCTTTCGCTTTAATTCTGATATGGACCTTCCCGGACGCTATATTTATCTTCACGATACACAGGACAAGGACTATTGGTCAGCATCGTGGCAACCAGTGGGGAAGCCACTAGACAGCTATAAAAGCATCTGTCGCCACGGAACAGGCTATACCGTCATAACCTCTGAATACAAGAAGATTGAAAGCGAAACGTCCTATTATGTTCCCGCGGGGAAAACCTATGAAGTTTGGAGCTGTAAGGTCACAAACAAGGATGACAAGCAAAGAAAGCTGTCACTGTTCGGCTTTGTTGAGTTCACAAACGAAAGCAATTATGAGCAGGATCAGATTAATCTTCAGTACACTCTTTTTATAACAAGAACAAGCCTTGAGGGCAACAAAATTGTTCAGAGAATAAATGAATTCAGCGGACGTGACGAGAATGGCTTTAACGGAAGTGAAAGATTTTTCGGAATGGCTGGAGCGAAGGTTAACACCGCCTGCGGAAGCTTATCAGATTTTATAGGCGGATACAGAACCTATTCAAATCCTATTGCTGTTGAAAACGGTGAATGTGACGGCGTAATGAACTTCAACTCAAATTCGTGCGGTGCACTTCAGACTGAGCTTGAGCTTAATCCAGGCGAAACCAAAGAGATTATATTCCTTCTTGGTCAGGCGACACCGACTGTTGCTGATGAAATAATCAGCCTGTATGAAACTAAGGGAAGAGTTTGTGAGGAAGTGGACGAGCTTAAGAGCTTCTGGCATGAAAAGCTTGCTAATTTCAAAGTCAACACGCCCAGCCCTGAATTCAATAACATGGTAAACGTGTGGAATGCGTATCAGTGCTTTATAACATTCATCTGGTCAAGGGCAGCGTCATTTGTCTATTGCGGGCTTAGAAACGGTTATGGCTATCGCGATACTGTTCAGGATATTCAGGGAATTATTCACCTTGACCCAGAAATGGCTTGCGAAAAAATCCGCTTTATGCTTTCGGCTCAGGTTGACAATGGGGGCGGGCTTCCTCTGGTAAAGTTTGATCATAACGCAGGGCATGAGGATACCCCCGACGATGCTTCTTATGTTAAAGCAACAGGGCATCCGTCATATCGTGCTGATGATGCTCTGTGGCTATTCCCGACGATTGTAAAATATATAGGCGAAAGCGGAAACAAGGCGTTTCTTGACGAGGTTATCGTTTATGCTAATGGGGGAGAGGACACTGTCTATGAGCATTTGAAGCGTGCAATAAGATTCTCAATGGAGCGTCTTGGTAGCAATAGAATGCCAGCCGGACTTCATGCGGACTGGAACGACTGCCTCAGACTTGGCGAAAAAGGTGAGTCAACGTTTGTTGCCTTTCAGCTTTATTATGCAATGTCTGTTATCAAGGAAATGGCAGTGGAAAAAGGCGACGCTCAATACGCCGAATATATTACTAAGGTTCAGAGTGAGCTTGGTGTGGCTCTTGATAAATGCTGGGATGAGGACAGATATATAAGAGGCATTCGTGAGGACGGTATAATCGTCGGTGCGAAAAAGGATCCCGAGGCGAATATGTGGCTTAATCCTCAAAGCTGGTCGGTAATTTCAGGTTTTGCTCCTAAAGACAAGGCTGACACAGCGATGGAAAGCGTTCACAGCTTGCTGAATACTCCATACGGTGTCAAGCTCCTTGAGCCACCTTACAGATTCCATCACTTTGAGGGTGCGCTCATGCAGGTTTTCAACCCCGACACCAAAGAAAACGGCGGTATTTTTGCACAGCCTCAGGGTTGGGTGATTCTAGCCGAGGCTATGCTCGGTCACGGAAACAGAGCCTTTGAGTATTTTATGGAGTCTAGCCCCGCTTCTATGAACGACAAGGCAGAAATAAGAGTATCAGAGCCGTATGTTCACGGTCAGTTTATTGAAAGCAAAGCTTCACCGTATGAGGGACGTGCTCATGTGCATTGGCTGACAGGAACGGCGTCAACTGTTATGGTTGGCTGTGTTGAGGGTATTCTCGGTATGCGCCCTGATGCGAACGGACTAAGTATTGAGCCTGCTATTCCGGCGGAGTGGGACGGACTTTCTATTGAGAAAATATTCAGGGGCAAAAAGCTGAGTATTTCTATAAAGAACCCAGCTCATGTTCAAAGCGGAGTTCGAGAGATTTATTTAAACGGTGAACAACTCGACAAAAGCTATATTTTTGCGGATAAGCTAAAAGAAAACAACACAATTGAAATTACTCTCGGATAGAAATAAAACCCCATGCTTCGCACAATGAAGCGTGGGGATTTTTCTAGTGCTTTTCGGATTTTGATAATAGACGCTTATACGAGGTGTCAATTAATATTGCGCCTAGCGGTGCAGTAATAAGAATAGACAGAACCGCAACCGTCAAAACAATATTTCCGCATGAAAGTCCCATCGAGAGCGGAATTCCGCCGATTGCCGCCTGAACGGTTGCTTTTGGCATATATGCAATCGCTGAAAAAAGACGCTCTTTTTTGTTGAGCTTTGTTTTTATCAAGCAAACAAAAACGCCCGCCAATCTAAATATCAATACCAGCAGAATCAGAATAACTGCTGACAGACCGGCTTTAAGAGCATGGCTGATGTTTACGGTTGCACCGACAAGAACAAAAAGAAGAACCTCGGCACCAACCCATAATTTTGAAAATTTTTGAGAGAGTCGGCGTGATACCTCATATTTACGTTGCTGAATAGTTCCTCCAAGTGCCATAACTGCCAGAAGTCCTGAAAATCCGACAAGCCCGCTTATACTATGCTCTAGAGTCACGAGAAGAAATGATACACTAAGAATAATTATTACCTTGCCACTGTCGCGAATATGAAACCGTGTGAAAAAAATTGAAAGAACTATTCCAACAAGTACTCCGCCACCAAGCCCAAAAGCAATCGCTGTCGGAATAGTCAGAAAGCTAGCGGCGCTGATTTCACCGCCCTTTGCCAAACCGGTAAAAGCAGTGAACAGCACAATTACGAAAACATCATCGACAGATGCGCCCGCCATTATCAATTGGGGAATGCTTTTATCTTTCCCATAGCCGCCTTCTATTAGCTTGAGCATTCTCGGAACAATGACGGCAGGGGATACAGCGGCAACGACTGTTCCCATGATAGCTGCCTCAAGGCGTGTTATTTCAAATAGCGACGGTGCAATCAAAACCATAGCGCCAATCTCAAAGCAGGCTGGAACAAAACACATAAGTATAGCGCTTCGCCCGACTTTTTTAAGGTCCTTGATGTCGAGGTTTAGTCCAGCCCGCGTCAGTATAATTATCAGTGCAATCTGACGCAGTTCGGTTGAGATATTCAAAATTGAATCATCTAGAAGTTTTAAAGCATAAGGTCCGAGAATAATCCCTGTCAAAAGCATTCCCAAAAGGCTAGGAAGCTTTATTTTCTCAAAAAATTTGCCCAGTGTCATTCCCAATAAAAAAACAAGTGCAAGCGATAGTAGCATTTTTATCTCTCCATTCATTTAGCAGAGGCAACAAAAAAGCCGATGCCTCTGCGATACAATCACAGAAGTCATCAGCATATCAGCGGTTCAGGGCTAACCCTCGGGAGAACTTCATTCCCTTTATATTAACATGATTATATTATAATAATCAAACTTTGTCAAGTGATAAATTATTTACCAAGTTCAATCATTGCATCAATCGGGATTTTTGCTTTAAGCCTAAGCTCTTCATCAAGCTCGATATTTTCGCCACCTGTTCCGACAACTGCTTTAAAAACATCAAGAAGCGTTGTGATTCTCATATCAGGGCACATGAGCTTCTTTGAAAGAAGAGGAAAGCGCCGTGTCGGATATTTCAGGCTCAGCGTATCTGAAATGCTTTTTTCCGTTCCGACCACTATATCACCCTCAACCGTTGAGGCATAATCAATTATGCCAGAAGTCGAGCCGACATAGTCAGCATGCTTTATAACCTCCGGTCTAAGCTCAGGATGCATTGCGAATTTTGCATTAGGATAAAGCTCCTTCGCTTTTTTAACATCCTCCTCACTGACCACGTCATGAACAGGGCAACACCCCTGCATCAAAATAATATCCTTTCCGGGAAGGCAGGACTTTACATACGAGCCTAAATTCTTGTCCGGAATAAAAAGAACAGGGCTTTTTATTTTCTCAACTATTCTAACCGCACTTGATGAGGTAACGCAGACGTCAGACACCGACTTAAGCTCAGTCGTGGTGTTGATATAAGCGACGACCTTAAAGATAGGGTTTTTCTCTCGAAACTTTAAAATCTCACTTGGCGAAAGCTGTTCAGCCATGGGGCAGGTTGCGGCTGGATTTGGCAGAATAACATTTTTTTCAGGGCAGAGAATTTTAACGGTTTCAGCCATAAATCTCACGCCACAGAGCACAACATTCCTGTGAGGGAATTTTTGAGCGATTGTACTAAGCGCAAAGGAATCGCCCACAGCGTCGGCAATCTCAATAATTTCAGGAGATTGATAGCTGTGCGCAAGAACAAGAACGTCACGTTCCTTTTTAAGCGCCATTAGTTTATTCTGTATATTTCCAAGCATAACATACACTCCGTCTATGTACTATTTTTTCTTCCCTGTGGAATGAATAAGGTTTCTTGTTTGTTTAATGTCAGACAGATTCTTGCTTAGCATATTTTCTGTTTCGTTTAGCATCTCGTCCATCTTTTCACACATAGCACAGCGTATTTCCTTCTCTTTGGTCTGTGCGTTTGTGAGAAGCTCGTTTGCCTTGACGGTAGCCTGCTTAACAATATCCTCTTCATTGACAAGGAGCTTTGCACGTTCCTCCGCTCTTTTGATAATTCTGTCGGCTTCCTTTTTGGCTTCCTCAATTATCTGCGTGCGGTCGAAAACCATTTCCTTCGCTCGTTTAATTTCAGTCGGCATGTTATAGCGTATTGCGTCGATGTATTCTCGGAGCTTTTCAACCTCCACAAGGCTTTTTTTCTGAGTGAACGGAACAGACACAGCCTTGTCGAGAAGCTCGTCCATCATATCAAGGATTTCATCTATTGTCATAAAGCTACACTCCCTTTATAAGTCTGTTTTTTATTATCTGAAGAATAGATTCTGGAACAAAATGGCTTATATCGCCGCCGAAGCTTGCAATCTGTTTAACCACGCTTGAGCTTAGATACATATTCTCGGCGCTCGTTGTGAGAAAAACAGTTTCGGCTTCATTATAAAGCTTTTTGTTGGCAAGAGCCATCTGAAACTCATATTCAAAGTCGCTTACAGCGCGAAGCCCTTTAACTATCGCACAGGCGCCTGTCAGCTTCAAGTAATCAGCAAGAAGCCCTTGAAAAACGTCAACCTCAATATTGCCAAGGTCCTTTGAAACTTCCTTGAGCATGAAAACTCTTTCGTCAGCGGTGAAGCTCGCACTTTTGAGCGGATTGGTTGACACAAGAACAATAACCTTATCAAAAAGCTTTGAAGCACGTGTCATTATATCAAGGTGACCGAGAGTGACAGGGTCAAAACTCCCCGGGCATACGGCTATTCTCATTCTGTTTCCTCCCCGATAATATATCTCGAAAGCGATATACGCCCGTATCTGTATGTTTTTGCGAGAACCATTCTTTCAACCTTTTCGGGAAGCTTAAGCCCTGATTCATGCTCACAGATAATAACAGCGCCGGTGTTCATCAGTCTGTCGATAAGCGGAAGAACGCTTTGGAGTATTCCTTTATTATAGGGCGGGTCAAGAAGTGCAATATCAAAGCCGCCCTTTGAGCTTTTTAAAAAATCAATGCTGTCAAGATTAACGACCTTTGCGTTTTCTAAAAAGCCTGTTTGTGAAATATTATCCCTTATCACGTCACAAGCGACTTTAGAGCTGTCAACGAACATTGCTTTTGACGCACCTCTGCTGAGGGCTTCAATGCCGAGCTGACCTGAGCCGCCGAAAAGGTCAAGCACAGACGCACCCGGAACATCAAATTGGATAATATTGAAAAGAGCCTCCTTAACCATGTCGGATGTTGGTCTTGTGTCAAGTCCCTCAAGGGCTTTCAGTTTTTTCCCTCTAACCGCACCGGAAATAACTCTCATAATAAATTCCTCACATTTTCAATAATAATTATTATAATACATTTTAATATGTTTGTCCAGTAAAACAAGTCGATTTGTCAGTGCTCAAAAAGTTTTTTACATTGTGCTTTGAATATGCTCGTGAAGCTCATTAGCAAGTTCAAGGCTTATTCCCGCTGCCTTTGAAAGCTCCTCGGGGGAAGCTTTTTTCAAAGCATCCTTCGTTTTAAATACAATAATTAGCTTTTGCGCTTTTTTTTCGCCTATTCCTTTTATTTTGGTAAGCTCAAGGTCATATGTGTTCTTGCTGTGGACGGTTCGCTGATAGCTTATCGCAAAACGGTGAACTTCGTCTTGAATATTTGTCAGAAGCATGAATGCCGATTTGACGCTCGAAACAGAAATTTCAGCACCGGATGACGCAATAGCCCTTGTTTTGTGCTTGTTATCCTTGACTATGCCAAAAACGGGAACATCAATGCCCATTTCGGACAGAATGGGCTTCACAGACGAAACATGTCCTTTTCCGCCGTCGAGAAGAATAAGGTCGGGGAGCTTTGAAAAGCCCTCGTCCTCACCTTCAAAATAGCGTGAAAACCGCCTTCTGATAACCTCCTGCATACACGCATAGTCATTTTGGATTTCGACGGTTTTTATCGAAAAACGCTTATATGCCTTTTTTTGAGGACGTCCATTTTCAAAAACAACCATTCCGGCAACCATAGCGGTGCTGGCTAGATTAGAAATATCATAGCATTCGATATACTTTGGCGGCTTTGAAAGCCCTAAAAGCTTTGATAGCTCTTCAAGGGCGACTATTTCCTTGCCTGTTCGTCCGACCTTGATTGAGAGAAATTCGCTGGCATTGTTTTTCGCAAGCATTGTTAGCTTTAAGCCCTCGCCCCTTTTTGGAGTTGATAGTGTGACGGCGTGCTTTGCCCGCTCTCTTAAAAATCGCTCTATTATGTCGATAGCGTCAATTTCCTCGTCAATCAGAACTTCTCTGGGAATATCATTCTTCGTTGAGTAATACTGTGTTAGAAAATCCTCATATGACGATGAAGCCTCCTCAAGCTCACCCAAGAAAAAATCAGCCTTGTCATATAGTCTTCCGCCTCTATACATTAAAATGCTAGCGACGGAGTATTCGCTGTTATGGCTCATTCCGATAACATCTGTATCTGTATAATTTGTTTCGATGACCTTTTGCTTGTCAGACACTCTTTTTATAGCATTGATTCTGTCACGTATTCTGGCGGCAGCCTCAAAATTAAGCTCCTCAGCCTCTTTCTCCATCGCCTTGCTGAGCTTTTCAACTGAAGCTGTGCTTCCCCCTTTAATATAATCAACAGCCTGTGAAACAATATCACGATATTCTTTCTCGGGAATATCCCCAGTGCATACACCCATGCACTGCTTTATAAAATAATTAAGGCAGGGCCGTTGTTTTCCAAAATCTTGCGGAAACTTTCTTGTACAGGTGGGGAGGGAAAAAACCTTATTCGCCTCAATTACACTTTGTTTAGTGGTATAACTGCTCATATAAGGGCCTAAGAATTCACCGCCCCCTATTTTCTGTAATACGGAGGTTATCCTCGGATACTGCTCGTCAGAAATTCTGATATAGGCATAGCCTTTGTCATCTTTAAGCAGGATATTGTACTTTGGCTTGTGAAGCTTAATAAGGCTGCATTCCAAAATTAGCGCTTCAAATTCGCTGTCTGTTACTATGAAATCATAGTCATATACCTGTGAAACCATTTTTGCGACCTTTGGCGTGTGGTCGGCGGCTTCACGAAAATAACTAGTAACACGGTTTTTGAGATTTTTTGCTTTGCCAATATATATAATATTCCCCGAAGTGTCTTTCATTATATAGCATCCGGGGGAGGTAGTGAGCGCAGCGGTTTTGTCACGCAAAAAAGAAAGCCTTTCGTTCAAATCAAATCCTCCTCTTAGTAGTATGCATTAAATAGTATTATACTACATTTTGATATAAAAATGAAGAGGCATAAAAGATGAAAATAAAAAGCCGCCTGTCAATTAAGATACAGGCGGCTGCATTATTGATTATTTTGGTTCAATGTCACTGATTAATTCTGAATAATCAGAGTCAGCGTTGACAGGGGCTGAAATTCCATCCATTGGCGCCGCTTCATAGGATGCGTATTCGTATGACTTCATTGCCGCCTGAGAAGCTTCTTCAGCGGCTTTCTGAGCCTCATTCTCGGCTTGCTTGAGGAAGCTTTCTGTCCAAACCATATCTATATAAGCCTTATCGACTTTGATAAACTCAACCTTGAGCACTTCATTGAATTTTTTGTTCTTTTCATTAAAGTAATGTCTGGCAAGGCTTATGTATCCCTCATCATAATTCTGTGAATGATAAAGCGTGAGAGAAGTGTAATCACGAGTGGCTCTAACATCCTTGACAAGCTCATAATTAAATATCTCATAGGGGTTTTGAATAAACTCCTGCTTTTTAGTTTTCAGATTGACGTTATTAAACAAGTGGACTTTTCCATAAACAAGAGCCCATTCATTATCCTGTTCAATAAACGGTATTTTCGAGCGGTTAACACCCATCAATAAAGGAATGATAATTATTACTCCAGCTTCAAAAAGCCATACAAGCCATAAAATTGCGCCGGTTACAGGCTTTTCAGGAACAGAGGATGAGCTGCTAGATTTATAGCTCCACCTGCCTTCTTTGTTTATCATTTCTATATAATTAATCAGCTCAGAGGGTGATGAAAAGTATGCAAACGGAGAACGCAGAACCTTAGCGTCAGTGTCATAGTAATTCGCAAAATTTTCATTAAGTACTTCAAGCTCATCATCAGTAAACTCACTGAGAGATACATCTTCTCCCAAAACATAACTATGATCCCAATAGCAATAAACCGACCATTTAAATGCTGTGAACACAACGCTGCCGATAAGAACGCTGAGAATAACAGTCAGAGCACTTCTGACCTTTACTTTTGTGACGATAAGTTTGACGGTCAAGCCGAGAACTAAGCCGTATAAACAGGCAAGAAATATATTAAGATATACAAACGGAATCCATGCAGTCAGCTTAAGATAAAGAGGCGCTAGCACACTCCCCAAAACAGCGACGGCGAGAATGATAAAAATAAATCCGGCGATAGAAAATTTGTTTGAAGGCTTATACATTTTGTCTGACATACAATTTCTCCCTTTACAATTTATAATATTATTATAATACATTAGCAATGTATTTTCAACAAAAATTTAAAAATAAAATGAACAAAAAATATATGAAACGTTTAAGTTGTATTGTCTGTTTTGCAAAAGTTCTATTGTATTATTGACGGATTTGAATATTAGTGGTATAATCCGAATGTATTAATTTATTAAAGGGGAGCTTTTTAGGCTGAGAGGAAGCGTATGCTTCGACCCGTAACCTGATCTGGATAATGCCAGCGTAGGATAATATCTGATATTATACCGCAGGCTTTTTGTCGGCGGTTTTTTTATTTGACTTGTCCTTAAATATGAAAGGAAGAGATTTTATGTCAGCGTCAAAAACACAGCGCCTTGTCGAAACAGCAATGCTAATAGGAATAGCCACAGTTCTGTCCATCTTCAAACCGTTCGAGTTGCCCTTCGGCGGGGGAGTAACCATTGTCAGCATGCTTCCGATAATAATTATTGCTTTCAGATATGGAACGGCATGGGGGCTTTTTTCAGCTTTTACCGGAAGTATTCTTCAGATAATTGTCGGGTTCAAGACAGTTTCGGTTTTTTTCCTTCCAGGAGATGGTCAGGTTGCTATCTGGAAGGCGATTCTTATTTGCTTGATTGACTATATTTTGGCATACTCAATGCTTGGCTTCGGCGGAGTATTAAGAAACACGAGATTTTCACGTCCATTTTCATTGTGCTTAGGTTCGGTTATCGCTTTGCTGTTAAGATATATATGTCACATTATTTCAGGAATTTTGTTTTTCGGCCAGTGGGCACAGTGGTATTTTTCACAGGAGAAATTTTACGCTATCGGCGAAAAAATTCTTGAAACCTATTCTGGGAAATCGCTTACTGTAATATATTCTGTTTTTTACAACGGGCTTTATATGATTCCCGAAATAATAATAACAGCAATTGTAGCATTAATTATCGGGGTTGTTCCACAGCTTTCTTCAAAGAAAGCATAGAATACAAATTGCGACTTTTATTGACAAAACACCCTTTAAAATGTATAATTAATCTATCTAAATTAAAGGGGAATCGGTATGGCGAAGAGGAAAGCGAAGCAAAAACAGGTTATGGTACTTTCTGTGGTTTTGGTAATAGCACTTTTTGTTTTGATTGTTTGCGTATTTATTCTTTTAAACGGACGTACTGAGCCGGAGATAAGAAATTCAGGGGGAGTATTAACATCGTCACAAAGCTCAGAGTCTGGGGATTCTTCTGGCGACAGCAGTAGTATAGACGATAATTCTTTCGCCGATGAAAGCTCAAACACAGATTCGTCGTCTGAAAGCTCTTCGGACAGTTCAGAAGCAGTACAGCCGATAACAGACCCTGCCTCAGCACTAATCGGGCTTTCTTCAACTCAGCTTGTTGACAGGCTTGGGGGGCAGTATTCCGACTATGGTTATTTAAACGGCGGTTATACAATATATAATTACGATGTATGTCCAAGCATTGATTTTGTCATTGCTGTTGATGATGATTTAAATGTGTTAAATCAGCCTCTTTCGGCAATTATCGTAAAAGAAGGCGGAAAAGTCACAAATGATGTTATTGTCGGAATGACATATTCACAGATGAAAACCTATTTCGGCGACAGTATTCAGCCGATTGAGCAGGATGAGGAAAACTGTATGTTTGCATTTATCGATGCTACTGGCTATACAATCACGGTTGAATTTGAATATTCAGGCGGAAAGTCAATTCAGGCAAATATTCTATTAAAATAATTATTGTTTAAGGGGAATAAAACATGGAATTTAAAAATGTGTCTGTGGTTAAAAAGGCAAATGTATATTATGACGGCAAGGTAACAAGCAGGACTGTTCTGTTTGAGGACGGAATGAAGAAAACTCTTGGCTTCATTCTCCCCGGTGAATATGAATTCGGAACCGCAGCGGAGGAGCTTATGGAGGTTATCGGCGGCGAGATGAAAATCATGCAAAAGGGCGAAAGTGAATTCGCACTCTATAAAGAAGGCGAAAGCTTTATCGTCCCTGAAAATTCAAGCTTTAAAATAATCGTCGAAAAATATGCCGATTATTGTTGTTCATATAAGTAATCAAAATAAAAACCCCTCTGGATCTATTCCAGAGGGGTTTTAATTAATTTTATGGTCAAGCTTGAGAGATATTATATGCTAGAAGTTATTACCAGAATATCATTGAGCTTAATTTTAATGTTTCCGCTGGGAATGAGTGTTTTTCCGTTTCTTTTTATCATCACGATAAGTGTATCCTTTGGCATTGAAATATCAGCAATTGCCCTTCCGCACCATTCATGTGATTGTGAGATAGAAAGCTCACTCAATACAAACGTGCTGTCGTCATAAAAGCCGGCGGCGCTTAGAACAAGTATATCATGAGGGAGAATATCAGTTTTTCCGACAGGAATTATTTTTTGCTTCTCACGGATTACCATTACAATGCGAATCTCATGTGGAAGAACAAGGTCACGCACTTTCTTTCCCGCCCAATCGCTGTCCTCCCTAATATTTAGGCGAATAAACTGTATTTCAGTTTCGTCGCTGTAATCGTTGAAGGTTCGCATTACATTTTCGTTGTTGTCAATCATAGAGAGCTTTCTTGATATAATGGGGAGAAGTGAGCCTTGGACAGCAATAGAAATTAAAACAATACAAAAAACGATATGAAAAACGTCGTTTTTTGTATATGCGTCTCCGACTGTTGCCATAATCGCAAATACAATTGACGTTGCGCCCCTAAGCCCAGACCAGGCAATAACAGCCTGCTGGTTCAAAGGCGATTTAAAGGGCTTCATTAATGCTGCGACGACCAGGGGTCTTGCGATAAAAGTTAAGAAAAGCATAATAAGTATTGAGGGTATTAATATCTTCGGCATTTGAGAGGGGAATGCAAGAAGGCCCAGCAAAAAGAATATAAGAATCTGTGAGAAGCCTGTAATTCCGTCAAAAAAGTTTACAAGAGGCTTTTTGTTGGGGATTTTAACATTTCCAAGAACAATTCCGACAATATAGGCGCTTAGATAACCATTGCCGCCCACTGACGCCGGAACGGCATAGGATAAAAGCGCAATAGCAACTACCAGAAGCATGTCAAAGCCTGACGTTTCGCATTTTATATATCGAAGCATAAATACAGCCCCGACTGAAATGGTTACGCCAAAGAGAATGCCGAAAAAAATCTGAGCAAAAATGGTGTATGCGATAAATCCCGAGCTGTTGTTACCGTTCATTACAGACAAAATTATAATTGTTAACATATAAGCCCAGGGATCGTTGCTTCCGCTTTCAAGTTCAAGAATAGATGCTGTGCCGTATTTTAGGTTGAGTTTTTTTGAACGCAGTATTGAAAACACCGACGCCGCATCGGTTGAGCTTAAAACTGAGCCTATTAGAAGCCCCTCAAGAAGCTCAAACCCGAGCACAAGGTGGCAAAAAAATCCGGTCAGAAAAGCCGTCAGAAGAACACCCGCCGATGACAAGAGAAGTGACTTGCCAGCAACTTTTTTAGCCTCACTCCACCTTGTACCGAATCCTCCGTAAAAAATTATAGAAATCAAAGCAACAGAGCATACCTGTTTTGCAAATTGAAAATTATCAAAATCAATCTTTAAAAGTCCGTCTGTTCCAAACAGCATTCCCATTATGATAAACGCTAGAAGCATTGGAATACCGATTTTTCCTGATATCTTATTAAATAATACGCTTCCGAGAATTACAACAGAAACCAGCATCAGTGTTGACGGCAAAATGAGTCCTCCTTTACTACGTTCTGTATCTGCTTATATTATATCATATTCATGCTATTAAAACAACCTGTATGTTTTATTTTCCCCGTATAGACAAATCGTCCGCAGGCATATATATATTATAATACTGTATTGTCGGGAGGGATAGGGATGTTTTCAAATATTATCAGTCTTGCGCTTTCAAATCTTCTTTATCTTGCGCTTCATCTTGAGGGAAACGGGGTATTCCCCAAGCCTCTTTCGGGAAAGGATGAGAGGGAATGCTTTGTTTTGATGGAAAACGGCGATGACAAAGCAAGAGATAAGCTTATTGAGCATAATCTCAGACTGGTTGCTCACATCATAAAAAAGTATTACTCAAACACAAAGGATCAGGATGATCTGATTTCAATCGGAACAATCGGGCTGATTAAAGCTGTTTCAACCTTCGACTATAAGAAGGGGACCAGGTTTGCTACCTATGCTAGCAAATGCATTGAAAATGAAATACTCATGCATTTTAGGTCTATGAAGAAAATTTCAACAGAGGTTCATTTTGAGGAGTCGATTGATACCGATAAAGACGGGAACCAGCTTACTCTAATGGATATTGTAACTGATTCAGGGTGCATGATTGAGAAGGTTGATCTTATTATAAAATCTGAACAGCTTTATAAGTTCATTGAGGAATGTCTTGATGAAAGGGAAGCTAAAATTATTAGGCTTCGCTATGGGCTTTACGGTTGTCGCCCATTGACTCAAAGAGAAGTCGCCGATAAGCTGAACATTTCAAGGTCGTATGTATCGGGAGACGCTTATTAGAAATATACACCTGAAAAATGAAGAGCAAGGGAATAGCATTGGAGTAAAAGCTTCCTTTACCGTTACTCAAACGGTTATTTTTTTACTCAAACGGTAAAATGACAGCAAAAAACCTTTACATTGATGCTTCATTATAGTATAATTTAAAGAAAATATTACTATGGGAGGCTATTATGAGAATTGCACTCGTAGATGACCAGCCTTTGGAAACAGAGCTTTTGGCGGATATGATTGCTGACGCATTTAATAAGCTGAACTTGAATATTGACACAGTGGATTCGTTTTTGAGCGGTGAAGAATTTCTCAACTCGTGGAATGAAGGAAAATATGATATTATCGTTTTAGATATGTATATGAATGGGATTTCAGGCGTTGAGGTTGCTCGAAAAGTGCGTGAAACCGATATAAATGTCAAGCTTGTATTTTGCACGACAAGCAATGATTTCGCTAGTGAAAGCTATTCGGTGAGTGCCAGTTATTATCTTTTAAAGCCTGTCACAAGTGACGCAATAAGCGCTATGATACAAAAAATTAATCCTGAGGATTATGAGCTTCTTAGATACACAACTCTCCCCGATGGTCAAACGTTGATTCTTC
The DNA here is from genome assembly GCA_023439835.1 of Bacillota bacterium. Taxonomy (GTDB): domain Bacteria; phylum Bacillota; class Clostridia; order Oscillospirales; family Ruminococcaceae; genus SZUA-444. The sequence continues at coordinate 193,100 of JAEXUW010000009.1, read as the reverse complement.
GCAATATTATTTTTTCAGAGTATTATAATCATACAATTTTAATACATACAAAAAAAGGCGATGATATAAAAACACGACTTCCACAGGCTGAATTTGAAAAGCTTATTTGTGATTATCCTTTTCTTTTGGTTTGCGCAAAGGGCGTAATAGTCAATCTTTATGAGGTTTCAAGTGTTGGGAAAGATGTTTTCGTGATGAGTAATGGTTTGTTTGCCCCGATAAGTCGCAGAAGAGCAAAGGAAAGTGAAGCCACCTATAACGGCTTTTTGTTTGATAAATTACGAGGTGATATGAGAAGGTGAAGCTTTCAGTTTTGAGTGTGTTTGAAATTATTCTGTATTCAATGCTAAACTTTTTACCTAGTATGGTTCTTGCTCTTTATACATTCAGGAACAGGCTTCGTTTTTCAAAAAAAGGCACTGTCGGAATAATCGGTGCGGCGACCATTGTTCAGCTTTGGCTTGGAATATGGGCGTGTTTTTTTGCTGGCGAAAACAAGGGCATAGTCAGCGTTATCAGCACCTTGGTTTATATCTTCTTTTATTTTCTAGTAATAAAAGCTGATTTGGGGAAAACGCTTTTTATACTCCTCATGCTATCGCATTTCAACAATTTTATAGTAATAGCTTCAAAGTGCATTGAAGGAATGATCTTTCCAAAGCTTGCGCTTCAGACGTATCGATGGTCGTTTTCGATGCTGACAGCTATTGCCCAGCTTTTGATTTTGACACCACTTTTTATTTACATAAAAAAACAGCTTTCTCAGGCGGTTGAGCATGATGTGAACGGTCTTCGCTGGCGTTATTTGTGGCTTATTCCTTCAACCTTTCATATAATTACACAATACAGCTTGTATAGCAAGTCACTGACAAGCCTTGAAATTGCACTTAACCCTAGAAATACAATTTTGCTTTTAATAATTAATCTGGGGGCTTTTTTGGTTTATTGTGTCATTGTCAGAATGGTGCATGAGAACGTTAGAAACATTGAGCTTGAAGCAAAAAATCATCAGTTGGCAATGCAATCGCTTCAATATGAAAACCTGCGTGAGCGTGTTGCAGAGGCACGAAGAGCCAAGCATGATTTGCGTCATCATATCACGCTGATTTCGGGGTATTCGGATAAAAAGGATTATGACGGACTCAGGGAGTATTTAAACTCGTTTATAAGCACCCTGCCCGAGGATAATTCGATTGTTTTTTGTGAGCATTACACCATAAATATGTTGATTTTATATTTTGAACAGCTGGCAAAAGAGAATAAAATAGAATTTGATGTGAAGCTTGATATTCCCGCAAAAATCAGCATCTCAGACAGCGACTTTTGCGTCATATGGGGGAATCTTCTTGAAAACGCAATATATGCTTGCAAGGCGCAAAAAACACTTGACCGCAAAATTGTTTTGCGAGGTCAAGTTGAAAATGAACGTGTTTTAATTACAGTTGATAATACATATGAAAATGAAATAAGAACCGATAAGGACGGTGTGTATATATCAACAAAGCATGAGGGAACTGGAATCGGCGTTGAATCTGTGAAAGCAATAGCCAAGCGTTATGAAGGCTTTGCCAGATCAGAGCTTAAGAACGGTATGTTTTGTATTTCTGTAATGCTCAAGCAAAATTGTGATAAGCATAAAATTATTGAATTAGAAAATTACTGTGGCATTAATAATTAGATTTTGTATAATAATAAGGCACTTTGCAATAACAATGCAGAGTGCCTTTGTTTGTATTTTTATAAGGATAAGTGACGAAATTAAGATTTTAAATTCAGCTTTGAATGAAAAATATTATCTGTGTTTCTGTGGGCGAAAATGCTGGCCTCTTTGGTTGTCAGATTATATAGAACAGACCACTGTAATTTGTCTGTACCTTCGTCCATAACACCTACTGTTGCTAAAAGAGAAATAGCCTGTTCATTTGTTATGCCGTTTTCACTTTCTTCTATTTGGCTCTTAACAGCGTTATAACGTTCAAATTCTGTATAGCCCTCACCTATATTTAAGTCATTATATGCAATAAAGTTTGAAGCAATCTGATAACTCTCACTTGCTTCTACAACCTGCATACCGCCGTCGTAATACTCCACAATTACCGATTTGCCGGTTGCGTCGGCTATTAAATAATGACAGTCAATATCACCTGAAAAATAAATATTATAATTACTAAGCAATTCAACTGCCTCATCAACAGTAGCGGCCTTATCCAAAACAAGACGTATTGATGTTGTTGTATTCAGCGTGATTTTATCCGGGTCGTTAGTGACGTCCGATTCCGGCACAGCAAGCAAAGCGATTGTAACACCTTTTTCATTCATACCATCAAACGGCAAATATGGTGCTGCTAAAGTTAAAAAGCTATCAAAGCTTAAACCCTTGGGAAGCTTATCCTCATCATATCCCGCAAAAGTCAAATTAACTGTTGAAACGGATTTATAGCCGTTATCAGGTGATGTAAATACCTGAAGAGAAGGCGAATATGTAAAGTCAAAGTTTCTTCCGAAAATTATCTCACCATTGTTGTTTTGTGTCACAAAAGCGGTACAGCCATCGCCCGTTACACCTAAATCAATAGGCAAGCCTTTAAGCAGACGCTTTGTAACAAAAGCTTCAATATCGCTGTCACTTTTTGCGCCGATTTCTAAAAAGTCATCAAAGCCATAATCGCCGTAATATGTCATTTGAAACATTCCGTAGTTGTCAAGCTTTTTAAGCGACCACAATGACCGAAGCTCATTTCTAAACAATAATGCAGCAATCAGTGCGACCGTTATAATGATAAAAAGAATAATTAGCCCGACTCGTTTAAGTATTTTTTTCATGAAATCATCTCTTTTCTACATGCTAAAATTATATATAATATATTATTATATCATGTGTAATAATAAAAAGTCAAATTTATATTAATGCCCTATATATCATGCAAAAAATGCAGTAATACGGACAATCTGCCCCCGCGTACACATATAGCGGGGGTGTTTACATGAAGCACGACAACATAAAAGGAAGTGTCAAAACCACATGTCTATATTATGAAAATGGAGAAGAAGCCAATAAAATTCTAGCGCAGTCGTTCGCACGATTTCTTGCTAATGAAGCCGAAAAGAGTTATCATGTCACAAGTGGGTGGTTGCATATTGGAGGTACAATATGTACACAAAAATAAGCAACCCAATGGACTATAAAACCGCATTTTACATTAGACTTTCAAAGGAGGATGATAGTGATAAGGAATCCGAAAGCGTAACCAACCAGCGCAGTCTGCTGACAGAGTTTGCAAAAGAACAACGTCTGGATATTTATGACACCTATATCGACGATGGGTACTCTGGCACAAGCTTCGACCGGCCCGATTTTCAGCGACTTATTGCCGACATCAAGGCGAAAAAGGTTAACATGGTGCTCACAAAGGATATGTCACGTCTGGGAAGAGATTACATCCAAACCGGCTTCTACCTTGAGAAATTCTTCCCCATGAATGGTGTGCGCTACATATCGCTGCTCGACGGCGTGGACACTGGTATTGACAGCAGTATAAACGACATCACACCCTTTAAGGCAATCATGAACGACATGTACGCCAAGGATATCAGCAAGAAAATCACCAGCGTCAAGCGTGATAAACAGCGCAAGGGGCTGTTTATCGGTGGCAAGGCTTCCTATGGCTACATGATTTCGAAGGAGCATAAAAACACCATTGAGATTGACCCTTCCGCCGCAGAGGTGGTGCGCAGAATATTCGCCCTTGCCTTAGAGGGCAAATCATGCCGTGAAATTGCCGTGATTCTCAATGAAGAGGGCGTTCCTACACCGTTGCAATACGCAAAGCTGACTTTAGCAAAAAAAGGTGCATATTTTGGAAAGTGGAGTTCGGAGCGTATCTCGTTTATGCTCAAAAATGAAGTCTACATCGGGAATATGGTGCAGGGGCGCATTCGCAAAATTAACTATAAGATTGATGCCTGCAAAAAGCTCCCCCCCGAGGAATGGACTGTTGTGGAGGGAACGCATACCCCAATTATTGATGAGGATACCTTCCGCAAGGTTGGGCTGATGATTGCCAGCCGAACCAACACCCGTTCTCGCACGCACGAATTTTTGCTCAAGGGATTGATCTACTGTCATGAATGCGGATATCCGCTGGGGGTTTTGGAACGCACACTATCAGGCGGAAGAAAGGTGCTCTACTTCGTCTGCCGAACCTATCAGCGCTTTACGACTGAGCGAAAATGCACCTGCCACTGCACACGTGTAGATACCATTACCGAGGCGGTGCTTGAAAAGGTGCGGGAAATCTGCTCGCAATACCTTGACCGAGAAAACTGCGCTGAGCAAGTTAAGTCTGTCGCTGAAAAAACTGCAAGCAGAGCAAGCATTGAAGAGCAAATCAAGCAGACTCAGCAACAACAGGCAAAGCTCACCGCCCACCTTGACAAGGTATATAACGACAAGCTTGCCGGAACACTGGATGAAGCGGATTTTCAGAGAATATACGACCGCATCAAACAGGAAAGACCAGCGTTGCAGGACAGATTGAAGGAGTTGGAAACTGCAAACAAAAAAGCCTCCACACTCTATATGGATGCAGAGCATTTCATGCAGAAATTCATCGACAGCGTGGACACAAACAAGGAATTGCTGATCAGCCTGATCTCACGAATTGAGCTTAGCGAGGAAAAGGAAGTCACCATTCACTTTCGCGTTAAGGAATTAAACCATCCGCTAAAGGATGGTATAAAAACTACTAAGCATTTCTAATTGCACAGTCCCAATGTATCAAGAATTGAAAAAAAATCACTTTCATGCCTGAAAAAGAAATATGATAAAACGCCGATATTTTAAAAATTGCGGGCACTGTAAGCTGTGCCCGCTTTTTGATTATACATACTTTTATATGATTATATATAATTTTTGTTTGGTTTTATTGTTTTGTTGGAGTATTTGTGTATTGCAATTAGAAAATATAGGAGTATAATTATTTATAAGGAGATGATATTATGACAAAAGATGAGCTTTTTACTGAATTAAAGGTTAAATTTAAAAAGATAATTGAGGAAAACAATATAGATCAGCATGTTATTAAGCTAAACTGCAAGCTTTTATCGCCTGAAGAGGCTATCGGCATTACAAAGCGAAAGGACTATCCCATCCTGACGGGGAAAGAAATTATGCTGAGCGCTGAATTTCAAGGGGAAATCGGACAGGCTTTTACCGATGCCCCCAGCGCAGGAAGCGAAACGCTTTCAGACATTATTGAAGCAGATATTGCAAATGACCCCCATGCTCTTGCAGTATTCATTGCCACATTAAATGCAGTGACAAGAAAGCTTGGAATAAGCGACAAGACTGTTCATTGTAAGAACGAAGAGCCTGAGCTTTGTGCCGCTGAGCTTGTGAGATATATTAGTTCTAATTATGGGAATCCGAAAATTGCGCTTATCGGGTATCAGCCCGCAATGCTAGAGCATCTTTCAAAAGTGTTCAATGTGCGTGTTCTTGACTTAAACCCTGAAAATATCGGCGAAACACGATACGGTGTTACGGTCGAGCATGGCATGGATTCTTACAGCGACGCAGTGATGTGGGCAGATATTATCCTTTGTACGGGAAGTACTGTCTGCAACGGCTCTGTTGTTAATTTTATTGATATAGGGAAAGAGGTTCTTTTCTTTGGGACGTCAATTTCTGGCGCAGCTGAGCTTTTAGGGCTGAAAAGACTTTGCTTTAAAGCTGTCTAAATAAGCAGTTTTGGGAAAAGTAACAACATATTTATACATTTATGCCGTCGTAATGACGGCATTTTTTATTGAAAAATTAGTATCAAAAATGAACACTTTAACATATTTTATTGAATAATTTGTGTGTTGAGCATTTCACAGTAACATGGTATAATTATATTGCATCAGTAAGTATGTTTGTTGAACCCTGATGAAAGAGAGGTAAATTATGAAAAGAATTATTTTAACTATTATTTTGATAGCTATGTCATTGTTTATGCTTTCGGCATGTGATGAAAGAAGTGGCACTGAATCGTCAGAAAAATCAGATATGAATGTTTTACTCAGCGATATCAGTGGCACAGAAGAGTTTTCTGAATCGTCTTCAGTGTCGTCTACTTCAAATGAAGTCGAAACGTCACTTGAGACGGAAGAAACAACGGTTGTTACGACCGATACAAGTCCATCGACTTCAGCTGTTATAACCACAGCACCGGCAACCACCACCACACCTAAGCCGACTACTACGACAACCGCTCCTGTTACCACAACAAAGCCGGCGACAACAACTACGGCGCCTGCTACAACCACGACGGTTACGACAACAGCACCAACCGTGTATTCACATCCTTTTATTTCGGAAGTAGTCAGACTGGTTAATATTGAAAGGGCAAAGGAGGGGCTTTCAGCTCTTGCTGAATCTTCACAGCTGAACAGTGCCGCTAATATTAGAGCTCAGGAAATTATTATTCATAATGAACATGAGCGTCCCGACGGAAGAACATGGTACTCGGTATTAGATGAGCTTGACATAGACTATAGAACGTGTGGCGAGAATATAGCCGGCGGACAGCAAACGCCACAGGAGGTTGTTACCGGCTGGATGAATTCACCCGGACACAGAGCAAATATAATGAGTGCAAGCTACGGAAAAATCGGAGTAGGATACGTTACAGGGGGTTTTTACGGTCATAACTGGGTTCAGCTATTTACAAACTGATAATAATGCAACAGCCGGGCTTCCCCGGCTGATTTTTTATTCTGCTTCAGGCTCTGTTTCAGGTGGCTGTGTTTGAGAAGTTTCTTCGGTAGTGGTGCTTTCCGGCGGTTCGGTATTTAAAGGCGGAGCTGTGGTTGTAACAGGGGGAGGAGCCTTATCATATTTGAGATTTTCAATATATCCGATAAGAAGAGAGGTGTTTGCTGCAAAAACATTATTGATGAAAAGCACATCGGTTATACCGTTGCTTTTAAGATAGGTAACAACATTTTTATTGAAATAACGAATGTCAATAATATAGATTTCTTCAAATGAAGAAACAAGATAGGTTGAAAAAGCGTTGCCGTAGGATTCTTTGAAAACAGCGATTTTTCGCCCATTCTTAACATCGGTTGTGATTTTTGTGTGTATTGCATCTGTTCCTAAAAACATGCAGTAGTATGCATCGCTTCCCACATTTTCATAGAACAGAGAGCCCTTTGTTGAGATGTTTAGATTTTTATAGTCATAATAATAGGTTGTATAGCTGTTAGGGGGGAGGAAGTAGTGAAAATCCTCAGGATTATCCTTTAAAACAGGGTTCCCTGTATAGCCGTAAAGTGAGCCTACATAACCCTCCTTCACCTTTTCGGTATAAGCTGAAAGAGGCGGTGCATATACTCCGGCTGTTTCGGCGAAAGCCTGATAAGCGTAATATGCGCCGAGGTGAGACCAGTGATGGTCAGTTTTCAGATAAAGCTTTTCATCTTTGTGTGACGCTATATTCGAATAAGCATCGACAGGTATTACATCAGGGCTTAGCTTTGAATAGATATAATCAATGCTTGCCTTTTGAGAATTAGTATAGTGCTGATATTTTTTTGGCATATAAAATTCTGCCGATGTTGGAACGACAAGGTTATATACGTTTATATCCGGCCCGAAAAGCAGTTTGTAATCATTTATTGCTGTGGCATAGCGTGAGGCTTGACTTTGTGTTCCGCCGAAAAGCATAAGCCCCATGTCATCGACGACAATAATTCCGTTTGTGATGAATTCTGCACCGTTTTCAGGGGGAACAGTCTCTTCTGTTACGATAGTCGTTTCGGTGGTTGTGTTTGATGTGTCGCCTGTTGTTGAGGCTTCGGTTTGGGAAGGCTGTGTGACTTCGGCAGACTCGCTAAAATCCTCTTGAGGAGGCGGAATAACAACACCGTGAAATGACACGTTATCAAGCTTAACACCCATCATAGCCGTTAGCTTTGATGACGTGTCAAGAAGCATTTCACGAAACGGAACATTGTCGGAAAAATAAAGTGAAATTCCCTTCGTATATGCTCCGCTAAAATAGCTGTCCTTTGAAAAAGCCGGAAACTTAGTAAGCTCACGTTTTTCAGTTTGAGAAACTTCTCCACGCTTCATAAAAATAAGCACAACAAATACTGTCGCAAATATAAAACACAGCACGACAATATTAATGATATCAGAAACCCTATGCTCTTTTTTATCGGGAGAGGTTATCGCATTTTGAAAATTATGGTCTGCCAACAAAGATTCCCCCTAATAATTAAAATCTAAAGTATAAAAACGGATTGTATGAGTCACCGACAAGAAGAATGCTTGAAATTATCAGAATCGTAGCAAGTCCAACTGTTCTGAACGCTGATGCAAGCCCATAAAGCCTTGTGCTATCTTCAGCCTTTGTAATTATATACGCCCAAAGCTTTTTTATGATACCTGTTGAAATTACAGTCGCTGCGATAATTACGAAAACCCTGCTCATAAGCTCGCTTGAGGTTATTTCGTCATAAAGCGGAACGTCAGAAATAAACAGCATCGCTTTCAGGCAGTCCCAAAGTCTTTTCAAATCGGTGAAATAAAAAGCCACCCACCCGAATACGACAATCAAAAGCAGATATATGTGAGAAAATACTTGCGGTATTTTTGAGAGGAGCTTTCCAAAAAAAAGCTTTTCAACAATAATGAAAACGCCGAAATACATTCCCCAAATGACGAAGTTCCAGCTTGCCCCGTGCCACAGTCCGGTCAGAAACCAGACAATTATCAGATTTCGAATCGTATTTCGTCTGTTTCCGCCCAAAGGGATGTAGAGGTAATCTCTAAAAAAGCTTCCCAAAGAAATATGCCATCTTCGCCAGAATTCAGACACGGATTTTGATACATAGGGGTAATTGAAATTCTCTTGAAAATGAAAGCCGAATATTTCACCCAGACCTATCGCCATATCTGAATATCCCGAAAAGTCAAAATAAATCTGAAATGAAAACATTATAATTCCCGCCCATGCACTCAAGGAGGAGGGGATTGAAAACTCGATCGTCTGTGAAACAAGCCAGCCCATGGTGTTTGCGATTATTACCTTTTTGCCAAGCCCGATAATAAAGCGTGAAAGCCCTCTACTTACCCCTGAAACCGTTGATTTTCTGTTGTTTATTTCATCTTCAATTACTGAATATCTGACAATAGGCCCCGCAACAAGCTGGGGAAAGAGCGAAACGTACATTAAAAATTTCAAGAATGATTTTTGAACGTCAACTTGTTTTCGATAAACGTCAATAGTATAAGAAATAGTCTGAAAGGTATAAAACGATATTCCGATGGGGAGACGAAATTCAGGAACCTTGAGGGACAAACCAGTCAGTGCGTTTAGATTTTCAATAAAAAATCCCGAATATTTGAATGTCGCAAGAATTCCCAAATTGGCGACAAGACTTATTACAACACCAAGCTTTGCGATAGGCTTGTCGTGGTTTCTCCCGATAAATCGACCGCAACAATAATCAATGATAGATGAGATTATCAGGAGTATGACCCAAACAGGCTCACCCCACGCATAAAAAACAAGCGAAAAAAATATCAGTATGATATTTTTCACCTGTTTATGCGGTATTAGAAAATATGAAGCAAGACAAAGAGGAAGGAAAATATATAAAAAGAAAATCTCTGAAAAAACCACACCATCATCCCTTAACTATTATAATGTTATTATAACAAAACATGCTTTATATTTCAACATAAAACAATAAATAATTTCTATTATTTTCAAGTTATTATTTTAACCGATAAATAATTATTTTTTGTTATGCTTTTTCTTTGATAATAAATATTAATGAACTAAAAAATTATAACAGATGACGAAAGTGAAAAAGACTCGATAGCACCCTTTTCATTTCTAAATAAGTGTGATATAATAAGGAAAATATTACATGAAATGAGGAATGCAAAATGAATATTATTGAAATGTTTAATGAGTTTCTTGATCAGCTTAATACTCTGGGGAAGATTTGTTTGTTTGCGAGCGTTGCACTGGTATTAATAATGATTTTTATTGTTATTTTTACTTGGAGGAATACGAGAAAAATCAAGAAAAACATTGCAAAAATGAAGCTTGAACAGGGTGACGTTCTTTCAAATCTAGTTCAGGTGAATTCTTATTTGAAATATCTTTGTCAGGCAAAGGAATTTGAGCTAAGTAATATTCAGGCGAAAGCTTCTGAACAGCCTGCTCCGGTTAAAAATCCTGTTATTACTCCCGAGCCTCCAAAGCCACAGGTTCCGCTTCCGGCACCTCAGCCAATGCCTGTACCCGAGCCTGATGTACAGCCTGCTCCCGAAACTGCTCCTCAGATAATTCCCGAGACTCAGCCCGAGATTAACGCACAAGAACAGCCTCAGACAATTTTGGAATAAGTACAATAAGAAAACCGGTCAGTTTTATTACCGACCGGTTTTTATAATGGAAGAAAGTATTATGCAGAAATATCATCTGGCTTATGCTTTGCTTTGCAGATAAGCTGCGTCATTGTTCCCATCGGGCAGTAGACGCACCATGAACGAGGCTTGAAAAGTATCATCGTGATAAAGCCCAGAATCGTTGAAGTAAGCATCACGCTGTAAAATCCAAACGCAAATTGAGCAACCCACGGCGAAAATATTTCCCCCGAATATGCCCATTGCCAGGGGAGCTTAATGCTCCAAATAAGAGTAACGATTTCTTTTAGGCTTGAAGCACCCGAAAAAACTAGGTATGTTGAAAAAAGCATACTGAAAAACATTGCAATAAAGAAAATCAAAAAGCCGTATCTAAAAGCCTTGCTCTTGATGAAGGCGGGTATGCTTTTTTTTCGGGATAAACCAAGGTTCCCCCCGATTAATGCGAATAGCTGACCTCTGCCACAGTATTTGTTGCAGTATGCTTTTCCTTTCCCCGCAAACGACATGACAAGAGGAATAAAAAAGCACAAAAGCCCAAGCCACGCAAAAAGTATATTGACAAACCCGAGAGTGAGATAAATTGCTGACCATATCCAGAGATAGTCATACCAGTGTTTCTTCTTCATCGTGAGGACACCTCCATTTTTATCACAGACGCAGGGCAGACGTTAATACATTTCTTGCAGCCGATACACAAATTTTTGTCAACATCGGCATAAATGCCGCTGATAATTTTAATTGCGGATTTTGGACACACCGGAACACAGCTTCCGCACGCAACACATAAGTCCTTAATAATTGATGCAGTTGGTTTTGTTTTAAAACCCATTAAATCACCTCTTAACAATATTACTTTGAAAGTATAGCACACAAGGCACTTTTCTTAAGTGATTACGTCACAAACAAGCGAGAAACTATTTTTAAATGACGGCTTTAGGAATTTATTTAGAAAAAAATGTGACAAGGTTACAGATATATTGGCAAAATTATGATATAATAAATTATTAAAACTGGTTGGAGGGAATGGAATGAAAATTGTTATTATCGGCGGAGTAGCTGGCGGAGCCTCAGCAGCGGCAAGACTTCGCAGGCTTGATGAGAATGCGGAAATTATTATTCTTGAAAGAGGCGAGTACATTTCATATGCAAACTGCGGACTGCCTTATTATATAGGCGGTGAGATAACGGAAAAGACCGCTCTGACGCTTCAGACACCTCAGAGCTTTTTAAGCAGATTTCGAATTGATGTCAGAACCTTTAGCGAGGCGGTTTCAATCAATCGTGACAAAAAAACAGTTTCCGTCAAGAGGGTTAACGAGGGGAGTTTTTATGAGGAAAGCTATGATAAGCTTATACTTTCCCCCGGTGCCGAGCCTGTGCGCCCGCCGATAAAAGGTATAGACAATGAACGTATTTTCACATTGCGAAATATTCCCGATACACTTAAAATTGACGAGTTTATAAAAAGCAAAAAGCCTAAAACGGCTGTTGTTGTGGGTGGTGGTTATATCGGTGTTGAAATGGCTGAGAATCTTATCAAAGCGGGACTAGCTGTAACAATTATCGAAATGGCACAGCATCTTATCGCACCGATTGACGTTGACACAGCGTGTGATGTTCAAGGTTATCTCGCAACAAAGGGTGTGAAGGTAATACTCAACAATGCCGTAACCGAATTTGAGCCAGACGATACCTCCCTGACAATCAAGCTTAAGGACGGTTCGGTAGTCGCCGATATGGTAATCATGTCTGTTGGCGTTCGTCCTGATTCGTCGCTTGCCGAAAAAGCGGGGCTAAAGCTTAATAACAAAGGTGCTATAATTACAGACGACCATATGCTGACTTCAGATGCGGATATTTATGCAGTAGGAGATGCGGTTGAGGTTAAAAATTTTGTTACAGACGAGGATGATTTTATCCCTTTGGCGGGGCCTGCAAACAAACAGGGGCGAATTGCCGCAGATAATATTTGCGGACTTGACCGCGCATACAAAGGCACACAGGGCACGGCAATTCTAAAGGTATTTGATATGACCGTTGCCGCCACGGGAATCAATGAGAAAAAAGCGAAGTCACTCGGTCTTGATTATGATAAGGTATTTCTGTTTTCAGGCTCTCATGCGGGTTATTATCCCGGTGCAACCTTTATGAGCATTAAGGTTATTTATGAAAATAAAAGCGGGAGGCTTCTTGGCGCACAAATTGTCGGCTATGACGGCGTTGACAAGCGATGTGATGTTTTTGCAGCAGCTATAAGAGCGAAGATGACAGCATATGATTTAACAGAGCTTGAGCATGCCTATGCACCGCCGTTTTCATCGGCAAAGGATCCTGTGAATATGGCAGGCTTTGTGATTGAAAACATCCTGACGGGGAAGGTTTCGCAGTATCACTGGCATGATGTTGAAGGACTCCAGCATACTGAAGGCATAACTCTTCTCGACGTGAGAACTGATTTTGAATATTCAAGGGGACACATTGAAAATACAGTGCACATTCCTCTTGACAGTTTAAGAGAAAGAATTAATGAGCTTGATAATAGCAAGCCTGTCTATGTCAACTGCCAAAGTGGGCTTAGAAGCTATATTGCCTGCCGTATTCTTTCACAAAAAGGCTTTAAATGCTATAACCTTGCTGGTGGATACAGGCTGTATAATTCCGTTATGAAAAACGCCGGCTTTGACTGTTCACCAAAACACCCTTGCGGTGCCGAAAAGAAATAATTACTGACCTGTTTAAATTTTAGTTATCAAATCAAAACGGATATCAAGGCTTTTTGTCAGCCATGATATCCGTTCTATTTTTATTCAAAAATTATCCCAACGCAACATCAAGCACCATCATTATTACAAAGCCTGCCATTACGCCAAAAGTGCCGATGTGAGAATGCTCGCCTAAATGAGCCTCGGGAATAAGCTCCTCAACCACGACGAATATCATTGCACCCGCCGCAAAGGATAAAAGCCAGGGCATAAGAGGAGCAATGCTCCCCGCTATGACTACTGTCAAAACACCGAAAATAGGCTCAACTATACCCGATAAGCTTCCACACAAAAATGCTTTACCCGGCTTCATACCCTCCTGTCGGAGGGGGAGGGAAATAGCCGCACCCTCAGGGAAGTTCTGTATGCCCATTCCCACAGCAAGAGCCATTGCGCCCGCTAACAGAGCAGGGTCAGAATCAGCCTGTGCCGCAAGTGCAAATGAAAGTCCCACAGCCATTCCCTCAGGAATATTGTGAAGTGTAACGGCGAATATTAATAAGGTGGTTCTTTTGAGAGATGACGAAATACCCTCAGGCTCATCGCTTCCCGGATGAAGATGGGGTAAAAGTCTGTCGAGCAAAAACAAAAACAGCCCGCCCATAATAAAACCGCCCGCAGCGGGAATCCATCCGGTTTTTCCGTTTTCTTCAGCCAAGCCGATTGCAGGAATTAAAAGCGACCAAACCGACGCTGCAATCATCACGCCCGAAGCAAAGCCGAGGAATATACTCTGAATATTGTCACTTGTCTTTTTTCTGAATAGGAAAACCATTGCCGCCCCAGCGGTTGTCATCAAAAATGTAAAGCCTGTTCCATAAAAAGCGTATAGAATTGATTTCATATAGCCTCCGCACCTGTTAATTTTCTTATATTATACAACGGTGGCAGAGAACATTCAAGCTATTTATATTTTTTTACATTTTTATTGTTGAAATATAGTGAAATATATGGTATTATATATGCATGAAAGTATACCTTGTTGGTGTGACTTTGTCACAGAAGATATAAATTTTTCCTGTTATCATTAATTCATTGAATGCCAATAAATTATAAAGGAGGATTTTTATTATGGAAGAGAAAACAACCTACAGAATGCCACTAATCGGTGACGACGCTCCCGCTTTTACTGCTGTGACAACACAGGGGCCTATCAGCTTTCCCGAGGATTTTAAGGGGAAATGGGTAATTTTGTTTTCACACCCTGCCGACTTCACACCTGTTTGCACAACCGAATTTATGACCTTTGCTTCTATGGCGGATGAGTTCAAGGCACTTAATACTGAGCTTGTCGGGCTTTCTGTCGACTCTCTGTATGCACATATCGCATGGCTTAGAAAAATTCAGGAGATTGAATGGAACGGCAAGAAGAATGTCGAGGTTAAATTCCCGCTGATTGAAGATATCAGAATGGAGGTTGCCAACAAATACGGTATGATTCAGCCGGGTCAGTCAAATACTCAGGCGGTAAGAGCTGTATTTATCATTGACCCTCAAGCTAAGATTCGGACTATTCTTTATTATCCTCTTTCTACTGGAAGAAACTTTGATGAAATCAAGCGAATTATTCAAGCACTTCAAAAAGCAGATGCAGATAAGGTTGCAACACCTGCTGACTGGCGTCCCGGCGACGACGTAATCATTCCCACGGCTGGCTCTTGTGGAACTGCGAAGGAAAGAATGGAGAGTACGGACGACGACAAATACTGTCTTGATTGGTTCATGTGCTTTAAGCGCGAAAAATAAAGCGCAATAAATATAAAGGAGAAAAATGTATGTGCAATCAGAAATTTTACATTTGCAAGCATTGCGGTAATCTTATCGGAATGCTAAACGACGGGGGAGTGCCGATGATTTGCTGCGGTGAGCCTATGAGTGAGCTTGTTGCAAACACCGTTGACGCAAGCAAGGAAAAGCACGTTCCTGTGGTTACTGTTGAAGGAAGCACTGTCAAGGTTTCTATTGGTTCTGTTCCTCACCCCATGACTGAGGAGCATTCAATTCAGTGGGTATATCTTCAGACTGAAAAGGGCGGACAGAGAAAGTGCCTGAATCCCGGCGATGCCCCCGAGGCTGATTTTGCTGTTATAGAAGACAAGCCTGTCGCTGTCTTTGCTTACTGCAATCTTCACGGGCTCTGGAAAACGGATATCTAAGCATAAGATTTTATTACACGGCGTTATCGCTTTTTGCGGTGATGCCGTGTTTTCTTGTGTCAATATTCCTTTAAATACATAGTATGTAAAAGCCCTGAAAATTCGACAAAATTACTAATAACAGGCGGCGAATATGAATTTTAGAAAAACCAAAAAAGGTAATATATCAATAAATTGCAAAAGCAATTGTACTTATCCTGTCTGCTGTTTCGTATGCGTTCTGGATTCCTGCGGAAAACCGGTTGTGTCGGAGTATACCAATTGTTTAGGCAAGGCGGAATTTTCAGTAGTGCATTCAGGGAAATATAAGCTGATAATCAGCGCTGCATATTTACAAAGTCCTCTCAGACAATGGAAATGGGTAACGCTGAATAAGGATAAGTGTTATAGCTTCTGTTTCATTTTTAATCAACCATACAGAAGCAAACCCTGCACAGATGTTACTGTCAGGGTATCAGACATTCATTATCCAAACCAAACATTTGAAGGAGTTGAATTACAACTTGGCATTTTATCAGGAACAAACCACTGACACCAGCGGTCTAGCCACCTTTACCGACGTGCCCGTTGGCACTGGGTATACTCTTGAACAGAGTGAAGAGACCGTTCCAAGCGGTTATGTAAGATATGTAAACACTGATTTTGATGTTACAGAGGGCATGCTAACAACGCCTGTAACACTTGCTCCAATTGAAGGAAACGACCTAACTCTATCCGTAATAGTTCTCGATGCAGTGGCAGGAGACCCTGTCGAAGGCTCACTTTTCAGCGTTTATGCCGACGAAGCTCAAACCATGCTTCTAGCACAGTTTGAAAGCTCAGACGAAGTGGGCTTTGAAGGAACATTCTCAGTCCCTCACCTTGTCGGTGCAACAGGCGGAAGAGATTATTATATAGTTCAGGATTATGCGCCTGAAGGCTATGCGATGTCGGATGACATCACTGTCACTGTAACAATCTCAACCACACCTGATCTTCTCACAATAATTAACCCAATAACAACTGACGTTGAAGTCTCAGTTCAGGATTCAAACTATCCGAACATCGTTTTCAATGAAATTGATGTTATTCTTTCAAACGAATAACTGAAATAGCAAAAAAAGAGGGCGCAGTGCCCTCTTTTTTATTTGGAAATATTAATGCTGTTCTTATTTGGGGACGTTTTCCCAATCTTTTAGAAACCTTTCGATTCCTGAAGTAGTAAGTGGGTGTGAAATACACTGGACAAGTACATTATAAGGCACTGTCGCAATATGAGAGCCTGCCTTTGCGGCTTCTATGACATGAATAGGTGAGCGCACACTCGCTGAAATAATCTCTGTTTTTATATCGTGAAGCTCAAAAATCTGAACAATGTCTTCTATCAGTGTCATTCCGACAGAACCGATATCGTCAACTCTTCCCAGAAAGGGGCTGACGTATGTTGCGCCTGATCTAGCCGCAAACAGCGCTTGAGCAGCAGAGAAAATCAGAGTGACGTTTGTTTTGATTCCCATTGATGAAAGAATTTTTGTTGCTTTAAGCCCTTCGGCACACATAGGTATTTTTATTACGATATTCTTATGGATTTTAACAAGCTCAGAAGCCTCGCTGACCATTCCGTCGGCTTCCATTGAAATAACCTCGGCGGATATCGGTCCGTCAACAATTTCTGTGATTTCCTTTACGACTTCTTTGAAATCCCTGCCTTCCTTTGCGATAAGGCTTGGGTTTGTGGTTACACCGCAAATAATTCCAAGTGAGTTGATTTCTTTGATGTGCTCAACATTTGCAGTATCGATAAAAAGCTTCATTTCACATTCCTCTTTCAGTTTTTTTATGCGGTTATTATTCCGCTCATATAGTTAAATAATACATCTGCTCCACTATCAATTCTATTTGATATTCTTAAGGAATGATTAATAATATAATGCTATTAGGCGGAGAATTTCTTCATTAAAAAAGTGTCAACATTTAATAGTAGCTGACTCTATGCTATGCCATTATCTTGTTTTCAAATTGAACAAGAGCGGAAACTTTTTTGATAATGCCGTCAAATTGCTCTGGGGTAAGTGACTGTGCACCGTCACATAGAGCGCATTTGGGATTGTTGTGCACCTCAATCATAAGCCCGTCTGCTCCCGCTGAAACCGAAGCCTTTGAAAGCGGCTCAACAAGCCACGGTATTCCTGTTGCGTGGCTGGGGTCAACTATAACAGGAAGGTGTGACAGCTTTTTCAAAAGCGGTATTGCAGAAATATCAAAGGTGTTTCTCGTCATAGGCTCAAAGGTTCTTATCCCTCTTTCACAGAGGATAACATCGGTGTTCCCGCCCGCCATAATGTATTCGGCGCTCATCAAAAACTCCTCAAGTGTGTTAGCAAGCCCTCTTTTAAGAAGTATCGGCTTTCCGCACCGTCCAAGCTCCTTGAGCATTTCAAAGTTCTGCATATTTCTTGCGCCAACCTGAATAACATCAACCTCACTGAAAAGGTCATAATGTGAAAGGCTCATTATTTCAGTAACGATAGGAAGCCCCGTTTCTTTTTTTGCCTGAAGAAGAAGAGCGATACCGTCAGCGTGAAGCCCCTGAAAAGCATAGGGTGAGGTTCTGGGCTTGAATGCACCGCCTCTTAAAAGTGATGCTCCGCTTGCCTTAACAGCTTTGGCGACTTCAATAATCTGATCCTCACTTTCGACAGAGCATGGCCCTGCGATTACATTGAAGAACTCACCGCCGATTTTTCTTTTGCCGACTTCGATAACAGTGTCCTCAGGGTGAAACTTGCGGTTTGCCGCCTTATAAGGCTCGGACACTCTTTTTACGTCATAGACAAGCTCGCTCGCTCTGATAGAATCAATATCGAGCTTTGAGGTGTCGCCGATAAGTCCAATTACAGATGCTGAAGTGCCCTGACTGTAATGACATTTAACCCCCATTTTTTCAAGGTTTTCAAGAAAAGGCATTACCGTTTCCTGCGATAGATTTTCCTTTAGAATTACGATCATAAACTTACTTCCTTTCAATATAAAAGCGGCGGATACCTTCCGCCGCTGTGTGATCACAAAATAGTGTCATACTTATTTTTCGGCGGAAAAAGAAGCACTCGGATAATATCCTGTGCAATAAAAAAATATGTGATTAGCATTCACTTTTTTAGATGCTGATTTCATTGGAGTACCTCTTTTCTGCTTTGTTACTTTAAAGTTTAACACTTTAAAGTAAATTTGTCAATACCCATTCTTAAACTTTTCAAAGTTTTGAAATCCAAAAGAGGGCTCACAAGCTTATTTCATAAATTTCCCTTAAAAATAATGATTACTGCTTGTATTATTAACGACAAAATGGTATAATATTTTTGTATTATAAACAAAAATATTGCATATATTTAGGGTTATATGCCTTGATTTTGCGGGGGGGAGGGGCAGATGAAAAAACACAGATTATTATCTTCTTTTATTTCGTTATTATTAATGAGCACGCTTTTTGCGGGCTGTTCTCAGATACAGACAATTGATATTGTTGATGTGGCGGTTGACAATGTGCAAAATGAGGGGACAATTATTGGTTCCGCCGATAACCATGGCCAGCACTTAGAAGCCGATTATACGATGGTTTCTGAGGAAACAACAACGACTACCACTGTTACCACTACTTCTGAAACGACGACATCAACCACTACTGAAACCACAACTACTCCAGAACCGACAACAACAACCGAAGCTACCACAACAACACCCGAAACCACAACGACGGAGGCGACGACCATTATTACTTTACCACCACTTACTGACAAAACCTATAAAGCGACAGGCGACTATGTCAAAACGCTTGGAAGAACCTACTTTTATAATAATGCTCTATGGCTTGCCATGTCGGCATCGGGCGCAGAGTTCACATTCACCGGAACAAAGGCGGTTATTGACCTTGTGGGTGATAATGTTGCCGGAACAAAATGGGGCGAGGTTAATTATGCACGTATTGCCGTATATGTCAACGGGGTAAAGGTTGTTGACACGCTGATGAACGAGAAGGAGAAAAGCTTCACGGTTTTTCAAAGCGATACTGAGCAAAACGTTACCATCAGAGTATTGAAGCTTTCAGAGTGTATAAATTCCACTGCTGGCATAAAAAATATAAGGGTGACCTCATTGGGTGAAATCTATCCGACGGAGGATAGGCCGTTTAAGATTGAATTTATCGGCGATTCGATTACCAGCGGTTTTGGAATAGATGTGAATGACCCATATGTTCCTTTTTCAACAGCAACCGAGGACGTGACAAAAACCTATGCCTTTAAAACGGCAAAAGCCTTTAATGCGGACTGGAGCATTGTTTCATTCAGCGGATACGGTATCGTATCCGGATATACAGACTCAAGCGGCAATAAGGTTACGTCACATCTTGTTTCTAAATACTATAATTATCACGGCAATTCGCTTGGGAAATTTGACTCAGAGCTTGCGCTCCCAGAAATCGCTTGGGATTTTTCTCAGTTTCGACCGGATCTTATTGTGATAAATCTGGGGCAGAATGATACTACCTACTGCAACGGTAAGCCTGAGCGTGAGGCGGAGTTTGTAAAGGCATATGTGGAGTTTTTGAAGCAGGTCAGAAAGGCGAACCCGAACGCAAGGATTCTTTGCACTATGGGCATGATGGGCAATTCGCTTTTTGATGAAATAGAGCTTGCTGTTGCAAATTATCAGGCTCAGACCGGTGACGGTAAGGTTTATACCTTTATGCTTGAAAAACAACTCAGGGAGGATGGCTTTGCGAGCGCCTTCCACCCGACAGAAACAACAAACAACAAAGCTGCTGCTGCGCTGACACAGAAAATTATTGAAATATACGGCTGGTAAAAAAAATATCAACAGCGGCTTTATAACCCGAAAGGATTAAACAGCCGCTGTTTTTTGTGGAGGATTATGAGAAAATCAATAATAGTTTCAAAAGAAAACGACGGTGATTTCACATCGGTTAGTGATGCTGTTTTATCACTTAATAATGACAACACACCAATAATTGTGTATGTCAAAAGCGGAATATATAAAGAAAAGGTTTCGGTGACAAGACCGTTTGTAACGCTTATCGGCGAAGGATGTGAAAATACAGTAATATGCTTTGACGATTCGGCGCTTGAAGTTTTGAAAGATGGTGAAAAGCGTGGAACCTTTCGCACGCCGACTTTCTTCATAGATGCCGATGATTTTACCGCGAAGAATATTACCTTTGAAAACTATGCCGGGCATGGCTGTGATGTTGGGCAAGCGCTAGCGGTATATGCCGATGGCGACAGGCTTTTTTTCGATTCGTGTAGCTTTAAAGGTGGACAGGATACGCTTTTCACAGCACCACTTCCACCGACTGCATATGAAAAAAATGGTTTTCGAGGGCCGAAAGAATTCTCACCCAGAAAAAACGGACGGCACTATTACAAAAACTGCTATATTGAAGGAGATATAGATTTCATTTTTGGCGGGGCGACAGCATATTTTGAGCGATGTGAGATTTTTTCAAAAAAGACAGACAAGCTTTTAGCCGCTGAAAATCCAAAAGACCAGAAAACATATGGCTACATTACTGCCGCCTCAACTCCCGAAGGGCTTGATTATGGATATGTGTTTGAAAATTGTCGTCTGACGAGTGATTGTCCGCCGCAAAGCGTATATCTCGGCAGACCGTGGAGAAGCTATGCAAAGACAGTTTTTTTAAATTGCGAGATGGGCGCACATATAAAACGTGAGGGCTGGCATGATTGGGGAAAGCTTGAAGCACATAAAACTGTTTATTTTGCGGAATATAAAAGCGTGGGTGAAGGCTCAAACGGTGAGCGAGCGTCTTTTTCAAAACAGCTTGACGAAAACGAGGCTTTAAAGTACAGCAAAGATAAGGTTCTCGCCGGATGGGATATAAAATAACGCCCGTTAATAAAAGCGGGCGTTAAGTAGTTTTAATACAGCGAATTCAGATAAGCTGAAAATTCCGATGAAAGCTTATACCGTGAAAGGTAATCAATATTCGGATAATACCATATCTCACGGGTATAGTTGTTGTCGAAGGTCAGGGTAAAGCATACGGATTTATCAAGCGCTGAGCTTCCCGGATATGCAGGTGTGGTCATTCCAATTGTATTACCATTGTCATCGGTAATGACAGTTGGCGTCTGGTCGGGAATTTCAGGCCGGGGATACTCTGATATCGCCTTAAAATATGTGTCGCTAGAATTTACAAGCCCCTTAAAGCCATCATAGAACAACGAAATTTGCGTTCTGCTTAGTGATTTTGCGGGAATAGTGAAATCAGTAACTGTTATTGAGAGGATATCGTCGGCTGAGGATACTCCGAAAACCTTAAGGTATTCAGATGCATTTTCGTCTTGATTTTTTTCATAGCTTACAAAATTTTCAAAGATATAATAATACCAGTTTTTGTAGTCGTAAACCAGTACTATCGCTTCGCTATCTGAGCCTTTAAGTCTGCAAACCTCTGCGTCTTGAAGCTCAGGCACCGGCGGATTATCAAGAAATGCAATAAACTCACCCATGTCGCTTTGACTTATAACAGGCTTAAGCCCATACTGTGTGACTTCATAATCGGTTGCACAGCGATATTTTCTTCCACTGAAAACAATAGTCTGCTGTGCTTGTGCAATGTGAATGTCAATATAAGAATCATAGCCTAAATCTTCTGTCGGTTCGGGATTTTTTGTGGCTGGATAAGTTTCTGAGGGTGTATAAATTTCTGCAAGTGTTTTTTCTGTTTGCATCATAACTAAATCACTATCAGCGGCGGCTGTGCTGTCTGACGTGAAATTTTCAACAATCGGTTTTGTGAAGATATCGGGCACAATAAGTGCGGCGCATATCACAAAAACAGCCGCAGCCGTAACAGGAATATATCTTTTAATCCGTGAGTAGACGCCCTTTTTTTGATTTGCTGAAATAATTGTTTCAAGCATTTTTTCCTTTTGTTCCTCTGTCGGGGAAATTTTGTCGAATGAGGTTTTTATATCTTTTTTGTTCATTCGGCTTCACCACCTAAGCTTATTTTTAATAGTTTTCTGCCCGTGTGAAGATACGAGCGGACGGTTGATTCGTTTTTTCTGAGAAGCCTTGCGATTTCAACGCTAGAATAGCCCTCATAATAATACAGATATACCGCGGCTTTATATTTTTCGGGAAGAGCAAGGACAAGCTCGAGCATCTCATCCTTATCATCCTCAAGCGAAGCTTCATTTTCGGGGATTGACGAGATATCAGTATTCTTCCGCCACCAGTGTTTAAGCTTGTTCTTACAGTGATTTGACGCAGTAACAATAAGCCATGCTTTTTCATGCTCTTCACTTTCAAATTCCTTTTTAGATTCAAGAAGCTTTATGAAAGTTGCAGAAACAGCATCCTCAGTATCCGGAACGCTTTTCATGAACATGAAGCAGACTTTATATACAGTGCTGACATGGCGGTTATAAATTTCAGCGATATTGTTGTTCGTACGCAACAAAATATCCGGCACGCTTTATCACCCCTTCATTTATAATACAACCCAATAGGTCATTTTGTTGAGGAAAAGATTAAATGTTCACTTTATCGACACAAAATGATGTTATACTTAAATTGTATTGAGATATTGACATAATTATATCATATTACTTCGGAGGATTAAATATTATGTCGGCTAGAAGAAAAAAATATTATATTAGAAAAGACAGAGTCGCATTATTCCTGATTGTATTTTTTATCGGGATTTTTGGATGTGTTAGATTTGTTTCGGCTGTGACGAATATGAACAGCAGTGTTGATGTTCCCGACACTGTGAATGTCACAGCGGAGGATAGTGTTAATGACGATATAGTGGTTACTTCTCAAAGCATTGAACATGACGCTGTTGATGAAGTAATTGATGTATTTGTTCCTCTTATTGAATATCCCGTTATGGCTGAAGGCACAAAGCTATTCGCTGAAGGTTCACTGGATTGTGATTTTGCGATACTTGTTGACACACACAGCAATACTGTTTTAGCTCAAAAAAACGGATTTGAGAGGATATATCCGGCGTCGCTGACTAAAATTATGACTCTTATTGTCGCTGTTGAAAACATAGAAAATATGAATGCTTCGTTCACTATGACCGCGCAAATACTTTCACCGCTATACCGCGCAAACGCAACTCTTGCCGGATTTGTCGAGGGTGAAAGTGCATCAATGATTGACCTGTTGTACGGTGTTGCACTTCCCTCAGGCGCTGATGCAACCTGTGCTTTGGCGGAGCATATTTGCGGGAGTGAGGAGGCTTTTGTTCAGCTCATGAACGAAAAGGCTCAGCAGCTTTCACTTCAAGATACTCATTTTGTAAACACCAGCGGACTTTTTGATAAGGACCATTATTCAACACCGGCGGATATTGCCGTTATACTTGAATATGCAATAAAAAATGATCTTTGCCGAGAAATACTTTCAACCTACCAGTACACTACACAGTCTACACCACAGCATCCTGAAGGGATATTGCTTACAAGCACCATGTTCAACCGAATGTATGGAACAGAGGTTGAGGGCGTTCTCATAAAAGGCGGAAAGACAGGCTTCACCAACGAGGCAGGGTATTGTCTGGCAAGCTTCGCTGAAAAAGACGGAAGGGAATATGTGGCTGTTACCACCAAAGGACATGGCAGATATCAGCCCATATATGATTGCTTTAAAATTTATGATGAGTATATTGACTGAGCTTGAGTTTTTTGGTGTGTTAAAACAAATCGCCGATTTCATATTCGTGAATGGGAAGGTTTTCATCACCTATATGGTTGTCATTAACGTGCTGTCGTTCGGGCTTTACGGTTATGACAAATACAAAGCAATGATTAGAGCATGGCGTGTTCCGGAATCCACGCTAATGCTGTGTGCAATATCAGGCGGGGCACTCGGCTCATACCTTTCTATGAAAATATTTAGGCATAAAACAAGAAAAGCTAAATTTTACATATTGGTGCCACTATTCATGGTTTGTCAGCTTATAATTATTATTGGAATAATCGTTGTTAAGTGTTATAGTTTTTAAAAAGCTTTTAAAAAGGCTCTTCTTTTGTGTAAAGGCTTTTTTATGTCATTTCAGACATTTATTATTTTTACTTGCTACATATTATTATTAAATATTCCGTAATTTTATATTAAGGGTTGTAAAAATCAAGAAATGATGTTAATATGATATTCGTACTTAGCGTTTTCTTAATAAAAGTGATGACTATTTTTAAGCGACCGGTATGCGGCTAATTAGCCGGCTAACAAACATTTTTGGAGGAGAGATTTCATGAAAAAAGTATTAATTTATATGCTTGCGATGCTAATGACTGTAAGTATTTTTGCGGCATGTGACAAGGAAAAGGACGAGGACAAGGACGTTGATACAACAACTGTATCTGCAACCGACAGCTCTGACGCTTCATCAGATGTTGACGTTACTTCAGAAGCTGATGTTACTTCAGAAGCTGACGATTCAACAGACGAAAGCAGTTCTAGCAATAATGGTGAGCACACGTTTGGAAAATTCGCTGAGAGCTACATCACAGCACTTGAAGACGGCGAGTATACAATGGAATACGAAATGTCCGCAATAAGCATGGGCATGGAAATGTCAGGTACTATTTACACAACTACTGACGGCGAAGCTGTTTATGCAAAAACAGATATGATGGGTATGTCAATTGTTGTTCTGTCTCTTGACGGATATACTTATATGATAGACGAAACAACAAAATCATATATCAAGATGCCAGAAGAGGATGCTTCTGACGACACAGATCCGCTTGCATCAGAGTACTTCTCACTCAAGGATGAGGGAAAAACTGATTTTGAAGGTACAAACTGCGATTATGAAACCTATGATATCGAAGGCGGAGAGATGACCTTCTACTTTAAAAATAATGATTTTGTCGGAATTTATTACATCGGTGAAGGTGTTGAGATGACAATGAAGGTAACCGAATTTTCTAATAAATGTGACAAATCACTTCTTGCAGTTCCAAGTGGCTATACTGAAACTGACATGGGCGGCATGTTGGGCTATTAATTAGCAGAATATTATTAATAATGCCCCACTCAAATAGAGTGGGGCATTTCTTTTGGAATTTAGCAAAATCAGCTTATCATTGGAAATTTCAAAACAGCCTTAAATAAATCGCCGTCGATGTCGATGTCAAATTTTCCGCCGCAGGCTGTAGTAAATCCCTGAGCTATTGACAGCCCAAGACCGTTGCCTTCTGTTGAACGTGATTTGTCGCCTCTTGAAAATCTCTCCAGAATATCCTCTTTTGTGAAATTCATTTCATAGCCGGCAATGTTTTTGATTTCCAAAATTGCTGTGTTATTATCTGTTTTTATCTCTATAAAAATTCTTGTTTTCTCAAGTGAGTATTTAAGCGCATTGTCAATCAAATTAAGCATAACCCGATACAGCTTCTTACCATCGCTTAAAACATAAACCGGTGTATCGGGAAGCTTTGTTTTGACGGTCAGCTCTGATTCACTGATTCTATCCTCCATCTCGGCGATAGTTTGAACAGTGAGCCTGTTAAGGTCTATCTTCTCAAGCTCAACATTTATTTCACCGCTTGTTGTTTTTGCAAGCTCAAATACATCAGAAACTATATTTTTGAGCCTTTCGGATTTTAAAGATAGAATCCGTATATACTCCTTAGCCTCATCTGATAAGTCTTTCTCTTTAGAAAGAAGCTCAACATAGCCGATTATTGAAGTAAGCGGCGTTTTAAGGTCGTGAGAAACATTTGTGACGAGGTCAATTTTCATTCGCTCAGATTTTATTTTCTCATCAAGACTTGAATGATAACCGCTTGCTATTGAAGAGAGCTTTTTTGAAGCCTCACTATAGGGAGAATTTTCGGGAAGCTTATTATCACTGCTGTAATTCCCCTTAAAAACATCGTCGATATGCTTTTCAAGATTTGAGTAATCTCGAAAAAGCAACCATGCTCCATAAAAATACAGTCCCACAGCGCTAATCTCAAGCAGTAAGAATAACAGCGTCAAGCTTTCAAAATTGCTGTCTATTGCAGCAATAATTAGTAAGAAATTTAACAATGTAATTCCAAGTAAAGCTGCCGCCCTGTAAATCATTGTTTTAGCGGGCTTGCAATTATAATAAGCTTCGCCGGTAATAAGCCGTTTAATAAATGCTGCAAAAGTTATTGCACGCTGCCAAAGCCACTTTAGTACGATATAAGTAAGCAGTGACTTTTTTAAGCGCTTATTCTTCAGAATAATCACGCATGAAAGCAGTGCCCACAGTACAATTAATCCGAATATAGAAGTAGCTGCTCCCGCTCCGACTATATTAGAGGTTTCATAAAAGCGGCCCATTCTGCTTGATTGATATAATCTGTAAATAAAAAAGCTATCCTCAAAAACCAGCCAGCTGTACAACGCAAATACCGCAACAGCGATATAAATTTCCACAAAGAAAGAATTGATTTTCTTCATGGGGAGGAGTTGTTTGTCACGCCCCATGCCTATTACCCAGATGAGCCATATCAAGCTGACAATTGATATCAATATGCATAGTGAAATAATCACGGCAATTTTGAGAGTTAAATTGTGGCGCATCGTCCATTCGTTTGATTTTTGTGCTAAATACTCGTCAGAAAAGCTGACGGCGATTCTGTGTGAATTATAAATCGGGAGGTTGCTAAGAGTTACAGCCTCTCCGGTATTGCTCCCCTTTGTTATTTTTCCGGTATCTTTTTCGTAATAGTAATAGCATCCGTTTTGCTCTGAATATAAAACATTTTTAAAAAGCTCATCTCCATCGCTTCGCTGATACATATATCCAAAATTGAAGCCTTCGGAAAGTGCCATTATTTCTTCATATGTATAAGTATAATCATTATAATCTTCTTCACTATATTCAATATAATTCTCGTCGTATAATTCATAATAAGCAAAAACATCATAAACTCTGTAAAACGCATTATTTACATCGTTCTGATGATTTGATGACTGAATATAATCAGGTTCAATTAAATACTCTCCACCATTATAATATACGTCATTTAGATATGCATAGTTGAGAGCGCTGAATACTCCGCCAATAGAAAAAAGAAAAATTAACGTGAGAATAACCTTTGTTCCTGCGCTTCTGTTAAAGCCTTTCAATTTTGTAGCCAATACCCCACACCACCTTTAAATATTTTGGTTCGCGCGGATTAATTTCAATCTTTTCTCTTATTCTTCGGATATGAACCATAACAGTGTTTTCAACCGAATAGGCCTCCTCGTTCCAGACGCGCTCGTATATTTTCTCCGCCGAGAATACTATACCCGTATTGCTCATGAGAAGCTCGACAATCTTAAACTCGGTTGCTGTAAGCTTTACAGGCTCGCCGTCAACCGAGAGCTGTTTCGCCTCTGTGTCAAGTTCAAGTCCGCCGTTTGTGAGAATGCCTTTTCTAAAATCCGACTGATAGTTCCCCAGGTGAATATAGCGTCTTAATTGTGACTTCACCCGGGCAATCAGTTCAGGAGGATAAAAAGGCTTTGTGACATAATCATCCGCCCCCATGGATAAACCGATTATTTTGTCGCTGTCCTCGGTCTTTGCTGAGAGAAGAATTATAGGGATATTCTTCTCCTCGCGGATTTTCATTGTCGCTGAAAGCCCGTCAAGCCTCGGCATCATAATGTCAAGGATAATGAGATGTATATCTTTCTCTCTTAAAATCCTCACAGCCTCAAGCCCATCATATGCTC
This sequence comes from Bacillota bacterium, assembly GCA_023439835.1. Taxonomy (GTDB): domain Bacteria; phylum Bacillota; class Clostridia; order Oscillospirales; family Ruminococcaceae; genus SZUA-444. Next base: position 165,012 of record JAEXUW010000009.1, on the reverse strand, counting down.
TTTCAACAGAAAAACCCTCAAGGTCCAAAAGCTTTGCGATTGCCCCGACTATTTCTTTATCGTCGTCAACAACCAGAATGTTCGATTTATCCATGTGTGTACCTTTCCTTTCACGATAATTATAAATGGCATTTCTTATATAATAATTGATATAAATCTTACATATTTCTTACGGTGGAATAAATACATTATACCACAGCCAAGCACAATAGAAAACAAAAACCGCCCCTAATTTTCATTCAGGACGGTTTAATTAACGCTTATCCGTTTTAATTGCTTAGCTCTGCTATTGTTGCATCGTCATAGCTTATCGTAAAGGTATCAATTATGGTAACCCCATCTTTATCAAAAAGGCTAATTATCCTTTTTGTGTCGCCGTTATTGATTCTTTCCTGCTGAATCATTATAGCTTCCTCCGGTGATGAAGGCTCCTTGCCCATGGCCTCAGATGTCCGGATATAGCCTGATACCCCGTTATCTCCGACAGCCGCCGTCAAATCCGGCCATGCCTCATACGCTGAAGCCTTTGCCGAACTGCCGAACGTTTCACCGTTGTCGTTGACTTCATATGCAACATAAATTTCAGCTTGTTGATTCTTGTTCTCAGCGTCTGAGTAAGCTGATACTGTTATGATTGAAAGCATTAAGATTATACCAAAAGCAATCCCAAGAATCAACGCCTTCACACAATTCTTTAAAACCATAATTATGCCTCCTCCTCATATGACAATTAAAACTCTTCCTACTTTAATTATACATTGCTTCATAATAATGTCAACTGTTCTCTATAAAAACTAGCCATATTTTTAGTGGTATTTTTATGCAACCATACAATGACTAATGTTTATTTAATAGGTGTGCTCTCATTTCTTCGGAACTATCCTATTCGGCATTAGCTCGGCTAATGTTGTTTTGACAAAATCACTTTCCGACTTAGTGGCTATAATGACAAAATCATCCTCACAAAACTCAGTCATCACCTGTCTGCACACTCCGCACGGGAAGAAATATTGCTTATCCTCTATTGCTTCGCCATCTTTTCCGCCGACAACCGCAATCGCCTGAAATTCACGCTCTCCCTCTGATATTGCCTTAAAAAATGCCGTTCGCTCAGCGCAGTTTGTCGGTGAATAGGTTGCTGACTCAATATTACATCCTGTATAAATTGTGCCGTTCTTGCATAACAAAGCTGCACCTACTTTATACTCAGAGTATGGTGAATAGGCTTTTTCACGTGCCTTTTCAGCTATGTGGATAAGCTCTGTGTCAGTTTCAGCACTATCTAAGATAATTTTATTCTTAAATGAAACACCTGATATCGATGTTTTTACACCTAAAACCTCGCAAACAGTTTTTCCGATATCAGAAAAGCTGTTTCGTGTATTAAGGTTCACCCCCGCCTTAACCATTTCACCGTGAATTAAAATCGGAATATATTCGCGCGAATGGTCGGTGCTCAGCGTTCCTGGGTCACAGCCGTGGTCTGCTGTTATCATCAGCAGGTCATCATGCTTCAAGGCGGGCAGAAGCCTTGAAAGCTCTCTGTCGAAGGTGTTAAGGGCTTTCGCATAGCCGACGGCGTCGTTTCGGTGACCATATTTCATATCAAAATCCACAAGGTTGACAAATAGAAGTCCGTTCCCGTCCTTTTGAATGTATTCAAGAGTTTTTGCTATACCGTCAGAGTTGTCCACGGTTCTGACAAATTCGGTTATTCCTTTTCCAGCAAAAATATCGTTTATTTTACCCACAGCAATAGTATCAAGCCCCGCTGACTTTATGCTGTCAAGAAAGGTTTCGGAAGGAGGGAGGAGAGAAAAATCATGCCTGTTTGAGGTTCTTGTGAAATTAGGATATTCTCCGGCAAAAGGTCTTGCAATAACACGTCCGACGCCATGCTCACCTGTCAGCATGTCTCTAGCAATCTGGCAGTATTCATACAGCGTTTCTATCGGAACAATATCCTCATGCGCGGCGATCTGCCACACGCTGTCCGCTGAGGTATAGACAATCAGCGCACCAGTTTTTATATGCTCTTGCCCAAAGTCGCTTATCACCTTTGTCCCTGAATATGGCTTGTTGCAGAGAATTTGTCTTCCCGTCTTTTTCTCAAATTCATCAATCAGCTCTTTGGGGAAGCCCTCTGGATAAGTAGGAAGAGGCTTTTTTGAAACTACACCGCCTATTTCCCAGTGCCCGACGGTAGTGTCTTTCCCCATTGAAGCTTCAGCAAGACGCCCGAAAGCACCTTTGGGTGAAATCGCCTTCATTCCAAAATCTACACCCTCAATATTGAAAAGTCCCAGCTCTTTCATATTTGGTATGTCGAGAACCCCTGTTTTATAGCAGGATTTGAAAGTGTTGCTTCCTTTATCGCCAAAGCTTTCAGCATCAGGCATTTCGCCAATGCCGAAGCTGTCAAGAACAATTAGAATAACTCGCTTTATTTTACTCATGGTTACACCCCCGTTAATAGTCCTTTGCCACGCCAGCCGTTAGAATTCCTATTGCGGAGCTTGTCCCGATTCTGTCACAGCCTGCATTAATGAACATTTCCAAGTCCGCCCTTGTTTTGACACCGCCAGCAGCCTTAATCTTAACACCCTCGCCAATGTGCTCTTTAAAAAGAAGAATGTCTTCAATTCTTGCGCCGTCTGTGCCAAAGCCTGTGGAGGTTTTAATAAAATCAGCTCCGCCGTCTGTAACACATCGGCATAATCTGATTTTCTCGTCCTTTGAAAGATAACAGGTTTCGACGATAACCTTTAAAAGCTTTCCCCCGCACACCTTTTTAACTTCGGAAATTTCAGCGGTAATCTTATCAAAACTGCCGTTTTTAACGTCGCCGAGATTAATAACCATGTCAATTTCGTCTGCACCGTTATTCACAGCATTTTCAGCCTCAAACAGCTTGACTTGCGTTGTTTGATAACCCAGCGGAAAACCGATAACAGTACATATTCTTAGTCTTTCGCCGTAGTGTGCTTTCACCCACGAAACGTATGACGGGGGAATGCATACTGATGCAACCGAGTATTTTATACCCTCTTCACAAAGCTTCATAATATCTTCTGTTGTGGCGAAAGCCTTCAAAGCGGTATGGTCAATTCTTGAAAAAATATCTGTATTGTTCATTTAAACCTCCGAAGTTTTGTCTTTAAGCTATTATAGCACATAAAACCAAAAAAACACAGTATCTTTTTCAGTTATTGCCGAGAAAAAAGCGGCACATGATTTATCATGTTACCGCTTATTGCTTATCAGCCGCAGCTTCCGTATGACCCGTAGTTATTGCCGTTCATTGCTATTGAGTCATCATAATACTGCATTGGGCAGGTGCCTTGAGGGGCGGCAGATATGCCTTGATTTATGGGGCAGGTGCCTTGTTGAGGAGCAGCATACATTCCTTGGCTTACAGGGAATTGCATTGCTCCATATGGAGTAGGAGCAGACCATTGTCCTCCCATTACATTCGGGCACTGGCCGGTCTGCATTCCCCAGCCACATTGGCTTCCGGTTCGTCCCCATCCGCATTGATTTTGGGGGGTCATAATTGGAAACGCGTTGCAACGATTTCCAAAGCCGCATCCGCGGTTAAAACCTATGTTCCACATAATAAAATTCTCCAATATATAAAATTAAACATAGTTATGTTTGGTATATATTATGCTGAAAAATTGATTATGTGAAAGAACTGTGTCGTTTAACAAATCAGCCCTTGCTTTTAAACCATATTTCGTTGGCATATTCCTTTATTGTCCTGTCGCTTGAGAATTTTCCCGCGTTGCAGGTGTTTAAAAAGCATTTTTGTGTGAACGCAAAGCGATCTGAGTAATCTGAAATTGCCTTTAGCTTTTTCTCCATATAATCCTCAAAATCGAGGAGGATGAAGTAGTTATCAGCTCTGTTCCACGTTTTTGTCATGAGCGAATTATACAGCTCTCTGAACATTCCTGTTCCGCCGTCGTCAAATGTGCCGTCGATGAGCGAATCAAGAATTCTCTTTATGCGCGGATTCTCCTCATATATTTCAACGGGGTCATAGCTTTCACTGATTGCCTTAATGTCGTCAACTCTTGCGCCGAAGATATAGTTGTTTTCTTCACCAGCCTGTTCGACAATTTCAATATTTGCACCGTCAAAGGTTCCGAGAGTGACAGCGCCGTTTAGCATGAATTTCATATTTCCGGTACCTGACGCTTCTGTTCCCGCGGTTGAAATCTGCTCTGAAATATCGCAAGCGGGTATGAGCTTTTCGGCATAGGAAACGTTATAGTTTGAAACAAAAAGCACCGCAAGCTTGTCACAGACGTCGGTATCGGCGTTAATCCTATCAGCGATGGTGTTAATCAGCTTGATTACGCTTTTCGCCCTATAATAGCCCGGCGCTGATTTTGCCCCGAAAATGAATGCTGTGGGGTTAAAGTCAGTTAAAGAGCCATCCTTCAAGCTGAAATAAATGTCGATGATTGATAGTGCGTTTAAAAGCTGTCGCTTATATTCGTGAAGCCGTTTAATTTGCATATCAAATATGAATGAGGGGTCTAGTCTTATCCCATCCTGTTTTTCAATATAATCGCACAGTACTTGTTTGTTAGAGTGTTTGATTTTCTCAAATTCTGACATAACAGAACGGTCATTCTTGAGCTGTTCAAGCTTTTTAAGCTCGTCAAGATTGGTGAGCCAGCCGTCGCCGATTTTATCGGTTATAAAGCGGGAGAGAGAAGGGTTTGACAGAGCCAGCCAACGTCTTTGAGTTATGCCGTTTGTCTTGTTGTTTATTCTGTTTGGATAAAGCTCATGCCACTTAGAAATGGTTGATTCTTTTAGAATTTCAGTGTGAAGCTGTGCCACACCGTTTGTTGAAAAGGTTGAATATACCGCAAGCCTAGCCATGTGAATTTTTTTATCGCTGATAATTTTATACGGTGACGCTTCTTCACCGCTGATGCCTTTTGCTTTCAGCTCACGCATCAGCTTTTTGTCAATCATCATAATTATTTTATAAATAGCGGGAAGTATTGATTTATAAAGTCTGACGTCCCATTTTTCGAGAGCTTCTGCCATAACAGTGTGATTTGTATAGGCAAACACCTTTGAGGCAATCGAAAATGCACTTCTAAAGCCCACGCCCTCAGCGCACAGAAGCCTTATAAGCTCAGGCACCGCAACAACGGGATGAGTGTCGTTTAACTGAACGGCAAAATAATCAGGAAGCTTTTTAAAGCTTTTGCCATGCTTTTCTTTAAAGTCGCTAAGAATATTCTGCAAAGAGGCACTGACAAAAAAATACTGCTGTTTAATACGAAGAAGCTTGCCCTTGTCGGTGTCATCATTTGGATACAGAACCGCAGAAATAGCCTCGGCATTATTTTTTTCCTCAAATGCTAATGAATATTTCTGTTGATTGAACTGTTCAAAGTCAAGCGAATTCAAAGGCTCAGCCTGATACAGTCTAAGGGTATTCACAATGCCGTTTTTATAGCCTACAACAGGTGTGTCATATGGCACAGCGAGAAGCTTTTGGTCGGCAAACTCAATTACAACAGCCTTATCCTCACGTCTTAATGACCAAGGGTCGCCGAAGCGTGTCCAATCGTCGGGGAGCTCTTTTTGACAGCCGTTTTCAAAATACTGCTTGAAAATTCCGTATTTATAGCGTATTCCGTATCCGTCAAGTCCAATGCCTTGCGTTGCCGCACTGTCAAGAAAGCAAGCCGCAAGCCGTCCCAGACCGCCGTTTCCTAGTGCATTGTCCTCAATATCCTCAAAAATTGAAATATCAAGACCATGTGCTTTCAAAAATTCTTCCGTTTCATTAAGAAGCCCAAGATTTAATAAATTGCTGTATATTAACCGCCCGATTAAAAACTCAGCCGAAAGATAGCACGCGCGCTTTTTCTCTTTAATACCCATTTTCGTTTTCTTGATTTGGTGCATTGCGGATTTTGAAACAGCATTATAAAGCTCCACCACCGTTGCGGTTTCAATAGTTTTTCCATAGTCAAGCTCAAGGCATTTAAGAATATTATCAGTGTAGTTGTTCATCTGAATCCTCCGAATTAATATTTTCAGACACATTCTCTGTGACATCTGTTGAAGATGAAATGTCAGCGGTTAAAGCTTTTTTAACAGCCGGCTTTTCTTTGGGGATGGCACGTCCATATATCTCTGAAAGCTTGCGCAGTTTTCTTGAAAGCTCACTAGTCAGCTCGTTCCCCTTAATGCGCCACTCCCAGTTTCCGCCGAGTGTTGACGGTATGTTCATTCTTGAACTGTTGTCAAGCTCAAGAATATCCTGAAGCTGAACAATTGCTGTGTTAGCAACAGACGCATAGAGAAGCCTGATAAGCTCAAAAACAAGACCGTCGGCATTGTCTTTTCCCAAATATGAAAGCAGATATTTTTTTGTTTTTATATCCATATTTGAAATAGCTGTGGCAAGTGTATCATTGTCATGCGTGCCGGGATAAACACAAAGGTTTCTTGTGTAATTCATGGGGAGGTGTTCGTTGTCGGTGTCTGAGCCGAAAGCAAACTGTAAAATTTTCATTCCGGGGTATCCTGAACGCTCAATAAGCTTTCGCACCGAGTCTGTGACAGCGCCTAAATCCTCCGCAATAATCGTACACTCACCCCTTGCCTCATCAATCGCCTTGATAAGCTTCATGCCGGGGCCTTTATAGTATTTCCCGACCTTTGCACTTTTTGAATCGGCGGGGATTCCGTAGTATCTGACGATGCCAATAAAGTGGTCAATTCTGATTGTATCATAAATCATTGCTGAGAAGGAAATGCGGTTTTTCCACCAGCTGAAGCTGTCTTTTTTCATAAAGCTCCAGTCGTATATAGCGTTGCCCCAAAGCTGACCGTCCTCAGAAAAATAATCGGGGGGACAGCCCGCAACAAGCGTCGGTCTATGGTCGTCATTGAGGAGGAATTGTTCATGATTCGCCCATACATCAGCAGAATCTGTTGCGACATAAATGGGAATATCGCCGATAATTTTTATACCCTTTTCATTGGCATAGGCTTTGAGCTTTTTCCACTGTTCAAAGAACTTAAACTGAACAAACGCCCAGAACTCAAGCTCATCAGACAAAAGCTTCTTATATCGCTTGACAGCAGAATCCCGACGGAGTCTAATATCGTCCTCCCACTCCATCCACGACTTGTTTTCAAAATGAACCTTCACAGCCATGTAAAGTGTATAATCTTCAAGCCAGAAGCGGTTTTTCTTCTTGAATTTTTCAAAGCCCTTATGCTCTTCTTTAGTGAAATTCTCAAACGCTTTTCTTAAAACCTTAAAGCGTGAGGTATATATTTTTTCATAGTCACAGCGAATAGGGTTGCTCCCCCAGTCAAATGACGAAACAAAGCCTTTTGTAATAAGCTTTTCACTAATAAGTGTATCAAGGTCAATGAAATATGGATTGCCGGCAAAGGCTGAAAAAGACTGATAAGGACTGTCGCCATAGCTGGTCGGGCCGATGGGGAGAATCTGCCAGCATTTCTGCCCGCTTTTTTCGAGAAAGTCAACGAATCGATAAGCCTGCTTTCCGAGTGTGCCAATCCCATAGGGCGAATTAAGCGACGCAATCGGGAGAAGTATTCCAGCAATACGAGCGTTTTTTTTGTTCATGAGCTTTTACCGCCTTTTTTAATTTCCGTCTTCATTCAATAGAATTTTAATGCCCCTTTACAAACTTGTCAAGTAAAATATTATTAAAGGAGCATATTGTACATATAACTAATTATAGATTTGAAATATAGATATTTTATTAATTATCTCACACAATTTTTATTATGTCAATTCATTTCGGCTTGAATATAAACGGATTGTCTGATATAATATCCCAAGAAACGGAGATGTTAATATGAGCGTTAATGACGAGCTTTTCGACGTATTGAATGAGGACGGCACAAAAACCGGGCGGACAAAATCAAGAGGTGATATTCACCGTGACGGTGACTGGCACGCAAGTGTGCATGTTTGGGTTTACAGAAAAATCAACGGCGAAACTCAGCTACTCTTACAGCAGAGAAGCTTTGAGAAGGATTCCTTTCCCGGATGCTTTGATGCAGGGTGCACAGGGCATGTTGACGCTGGTGAGGATTATATACAGGCTGCTCTTCGTGAGGTGAAAGAGGAGCTGGGGCTTGACATTTTGTCGTCAGAGCTTGTTTTTTTATATCAAAAAAAGCAAACTCATGAGGCAGTCTATTCGGGCAAGCATTTTATAAGCAATGAAATTAACAGTGTGTATGTTCTTGAGAAGGCTATTGATAAAATGCCTTTTTTTCAAGAAAGTGAAATTGAGCTTTTGAAATGGGAGAATGCAAAAACTGTTCTTGCTGAGCTTTTACGCGGTAATTCACAGTATTGTCTTCAGCTTTCTGAAACACAGAAGGTTTTAAAATATCTCGGATTGTAATATATTTTTTATAATTATCATATTGTAATATGGAAAAATATAGTATATAATTATATATGATAACTGCCACACAGAAAAGGGGGTTGTGTATGGGCTGGCGGATTGCTAAAACAGGTTCAGGCTTGAATTCTCTTGAGAATTTTAATATATCCTGCGGTGATACGTTGAGAATAATTTCCCTGATTGAACAGGCTTATTGTGCAAGAGCTGAGTATTTCCCCGTTTATGAAGAAGATGTTAATATTGAAATTGTTATTGACGGCGAAAGGCTTTTATGCGGATGGGAGAGCAGTTGCGGCTGTTTTGTTATGGCAACAGCAAAGAGTGGCAATGTAATCATTGAAAGGATTGCGGATTTTCTAAGCGGCTACTCCTCCGGCAAAAAAGCCTTTATACATTCGCCTGAATATCCCCCGTTAAAAATTAGTTTAAGAAATTGCATCATACAAAAATGAGTTGAGTCCCGCTGTGAAACCGGCGGGTTTTGTTTTTGTCTGTATCAGTTAAAACAAGCATAATATTTGTCCTTTCAGAATAAAATCCAAATAACAGGCTCGGATTTTTTTAAATAAAGGGAGAATGCTGTTTATGCTTAAAACACCTGAGATAATCAAGGAAATTGCACTGAAGGAAGATATAGGCCTTTCAACGGAGGAAGCGGAAAAGCTCATAAAAGAAAACGGTGAGAATGCACTTTCAGAGGGAAAAAAGTCTGGTGCGGTCAAAATATTTGCCGGTCAGTTCAAGGATGTTCTTGTCATGATTCTTCTTGCATCGACAGTTATTTCGGTGGTGATTGGTGAAATTTATGACGCGGTGACAATTATTCTTATTGTGCTTATAAACGCCGTGCTAGGGTTTATTCAGGAATACAAAACGGAAAGAACGCTCGAAGCCCTAAAGAATATGACTGCCCCGACTGCAAAGGTATGGCGGGATGGAAAGCTTACCGAAATTCCGGCTAAGGGGATAGTAGCAGGAGATGTATTCGAGCTTGAGGCGGGGGACAGGGTTCCCGCTGATGCGGTTATAATTTCGTCAAGGGGGCTTTTTGCTGATGAGGCTATTTTAACGGGCGAGGCTGTTCCTGTTGAAAAAGTGAACACTAATTCATCGGGGAAGACCGATGCCTTAAACCTCCCCCATATTGTTTATATGGGAACGGTAATAACAAAGGGCAATGCACGCTGTAAAACCGTCAGCACCGGCATGAACACTCAAATGGGCAAGGTTTCGGGTATGCTTGTTGAAATAAAGCAGGAGGATACACCTCTTCAGAGAAAGCTTGCTGAAATGGGGAAAATTCTAGCGGTTATTTGTCTTGTGGTTTGTGCTATTGTGGCTTTGGCGGGTATTTTAAGAGGCGAGCCTGTTTTTGATATGCTTATGACAGGGATTACAATTGCTATTGCAGCGATACCCGAGGGGCTTCCCGCTACCGTTACTATTGCTCTTGCACTGGCAGTCGGCAGAATGCTAAAGAGAAACGCATTAGTCCACAAGCTTCATTCCGTGGAAACTCTCGGTTGTGCTTCGGTCATATGCTCTGACAAGACAGGCACTATAACAGAAAACCGTATGACAGTACAAAAAATTATAACTGTGAAGCATGAGCTGGATGTAACTGGAACAGGCTATCGAATCGGCGGTGAAATTAAGCTTGGCATTGAGCCGGCAGTGCTGGAAAAATTAATCGGGCTGAATGAGCTTTTAAAGTGCGCCGTGTTATGCAACAACGCAGGCATTTCAAAATATAACACCAAAGGAATCAGAAGCTTTCAGACCTCGCTTAAAAGGGGAGAGTGGGTGACGATAGGCGACCCGACTGAAATAGCAATGCTTGTTGCTGCTTCTAAGGCGGGTGTAATGAAGGAAAAGCTTGAAAGCGAGTATGTCAGAAAGGATGAGATACCTTTTGACAGTGAAACACGATGCATGAAGGTTATTGTCAGAGGAAAGGAAGGGGCTTTTTGCTATGCAAAGGGTGCGCCTGACGTGATTTTGTCACAGTGCAGTCATGCTCTTGTAAACGGTGAGGAGGTGCCGCTCGGCATTGAGCTTCGGCATAATATTCTATTGAAGAACGAAAAGCTAGCGACGGATTCGCTTCGTGTTCTAGCTTTTTCATATAAGAGAATGAGGAGTGACAGCGACACGTCGGAGCTTGTATTCCTCGGGCTGATGGGAATGCTCGACCCACCCAGAGCAGAAGCAAAGAGGGCGATACGAATCTGTGAAAAGGCTAATATAAAAACCGTCATGATTACAGGTGACCATAAAACCACAGCCTGTGCGATTGCATCACAGGCGGGCATAATGAAGTCGGATTCAAGGGCGCTGACAGGTGAGGAGCTTTCAAGGCTGTCAGATGATGAGCTTTCGGAGGTTATTGAGCAGATTGCGGTTTTTGCCAGAGTTAATCCCGCCGACAAGCTGAGAATTGTCAGAGCGTTTAAGAAAAAAGGGCATATTGTGGCAATGACTGGCGACGGCGTCAATGACGCACCCGCTGTCAAGGAAGCCGACATCGGTGTTTCAATGGGGTTGACAGGAACCGATGTCACAAAGCAAGCGGCAGACGTCATTCTTCTTGATGATAATTTCGCAACGCTTGTTTCGGCGGTTGAACAGGGGCGGACAATTTACTCAAACATCAGAAAATTTGTGCGCTATCTTCTTTCTTGTAATATCGGCGAGGTAATGACAATGTTCGTGGGAATACTTATGGGGCTTCCCATGGTGCTTTTGCCGACACAAATTTTGCTTGTTAATCTAATGACTGACGGGCTTCCCGCTGTCGCTTTGGGTGTTGAACCGACCGAGGAGCTTGTGATGAAAAAGTCGCCAAGAAAATCGACCGACGGTTTTTTCAGCGGCGGGCTGATGACAAAGATAGTTTTCAGAGGGATATTAATCGGGCTTTGTACGTTAGGGAGCTTTGTGGCAATGCTGAGACTTGGGTGTTCAGTTGATGTGGCGAGAACAGCTGCGCTTTTCACACTGATTATGTCACAGCTCATTCATGTTTTTGAGTGCAAGAGCGAAGAGAAAACCCTTTTCACCGTTAAATATTTGAGCAATCCCTTTTTGATTCTTGCCGTTTTATTATCGGGAATGATAACTGCGGCGGCGATATATCTTCCGGTCCTGCAGATTGTATTTTCAACCGTTCCGCTGACACTTCGACAGCTAGGTATTGCCGGCGCTTTCTCATTAGCAGTGCCTGTGCTTGCTTCATTTTTTAACAAGAAATAAAATTTGCCGCTTTGTCAGCCAGTGACTGATTAAGCGGCAAAAATATTATTTCAGCTTTGCTTTAAAAAGCTGTTGAATTTTCGTGTGCGGGTCAATTATGTTACTGATTGAAAGGTCATGATTTAGTGCGGCGATGAAGTATGCAAGATATTTAGAAAGGTCAACCTCGTGGAACCATTCACGTGTTTTAAGCTCTTCCATTTGATAAGTCAGGTTGGTGCCGAATACGGCGTCAATCATCCCCTCGCTGTAAGCTTTGTCGAACACGTCAAGACCGTTTGTGAATATAGCATAGGTTGCATAGGCGAAAATTCTTTTTGCTTTTCTCTTTTTAAGCTCATAAGCAATATCAAGCATTGATTCGCCCGACGATATTATATCGTCAGCAATGAATACATCCTTGCCCTCAACGCTGTTCCCCATATATTCGTGGGCAACAATTGGGTTTCTTCCGTTGACAACGGTTGAATAGTCACGGCGTTTATAGAACATTCCGAGGTCAACTCCCAATACAGAGGCATAGTACATATTTCTGTTGATAGCGCCCTCATCGGGTGATACAACCATGAAATCCTCTTTGAGAGGCTTGAAGTTCGGGATATGCTTGAACATAGCCTTTAAAACCTGATAGGTCGGCATAATATTGTCAAAGCCCATCAGCGGGATTGCGTTTTGAACTCTGGGGTCATGAGCGTCAAAGGTGACGATATTAGCGACGCCCATCGCCTGAAGCTCCTGAAGAGCGACTGCACAGTCAAGTGATTCACGATAGCTTCTTCTATGCTGGCGTCCGCCATAAAGTATCGGCATGATTATATTGATTCTGTAGGCTTTTCCGCCCGCTGCTTCTATAATTCTTTTCAAGTCCTGATAGTGGTCATCGGGAGACATGGAGTTTTCCTTACCAAACATTTTGTACTTAATGTTATAGTTCCCGACGTCACAAATAATGAAAATGTCATCGCCTCTGACGGTGCTTTTAATAAGTCCTTTTCCATCGCCTGACGAAAATCTCGGGCAACTCGTTTCAATAAGAAAAGTATCGTCGTTAAAGCCGCTTTGCTGTGACCATTCAACAAGGAAGCTGTTGATTTTATCTCCCATCTCAGCCGCTCCGTCCATTGCGATAATACCTAAAGGAGCAACCCTTGTCTGAGGGTCAAACAAAAACTTGTTATTGATTTCCATTTATTAAATCATGCCTTTCTATTAATCGTTGACTTTTTATATGTTATCCTTTTTCTTTTTTCTTGAGCGTATTATATTAATTACCACCACGGTGATAACTGCAAGAATTAAAACAACAGGAACAACCCATTTTGTGAAGGATTGCTTCTCGATTTTCAGCTCATTCCACAGGCTGTCATAGAGCTTGTTTGTTTGGTCTGAAAGGTTTTTGAAGTTCTCTGTTTTATTGTCAAGATACTCATCGTCAGGGTATTGTGCGGGGTTGTTCTTTGTTTCTTCATCAAGAAGCTCAAAAGCCTCTGTATGCGGTGTTGAATAGCCAATATACTCACAGTTTGCAAGCGCAACCTCTGTTTCGCAGAGGAAGTTGATATACATTTCGGCAGCCTCTTTGTTCTTTGCCGCTGTGGGGATGCACATTGCATCGACAAACCTGTTTGTTCCCTCTTTGGGAAGAACATAGGCAAGGTCCTCATTCTCTTCGCACATTACAATAATATCGCCGACATAATATGAGCCGATTGCGGCAGAGCCACCCTCCATCTTATCATAGATTTCATCCATGACATAAGCCTGAATCAACGGCTTCTGCTCTTTAAGCGAGTTCAGTGCTTTATTTAGTTCGTCTGGATTTTCTGTGTTAAGTGAAAAGCCGTTTTTCAAAAGAGCAATACCAATAGCGTCACGGGGATTGTTTGGCATGAGGATTTTATCTTTGTATCTTTCGTCCCATAAAGCACTCCAACTATCGATTTCTTCATCAATAAGTGCAGTGTTATACACAATACAGGTCAGCCCCCACATATAAGGGACAGAATATTCGTTTTGAGGGTCGTAATCAGGGTCGATAAGACGGCTGTTTATATATTGAAAATTCGGAATGTTGCTATAATCAAGCTTTTGAAGCATATTCTCCTTGATTAGTCTTGCTATCATATAATCTGACGGTATGATAACATCATAGTCGGCACTGCCCTGAAGCTTAGCATAAAGCTCTTCATTCGTGGGAACCGTCTTGTAGTTAACCTTAATTCCGGTCAGAGCTTCAAAGGCTTTGTTGACATCAAGAACCTCTTCGTCATTGACTGACATATACTCGCCCCAGTTTGCAACGTTAAGGGTAATACCCTGACCGCTCAGCTTTGAATAGTCATAGTCGCTAATGTTTTCAAGCTTCGTGTTGGGGGCATAGTCCTCTTTGCACGCAGTAAAAATTGAAAACATTACAGCGGCGCAGCATAACAAGGTTAGAAACTTTTTCATTTATCTACCTACTTTCTTATTTTTTGTTCTTTGATTTTTTTATTATTCAAGAAATTTTTGATTAACAAAATCACAAGCACAACAGTAAAAATTATTGCGGACAACGCATTGATTTCGGGTGAAACCCTCTTTCTTGTCATAGCGGCAATCGTAATAGGAAGTGTTTCAATCCTCGTTCCCGATGTGAAATAGCTGACAACAAAATCATCAATTGAATATGTTAGAGCAAGAAGAAATCCAGAGAGGACACCGGGCAGAATTTCAGGAATGACAACCTTAAAGAATGCCTGTCGCTCGTTACAGCCTAAGTCCTGTGCGGCTTCAATAAGAAAAGGGTTCATTTGTCTTAGCTTTGGAATAACGCTGTAAATTACATAAGGTATGTTAAAGGTAATATGTGCAATAATCAGGCTCATATATCCCATCTGAAAGTTAAAATAGTCCATAAAAATTCTAAAAAGAAGCATCAGCGATACGCCTGTGATTATTTCGGGGTTGATAATAGGTATATAGGTAATGTTCATTACCGTAGCTTTCGGGAGCTTTTTCATGCGGTTAATTCCGATTGCCGCAAGCGTACCTATCAGCGTTGCAAGAATTGATGATATTAAGGCAATAATAACAGTGTTAATAAGCGCCGATATTATTTGATCATTGTTAAAAAGCTTTCTGTACCAAACCAGCGAAAAGCCTTCCCAATTTGCACGGCTTTTTGATTCGTTGAAGGAATAGACAACTAAAACAAGTATCGGAACATACAGAAAAAACAGAACAATCATCAGATAGATACGTGAAATTGTCTTTCTCATAATATATACTCCTCATTATCGCCGAACTGGTTAAACAGACTCATGATAAGAAGCACAATAATCATAAGAACAAGCGCCATTGCCGAGCCTAAATGAGGATTATATGACGTTCCTAAAAACTGCTGTTCGATTATATCGCCGATTAAGTCATTAGTACCGCCGCCTAACATTCTAGATATGATAAACGTTGAAATAGATGGGACGAAAACCATAATAATTCCGGTTGAAATACCAGGAAGAGAAAGAGGTATAATCACCCTTGAAACGACATTCATTTGACTTGCACCTAAATCTTGAGCAGCCTCAACAATGCTATTGTCAATTTTTGTCATAACAGAATAAAGAGGAAGTATCATAAACGGAAGGTAGTTATATACCATTCCCAGAACGATAGCCCCTTGGTTATTGAGCATATTATCAAAAGTGGGGAGATTGAAAAAAGACAGCACATGATTGATTATTCCGTTAGAATCAAGAAGCGTTATCCATGCATAGGTTCTGAGAAGAAAATTTATCCACATGGGAAGAAGCATGAGCATGAGAAGAGTGCTTTGCTTTTTTGGCATTGCCCTTGAGATAACAAACGCCAGCGGGAATGCAATCACAAGGCATATTGCGGTTGAAATGAACGCAAGCCAAATCGAGCGGAACAGAACAGGCATAAACGGTGTCATAGAAGTGATATTTTCAATCGTGAATTCACCGTTTTTCGTGGTAAATGCAAAATATATTACAAGCAGAAGAGGCACGATAATAAAAACCATCATCCATACGATATATGGTGTAGCCAGAGCTTTAGTTTTTTTCATCACTCATCCTCCGGCTTTTTCATGATGTGAATGTCCATGGGAGTAACCGTCATACCGATCAGCGCCCCGACCTCCTCACTTTGAGTTGAATGAATAATCCACTTGTATCCGAGGGCATCAACAATCATTTCATAATGTACGCCCTTAAATATTACGGTTTCAACGACGCCTGTGATCGCGCCCATAACCTGCGGAACAACCTTAATGTCTTCTGGTCTGATTACAACATCAACAATTTCGTTTCTGCCAAAACCGCCGTCAACACATTCAAATTCCCTCCCCGCGAATTCAACGAGAAAGTCCTTTCGCATTATTCCGTCAATAATATTGCTTTCGCCGATGAAGTCAGCGACGAAGGCATTTATAGGCTCGTTATAAATATCCTGAGGCGTTCCAATCTGCTGAATTGTGCCGTTGTTCATGACAACAACGGTGTCTGACATTGTCAGAGCCTCCTCCTGATCGTGAGTGACATAGACGAAGGTTATTTCAAGATTTTGCTGAATTTTCTTCAGCTCAATCTGCATTTCTTTTCTAAGCTTTAAATCAAGCGCACCTAAAGGCTCGTCAAGAAGCAAAACCTTCGGACGGTTGACAAGTGCGCGAGCAATAGCCACACGCTGTTGCTGTCCGCCAGAGAGGCTGTTTATTGAGCGCTTTTCAAAGCCCTTTAAATTTACAAGCTCAAGCATTTCCTGAACTCTGTTTTTAATTTCTTTTTCGGAAAGCTTTTGTATCCTCAGCCCGAATGCAACATTTTCATAGATATTAAGGTGCGGGAATAAAGCATACCGCTGAAAAACGGTATTTACTTCTCGTTTATGAGGCGGAAGTGTGTTTATTTTTTTATTGTTGAAAAAAATATCTCCGCTTTCCATCTGAACAAAACCGCCGATAATTCTAAGAGTGGTGGTTTTTCCGCATCCTGACGGACCAAGCAGAGTTACGAATTCCTTGTCACCGATATCAAGGTTGATTTTTTTGAGAATTTGTTCACCGTCATATTCGACGATGACATCTTTCAGGCGGATGATAGTGTTTTCCAATTCCGTATCAATCTCCTTTAAAGCGTGTCAGTGATTTTAACCGAAACGCAAAAAAATGTCAGCAGGACACAGTGTAGGCTGCGGCAAATACAATTATAATGCAAAGACTTTTATAATACAATACTTTTCTTGCAGTTTATACAATTTTCACAAAAAATCTATTAATTTAGTACAGTGTTTTTTTACACCTAACGAAGGGTGATATTGCTATTTTACCTCAAATAGGATATAATATTATTTTGGAATGTAAATAAACATTTTTTTCTGTGCGGAGGGGTTTTTATGACAAAAGCCGAGCGTTTTTTTAATGAGATTAAGGATAAGAAAATAGCCTTTATCGGAACGGGGGTCAGCCATTGTGAGCTGATTAAGCTGTTTTTAAAAAAGGGACTTAAAATAACAGTATGCGATAAGAAATCAAAGGAAAGCTTTGACGCTGAGCTTTATGACCAGCTAGAGAAGCTAGGCGCCACGTTTTCACTTGGCGAGGATTATTTAAATGCTATTTTTGAAAGTGACATTGTTTTTAGAACACCGGGCATGTATTTTAATCACCCGATGCTTATGAAAGCAAGAGAGCAAGGGGTAGTTGTTACCTCTGAAATGGAGGCTTTCTTTGACCTGTGCCCTTGCAAAATCTATGCTGTCACAGGCTCAGACGGGAAAACGACGACAACAACGCTTATGAGTGAAATGCTAAAAGCACAGGGCAGGACAGTTCATCTAGGCGGAAATATCGGAAAGGCACTTTTGCCGATAATCGAAGAAATTGATGAAAATGATGTTGCAGTTGTTGAGCTTTCCAGCTTTCAGCTTATTTCAATGCGGAAGTCACCGTCTGTTGCTGTCATAACAAATATTGCGCCTAATCACCTTGACGTTCATGGAACGATGGATGAGTACATAGGCGCAAAGTGCAATCTAATTTTGCACCAGAATGCTTTTTCACGAGCAGTTTTAAATCTTGACAACGATGAAACCATAAAGCTCAAAGATTTAGTGAGGGGGAAGCTTGTTACTTTCAGCAGGAGGGAAAAACCACTTTCGGGTGCGTTTTTAAATGACAGCGGAGTACTATGCTACTGCGATTACGGAAGCGTGACGAAAATACTGCCTATGTCTGAAATAAAAATTCCGGGAATTCACAACGTTGAAAACTATCTGACAGCAATAAGCGCTGTTTGGGGCGAGGTCAGCGTTGAGAGCATGATAAAGGTTGCCCGTGAATTTGGCGGAGTAGAGCACAGAATTGAGTTTGTACGTGAGCTTGACGGAGTAAGGTATTATAACGACAGCATTGCCACATCGCCGTCAAGGGTATTGGCGGGATTGGCTTCGTTTAATAAAAAGCTGATTGTCATAGCGGGCGGGTATGATAAAAAAATACCCTTTGAGCCTCTTGCTAAACCAATGAATGATAAAGTCAAGCTTTTGATTCTTCTGGGGCTGACAGCGCCAAAGATTGAAGAGGCGGTAACAAAATATGAAGACTATGATTCAAAGCAGCTGAAAATCATCAGGGTTAAAACCCTTGAGGAAGCTGTAAATACAGCACGTGAGCTTGCTGTTAGCGGTGATATTGTTACGCTTTCCCCCGCTTGCGCAAGCTTTGATATGTACCCTAATTTTGAAGCTAGAGGCAAGCACTTTAAAAATCTGGTATCAATGCTTTAAATATTTCTAAGATAAATGACTGCAAAATCTATTTCCAATATAATAAGGAGAATAAAATGAACCTGAAAGAAACTCTCACCTCACTTGTTACCGCTAACGGCGTCGCAGGCTGTGAAAAATCTGCGGCTGAAACTGCTTGCAGAATGTTAAGTGAATATTGCTCAGACGCTCACATTGACTGCTTCGGAAATGTCATTGGGACATTATCGGGGAGTGCGGAAAACAAAACACATATTTTTCTGGACGCTCATATCGATGAAATCGGAATGATTGTTACGTATATTACCGATGAGGGCTTTTTGAAGGTTTCAAACTGCGGCGGTGTTGACAGGCGGCTTCTTGCCGCACAGACGGTCAATATTTTTGGAAAGAAAACAATAAAAGGCGTTATAACCTCAATACCGCCTCACTTATCTGACGATGATAAGAAAATTCCGAAAATTGAGGATATCTTTATCGATACAGGATATTCAAAAGATGAGCTTGCGAAAATTGTTTCTCTAGGCGACAGAGTTTCAGTCGTGGGTGAGCCGAGAGAGCTTTTGAACGGTCATTTTTCCTCAAAGTCAATTGATGACAGAAGCGGTGTCGCCGCAATTCTTCTCACTCTTGACATGCTGAAAGAGAAAAGTGTGCCGATGAAGGTTACCGCACTTTTTTCAGCTCAAGAGGAAACAGGAGCAAGGGGAGTAAAAACAGCGGCTTTTAATATTTCGCCTGATATTGCGATTGCGGTTGATGTTTCTTTTGCTCTTACCGCTGACGACAGTGCGTTTAAATGCGGCATAATGGGCGAAGGTGCAATGATAGGTATTGCCCCATCACTTAACAGAGCAATGTCAGAGGCTTTAATTCAAACTGCTGTTGATAATGAAATCCCTTATCAGCTTGAAATAATGAACGGAACAACTGGTACCAATGCCGATTCAATCGGCGTAACAAAAGGCGGTGTCAGAACTGTTACTGCATCTATTCCACTCAAATATATGCACACGCCTGTTGAGGTAGTTGACTTTAAGGATATTGAAAATACCGCAAGGCTAATGGCAGATTTTATTCTGGGAGGTGTAAGGTAATGCTTGAAAGATTAAAAAAGCTTTGTGAGCTAAACGGTATTTCAGGGAACGAGGATGAGGTCAGGGATTATATTATTTCACAAATCTCGGGGAAGTGTGAATATACCGTCGATAACCTCGGGAACATTCTCTGCTTTAAAAAGGGTAAAAATACGCCTGAGAAAAAACTTATGATATCCGCCCATATGGATGAGGTCGGTATGATTGTGACATATATTAACAGTGACGGAACGCTTAAAATTTCCCCAGTCGGCGGGGTTGACTCACGTGTTATTTTCGGAAGAGCAGTATCCGTAGGCAAAGATAAAATTAACGGAGTTATCGGTTCAAAGGCTGTTCATAATCTCACCGCCGAGGAAAAGGATACGGCTGTCAAGGCGGAAAAGCTATATATAGATATTGGTGCTTTGAATAAAGAGAATGCAAGGGACTATGTAACGCCGGGCGATTCAGTTTCATTCTTGGCGGATTTTTTAGAATTCGGCGACGGCTTTATAAAGTCAAAGGCAATTGACGACAGGGCGGGCTGTGCGGTTATTCTTGAAATGATTGATTCTGAGCTTGAGTATGACACTCACTTCGCTTTTGTAACACAAGAGGAAATCGGGCTTCGTGGTGCAAAAGCCGCTGCATATACAATTAATCCAGATATAGCGATAGTTTTAGAGGCGACCACAGCCGCCGATATTCCCGAGGTATCAGACGATAAGAGAGTTTGCATACTGGGGAAAGGCACGGTAGTTTCATTTATGGACAAGGCAACAGTCTATGACAGAGAGCTTTATAGGCTTGCTTTTGATGAAGCTTCAAAAAACGGTATCCCTTGTCAGACAAAAACGATGGTTGCCGGCGGAAATGACTCAGGCTCAATTCATATTTCAAGAGGGGGAGTGAGAACGGTAGCGATTTCTGTTCCCTGCCGTTATCTTCATTCACCTTCCTGTGTGATAAAGCTTGAGGATTTAGAATCAATGAAGAAGCTTGCCTTTAAACTGGCTTCAAGGGTGCATAATGCATGATAAGACAGCTTTTTCATATTGACGGCTCGCTATTTGAAAATCTGGTTTTTAATCATTATCGCTTAAGAATTAAATCGCATTTCGAAGCCTATGGTGCGGGATTTGATTTTTGCCGATTTTATATCGCTGAATATGAAAAGCCCGAAGCGCTTTTGTGTGTTTTTAATTCGACTCTGACAGTTTCACGTTTTGATGGTTTCACTCCGAGTGGGGAGCTTTCAGAGGATTTGCTTATGTTTATAGAAATGAACAAGCCGAGGCTTTTTGAGGCTGATTGTGAAATAACCGAGCCGGTTAAGGCTAAGCTTTTGTTTGAATATTCCGCTGAGGATAGGACAATGTTTGAGTTTCGTGAGCTTATTAAGCTGTCTGAAATTGAGGTGGACGAGCTTCCGAGGCTTGATGACGTGTATGGGATTTTGAAAGAGAGCTTCCCCGAGCTTGAAAAAACCTACGGTATGTGGCTGACGGATACCTCCCACAGAGTTAGAAGGGGGCTTAGCCAAACCTTTTTGTATAACGGCTGTACAACGGCGACAATTCAGTATCTTATAGAGAATTCGGCGCTCGTCGGTCATGTCGCAACGCTTCCCGAACATCGAGGAAAGCATTATGCTCGTGAGCTTTTATACTGGATCGGCAACAAGCTTTGGGGTGAGGGCTTTACCGTCAGGCTTTTTGCGAGAGCGCACAGGGTGAGCTATTATGCTGAAATAGGATTTCTTCCCGTTCTTCACGAAACAGTTTTTGAAAGGAAAGTAGTAAATGACTGATAATTTTTTTAATATAGACCAAAGGCTACTTGATGTTGCACAAAAGGCTCAGAGAGTATGCTTTGAGGAGTTTTCGGAGATTGATATGCTCGCTGAGTATAACGGAAGAAAAGTTCTCAGTGCATTTATAAACAACAAGGTCAGCGAAGCGTCACTCAAGGGGAGTACGGGCTATGGCTACGGCGATATGGGAAGAGAAATTCTCGACAAGGTTTTTGCCGAAGTTTTCGGTGCTGAGGATGCTCTGGTACGGCATAATTTCGTATCCGGCACTCATGCGCTTTCAACGGCGCTTTTTGGAATACTAAGAACCGGCGATACAATTTTCTCAGCAACGGGAAAGCCCTATGACACGCTTGAAGAGGTTATAGGAATAAGCGGTGGGAAGGGTAACGGCTCACTTTTGGATTTTGGAATTAAATATGAACAGGCTGATTTAACAGACGATGGAAAGCCGGATTTTTCAGAGATTTCAATTAAGTCAAAAGACGCAAAGGTGGTTTATATTCAGCGGTCAAGGGGGTATTCATTACGTCCGGCATTGACCGTTTGTGAAATCGGTGAGATCGTCAGTGCGGTTAAGGCATCAAACCCTGACGCTATCGTCATGGTGGATAATTGCTACGGTGAATTTGTCGAGGATAAAGAACCGACACAGGTCGGCGCGGATTTAATTGTCGGCTCTTTGATAAAAAATCCTGGCGGGGCAATTGCTTCAACCGGCGGTTATATAGCCGGAAAAAGAAAGCTCGTAGAGCTTTGCTCATACAGACTCACCTGTGTGGGGATGGGCAAGGAGGTTGGCTGCACCCTAAATCAGAGCAGGGAAATGTTTCTTGGCTTTTTTCTTGCCCCTGAAATTGTTGCGAACGCTTTGAAAACCGCTGTTTTTGCCGCAAGGTTTTTTGAGTCTTTGGGATACAAGTGTCTTCCCCAAAAAGGCGAAAAGCGCTCTGATATTATTACAGCAGTGCTATTAAAGAATGAAGAAACGCTCACCGCCTTTTGTCAGGGAATTCAAAAGGGTGCGCCGGTTGATTCCTTCGTATCGCCGGAGGCATGGGACATGCCGGGCTATAACAGCAAGGTTATAATGGCGGCGGGGGCTTTCACAATGGGGGCTTCTATTGAGCTTTCAGCAGATGCCCCAATAAGAGAACCCTTTGCCGCATGGCTTCAGGGCGGAATTACCTATCCAAGCGGAAAGATGGGAATACTTTTGGCGGCTCAACAGATGCTAGAAAAGGGTCTTATTTTACAGTGAACACGATTGAATTTTTTTCTCATATAAGCTATAATAAAAATACAAGCATTTTATGGAGGTGCAATAATGGCAGAATTTACGGTTCCTTTGCAAGCTTTAGTTGATGAATTCAATCTTGAGAAGGTTTTTCTTCCCAAGCCGGCGGCTGAAATCGTGATAAGTGAAAATGACGTAACACGTCCCGGACTTCAGCTTATGGGATTCTATGAATATTTCAACGCTGAAAGAATTCAAATTTTCGGAAAAATGGAGTTTGCCTATCTGGCAACAATTGACGAAAAAACAAGATATGAAAGATTGGATCTTCTTTTTTCAAAACAGATTCCCTGTGCGGTGATAACTAGAGAGCTTGAGCCTTATCCCGAAATAATCGCGGCGGCACAAAAATACGGAACACCGCTATTAAGGTCAAAGGAAAGCACTTCGAATTTTCTGGCAAGTTTGATAGCTTTTTTAAATTTAAAGCTTGCACCGAGAATAACACGTCACGGTGTTCTTATTGAGGTTTACGGCGAGGGGCTTCTTATTGTTGGAGAAAGCGGAGTCGGAAAAAGCGAAACCGCCGTTGAGCTTATTAAAAGAGGACATAGACTTGTCGCTGATGATGCCGTCGAAATCAGAAAGGTTTCAAATATCAGCCTTGTCGGTTCTTCGCCGGATAATATACGCCATTTTCTTGAGCTTCGTGGCATCGGCATTGTTAATGCTCGTCGCCTTTTTGGTATGGGCTCTGTTAAGGTGACAGAAAAAATAGACCTTATTATCGAGCTTGAGCTGTGGGATCCCGATAAGGTTTATGACCGCATGGGAATGGACAGTGAATACACTTCAATTCTCGGCGTAATGATTCCTTCAATGACAATCCCTGTTAAGCCGGGGCGAAATCTTGCTGTAATATTAGAGGTTGCCGCAATGAACAACCGTCAGAAGAAGATGGGCTATAACGCCGCGCAGGAGCTTCTTGACAATCTCGGGCTTAATATGGACAAGAAGGAAACCGTAAAGAAATTTGATGTTTATTGATTTTTCGGAGATGATTATTTGAAAATTCAGGCGGATTTGCATACACACACGATAGCTTCAACACATGCATATTCAACAATAGCGGAAAATGCAAGGGCGGCGGCAAAAAAAGGTATTAAGGCAATAGCTATGACAGACCACGCCCCGCTAATGGATGATGCACCGCATATTTGGCATTTTGAAAACCTTGGTATTCTTCCCAGAAAGATTGATGATGTTATAATTATCAAAGGTGCCGAAGTAAACATAATTGACTATGATGGAAATGTTGATATTTATGAGGGGCTTTTAAAAAGGCTTGAATGGGTGGTTGCTTCACTTCACGGACCTTGTTGCCCCCCGGGAAGCGTTGAGGAAAACACTCATGCTTATATTAAGGCTTGTGAGAATACTTATATTGATGTTTTTGGTCATCCGACGACAAATGAATTCCAGTGGGACTATGAAAAGGGATTAAGAGCCGTCAAGGAATATGATAAAATTATAGAAATCAATGAAAGTTCTATCAGGGTACGAAAAGGTGCTGCCGAGAATACAAAGCGAATGCTTGAGCTTTGCAAGAGCCTTGAGATACCTGTTGTTGTTGACACCGATGCGCATTATTGCGAACAGATTGGTGATACACCTGTTTGCTTTGAGCTTATCGAAGTGGTTGGCTTTCCAAATAAGCTTATTTTGAATCTGGAATGGGAGCAAATCAAAGAACGTATTTTAAATAAGCACTCCGGTGCTTTGATGTAGTACTGGTCTGCCGTGTGGGAATGCCGCAGGCACTCCCACACGGACAGGGCGGCTTTAAAAGCCGCCCTGTCCGTATCCGGCGGAAAAACCGCCGGATACGGCAGACGTTTTGTAATAGCGACTGCATTTTTGGCGTAAATATTATTACAGACGAATTTTTCATAAAGGAGCATGTTATGCTGGAGCAAAATCAGAATTGCTGCGAAGTAATAAACAAAGCTAAGGCACTTGGCTGTCGCTGTCTTGAAGGGGAAATGCTCAAAGAGCACGTTTCTTTTAAGGTCGGGGGGAGGTGCCGCTGCCTTGTATCAATCAACTCAGCTTCAAGTGTGGCTGAGCTTGTTTTGATGTGTGAAAACATCGGTGTGCCCTATATAGTGATTGGAAAAGGTTCAAACCTTCTTATTGACGACAACGGATACGACGGCATAGTTTTTCTGATGGGGAAGGATTTTTCAAGCGTTTCGCTTCTCAACGAAACAACAATTGAGTGCGAAGCAGGTGCACCCTTGTCAAAGGTGGCATATTTTGCATATAAAAACGGTCTGTCAGGGTTTGAGTTTTCGTGGGGAATACCGGGCACCGTCGGCGGTGCTGTTTATATGAATGCTGGAGCTTATGGTGGTGAAGTACAGGATGTAATAGTCAATGCCGAGTATGTAAAAAAAGACGGTGGCATTGGTATATTTGAAAAGGATGAGCTTGATTTAAGCTATCGCCACAGTATTTTTCAAAGCGGTGAATATGTTATCACAAAAGCAGTGTTCAAGCTTGAGAAGGGTGAGCCTGCTGTTATCCGTGCAAGAATGGATGAGCTTATGAAAAGAAGAAAAGATAAACAGCCGCTTGAATTCCCCAGCGCGGGGAGTACGTTTAAGCGCCCTGACGGTACATTTGCATCACTTCTTATTGAACAGTGCGGGCTGAAGGGGCTTTCAGTCGGGGGAGCAGAGGTCAGCACAAAGCATAGCGGCTTTGTCATAAATAAAAACAATGCAAGCTATTGCGATGTAATAAGCTTGATTAACAAGGTAAAAGAAATCGTTCATGAGCAAACCGGATACAGTCTTGAGTGCGAGGTTGAAATCATCTCGTCTGAAAGCGGTAAGGAGGCATAATGGATTTTACAATTGTCACAGGCATGTCAGGTTCTGGGAAATCAAGTGTCGTCAATGTCCTTGAGGATATAGGGTTTTACTGTGTTGACAACATGCCACCTGAGCTTATACCGAAATTTACAGAAATCTGCGCACGCTCCGACGGAAAAATAGAGCATGTTGCTATTGTAACCGACATCAGAGGCGGCTCGCTTTTTCTAAAGCTCAAGGATACTATCATTGATATGCAAAAGCAGGGCTTAAAGGTTAAAATTCTTTTCCTTGATTCAGATGACGAAGTAATTATTAAAAGATATAAGGAAACACGAAGAAAGCATCCTTTGGATGAAACTGTCCACGGTAGTCTTCACAGGGCTATAAAAATTGAACGTCAAACCTTGCTTTCTCTAAAGGAGATGGCTGATTATTATATTGACACATCAAATCTATCGACTGCTTTGCTTAAAGAGCGTGTCAACAGCATTTTTCTTGAAAATGCAACTGATTTTATGCAGATAACGCTGATGTCCTTTGGTTTTAAGTATGGCGCAAACACCGAAGCTGACCTTGTTTTTGACGTTCGCTGTCTTCCAAATCCGTTTTATATCCCTGAGCTAAAGCATAAAACAGGGCTTGAGAGTGAAGTCAGCGATTATGTTATGAGCTTTGATCAGTCAAAGGCACTTTTAAAGAAGCTTGAGGATTTAATTGACTTTCTTATTCCGCTTTATATTTCAGAGGGGAAAAGTCAGCTTGTTATTGCCTTTGGCTGTACCGGCGGAAAGCATCGTTCAGTGACATTTGCTCAAAAAATTGCTGGCTTTTTAAGCAACAAAGCAATTAAAGCAAGAATTTCTCACAGAGATATTAATTTGGATGTTAAACGATAGAAACTAAACAGGTGATTATATGTCATTTTCATATACTGTAAAAGAAGAAATAATCCAGTCGAACTCCGGGAAATCTGAATATGAGGCAATGCTTTTAGGAATGCTCATGTATTCTAAGAGCTTTTCTTGTGAACAAATTCTTCTTCAGACAGAAAACGACAAGGCGGCTGAGTGTTTTTCTCTTCTTTTAGGACAAGTTCTAAAAGACACTGACGCAGTGACAATTCAAACCGTCAGTCGTAATAAGCGTTCACCGCTTTATCTTATTTCGATTGATAAGGCTCAAGATCGTGAAGCGGTTATTGATTATTTCAAGCTTAACCCTCATAGTAATAACGGATACTTTCCGCTTAAATCAGTCGTCAAAAAAAAGCACTTCGGGGCTTTTACCGCTGGTGCCTTTCTTTCCTGCGGGAGTGTAAGCGATCCTTTAAAGGAATATCACCTTGAGTTTGTAATTCCCGACCTTATGCTGTGCAACACACTTGGCGAGGTTTTTCTTGAACTTGGCATAACCGCAAAGCAGACTGAGCGAAAAAAGTCCTATGTTGTTTATTTAAAAGAAAGCGAAAATATTGAGGATGCCTTGACTTTTATGGGTGCGCCTAAAAGTTCGCTTGAAATAATGAACGTCAAAATTTTAAAAAATGTTAGAAATAAAATTAACCGTGCCGTTAATTGTGATAGCGCCAACATTGAAAAGACCATTAAAGCCTCTGAAAAGCAAATAGAGGCTATTGAAAAAATCGAAAAAAACAGCGGGCTTGACTCTCTCCCCGACGATTTGATTGAAATAGCACAGCTAAGGCGTGAGAATCCGGACTGGAGCTTGAAGGAGCTTGGGGCAAGCCTTTCAGAGCCTATAAGTCGTTCTGGTGCAAATCATAGAATGAACAGAATTTTGACGCTTGCGTTTGGTGAAAAGCATTGAGCATGATATTGATTATTTTTTCATCTTTGCTGATTGATATTTTCTTTTGTATAAAAATAAAAAGGGGGCTACCGCATTATGGAAGGAAACAGCTTTGTTCATCTTCACCTTCACAGTGAATATAGCCTTCTTGACGGCGCTTGCCGAATAAAACAGCTTGTGTCTAAGGTAAAGGAGCATGGTCAGACCGCTGTCGCCGTTACCGACCACGGCAATATGTATGCTACTATTGAGTTTTATAACGCGTGTTTGGAGCAGGGGATTAAGCCGATAATCGGCTGTGAGGTTTATGTTGCACCGAGAAGCCGATTTGATAAGGTTCATAAGCTTGACAGCAGTCCGTATCATTTTGTTCTTTTATGTGAAAATAACGAGGGCTATCAAAATCTAATCAAGCTTGTTTCCATTGGCTATTGCGATGGATTCTATAATCGTCCGCGAGTTGATATTGAGGTTTTGAAAAAGTATTCAGGTGGGCTTATTGCATTATCGGCTTGTATGGCGGGTGAGGTTGCCAGAAAGCTGAGCGCAAATGATTATGACGGCGCAAAGGAAGCCGCACTTTTATATAAAGATATTTTCGGTGAGGATAATTTTTATATAGAGGTTCAAAATCATGGGCTAAAGGAACAGCTGGCTATTCTGCCTTTGCAGTATAGGCTGTCAAGAGAAACTGGCATACCGCTTGTCGCCACGAACGACGTGCATTATCTTGAAAAAAGCGATGCAAAAATGCAGAAGGTTTTAATGTGCATTTCCACAAACACATTTATTAATGACCCTGATGCGATGGATTTTGGTTCGGACGAATTCTATCTTAAATCAACTGAGGAAATGCTAGAGCTTTTCAAGGCTGTTCCCGATGCTGTGACAAACACCGCAAAAATCGCGAAGCGTTGTAATATTGAATTTGAGTTTGGAAATATTAAGCTTCCTCAATTTATTCTTGAGGGGGTTTTAAATAACAGAGAATACTTCAGACGTCTTTGTGAGGAGGGTCTGAAAAGGTGCTACGGTGAAAATCCGCCCAAAACCGCAACGGATAGAATGAACTTTGAGATTGAAATTATTGAGCAGATGGGGTATGTGGATTATTTTCTCATAGTTTGGGATTTCGTTCGTTATGCAAAGGAAAATGACATTCCAGTCGGGCCGGGAAGAGGCTCTGGTGCTGGAAGTCTGTGTGCATATATCATCGGAATTACAGGAATTGACCCGTTAAAATACAATCTTCTTTTTGAGCGGTTTTTAAATCCCGAAAGAATCAGTATGCCCGATTTTGACATTGACTTTTGCATTGAGGGGCGTCAGCGTGTTATTGACTATGTCGTGAACCGTTACGGAAGCGACCATGTTGCGCAGATAATAACCTTCGGAACAATGGCGGCGAGAGGCTCTGTTCGTGATGCGGCGAGGGCTATGGGGCTTCCCTATCAGACCGCTGATATGGTCGCAAAACAAATACCGCAGGAGATTAGTATTACAATCGACAAAGCACTCGCTCGCAACACAGATTTGAAAAGCATGTATGAAAGTGACACCACAGTTCGTGAGCTGATTGAGATGGCACGAAAAATTGAAGGTATGCCCCGTCATGCGTCAACGCACGCAGCGGGAGTGGTCATCACAAAAATGCCTGTCAGTGAATATGTTCCGCTTCAAAAAAATGATGAGTCGATAGTCACCCAGTACACTATGACGGTGCTTGAAAGACTGGGGCTTCTCAAAATGGATTTTTTGGGACTTCGAAACCTAACTGTAATTCGTGACTGTGTCAGAAGCGTCAGAAAAAAGCTTCACGAGTTTGATATAAAAAGCATACCGCTTGATGATACGCCTGTATTTGAAATGCTCACAAAGGGCTTGACACAGGGCGTTTTTCAGTTTGAAAGCGCAGGCATGAAAGCAACAATTATGCGGCTTATTCCGCAGTCGCTTGAGGACCTTATTGCCGTCATTTCTCTTTATCGTCCGGGGCCTATGGATTCAATTCCAAAATATATAGAAAACCGTCATCACCCTGAAAAAATCACTTATAAGCATCCGCTTTTGAAGGAGATTTTAGAGGTTACCTATGGCTGCATTGTTTATCAGGAGCAGGTAATGCAGATTTGCAGAAGGCTTGCCGGTTATTCGTATGGAAGAGCTGATATAGTAAGGCGTGCAATGTCAAAAAAGAAAGCCGACGTTATGGCAAAAGAACGCCACAGCTTTATTTTCGGCGAAAAAAATTCCGACGGAAGTATAAACTGCATCGGCTGTATAGCAAACGGAGTTTCGGAGAAGATTGCTAACGAAATTTTCGATGAGATGGTTAACTTCGCATCCTATGCTTTTAATAAATCGCATGCTGCGGCTTATGCTACTCTTTCATATCAAACGGCATATTTAAAGTGTCATTTTTATAAAGAATACATGGCTGCTCTCATGACAAGCGTTATGGACAGCACCGGCAAAATTATCGAGTATTCCGCCGAGCTTGAATCAGGGGGAGTTAAGCTATTAAACCCTGATGTCAATGAAAGCTTTGAGGGATTTACAGCAACCGATAAGGGCATTCGCTTTGCTCTTCTTGCTATAAAAAATATGGGCAGGGGAGTAATTAGGAATATTATTACTGAGAGAAGCGAAAATGGCGCGTTTAAAAGCCTTCAGGATTTTCTGACAAGAATGCACGGGAAGGAGCTTAACAGCCGTGCTGTCGAGGCACTTATTATGTGTGGCGCGTTCGACGGCTTTTCTTCAAACAGAAAGCAAATGCTTCACAACTACGAAAGAATATGGGAGGCTGTATCTGAACAGAGCCGAATTAATGTTCAGGGACAGCTTGACCTTTTTGGGAATGCCGACGAGTCTGGTTTTGCTGAAATGTCCATACCTTTTGAGAAAGAATACAATATGCCTGAGCTTCTTGAAATGGAAAAAAACTCTTGTGGAATATATATTTCAGGGCATCCTATCGGGGATTATTTGTATATTGCACAGGCGGCAAAGGCAAACACAGCCGCACAGATTATTGAAAGCGCAAGAGAAGAGCTAGCCGGCTTTAAGGATAAAGATAAGATAAGTATCCTTTGTATGCTTACCGGCAAAAAGCTGTTTACTACACGCTCTAACGCACAGATGTGTTTTGTTTCGCTTGAGGACATGACTGGCTCAATTGAAGGAGTGGTCTTTCCGAAAACCTATGAGGTAGCAAAAGGGCTTCTCACTGACGGAGGCGTGCTTTTTGTCAGGGGAAGCATCTCAGTCAAAGATGAGGAGGACGCAAAAATTCTTGTAGATGAGATAAAAACCGCCACTGATTTTTTAAGTGACTGTAAAGCCAGAAAGCTTTATATCAGAATGAAGAGCAGCGAAGCTGAAAAAATTGAAATGGCTAAGGCAATGGCTGAAAAAAACAAAGGCGAAATGCCCATGTTGTTTTATTTTGAGGACATCAAGAAGGTTACTGCGATAAAGGGATTTGAGGGTATTTCGCTTTCAAATGAGCTTGTTAAAGGCCTTGTCGAGCTTTTGGGAATCGGCTGTGTTGCACTGAAGTGATAATTGAAAACCCCCTGTTTTGCAAGCTTAAACTTACAAAACAGGGGGTTCAATTATGTAATCACACAACAAGGTCGATATGTTGAATAGTACCTGCTCTAGCGTCCTCAAAAAGAAAAATGCCGGTTTTTCTAATTACTGCGTTTGTTTGATTATCGTAATTGTTCAAGGAAAATTCGGTGTTGGCATTTCCAAGATAGATAGCGCCAATTCCTTTTTCAGCGAGAGCAAAAAGATAATCGTTGCCCTCATCATCCTTAGTCCACACTCTGAGAGAGTCAAAAATGCTGTCGTTTTCGTCTATCCAGCCATTTTTGTCATCATCATAAAATGCTAAATCGCCAAAGCCATCGCCACTTTGAGTGCCGAAAAGCTCATTGCCATTGTTAATGATACCGTCGCCGTTTTTGTCAAGAGCAAGAAAGCCGCTTCCTTTTCCGACGAAAGAAATTGAATCGTCCACACCGTCGCTGTCGATATCAAAGCTATATTTTTTTTGAGTTGCTTCAGCATTAGCCGTGCCGAAATTCAAAACGAGAGGGTCTTTTAATGCGTCGCCACCTCTTATGATAATGGCGGTTTGGGACTGATATTTTCTTGACATTAAGACGCTCATATCAATGCTGATTTTACGCCCGTCCTGCGTGGTAATTTCAGCAGAAGCGTTAAATGAGGTTTCTTCTGATTCATAAAAGCTTTCGAGCTTGCTGTAAACAAAGCCCCAGCCGACTCTGCCGTCGGATGAAGATGAGCCACCGTCAATTGAAATGCTCATTTCAGAGGCATTGATATTGATTTGTTCAGCAAATGAAAATTTAACCTTTTTTCCGAGAACACTTTCACAGAAGCGTTCAATCAAATCAATTTTCAGCTTATCAGAATCAGAAATTCCAATAATACCGTCGTCCTTTTTTTCACAACCACACGTTTTCTTTTCGCAAGAAGCGGACAAAGGGGACAGGTCAAGCTTATCATTCTTGAGATAGGATGCTTCCTTTGAAGATGATGCGTTGTCATTATCAGACCAAAAATTAAGACTTTCTGTTTTTACAGTTTCTTTAGCATAGCTTCTTTCTGATGAAAGAGTAACAGTAGAATTTTGTATTTTCATGTAATTACCTCCTGCCGAAAGGTTGTCGTTTTGGCTTATTATGTTTGATTACATAGCTTCTAATAGTAATATCGGCAGGGATATGAAAAAATTAACACTTCAAAATAAATATTTTTAGAAAACATTCCATGCTTTGAGATACTGTTTTTCCTTCAAATAATCAAAATAACAGCGCGGAACCTTTCTCTCAACTCCCGCTAGAACAAACATGCTCTTTGTGTCAAAATAATCGTATGCGTCATAGGCACTAATCAGCTCAGTTATTTCTTCTTTTATTGCGGGAATATTGCCTGAGCGAAGGTTTTTCTGAAAGTCCTTTTCACTTCTAAAAAACAGATAAATGTTATTCTCATGATATCGGCAAACATTATACCCCGGCACGTCACCAGAAAACGCATATTTGTGATTTAGCTTTGAGCATACCGCCGATAAAATCTGCTTTTTTGTAATATCCTCAAAATTAAAAGCAAAAAACTCCACGCCGAACTTATAGCATCTAAATTCTTGAAGTTTAGAATTAAGCTCTTCAAACTTATTATGGAATATGCTGTTTGGCTTTAATGCGTGAGAATAAGGCTCAAGCTCATTCGCGTACGCTTTCTTCAGCATATTAAATTCCTTGTCGCCTTGAAAATATATATTGACTCTTCTTAATTGTCTTGCTCCCACTCGACCGATCGTTTCAAAAATAATATTGTTAATGTCGAGGGAAAATTCTTCTTTGATTGTTCTGATAAATTCACTGATAAAATACGTTTCACTTCCGATGCCGTTTAATAATACTTCATAGTTCATGTGAAAGCTCCTCTACATATATAAATGTTATTGTTTATGAATACATGTTACATTATGTGAGAGTTAAATTCAAGTACTATGGCATAGATGGTCGTTATACTGCGTAATGTGCAGATAATTGTATAAATACTGGAAGAAAATAATACCGTCTGTAAACATGAATTGCTCAAATTTACAGACGGTATAAAAAATCTTATCAGTGGTGGGGGTGTTGTTTGACAAGCTCAATTGCCTTTAATACAGCAATGTCAATGTCAATTGTATTTTGGCGCTCTGTTGAAACAAGCTTAACCCTAAGCTCGCCTTCAAGGGTATTGACATATTTCGGTTTAATATAATTCAATGCAATTGCCAGTATGTCGTTATAACAGATTTCACATTTGCAACAGTCGGATAGAATGAGGACCTCATCAAGCTTATCTCTTACGATTTCCTCCATCATATTAATCAGCGCCATTACTTAACCCCTCCCAATAATCAGTTGTCAAATTTATTCATAACCATTCCGGTAATAAGCTTCGGGTAAAAATAGGTGGATTTTTGAGGCATTTTTTCATTCGCAAGAGCAACATCTCTGATTTCTGTTACTCTTGTGGGATTGAGAATAAATGCACAGTTGGCGACTTTGCTGTTCACAGCGTCAATAGCCTCGGCGAAAATTTTAGTATAGGTCAGGTTTTTCTGATTCGCCATGTTTTCCTTATCAATTCCAAAAATTCTTTCAAGAACAAGTGAGTGAAGAATACTCACGTCCAGTCCGCAGTAAGCGTCTGATTTATCATCAAGTATTTCCTTCATAATGTTTTTGTTTTTCAAAATCAAAATATGTGACTTGTTATCCTCACAGACAAGCCCGAATGCCTTTTCACCTTTTTCGTAAAGTGAAGCCAGCTCCTCCTCAATAGAAGTTGCGTCTGCTGTTGAAATCTCAAAATACTCACCGCATTTTTCAATAAGCGACTGTGCATCAAAGCTTTCAAGGTCACGAACAATTCTGTGCGTCGGGAACACGACAAGCCCGTCATTCTCCATATTCACAAGCATCATGCAGACATAACCTGAAAGGTCGCCCTCTTTTGCTTTTCCCTGCTCAACAAGGTGCTTGTGATAGTTCAGTGCAGTTTCATATCTGTGATGACCGTCAGCGATATAAATCTTCTTGTCTGAAAATTTCGCAGAAAGCGCTGAAATTATTTCTTCGTCATAAACACACCACATACGGTGAATAACGCCGTCACCGTCAGTAATCTCAGCGTCCGGATTTTTTTGAGACGCCATGTCAATAAGGCTGTACGCGCTATTATCTTCATCCATATAAAGCGAATAAATCTGACTGAAATTACAATTGGTTTCACTCATGAGATTAAAACGGTCTTGCTTAGCCTTGCTGAGAGTCTCCTCGTGGGGGAGGACTATTCCCTTTGAAAACTCCTCAAGCTTAACAAGTGAAATGAACCCCTTGACCTTCATGCCGGTCTTTTTACCTGCCGAAAATTCCATCTCATAAACATAGATGCCTTCTTTGTCATCCTTGGCTAGAAAACCTTCAGAAAGCCACTTGCGAAGTGTTTCACCCGCCTTGGCATAAGCGTTTTCCCCCTTGGGAAGTTCAAGCCTAATGATATTGTGCTCATTAGTTTCGATGAAATTTTCACGCTGACTATCGCTTATTATGTCATAGGGCGGACACACCAGCTCGTTGAGGTCCCCCGCATTAGTGCTGTATCTTAATCCCTTAAAGCTTTTTATCTGAGCCATAGTTAATCCCCTTTTATACTATATTGTCTTTAATCATTTATGCCACAGCATTTTTTATATTTCTTTCCGCTTCCGCATGGGCAAGGATCATTTCTGCCGGGCTTTTTCTTCACTGTGCGTCCGCCGTTTGGAAGTGATTTGTCTTGCACCCTTGGCATCTCGGCTTTTAGAACCTGTTCACGCTTAGGCTCTTCATTCATTCGAACCTGCACTGTGAAGAGAAGTCTAATTGCATCCTCCTGAATTGCCTCAATCATAGCGTCAAACATGTCAAAGCCTTCAATACGGTATTCAACAACAGGGTTTTTCTGTGCGTAATGAGCACGCATACCAATTCCGCGCTTTAGCTCTTCCATATCATCAATATGGTTCATCCACTTTGAATCAACAACCTTGAGAAGAACAACACGTTCAATTTCACGAAGAATTTTAGGAGTAAGCTCTTGCTCTCTGTCCGCATATTTTGCAAATGCCTTTTCCTGAAGTGTTTTGATTATATCTTCCTTTTCAATTTCTGAAAGCTCATTTTGTGTATAATTCAAATCATTTTCATCAGTGATGAAGCCCATGAGATGGTCACGAAGCCCAATTAAGTTCCAGTCGTCACGGATTTCAGAATCAAGGATATATCTGTCAACTGAAGAGGCGATATAGTCGCTCATCATCTTATTGATGTACTCGCTGATATCCTCACCGTCGAGAACCTTAGAACGCTGTGTATAGATAATCTCACGCTGTTTGTTCATAACATCGTCGTAGTTTAAGACGTTCTTTCTGATGTTGAAGTTTCTGCCCTCAACCTTTTTCTGTGAGCTTTCGATAACATTGGTCAGAAGCACGCTTTGAATCGGAATATTCTCGTCGACCTTTAAGGTGTTCATCATGCCTGTTATTCTGTCGCCACCGAAAAGACGCATCAAATCGTCCTCAAGTGAGAGATAGAAACGGCTTTCACCCTCGTCGCCCTGACGTCCCGAACGTCCTCTTAGCTGATTGTCAATACGTCGTGACTCGTGACGCTCTGTTCCTAGAATGAAAAGTCCGCCGGCTTCTTTAACGGCCAGTGCCTTTTCGCTCACCTCAGAAGAGTACTTAGCATAAAGCTCCATATACTGTTTTCTTGCGTTTAGAATTTCCTCATTGTCGGTTTCGGCGAAGCCTGTCGCCTCAACAATAATTTCCTCTGGGATTTCAAGCTTTCTCATCTGTGCTTTCGCAAGATATTCCGCATTACCGCCGAGCATGATGTCCGTGCCTCGACCTGCCATGTTTGTGGCGATTGTTACCGCACCGAATTTACCCGCCTGAGCGACAATTTCGGCTTCCTTCTCGTGATACTTGGCGTTTAAAACCACGTGCTGTACACCTTTTGTTTTAAGCATTTTACTCAAAAGCTCGGATTTTTCAATTGATATTGTACCGACAAGAACAGGCTGGCCCTTATCGTGACATTCAATAATCTGCTCAATTACCGCATTGAACTTTCCTTTTTCGGTTTTATATACCACGTCGGAATGGTCTTTTCTGATGACAGGCTTATTCGTGGGTATTTCAATTACGTCGAGGTTGTAAATTTCCCTGAACTCGTCTTCCTCGGTCATAGCAGTACCTGTCATACCGGCAAGCTTTTTATATAGTCTAAAATAGTTCTGGAACGTTATTGTCGCAATTGTCTTTGACTCGTGTGCGACCTTTACGCCTTCCTTTGCTTCAATTGCCTGATGAAGTCCGTCATTAAAGCGTCTTCCTATCATCAAACGGCCTGTGAATTCGTCAACGATGATAACCTCACCATCCTTGACAACATAGTCAATATCCGACCTCATAATTCCGTTTGCCCTAATTGCCTGGTTAATGTGGTGGAGGAGTGTCATATTGTCGGCATCCATAAGGTTCTCGACGTTAAAGAAACGCTCTGCCTTGGCTACACCAGACTTAGTGAGAGTGGCGGTTCTTGCCTTTTCATCGACAATGAAGTCGCCGTCAACAACGTCGTCATGCTCTTCCTTGTCGTTAAGTTCAACAACCTTTGAAATCTTGAGCGTCTTGGCGAACTTGTCAGCATGGCCGTAAAGCTCTGTGGATTTATCGCCACGTCCTGAAATAATAAGCGGTGTTCTAGCCTCGTCTATAAGTATTGAGTCAACCTCGTCAACGATAGCAAAGGTATGCTCTCTTTGAACCTTATCTTTTTTGTATATAACCATATTGTCACGAAGATAATCGAAGCCGAACTCATTGTTTGTTCCGTAAGTAATATCGGCAGCATAAGCCTCGCGTCTTTCTGAAGTGTCAAGGTTATGAAGAATACAGCCGATTGATAGCCCCATATAGCGGTAAACCTTGCCCATTTCCTCAGACTGGAACTTAGCAAGATAATCGTTGACGGTGACGACATGAACGCCTTTTCCGTTAAGAGCATTCAGATATGAGGTCAGACAAGCAACAAGCGTTTTACCTTCACCAGTTCTCATTTCTGAAATTCTTCCCTGATGAAGCACTATCGCACCGATAATCTGAACAGGGTACGGCCTTTTCCCTAAAACTCTGTCGGCAGCCTCTCGGCATACCGCAAAAGCATCGGGGAGAATATCGTCAAGAGTTTCCCCATTTGAAAGTCTTTCCTTTAGAATATTAGTCTGAGACTTAAGCTCAGATTCCGACATTGCCTTATACTTATCCTCAAGAGCAAGCACAGCCTCTTTAATCGGCTCGATTTTCTTAAGTTCCTTCGCACTGTAATTCCCGAAGATTTTATCAAGAAGTCCCATTTATTCATCCACCTTATATTTTCAGGGCATATTATCGGTTTAGCCGTTTCTTACCCTTTAATGTGTGAGCATACGCATACAATATATATTATAACGGAAATGTTATTTAAAGTCAAATATATTAGTGCAGGTTATGAACTTTTTCTTTAAATTTTTATAAAAAAAGTATTGACAACCCGAATAGAATGATATATAGTGTTCTTATTAAGGAACACTATCGAGCTGAGTTTGGAGGCTGATTATGCAAATAACGGAAATTCTGATGAATTTTTCTTTGACAAGGCAGGAGGCTCAAATTTATCTCACGCTTCTTTCAGAGGGGGTATTGACCGGCTATGAGGTTTCAAAGCTGTCCGGCATTTCACGCTCGAACAGCTATACCTCGCTTGCTAGCCTTGTGGATAAGGGTGCGGCTTATATTATTGAGGATACGGCAACCCGCTATACGGCGGTTGATATCAGTGAGTTTTGCAAAAATAAGATTGCCGAGCTTGAAGAATTCAGGCTTTTACTTGAACAGACTGTTCCAAAACAAAAGGATGAGCCTGAGGGGTATATAACAATTAAAGGCGGAAAGCATATCCTTGAAAAGATAATAAATATGATCAGCACAGCAAAAGAACGAGTCTATATTTCGCTTAGTGCGACAACCTTTTTAATGCTCACGCCATATCTTGAAAACGCTGTTGAAAGGGGACTCAAGCTGGTGATTATCACAAGCGCAGGGGTTCTTTTAAATGGTGCAACAGTATATCAGGCTGAAAAGCCCGTAAATCAAATTCGGCTTATTACCGATTCGACTGCTGTTCTAACGGGTGAGCTTGATGAGGGCGGAAGCTGTTTGTATTCCAAAAAGCAAAATCTTGTTGACTTGTTTAAGGACACTCTAAAAAATGAAATAACACTGATTAATTTGAAATCACAGAAAAAGACCGGAGGAGAAGTATGAAAAAACCATTTGTAACACTAGAGCAGATTGAAAAAATCACAGAGCAATACCCAACACCATTTCATATATATGATGAAAAGGGAATAAGGGAAAATGCAAGAAAACTAAACAAAGCTTTTTCGTGGAATAAAGGATTTAAGGAATATTTTGCGGTAAAGGCAACCCCTAACCCCTATATTTTGAAGGTTCTTAAAGAGGAAGGCTGTGGCGTTGACTGTTCGTCACTGACAGAGCTTATGATGAGTGAGGCTTGCGGCTTTTCAGGTGATGAAATAATGTTCTCATCAAATGTTACACCGAGAGAGGATTATGCATTTGCCGCTAAGCTTGGCGCTTATATTAACCTTGATGACTTCACTGATATTGAAATCCTTGAGGATATATCAGGGATTCCTGAAACTATATGCTGTCGTTTTAATCCCGGTGGGCATTTTAAAATTGAGAATCAGATTATGGACACACCAGGCGAGGCAAAATACGGCTTCACAAAAGAGCAGCTGATTGAAGGCTTTATCAAGCTCAAAAGCAAAGGCGCAAAGCATTTCGGACTTCACGCTTTCTTAGCGAGTAATACTGTTGCAAATGAGTATTATCCTAAGCTGGCTAAAATTCTATTTGAAACAGCGGTCGAGCTTAAAGAGAAAACCGGCGTGCATTTCAGTTTTGTGAATTTAAGCGGGGGGGTAGGCATTAGCTATCGCCCAGAGCAGGAGCAAAGCGACATTTTTGAGATTGGCGAGGGAGTAAGACAGGCGTTTGAAGAGGTGCTGGTTCCCGCGGGAATGGGTGATGTTTCTATCTTCACCGAGCTTGGAAGATTTATGCTTGCGCCATATGGGCATCTTGTTACCAAGGCTGTCCACGAAAAGCATATATATAAAGAATATATTGGGGTTGACGCTTGTGCGGCAAACCTAATGCGCCCTGCAATGTACGGTTCTTATCATCATATCACTGTTCTCGGAAAAGAAAATGAACCTTGTGACCATATGTATGACGTTACAGGCGGACTTTGCGAGAACAATGACAAATTTGCTGTTGACAGAATGCTTCCCGAAATAAAAATCGGCGACTATCTTGTTATCCATGACACAGGAGCGCATGGTTTTTCTATGGGTTATAATTATAATGGAAAGCTTCGCTCCGCTGAAATTATGCTAAATGAGGATGGCACAGCCAAGCTTATCAGACGTGCCGAAACTCCCGCGGATTATTTCGCAACATTTGATTTTTCTGAGCTTTTTTCGGACGGAGAAAACAAGCTGAAGGGAAAAATCCTTGTTTAAGTGATGGGATGATTTTTTGAAAGAATGTAATCTTTGCCCCAGAAAATGCGGCGCTGACAGAAGCAGGCATAAAGGCTTCTGCAAAAGCGGCGAAACAATAAAAGCCGCTCGGGCATCCCTTCATTTTTGGGAGGAGCCATGTATCAGCGGCAAAAACGGCTCGGGAACCATATTTTTCTCGGGGTGTAATCTAAGGTGCGTTTATTGCCAGAACTATATGATAAGTCAAGAGAATTTCGGCGAAGAAATTTCAGAAAAAAGGCTTTCAGAGGTTTTTTTAAAGCTTCAGGAGAGTGGCGCACACAACATCAATCTTGTCAGCGGAACGCATTTCATTCCTCAGATTATTGAAGCACTTGATATTGTTAAAGATAAGCTTGCTATTCCTGTTGTTTGGAACACGTCAGGCTATGAAACCGCTCAAAGCCTTGATATGCTCAAGGGCTATGTTGACATTTATCTGACTGATATAAAATATAAAAGCAGTGAACTTTCAAAAAAGTATTCGGACGCTGAGGATTATTTTGAATACGCCTCTGCCGCTGTTAAAAAAATGATTAATCAGACGGGTAAGCCAAAGCAAGACCACGAAATAATGACAAAGGGAACAATAATAAGGCACCTTGTTCTTCCGAGCTCACGGCGTGATTCGCTTGAAATACTCGACTGGCTGGCTGAGTGCTTTTCGCCCGATGACTTTGTTTTGAGCCTGATGAGTCAGTTTACACCCGTTTTCAAATGCTCTGAGCATCCTGAGATTAACAGACGTGTTTCAACCTTTGAATACAACTGTGTGACAAAAAAAGCGAAAGAGCTTGGCTTTGAAGGCTATATTCAAGAGAAAAGCTCTGCCCAAAGTGAATACACACCGTCCTTTGATTTGACGGGACTATAAAAATAAAAGCTAAGAGAGGCGATACCGCTTCTCTTAGCTTCTTTTATATTATCACGCAAACAAAATTTTTATAATAGCAACAATAATCCCAATAACTACTGGCAGAATGTTTATAAACACAAAGAATGCAATAATTATAAAAACGATATTTATCTTATTTTTGGGGTTGCTCTTGTTTTGGTTTATATATGGCTGAAGGCTGTTTATAAAACCGCCGATTTTTTCTGAAACCTGATTTGGATCACATTTGCCTTCATTTTTAAATGAGCTTATAAGTCCGGATATATCAGGCTTTTGAATATTGCCGGTGTTATTATCGTTGGAAGGCTGAGTGTGTGTCAAAGGCTTATCTTCGAAATTATCATTTGTTAGATTATTTTCATAGTGTCTGTGGTTAATAATGTCAGAAGAAAGGCTTTCGCTGTTCAAAGAAATATTTCGAGCTGAAAGGCATTCCGGGCAAATAGCACCATCATCACTAGGCTTGAATTTATATCCGCAGTTTGCGCATTTATTTTTAGCCATATAAGCATCCCCTTAATCTATGATTTCTATTCCGTTTGAAACAGGAGTGCACACTTCGACAAATGGATATTTTTCAGACAGCTCGTCAGCACATTTGACGGCTGTTTTTTTCTTTTCAAAAATGCCATAGACAGCAGAGCCGCTTCCGGTCATGAGAGCGCCCATAGCACCCATTTCAATTAATTCATCCTTAAGCTTCATAATTTCCGAATGCTCTGTTGCAATTTCAAGCGAATTAAACAGACATTCTGATACCTTTTGCAAATCCTGAGTTGTAAGCGCCGCTATTAAATCATCAAAATCTGATGCTTTCTTTTCATAAAGAATATCATATTTTGAAAATGCCTCAGCCGTACTAATGTTTATCTCTGGCTTTACAATAACAATATAACACTCAGAAAGATTGGGCAAGGGTGAAATAATGTCGCCAACACCTTCGGCAAGAGCAGTAGCACCGACAATGCAAAAAGGAACATCCGCACCGACACGTGCACCTATATCGCACAGCTCGTCAACGGGCAGACAAGTTTCCATAAGCTCGTTTAGAGCCACAAGCATTCCCGCGGCATTTGAGCTTCCCCCCGCAAGTCCGGCAAGAGCAGGAATGTTTTTCTTGATTGTGATATCGAGCCCGCTCGGAACACATTCTATGTACCTGAAAAATTCATCGGCGGCTTTATACGCGAGATTCCTTTCATCTGTCGGAATGTCAGGATTGTCACAAAAAATTCTGATAAGGTTCTCTTCATTTGGCTCAACGGTGATTTCGTCATAGAGAGAAACAGCCTGCATAATCGTCCTGACGAAATGATATCCGTCATTTCTCTTTCCAATAATATCAAGTGAAAGATTAATCTTTGCCGGCGTTCGCACGGAAACCGAGTCTTGCATTTTTAAATATCAGCTCCTAAAATTAATTATTTATTTCAGTTAAAAAAACTTCTATTCTATCAAGCGCTTCTTTTAAGTGATTGAGTGAATATGCATATGAAATTCTAACAAAGCCTTCTCCACAAGCGCCGAAGGCATTTCCCGGAACAACGGCAACCTTATGCGAATACACAAGCTTTTCGCAGAAGTCCTCACTTGAAATGCCGGTGCTTTTTATCGACGGGAAAACATAAAAAGCCCCTTCGGGATTAAAGCATTCTAGCCCGATTGAATTGACTCTGTCAACAAGAAAGCGTCTTCTCATATCATATTCGCTGACCATTCGCTGTACGTCGTTGTCACAGCTCTCAAGCGCTTCAATTGCGGCATACTGACTCACAGTCGGCGATGACATTATTGCATACTGATGAATTTTAAGCATGTGCTTGACAACCTCTTTCGGGCCGCATAAAAAGCCCAGACGCCAGCCTGTCATTGCGAAACCCTTTGAAAAGCCATTTATGAGAATTGTACGCTCCTTCATTCCTTCAATTTGAGTTATTGAAACATGAGACTCACCGTAAGTAAGCTCAGAATAAATCTCATCTGAAAGCACCATAATGTTTGTGTTTCTCAAGACGGCGCCAATCTGTTCAAGGTCAGATCTTCGCATAACAGCGCCCGTCGGATTGTTCGGAAAGGGAAGAATTAAAAGCTTTGTTTTTGCGGTTATTTTTTCAGAAAGCTCTTTTGCTGTCAGGCGAAAGTTATTTTCAAGCTTTGTTTCAATAACAACAGGAACGCCGCCCGTCAGTTCAACAATAGGCGAATAACATACAAAGCAAGGCTCGACAATCAAAACCTCGTCGCCTTTTTCAACCATTGTGCGGATAGCAAGATCAATAGCCTCCGACCCGCCGACGGTAACGACAACTTCATTGTCAGGGTTGTATTCAACACCGATTTTTCTGTTTATGTAAGAGCATATTGATCTTCTCAGCTCAATAAGTCCGGCGTTTGAGGTGTATACGGTTTTTCCTCTTTCAAGTGCGGTAATAGCTGCACGCCTAATACTCCAAGGCGTGTTGAAGTCAGGCTCACCCACTCCAAGAGATATTACCCCCTCAAGCTGCTGAGCGATATCGAAGAACTTTCTTATTCCTGAAGGCTTCAAATTGCGTGCTAAATCCGAAACCACTTTATTATAATCCATCACGGGGAAACAAAGCCCCTTTCATCAACTTTATCGCCGTAAAGCACTATTCCCTTGTCCTTATAGGTCTGAAGAACAAAATGCGTGGCAGTTGAAAGCACTCCATCAATCGTCGCCAGTCTTTGAGCGACAAACTGTGCGATTTGACGAAGTGATGTTCCTTTTACGGTTACGGCAAGGTCATAAGCCCCCGACATGAGAGAAACCCCCTCGACCTCATCATATCCCATGACTGTTTTTGCAAGATCGTCATAGCCATAGTTAGCCTGTGGGGAAACCTTAAGCTCAATAAAAGCGATGACAGTGTCCTTGCAGGCGAGTTCTTCATTTATAATAGCACTATACCCTTTGATAATGCCCTGATGTTCGTATTCCTTAATCTGTGTCGCCACTTCCGCCTCTGTTGTTCCAAGTATAACGGCAAGCTCCTTGTCTGAAAGACGGGCGTTTTGCTTTAATAATTCAAGTAAAGAATCCATGGTAATCCCCCTCGTTTGTTTATACATATTCATTATACATTCAATTATTTCATTTGTCCAGCAAAATTATATAAATACTCAAGGGTTACTTTTTCAAAATCGCTTCTATTCTGTCAGAAATTTTCTTTGCTGATTTTTTCACGCTGAAATTTTCAGTGATAAATTTATATGCGTTTTCTGAAAGCTCTTCTCGATAATCTTTATCCGTTTTTAAAAGCTTCATAAAAACAGCGGCTTGTGTTATATCAGGCTCAGCCCAGCGCATCCCCGTTTTATACATAGCATGGTCGGTTTTTATTTCGACAAGCTCACTGTCAACACAACAGGCTGAGCGTGTTGTCATAAAATCTGAATTTGCCGACCAGTTTGTAGCAATTACAGGAGTTTTTAACAGCATCGCTTCGGCAATGACAAGACCAAAGCCCTCACTTCTGTGAAGAGAAACGAATACATCACAAAGCGAAATCAGCGAATGAACCTCAGGCTTTGACAAGGTTTTTTCGATTAGAAATACGTTTTGATATCCGTCAAGCTCGCTTTTAATCAGCTTTATAGCCTCGTCGGTGGGATTGTTTATTTTTATGACAATGCCAGTGTCCGCTCCACTTTTACGAAAGGCCTTTTTATATGCAGAGATAGCACCCAGAGGATTTTTTCTTTCTATGGTTGAGTTTGTATCAAACATTATAAGATACAAAAAAAACCCGTCGGGAAGCTTAAAGTAATCACGCTTAATGGTTGCATCGGCATGTGCCTCAAGACCGTAAGGTATCACATGAACAGGAACCGGCGATTTTTTTCTGAATGCTTCTGCACAAAAATTCGATGGCGTCCATACTTCGTCAATTAGTGAAAATGCTTTCTCCCACTCAGTGGGGATTTCATCAAGCTCCCAAAGCCACAAGCCGATATTATAATGCCTGTCCCATGTGCTTTGCGGAAGAGTAAGCTGAAGGTGATAAAGTTGCTCGGGGTTTATATGAAAGATATTTACAGCATATTTAGGCGCTTCAATCGTCTTATGCTCAAAAGCTCTTTCGTTGTGATTAAATGGGTTGCCGACCTTAGTGTCGATAATTCCAAAGGGTATTTTTGTCTTGTTTAGTGCCCCCGCTATAAGCCGACAGCCTTCCCCAAGCCCCATTTGTGAGCGAATATAGCCGATTAAATTCACGCCGGCGGGGAAAGCGTGTCTGTCAAAGGGCACGCGGTTTTCCGCTGAATTTTCGTTGATTGCACTTTCTATCATTTTCTTTTTTATATTTCTAAGATAGCTTTTTGGAAGGATTTTTATAAGGACAGGCTTGAAAAATTCACCCAGCCTGCAAACCCTTGCAACCAGACTTTTTTTTAGTTTATTCATTCTTCACCCTGCTTTCAATATTTTTAGTATTGTATAAAAGGCAGATATTATTCCGTATAATATACATATT
The DNA here is from genome assembly GCA_023439835.1 of Bacillota bacterium. GTDB lineage: Bacteria > Bacillota > Clostridia > Oscillospirales > Ruminococcaceae > SZUA-444. Next base: position 120,088 of record JAEXUW010000009.1, on the reverse strand, counting down.
GAGGAAATTTCAAAAGAGATATACAAAAACAAGGAGAAAAAGTGATGGAGTGTTATTCTGTAATTTTAGCAGGAGGCAGTGGAACACGCTTCTGGCCACTGTCCAGGCAAAGCTCCCCCAAGCAGCTTTTGAATATCAGCGGAAACGACGTAATGATAAATGAAACAATAATGCGCTGCAAAAGCTTGATATTGCCAAAACAATCTTTTATCGTTACTTCAAGGTCACAAAAAGAAAGCGTTGAAAAGGTTCTCACAGACGATGTGCCCAAAGAGAACATAATTGCCGAGCCCTGTGGACGAAATACAGCGCCGTCAATTCTTTTATCGGCTTTGTGGCTTAAAAAGAAATACGGCGACGGCGTGATGTGCGTGTTCCCCTCTGACCAGCATATTTCAAACGAGGATGAGTTTCTGCGAGTGTTGTCTCTTGCTTGTGATTTTGCAAAAAGAAGTTCATCACTTGTCACCATCGGAATAAAACCGACTTTTCCGTCAACAGGCTATGGCTATATAAACATCGGCGAAAAAACTGACGACAGCGGTTTTTTTTCAGTCGAGGAATTTTGTGAAAAGCCGTCTTATGATATCGCAAAAAGCTATGTAGATTCGGGGCAATATCTGTGGAACAGCGGTATTTTCATATGGAAAATCTCATCAATTCTAAGTGCCTTTGAAAGATACCTACCGCGGATTTTCAGCAAGCTGTCCCTTTGGTATGACAGTATCGGAACAAAAGATGAAAAAATACTGCTTGATAGTATTTTCCCCACGCTTCAAAAGATTTCAATTGACTATGGAATAATGGAGCGTTCAGGCGACGTTGTGGTCATACCCGGTGACTTTGGCTGGAACGACGTCGGAAGCTGGGATTCACTAGGTGCATTGTTCCCGCCTGACAGCAATAAAAATATCGTCAGAAGCTCTGAGAATATTCTTATAAACACCTCTGACAGTATAATTTACAGTGAGCGTCAGCTTGTAACAACAAACGGTGTCAACAATCTTATCATAGTCAGCACAAATGACGCACTTTTGGTATGCGACAAAAGCCGTGCTCAGGATGTTGGAAAGCTTGTTGATGAGCTTAAATCAAGGCATATGGATAATTATCTTTAATATAAGGGGAAATTAAAATGAAAAGTGCTATTATAACAGGAATCACAGGGCAGGACGGCTCATATCTTGCGGAGCTTCTTCTTGACAAGGGGTATAAGGTATATGGCTTGAAGCGTCGCACAAGCGGACTCCACTATGGAAACAGCAAGCATCTTGTCGGCGAAATTGAATTTCTGTCAGCAGATATGACCGACCTTCCTTCACTTATTAGCGCTGTCAGTAAAGCCAAGCCGGACGAGGTTTATAATCTAGCTGCACAATCCTTTGTTCAGGCAGCGTGGGAGCAGCCGATTCTCACATCCGAGGTTGACGGAATCGGCGTTACCAACATGCTTGAGGCGATACGGACGGTTAAGCCGGACACACGCTTTTATCAGGCTTCAACCTCAGAAATGTTCGGAAAGGTTCAGGAAATGCCGCAGCGTGAAACCACACCGTTTTATCCGAGAAGCCCGTATGCATGTGCTAAGCTTTACGGTCACTGGATAACAATAAACTATCGTGAAAGCTATGATATGTACGCCTGTTCAGGGATATTATTTAATCACGAAAGTCCCCGCAGAGGGCTTGAATTTGTTACAAGAAAGGTTACTCATGCGGCGGCGAGAATCAAGCTCGGGCTTCAAAAGGACGTTTCTCTCGGGAATCTTGAGGCTAAGCGTGACTGGGGCTTTGCCGGTGATTATGTCAGAGCGATGTGGATGATGCTGAATCAGGATACGCCTGATGACTATGTTATCGCCACAGGTGAAACTCACACAATCAGGGAAATGTGTGAGGTTGCCTTTTCGGCGCTAGACCTAAAATATGAGGATTATGTAAAGGTTGACCCAAGGTTTTTCAGACCGGCTGAGGTTGAGGTTCTTCTAGGCTGTCCCGACAAAGCAAGAAAGCAGCTGGGGTGGGAGCCTAAAATAACCTTCCGCCAGCTGATTGAAATGATGGTTGAGTCTGATTTAGAGCTTGTTTCGAGGAAAATCAAATGAGGGCGCTTGTAATAGGCGGAGGTGGCTTCGCAGGGCATCATCTTATTGAAAGGCTTTCGCAGAATACAGGGCTTGACGTATTTGCGACGAAGCTCAAAGGCGAAAATGCCGCTGAGCTTTTTGGCGTTGAGTATCTTGAGCTTGATATAACTGACTATAATAGCACAATATCTGTCATAGATAGGGTTAAGCCACATTTTATTTATCATCTAGCGGCTCAAAGCTCTGCCGCACTTTCATGGAAGCTTCCTCAAAAAACCTTTGAGGTTAATGTCGGCGGAACGCTTAATATTCTGGAGGCTATGAAGAGCCAAAAATCAAAAGGGCGACTTCTTTTTATAGGCTCAGGTGAGCAATACGGAGGGATTATTCCAGAGTGCCTGCCGATTAGCGAAAGCTGTGAGATGCAGCCTCAAAACATCTATGCTCTTAGCAAGCTCACTGCCGAAAGGCTTTGCTTGATGTATAAACAGGCTCATTTGATAGATGTTGTGTGCGTGCGTGCGTTTAATCATATCGGGCCACTTCAAAATGAAGGCTTTGTCGTTTCTGATTTCACAAAACAGCTTGTTGAAATTGAAAAGGGGTTAAAAGAACCGATTATAAGTGTCGGCAATCTCAAAGCGGTACGGGATTTTACAGATGTCAGGGATGTGGTGAAAGCTTATATACTCTTAATGGAAAAAGGCTTTTCGGGTGAAGTCTATAACGTCGGCGGCACAACAGTTTGTGAAGTAAAGGGAATTCTAGACGAGCTAATAAAGCTAAGCGGAGTAAAAGCAGAGATAATAACCGACAAGTCAAAGCTTCGCCCGATTGATATTCCGGAGTATTATGGGGATATTTCAAAGCTAATAAAAGATACGGGGTATTCACATGAATACGAGCTTAGGCAAACGCTTAGGGACACGCTATACTACTGGCGAAAAAGGGTGAATTAACAGAAGATGATAAAACAGCTAATAGAAGCCTTTTCATATCGTGAAATGCTATATTCCACAGTGAGAAAAGACCTTCGCTCACGTTACAGAGGGTCGTTTCTCGGCTTTTTGTGGACGTTTTTAAATCCGCTTTTACAGCTTGTGATTTATTCGATTGTATTTCCAAAGCTACTAAAGGTCCCTGAGGAAAACTATCCAATGTATGTTTTTATCGGGCTTTTGCCGTGGATTTATTTTTCCTCAACCATGTCGATAGCAACAGGCTGTATTGTTTCAAGCGGAAATCTTGTAAAAAAAATATACTTTCCGCGTCTGATTATCCCTTTGTCAGTTTCGGCAACAGGACTGATAAATTATCTTTTCGGCCTTGTTATAACCATCGTCGCACTAATTGCCACAAAAATTTATTTTTCCCCGTTTATTATTCTTCTTCCTGCTATAATGCTAATTCAGTTTCTATTTGTGACGGGACTGGCGTTCATGCTGTCAGCCTTTTATGTGTTCTTTCGTGACCTTGAGCATATTGTTAACATTCTGACCATGACATGGTTTTATCTTACACCTGTTGTATTCAGCATTAATGTGTTCCCTGAAAATGCACAAAAAATATTTATGTTAAATCCGATGACACAGTTTTTAACAGCATACCGTGATGTGCTTTTGGATAAAAGACTTCCCGATTTTGAAGGACTTTTAATAACAACGTCAGTTTCGGTAATTCTGTTTTTCATCGGGCTTTTTGTATTCACAAAACTTCAGCGGTTTTTTGCGGAGGAAATATGATAAACAAAAATGAGATTGCACTTTCTGCGAAAAACGTGACAAAGCGCTTTAAAATATACCACGACAAGCCTAATACACTAAAAGACAGGGTTTTGAAAAATGTCAGGAAAAGCTGGACTGATTTTGAAGCTCTCAAAGATGTCAATATTGAAATCAAAAAAGGTGAGCAGGTCGGGCTTATCGGCGCAAACGGCTGTGGGAAAAGCACACTTTTAAAATGCTTTTCAAAAATTCTGTACCCTGAGAAGGGCGAAATTGAAGTAAACGGCAAGGTTTCAAGCCTGCTTGAGCTTGGCGCGGGCTTTCACCCCGATTTTTCGGGACGAGAGAACATTTATACAAACGCTTCAATATTTGGACTGAAAAGAAGTGAGATAGAAAAAATTGTCGAGCCTATTATTGAGTTTTCAGAGCTTTCGGCATTTATCGACAACCCCGTCAGAACATATTCGTCGGGAATGTATATGAGGCTGGCGTTTTCTGTTGCTATTCACGTTAATCCCGATATACTTTTGATTGATGAAATTCTTGCTGTGGGGGATGCATCATTTCAAAAAAAGTGCTTTGACAGAATACTTGATTTTAAAGGCAAAGGTATTACCATTGTAATAGTCAGCCACGACCTTTCCTCCATTGAAAGAATTTGCGGTCGAATTATCTGGCTTGACGGTGGGAAAATTATCAAGGACGGAAATCCTAAAGAGGTTGTCAACGATTATTATGACAAGGTTTTTTCAAAAGAAAGCAAAGTGCAGGAGAGTTCTGAAGAGTCGCCGTATGAAGCAAGTGATAAAAACCGCTGGGGAAATTTAAGCGTTGAATTCACAGACGCTGTTATTTTGAATATGAACGGAAAGCCCTGCACTTCCTTTGATACTGAGGACGGTGCGGTGATAAGACTAAAATTCAAGAAAAATCAAAAGGTCAATGACATTGGATTTGGAATAGGAATATTTTCAGCCGACAATACTCAGCTCTATGGGACAAACACATTTATTGAGAAGCTTGAAGTACCGACGGACAGTAAGCTGGTGACTGTGAATATTGACAGACTGGGGTTAATTCCTGGGCGGTATCGTGTTGATATAGCCAGTCATGACCGTGATGGGGTGCCCTTTGATTATCAGCTGGGGCGACTTGAATTTACCGTTAATTCAAAAATTTCCGATGTGGGACGAGTTAGACTTTCACACAAATGGAATTTTAGTTAAGGAGAAGATATGAAAAACAACATTGTGTTTAACGTGAAAAATATAGATATTACCGACATTATGCGTCAGATACGTGAGAATATTAAAACCCGCGGGCATGATGTTGACGAGCTGAAAAATCTAAAACAGGGTGTGAAAATCAGCTCGCCTAGCAATCACCAACCGGTTAGCCAAAGGCTTGATGAAAATCTTTATCAGGCAAACCTAACTTATTTCGTGAAGTATTGGTGGCCGATTAAAAATGGGCATGTTCCACTTTCATTTATTAAAACTACAATAAAGAAAACAGTACGAAAGCTTTTATATTTTTACATGAAGCATGTAACCGACCAGCAGGTTATTTTTAATGCCAATGCTGTGAGAAGTTTAAATGACCTTCGTGATTACTGCAAAGCCCTTGAGCTTGAAAAAAATGAACTCTCAAAAAAGCTTGATAATATGTACACCGTTCAAAATGAGCTTGTCAGCCGATTAGAGCGACTTGAGTTTGCCAAAAACAAGGATGCAAATAACGGATTTTCCGAAAAGCTCTGCTATGACTATAACAATTTTGAGGAAGCATACAGGGGGAGCTTTGAGGATATTAAAGAGCGTCAGAAGCAATATGTTGAATACTTCAAGGGGCGTAAAAATGTTATCGACATAGGCTGTGGCAGGGGGGAGTTTCTCACGCTTTTGAAGGAAAGCGGTGTCGGGGGCTTCGGCATAGACCTTGTTAAAAAGAATATTGAGCATTGCCTTGACAACGGTCTTAATGTTATGTTAGGGAACGGTGTGGATTACCTTAAAGGGCTTTCAGATGAAAGCGTTGACGGAATTTTTGCTGCACAGGTGATAGAGCATATGAATACAGACGTCTTAATCAGCTTGATTGAATCAGCTTATGAAAAGCTTGTTCCGGGGGCTTGTATGGTTCTTGAAACGCTTAATCCGCAATGCCTGATGATTTATGCTGAGTGTATGTATCTTGACCCGACACATTCAACGCCTGTTCATCCGGAAACAGTAAGGTTTTTTTTGAAAAATGCCGGCTTTGAAGATATTGAAATCAAATATTTTTCACCGACAGATGAAAGCTTTAGACTTCCGACTTTAAGCGGATATCCCGAGGCTGACAAGTCAATCGGTATGATAAATCACCTTCTTTTTGGTTGCCGTGAATATGCGGTTATCGCCAGAAAATAGACGTAAAGGAGCAAGTATGCGGATAATTCAATTTTCCCCTGCTTTATCTTACGGGGATGCGGTTTCTAATGATATAGTAGCAATGTCACAGGTTTTGACCTCGCTTGGCTGTGAAAATCTAATTGTCACACTAAACGCAACCGACAGGGTGCGCCACCTTGTTACCACTTTTTCAAAGTATAAGTTCAAAAACGGTGATATTGCGCTTTATCATATGTCAATAGGAAGTGAGCTGACAGACTATGTTATCAGCACACCTTTTTCAAAGCGACTTATGGTCTATCATAATATAACGCCAGCTCATTTCTTCAAAGACAGCGAGAACCATTTTAACTACTGCTCAGCGGGAAGACAACAGCTAAAACTACTTTCGGGTATAATTGACTTCTCAATGGCGGATTCAGAATTCAACAGAATTGAGCTTGAGGCTCTTGGTTTTAAAAACACTGTTACTCTTCCAATAATACTAAATATGGAGGAGTACAGAAACACCCCCGCTGATGAGGAGATACTTGATAAATATGATGACTGTGGCATTGTCAATGTGCTTTTTGTCGGGCGAATTGCCCCGAATAAAAAGCATGAGGATATTATCGCCTCATTTCATATTTACAACAAATATATCAATCCGAAAAGCCGATTGTTTCTGGTCGGCTCTTCAGGCGGATTTGAAAGCTATTGTTCGGCGCTTGAAAAATATATAAGCGACAACGGCATACAAAACGTCTATTTTTCAGGGCATGTTAATTTCAGCGAAATAGTCGCATATTATAAAACCGCAGACGTTTTCCTTTGTATGAGCGAGCATGAGGGTTTTTGCGTTCCGGTCGTTGAGGCTATGATATATGATGTTCCGGTAATCGCATATTCGGCGTGTGCGCTTCCATACACTATGGGCGCTTCGGGAGTGCTTGTCGGCGAAAAGGACTTTCCTCTGATTGCCGAGCTGATTGACACAACTATTTCAAATTTTTCGGTAAGATGCGAGATAATTAAAGCTCAGCGTGAGCGTCTGAGGGATTTTGAGCCTGAAATAACAAAAAAACAGTTTGCGGATTATATCCGCCCGTTTTTGAAACAGGAGAAATAATGAAAAAAAAGCTCTGCATTGTCATACAGAGGTATGGAACTGAAATTGTCGGCGGTGCTGAAACATACTGTCGTATTTATGCCGAAAGACTGGCACAATTCTATGACGTTGAGGTTGTGACAACCTGTTCGCTTGACTATATAATATGGGATAACCACTTTCCCGAGGGTGTGACGGAAATAAACGGAGTAAGAGTTCGCCGTTTTTTAGTGGACAAATCACGGGATTCCGAGCTTTTTTCAGAGCTTTGCAGAAGACTTTACGGAAACGACAGTCACACCATAGAGCAGGCTTTTGAATGGGTGAATGCACAGGGCCCGATTTCTAAAGGGATAATAAGCTATTTAAAAAACAGCGCTAATGACTTTGATATGTTTATTTTTATGACATATCTTTATCATCACACTTTAAAGGGACTGCCCGTCGTTAAAGAAAAGGCTATACTCATACCCTTTGCCCATGACGAGCCACCAGCCTATCTGAAGTGCTATGACGAGCTGTTTGGAATGCCCAGAGGTATTGTTTTCAATACCGATGAGGAAAGAAAGTTTATTCAGCTTAGATTTAAAAACAAGGATATTGCGTCGGTCACAACAGGAATAGGCATTGATATTCCGCCGACAAAAAGCTTTTTTGGAAAAGACAGGCGGTTCAAGCTTCACTTCCCCTATATTCTTTACATGGGGAGAATAGAGAAGTCAAAGGGCTGTAATGAGCTTTTTGAGTGGTTTTTGAGCTATAAAGAAAAGTATAAAAGCAATCTGCGACTTGTGTTAATGGGGAAAGCACTCATTGACATTCCCGAGAATAAAAGCATTGTGTCGCTGGGCTTTGTTTCAGATGCGGAGAAATATGCGGTACTGAGAAAATCCAAGCTACTTGTGCTTCCGTCGCATTTTGAAAGCCTTTCAATTGTCGTGCTTGAAGCCTTTGCCCTTGAAAAGCCTGTGCTGGTCAGCGGTCACAGTGAGGTGTTAAAAGGGCACTGTGAAAAAAGCGACGCTGGCTTGTATTTTTACGGGGAGGAGGATTTTTGTGAATGTCTTGAGCTTCTTTATAAAAATCCGCCTTTGAGAAAGGCTATGGGCTCTCTCGGAAAAAAATATGTTGACAAATATTATCAGTGGGATATAATAATGAAAAAGCTTGTCGGCTTTATTGACGGCATTATAAACTGATTAAGGATGGTTGTCTGATGAAAAAGCTTGCCCCAAAAACAGTATCTGATTCAAAAACTGAGCATGTTGAAATACTCATGCCCGGCCATATCAACGGTTATAAAAGGCTTTTCGGCGGCCAGCTTATGGAATGGATTGACGTTGTTGCCGCTGTTGTCGCCAGAAGGCATTCAAACAGAAACGTCACAACCGCATCGGTTGACCACCTTGTTTTTAAGGAAGCCGCTTATACAAACAACACTCTTGTATTAAAAGGCAAAATTACCTATGCGGGAAAAACCTCAATGGAGGTTCGCGTAGACACTTATGTCGAGGCGCTATCCGGCGAGCAGAAGCTCATAAACAACGCTTATCTTGTTCTTGTTGCTCTTGATGAAAATGACCAGCCTACACTGGTTCCGCCGCTTGTTCTTGAAACCGATGAGGAGAAGACTGAATGGGAAATGGCACAAAAGCGACGTGAAATCAGAATTCAGAGGAGAAAAGAGGAATTTTGATTTAAAGTATGGACTTTTATTTTTCTTTGGTGTATAATAGTTAAGGTTATGAAAAAATGATATTACAACCGGGAGGATAAACAAAAAATGTCTATATTTAAAAAGATAATTTCCGGCATATGTGCCGTTGCCGTTGCTGTTTCACTTACTGCTTGTGGTGAAGATACCGCTTGGGCTTGTAAAATTGACGGAAAGGAAGTCAAGGCAGGAATATACATCAATTACATTGTTTCAGGATATCAGGAAGCTACCAACAAGCTATCTGATGAAGGGATTACTGAAGATTTGTGGAATCAGCAGGTTGAAGGAAAGAGCATGTCTGATTTTGTAAAGGATTATGCTATACAAAAGACAGCTGAATTTATGGCGACTGAAAAGAAGTTTGACGAAATGGGTCTTTCTTTTACTGAAACAGAGATTAAGGCAATGAAAATTAAGGTTGATAACAGCTGGACTAGCTATGAGGAGTTTTATACTTCAAAGGGCATTTCAAAGCAGTCGTTTTATGACATCAGCTTAAATGACGCTAAGAATGAAAAGATATTCAACGCCTATTATGATGCCGACGGAATTTCACCGGTTTCAGACGAAGAAATTTATGCATTTATGAAAAAGACATATGCGCCTGTCAACTTTATTCCTGTTAGCTTGAAGGATGAAGACGGCAACCCTCTTGATGATACTGCAAAGGCAGCGAAGATTAAAGAGGCTGAGGAGCTTGCGACACGTCTTAAAAACGGTGAGGATTTTGTAAAGGTCTATGACGAGTTTTCAAAAATAGATACAGAAGAATCAACTGATGACACAGCCGAGGCTGAAGAGCCTGATCCGAAAAAATATGAAACTATTGTCTATGAGGGAATGTATTCATATTATTCATATCCCGAGGGGCTTATTTCAGAGGCTGTGGCAATGAACGCAGGTGAGGTTATTGTATCGGCTGAATATAATAATTATGTTTTCGTTGTTTTGAAAACTGATATTCTTGAAAGCGATGATTATAAAGAAAACTATAAAAAAGGCTCACTTATTGAGCTAAAGCGTGATGAGTTTCTTGAAATGATTGAGCAATACAGCACTGGTCTTTCTGTTGAAAAAAATCAAAAGGCAATTGACCGTTATGACCCCAAGAAAATAATCGACAGAAAATAAGCACGAAAAATATAACTTACCGCTCGTTTTGTACGGGCGGTGTTTTTATTTGCGGGCGTGATTAATTAATACTGGCAATAATACGTACAAACCGTATTTGAATATTATCTATTGGACGGACACTGAACAAAAAGCACGAGGTGACGATATGAATGCCTGTGAAATTACCGCGGCAATTACAGTTATCGCAAATACATTGGCGACTAGGCTGACTGACGATCAGCTGACAATGCTCAGTGCGATTTTTAATCAGCTTGGTGATACACTTAATACTATTGCCGTTTATCGCTCAGTGTGTTCAGACAGTAATCCGATTGTTGATAATCAGTAAACTTTCTGTGAGCATTGCTATGCCTTTAATAGGTTGAAATCTTTAATGCGTTTCATGCGAATATTTTTAGTAATTATGAAGATATTAAAGTTATCAATTTTAAAAGGTGATGGAATGAAAAAATATATTTGTTCAGTATGCGGTTATGTTCATGAAGGGGATCAACCGCCGGAAAAGTGCCCGATATGCAATGCTCCTTCTCAGAAGTTTAACGAATCAAAGGATATTATGCAGTGGGCGGACGAGCATAGAATAGGCGAAGCTAAAGGTGTTCCCGCTGAAATACTTGAAGAGTTACGCGCAAACTTTACTGCTGAGTGCACAGAGGTGGGAATGTATCTTTCAATGTCGAGAGCTGCCGATAGAGAGGGCTTTCCCGAAATAGCCGAAGCCTATAAGCGCATCGCTTTTGAGGAGGCGGAGCATGCTTCAAAATTTGCCGAGCTTTTAGGCGAGGTTGTTGTTTCCTCATCAGAGCAGAATTTAAGGGCAAGGGTAGATGCAGAGTACGGTGCGTGTGAGGGAAAGAAGAAGCTTGCAGTTTTAGCGAAGAAGCATGACCTTGACGCAATTCATGACACCGTTCATGAAATGGCAAAGGACGAAGCAAGGCACGGCTGTGCTTTCAGAGGGCTTCTTGAAAGATATTTTGAAAAGGGGGAGAAATAATGACAGGAATAAACTGTGGGGTTGACTCATGCTCATATAATAAAAGCGGGAGCTGTTATGCGCCTTCAATAAGCATTGGCGGAAAAGGCGCAACAGCATCTTCTGACACTGTATGCGGAAGCTATCTTAACAAATCCGCATACAGCAATATAGCAGAGTTTACCTCAATGCGCGGTTCACCGCAGGCGGTGGCTTGCATGGCGAATACCTGTAGCTTTAACAGTGGCGGATTATGCTCAAAAAGTAGTATTACAGTGGGGCAGAGCTCATTTGACAACTCTTATTATACAGGAACACAGTGTAACAGCTTTAGGCAATAACTTTTTTACCTGCGGTTTATATTTACCGCAGGTAAATTTTTATTAATCGTATTGACAACAGTAAAAAAGTATTATAGAATATAATACAAGAATGGTATAGTTATTCTTTAAAAAAATTTAAAGGAAAGAGGTATTGAAAAATGAAAGAAATAAAAGGTACAAAAACCGAGGCTAATTTGAAGGAAGCTTTTGCCGGTGAATCAATGGCAAGAAACAAATATACATACTATGCAAGCAAGGCTAAAAAAGAGGGGTATGAGCAGATTGCAAAGCTTTTTTTAGAAACTGCTGATAACGAGAAAGAGCATGCAAAGCTCTGGTTCAAGCTTCTTCACGGCGATGATGTCCCCACGACAGCAGTTAACCTTAAGGATGCTGCTGACGGTGAGAATTATGAGTGGACAGATATGTATGCAAGAATGGCGAAGGAAGCCAGAGAAGAAGGCTTTGACAGTATTGCAATCGCTTTTGAGGGCGTAGCAAAGATTGAAAAAGAGCATGAGGAGAGATACAAGAAGCTTCTTGCTAATGTTGAGGGCGGGTTTGTTTTCTCTAAGGAAGGCGACACTATTTGGCAGTGCGCAAACTGCGGTCATATTGTTGTTGGAAAGAACGCGCCGAAAATGTGCCCTGTATGTAAGCACCCACAGGCATACTTTCAGGTTCTTGCACAGAATTATTAATCAAACTACAACAGCCGCCTGAGCTTCGGGCGGCTGTTTACAGTTATGAATTAAATAGGGAAAAACTATCATTTTGCTATTGACAAGCCTTGTTTTTATGTTATAATTTATGTGTATGATTTGAATAATTTAAAGGCAATGATGGGAAAAACCGCAGACGGAATCTTTTAGAGAGAAAGCGTTTGGTGCAAGCTTTCAGATTTTGTGCGGATGCCGCCCCTGAGCCTTTCGGTGATGAGCCGGACGTTTCGCCTGCGTTAAGGGCTTCAAAGTGGCGGGGTGGTGTTTTCACTTCGCAATTTGGGTGGTACCACGGAAGCTTCGTCCCAATTTTGGGGGCGGGGTTTATTTTTTTGTAAGATTATAAAAGGGGATTTGAAAATGAAATGGACCGGCGTTAACGAGTTAAGAGAAAAATTTTTGTCATTTTTTGAAAGCAAGGGGCATACACGGCTGAACAGCTTCCCGCTTGTTCCGATTGGCGACAACAGCCTGCTTTTGATTAATTCGGGCATGGCTCCGCTAAAAAAATATTTTTTGGGAACAGAAACACCCCCGAACGTCAGGGTTACAACCTGCCAGAAATGTATAAGAACGCCTGATATCGAAAGAGTGGGGAAGACCTCACGTCACGGCACATATTTTGAAATGCTCGGCAACTTCTCCTTCGGGGATTATTTTAAAGAGGAAGCAACAACATGGGCGTGGGAGTTTTTCACTGAGGTTTTAAAAATGCCCAAGGATAAGCTTTATATTTCCGTCTATGAGGGTGATGACGAGGCTTATGAAATCTGGACGAAAAGGCGTGGGGTTGACCCGTCGCATCTTGTCAAGCTCGGCAAAGCGGATAATTTTTGGGAGCATGGCTCAGGTCCCTGCGGACCGTGTTCAGAGATTTATTTTGACAGAGGGCCTGAAAAGGGCTGCGGCTCGCCGGACTGTATGGTCGGCTGTGACTGTGACAGATACGTCGAGGTGTGGAACCTTGTGTTCACGCAGTTTGATTCTGACGGAAAAGGCAATTATGCCAAAATGCCAAAGCCTAATATTGACACGGGAATGGGACTAGAGCGTCTTGCCTGTATGATGCAGGGGGTTGACAACCTTTTTGAAATCGACACCGTTCAGAATATAATGAACCGCATTTGTGAATTTGCTAATGTTGAGTATAAAAAGGATGAGAAAACCGACGTTTCACTTCGTGTTATTACCGATCATATCAGAAGCACAACCTTTATGGTGGGTGACGGCGTCCTCCCCTCAAATGTCGGAAGAGGCTATGTTTTAAGACGTCTTTTAAGACGTGCTGCAAGACATGGCAGGCTTCTCGGAATAAATGAGCAGTTCCTTTATAAGGTTTGCGATACTGTTATCGACGAGAATAAATCAGCGTATCCAGAGCTTGATGAGAAACGCGAGTATATCAAAAAGGTTATCCGTATTGAGGAAGAAAATTTTGCGAAGACTGTTGACAAGGGCATGGAAATGCTAAGCTCTGTTATTTCGGGAATACTTTCAAAAGGCGGCGAAAAGATTCTTTCGGGTGATGATGCTTTCAGACTTAACGATACCTTTGGCTTTCCGCTTGACTTGACGGTGGAAATTGCCGCCGAAAAGGGAATTAAGGTTGACACTGGTCGCTTTAATGAGCTTTTGCAGCTTCAGAAGGAAACCGCAAGACAGGACAGACATTCAAAGGTCGGCTCCTCATGGGATGATGATACAGCCGCAAAGCTTGACAGTGAGGCAACGAAATTCACAGGCTATACGAGCCTTTGTGAAAACGCGAAAATTCTTGAAATCATTTCAGCAGGAAGTAAGACAGAGCAGCTTTCAGAGGGCGAGGATGGAATAATCGTTCTTGACATTACCCCGTTTTATGCTGAAAGCGGCGGACAGGTCGGTGACAAGGGACTAATAAAAATCGGCGAGAGCGTTTTTGTTGTTTCGGATACTAAAAAGGCGGCAGGCGGTCAGTATCTTCATATCGGAGCTGTTGAAGCGGGGAGCTTTTCAAGGGGCGACAATATTACCGCTTCTGTTGACAAAAAGCTCAGAACGGCGACAATGAGAAATCATACAAGCGCGCATCTTCTTCAGGCGGCGCTGAGAGAGGTTCTCGGTGAGCACGTTCATCAGGCGGGACAGCTTGTTGACCCGTATCGCTGTCGCTTTGACTTTTCTCATTTCAGTGCAATGACTTCTGAGGAAATCGCAAAGGTTGAACAGCTTGTCAATGAAAATATTCTTTCGTCTGTTGAGGTCGAGATGAATGAAATGCCCATTGATGACGCTAGAAAGCTAGGCGCAATGGCACTTTTCGGTGAAAAATATGGTGACATTGTCAGGGTAGTTAATGTTAAAAGCGCTTCGACAGAGCTTTGTGGTGGTACTCACGTTGACAACACCTCGAAAATCAGCCTGTTCAAGATTGTTTCAGAGGCTTCTGTTGCCGCCGGAGTAAGACGCATCGAGGCTGTGACAGGCACAGGAGTTCTTGAGCTATTGAATGAAAATATTAATATCATAAACAGTGCATCGGCTGCGCTCAAGCTCTCAAACCCGAATGAGCTTGTTTCAAAGTGCGTTTCTGTCACCAATGAAATCAAAACGCTTGAAAAGGAAATATCTGAACTTGACGGTCAGCTTGCTATAACAAAAATCGGCGGACTTCTTGATAATGCCGTTGAAGTCAAGGGGGTAAGGGTAGTATCGGCGGTTATTGATTCGGTTAAAACCGATGTTTTAAGGGCGATGGGCGACAAAATCCGTGATAAGGCGACAGATATTGTTGCTGTTCTTGCCGGAACAAACGGCGGCAGCGGAACATTTTGTGTTTCTTGCGGAAAGGACGCCGTAACAAAGGGCGCTCATGCCGGGAAAATAGCACAAAAGATTTCTGCTCTCACAGATGGAAAGGGCGGGGGACGTCCCGACAGTGCGATGGCAGGAATCGGAGATACGACTAAGGTCAAGGATGCTTTAGCGGCGCTTCCAGATATAGTCGCCGAGTTTATTAAGTAGATATTTTTTTTGAGAAAAGAGGGTTTGTATGGACTGCATTTTCTGTAAAATAGTGTCGGGTGAAATTCCGAGCAAAAAGGTTTATGAGGACGAGCTGGTTTATGCTTTTGAGGATATTGCGCCGGCGGCACCGGTTCATTATTTGATTATTCCCAAAGAGCATATTGAGGGGGCTAAGGATATTACCCCTGAAAATTCGGCTGTGATAGCGCATATATTTGAGGTTATCGCAAAAATCGCTAAAGAGCAAAAGCTTGAGGACGGCTTTAGAATTGTGAATAACTGCGGCGAAATGGCGGGGCAGACAGTGTTTCATATTCATTTTCATCTTCTAGCGGGGAGAAAGCTGGAGTGGCCGGCAGGCTGATAAAAAATAGAAAGGCGAATTATTATGAACGGATTTTATACTTTAGAGGTTGCGGGGCTGACTAGAGAGCTTCCAATCTGTCCAATCAACGACAAGCTTGATATTGCGGCTTTTGTAATGTTTTCTGATGTTGAGCTGACAGTCAGATGTGCTGAGGAGCTTATTAAAAAACTCCCGAAATGCGATGTTCTTATCACTGCCGAGTCAAAGGGCATACCTCTTGCCTATGAAATGGCAAAGCAGCTTGGCATTAAGTATATTGTTGCTCGAAAAATGGTTAAGGCTTATATGAAGGAGCCTATTTCGGTTCACGTCAAGTCAATCACAACCGCCGGAACTCAAACGCTTTATCTTGACAAAACAGAGGCTGATTATATCAGCGGAAAGAGCGTTATTATCGTTGACGACGTTATTAGCACAGGCGAATCGCTCACAGCCGTTTCAACTCTTGTCAAACAGGCGGGCGGAAATATCGTTGCCGAAAGTGCTGTTCTAGCCGAGGGCGATGCAGCTGAAAGAACCGACATTATTTTCCTTGAAAAGCTTCCGTTGTTTTTTAAGTGAGTTATTGCTGATATGAGGTGACAAAAATGGTGCGAAAGACGGCTTGTGCGGGGATATCCTGGCTGACAGGGCTGTTTTTTGCATCGTTTTTAAGTTTCAAATCCATATTTATCATTGTTTTTGCAACTGTTTTGATTTTCGCCTTTTATTTAATTAGCTTTAAAAGTCGAAGAAAAGAGATATCAGTCTGTTTCTTGAGCTTTTGTGTGGCTTTATCTGTCTATGCTTTATACTCTTCAATCGTCTATGAACCGATAGTTCACTATGACGGGGCAGAAATCACAGTTTTCGGGAAGATAACACAAGTGGATTATTACGGTGACGACAAAGCCGTCTATACTGTTTCGGGGGAGATAGAAGGCGCCGAAAAAGTGAAAATCCACTTTTATTATGACGCTCAAAGCTGTCGTTATGGCGACAAAGTTATTGTAACGGGTACCGCTGTTAAGCTTGAGGATAGCTTGTCCTTCCCGTCAGAGAGCTATTATAAGCCAAAGGGCGTTTTCATTGAGCTTACTAAAATAAAAGGGCTTGAAATTGAAGAGCAAAAAGGCTTCTCACTGACAAGGGCGGTGCTTTCTTATCGTGAACATATTATACGGCGTATTGGTGAGGTTCTTCCGCTTGATGAGGGTGATTTTCTCACAGCGCTTTTGTGTGGGGACACCTCGGGGCTTGACGCTTCTGTCAGAGCTTCGCTTTACCGCTCCGGAATAGGTCATATAACAGCAGTATCCGGTGCACATCTTTCGATTATTACAGGGATATTGTTTCTTGTACTAAAAAAACTCAAGACGGGGAAATGTTTGAGGTTTGCGGTTGTTGAGGCAATGATTGCGGTCTTCACTATTTTCGCCGGAATGAAATTGTCAATAATCAGAGCGGCGGTTATGCTGACGATTATCATGCTCGGAACAATTGTGAAAAGAAAGCATGACATTCTCACGTCATTAGCGTTGGCGGGGTTTTTCCTCACTATCGCTTCGCCCTATGCGATAAGAGATACATCTTTTTTGCTATCCTTTTCAGGCGTGTTTGGAATAGGCGTGTTCGCACCTTTTGTGTTAAAGCGTCTTAATATTACTGACCGCTTTTTAAAAATTCCAAAAGCGTTAATTTCAATGTTCTGCGTTTCACTATGCACCTTTGCGTTTGTGGCAATGTCATTTAATGAGGTATCTGTCATTTCGCCTGTTTCGAATATTTTTCTTATTCCGCTATGCTCGGTGGCACTAATTATCGGCTTGATTGTTGCGGTATTTGGTGGATTATCTGTTGTTGCTTATCCGCTTTTAACTGTTGCAGGTGTATTTCTCAAAGTTGTAATCGTTCTGTCAGAGGTCTTTTCTAAACTTCCTTTTGCGTATTTGCCACTTGGCTATAATTTTATTATTTTTACCGTTTTCCTTTGTATTTCAGGGATAATTGTGGTATCATTAATAACGAGGTCGAAAAGTGCTTCGGTTATTTCTGTTTTCACTTCAATAGTAATAATGGTTATATCTATCGCTGTTTTTCAGATTTCTGATGATGGAAAGTTAAAGCTGTATCTTCTTTTTCAGGGGTCGGACAGCGTTTTGATAGCATCAAGCTCAAGCAGTGCGGTAGTAATCGACCTTAGCGGGAGTGGCGGGCTTTCTCAAGTGTCAGACAAGCTTTTAGCCTCAAAGGGTATCAAAAATGTAAGCCTTCTTGTTCTTAACAAGAATTTGCAAAGTGATTATTCGACGTATATAAAGAATCTTGGCCAGCCTGTACTTAATGTAGCATTAGCAGGAAAAGCTAGCGGTGAGATTTCTGACCTTGAGGCTGTTTATCTCAATGAGGGCGATAAAGCTGAGGTTTCGGGAATTACGGTGACTTATATTTCAGATTGCTGTTACGCAATAGACTTCGGGGAATTCTCATTTCTTGTTTCAAGCTATGAAAAGCATATCACTGATAGTTATAATAAATACATAATATACAACAAGGATAATTATATTATGTTATTATCCGAAAAATCGGTAATGCTAGACCGAAATATGAATGGCGATGTTTTTTTGATTACGGCACAAAAAAGCGGGGATAGTGTGTTAAGGAGGCTTGAATATGCCCTTAGTGAATGAAAGCGAGCTTGCCAAGGCTGTGAGAGCCGGCGAAATATCAACGCTATATTATTTTTTTGGAAAAGATGCTGCCACGCTTGAGGCATACACAAAAAAGCTGGTTTCAAAGCTTGTCAAAAAAGATGACGAGGCTTACAATCTCCACAACTTTGAGGGGAAAAGCTTAGATTTGAGTGTTTTTTCAGATGTTACTGAGGCTTTTCCGATGTTTTCTGACAGGGTATGCGTAACCGTCAATGACCTAAACGCTGAGGAATTGAGCACCGCTGATTTTGAATATCTGATTTCAATACTGTCAAGCCTTTCAAATACAACAACTGTCATAATTTATGCGACGGGCATTGATTTATTGGGCGGAAAGAGGTTTTTGACGGGGAAAAATAAAAAGCTGTCAGAGCTTGCTTCTAAAATTGGAACCTGCTGTGAGTTTTCAGCAAAAACCGCGGGCGAAATTTCAAAAGTGATTATTCAAAGAGTAAGCAAAAATGGCGCCTCTATTTCAAAACAGACTGCTCAGTATTTAGCCGAGCAGTGTCTTTCAAATCTTCTTATGATTAATAATGAAATTGACAAGCTTTGTTCGTATATAAACGGTGGCGAAATCACCGAGCAGACGGTTGAGCTTTTGGTTTCACGACAGCTTGATTCAAATGCTTTTGCATTGGCTAAGGCTCTTGCTAAGTTTAACGGAAAAAAAGCGATGCTTTTACTTGACGAGCTTTTTGACCAGCAGACTGAATGTATTTCAATTAATTCTGCGGTATCAATGGCATTCACCGACCTCTATCGAGCACGTGTCGCACTGGATGCTGGTATTTCACAGGGGGAGGTTGTCAAGGATTTCTCTTATAAGGGAAGGGAATTTGCGGTTAAAAATGCCTTTTATGATGTCAGGGGAATATCAGTGCCGCGAATTCGTGAGTGCATTCGAATTCTCGCAGAAACTGATATTGCGCTAAAATCTTCGAGGGCGTCAGGGCGACTTCTTCTTGAGAAGGCTTTCACGAAAATGCTTGCGAATGAAAATCAGCAATGAAAGGCTTGAGATTTAATTGATTCATATTGAACAGGTTATCATTGTCGAGGGGAAATATGATAAAATCCGGCTAAAATCCTTTATTGACGGGGTAATCATTCCGACAAACGGCTTTGGTATTTTTAAAGACCCCGAAAAATGTGAGCTTATCAGGCACTATGCAAAAACAAGCGGTATAATAATTCTCACCGATTCAGATTCAGCGGGGTTTAAAATAAGGAATTATATTAAGGGCTTCGTTTCAGAGGGCAAAATTGTCAACGCATACATTCCTGATATTTTCGGAAAAGAAAAGCGCAAAGCAAAGCCGTCTAAGGAAGAAAAGCTTGGCGTTGAGGGGATAAGCTCAGATATTATTACAGATGCGCTCAAAAAAGCGGGTGTTATTTTCTCAAACAGAGAGATTAAAGAGGAAATCACACGAATGGATTTATACGACGATGGTTATATTGGCTTAAACAACAGCTCAGAAAGACGGCGAATGCTGTTGAAAAGGCTTGGGCTTCCAAAGCTATTGACGACTTCGTCAATGCTCGAGGTTTTAAACACAATGCTTGATAAAAACGAATACAGGAATATTACGGATGAGCTATTATCGTCCGAAATGGCGGAGGGTGAATAAACTTGGTTTTTTCCAGCTTAACTTTTTTATTTTTTTATCTGACTTTAATACTGCTTTTATATTTTGTATCGCCAACAAAAATGAAGAATATGATTATTCTCGTATCTGGAATGTTTTTTTACGCTTGGGGCGAACCTTTTTATATAGTAATAATGATATTGTCCACGATTATTGACTATACCGCCGGCCGAATGATGGATAAATTTGATGACAATCCAAAGGCAAGAAAGGTTTTTCTTCTTGTTTCGGTTTGTATGAATATAGGGCTTTTAGCGGTTTTCAAATATAGCTCATTTATTATCACAAACATTAATGACCTTTTTGGTGTGTCGGTTTTTAATCCTAAGCTTGCTCTTCCTATCGGAATATCCTTTTATACCTTTCAGAGTATGTCATATACCATTGACCTTTATATGAGAAACATAAAGGTTCAAAAGAGTATTATAAGCTTCACCTCATATGTCACGCTATTCCCACAGATTGTTGCGGGGCCGATCGTCAGATATGAAGATGTCGCAAATGAAATTGACTATCGCACGATTACGACAGATAAGGTTGCTGAGGGTATCGGCACATTTGTAAAGGGACTGGCAAAGAAAGTTCTTTTGGCGAACAATATCGGTCTTGTCTGGACTCAGATAAAAGTAATGGATTACGCAAATATTTCTGTTCTTACCGCATGGGTGGGAATACTGGCGTTCACCTTTCAGATTTATTTTGATTTTTCAGGATATTCTGATATGGCGTGCGGAATGGGAAGAATGCTCGGCTTTAAATTCCCGCAGAATTTCAATTATCCGTATATTTCAAAAAGCATAAGTGAATTCTGGCGTCGTTGGCATATCACACTCGGCTCGTGGTTTCGCTCCTATGTCTATATTCCCATGGGGGGGAACAGAAAGGGGCTAGCCAAAACATTAAGAAATCTTATTGTCGTTTGGTTTTTGACCGGGCTATGGCACGGTGCAAGCTGGAACTTCATTCTGTGGGGAATGTATTTCGGAGTGCTGATTATTATTGAAAGACTTGGTTTTGGAAAGGTGCTTGAAAAGCTTCCCTCCGCAGTATCAAGGCTTTATACATTCTTTATGGTTGTGATAGGCTGGGTATTCTTTGATGTGGACGGGCTTTCACCGGCATTTCAATACATAAAGGCTATGTTTGGTGCAAGCGGAAAAATCATTGATACTTCCTCAAAATACCTTCTTATATCGAATATAATAATTTTCGCTGTGTGCATTGTTGCTTCTTCTCAGCTGATAAAGAAAACTCATGAAAAGCTTTCATTGATGAAGCATAATATTGTTCAGTATTTTATTCCGGTTGTTCAGCTTGTGGTTCTCATAATGTGTACCGCTTATCTTGTTGACGCAACCTACAATCCATTTTTATATTTCAGATTTTAGGGGGAGGTGGAGAGTAAATGAACCGTGTTTCAAAAACAATGACCATTGGCATATTCTTCGGGTATATACTGCTTCTTCCTATATTAACTTTATTTTTGCCTAAAGAGGATTTCTCAGAGGTTGAAAACAGAAAGCTCAGCAGTATGCCGAATTTCAGCGCAGAAAGTGTTTTTAACAGAAAGTATATGAACGGCATAGAAAAATATCTCTCTGACCATTTTGTGGGGCGCTCAAGCTGGATAGGAATAAAGACTAATATTGAGCTTGCGATGGGAAAAAAAGAGATAAACGGTGTTTTTATCCTTGAAAACCGTCTTGTCAAGCGAATGAACGAGCCTGACTATTCACTGGTTGATAAAAGTGTTGAAGCGATTAACGATTTTTCGGAAAAATATGATATGCCCGTGTTTGTAATGGTTGCTCCGGCTTCCGGCGGGATTTATATGGATGAGCTCCCTATTTATTCGGGAAGCTATAATCAGAAGACCCTTATAGATTATGTTTATAACCATCTAGACGGCGAAGAGGTGACATCGCTTAATGCTTACAGTGCGCTCTTTGCCACACGGGATGAGTATATATATTATCGCACCGACCATCACTGGACAAGTCTGGGCGCATATTATGCCTACTCCTCAACAATTCAGAAAATGGGCTTCACGCCTGTTTCTCTGGGACGGTTTGATATTGAGCACGCAAGCCGGAGCTTTAAGGGAACGCTATATTCAGATGTTGTTTATGACGGAATCCAAAATGATGTCATTGATTATTATTTCAACAAAAGTGGGCCTAAAATTACTTCGCTGACGGTTGGCACAGGTGACAAGCTAAGGGTTTTCGACAGTCTTTACTTTAGAGAATATCTTGACAAGAAGGACAAGTACGCGTCATTTACCGGTCCTAATGAGCCGTTCGTCAACATAAAAACCGATGCCTCAAGCGGAAAAAAACTTCTTTTGTTTAAGGATTCGTATGCGCACTGTTATGTACCTTTTCTGGCTCAGCATTATTCAGAGATAGAAATGGTCGATTTAAGATACATTAATTCCTCGCTTGAAAACTATATTGATGTGAATAAATATGATCAGGTAATGTTTTTGTATAATGCTGTTAATTTCGCCGAGGATGAGAATATAAAGAAACTTGGCTTCTAGATTGAAAATCGCAAAAATCATTTTTTTGCATATAATATTTTGAATATTAATTTTATCGCTTTTTACTGGATTTTTTGATGAAAGCGGAGAAAGAGGCTTAAATATGTGCGGATTTGTCGGATTTACAAACAAGATTAACGACGCTTCTGTTGTCACAGAAAAAATGATGGACGCTATTGCCCATCGAGGTCCTGATTCGGGCGGGAAATACGTTGATGAGGACATTGCTCTGGGCTTTCGCAGACTTAGCATTATTGATTTAGCGCAGGGTGACCAGCCGCTTTTTAATGAGGATAAGTCAATGGTGCTTGTTTTTAACGGTGAAATATATAATTTTCAGCCACTTCGTGAAGAGCTTGTAAAAGACGGACACATTTTCACCACGCATACTGATTCAGAGGTGCTTCTTCACGGGTATGAGCAGTGGGGGAAATCGCTTCTCAACAAGCTTCGAGGAATGTTCTCTTTTATAATCTGGGATAAGAAAAATAAAGAGCTTTTCGGCGCAAGGGATTTTTTCGGAATAAAACCGATGTATTATGCGCTGATGGATGAAACCTTCATGTTCGGCTCAGAAATAAAAAGCTTTCTTCATCATCCGCATTTTAAGAAGGAGCTTAATGAGGCGACGCTTGAAAACTATCTGACATTTCAGTATTCACCCACGCAGGAAACTTTTTTTAAGCATGTTTACAAGCTGATGCCGGCTCACTATTTCACCTATAAAAACGGCAGGCTTGAAACAAAGCGGTATTGGGAAATCAAATTTGACGCTGACAACAGCCCTGTTCTTGAAGATTGGGTTGAAAAAATAAGCGATACCTTCAAGGATTCTGTTTTGGCGCATAAAATCGCCGACGTCGAGGTGGGAAGCTTTTTATCAAGCGGTGTTGATTCAAGCTATGTCGCTGCTGTGGCAAATGTCGATAAAACCTTTACTGTCGGATTCGGAACTGATGAAAAGTATAATGAAATAGGCTATGCAAAGGAGTTTTCGAAGTATATCGGAAAAGAAAATATAAGCAAGGTAATCACTCCCGAGGAGTACTGGGAAAACCTCCCCAAAATACAGTATCATATGGATGAGCCTCTTGCCGACCCTGCGGCTGTTGCGCTTTATTTTGTCTGCAAGACAGCGAGCGAGAAGGTTAAGGTAGTATTAAGCGGTGAGGGTGCCGACGAAATTTTCGGCGGATATAACATCTATAAAGAGCCTAATGATTTTGCAGCTTATAATGCTCTTCCGAAATTTATACGCAAGGGACTTGGAAAAGTCGCATCTAATTTCCCGAAAAAGCGAGGCTTCAATTTCATTATAAGAAGAAGCAAGGAGCTTGAGGAGCGATTTATTGGCAATGCCTATATGTTCACAGAGAATGAAAGAAAAGAGCTTTTGAAAATAAAAACTACTGCTCCCGCTGCGACAGCGATAACAAAACCTTTCTATGATAAGGTTTCGGAAAAGGACGCTGTAACAAAAATGCAGTATCTTGACCTTCATTTGTGGATGACAGGGGATATACTTTTAAAAGCGGATAAGATGAGCATGGCAAATTCTCTTGAGCTTCGAGTTCCCTTTCTTGATAAGGAAATTATGGCTCTAGCCGCTAAAATCCCGACAAAATACCGTGTAACAAAGGAAAACACAAAATACGCTATGAGAATTGCCGCACTTAAAGCCTGCCCTCCGCAGACCGCAAATAAGAAAAAGCTCGGCTTTCCCGTTCCTGTCAGAGTGTGGCTCAAGGAAGATAAGTACTATTACATTCTAAAGAGTGAGTTTACCGGCGAAAACGCTGAAAGGTTTTTCAATACAGATAAGCTTGTCAGCCTTCTTGATGAGCATAAGGCGGGGCACTATGATTATTCCAGAAAAATCTGGACGGTATTTATGTTCTTGACTTGGTATAAGGTGTATTTTAACTAAACAACAAAGCTCCGAGCGTATACGCTCGGAGCTCATTTTTTAAATAAGTATTCTTTCGTCACAGTATTCACAAATCAATGTGTCGCCTTTTCCCCTAAAGCTTTTCGGGAGGTAGTATTCATGGTTTGTTATACATTTTTTATTTGTGCAGTTAACAGCGTACATTGATTTTCCCGTCAGAAGCTGTGTGCCGCAGTTTTCACATTCAAGCATAGTCAGAATAAGTGCCATTCTGACGAACACGCCGTACTTAGCTTGCTTAAAATACATTGCTCTCGGGTCGTCGTCAACCTCAACAAGGATTTCGTCAACACGGGGGAGCGGGTGAAGAACACACAGGTCGCTCTTTGCCTTTAAGAGCTTTTTCCGGTCGAGAATATAGACATACTTTTGTGAAAGGTATTCCTCCTCAGACTCAAAACGCTCTTTTTGAATTCTTGTCATATAAAGAACATCAAGTGAGCCTATTACGTCCTCAAGGCTTTCAACCTCAGTATATTCACAGCCCTGTGAGTCGAGGATATCCTTTATATATGAAGGAAGTCTCAGTTTTGGGGTTGAAATAAGAATAAAGCGATTTTTCGGATAACAGGATATTGCTTTGACAAGAGAGTGAACGGTTCTTCCGTTCATAAGATCACCGCAAAGCCCGATTGTAAGGTCCACAAGCCTGCCCTTTTCACACTTCAGGGTGAGAAGGTCGGTTAGAGTTTGAGTCGGGTGAAGATGACCGCCGTCCCCTGCGTTTATCACTGGGCAGTCGGCAGTGAGAGCCGCCGCCTTGACAGAGCCTTCAAGAGGATGACGCATAACTAAAATATCCGCATAGCTACTGACAATTTTGGTTGTATCTTTTAAGTTTTCGCCCTTTGAAACTGATGATGTTGAGGGGTTGTCAAAGCCTATAATGCTTCCCCCCAGGCGAATCATAGCTGTTTGAAAAGACATCTGGGTTCTTGTTGACGGTTCATAAAAAAGCGTTCCCATAACCTTCCCCGAGCAACGGTGTGAAAAATATTTCGGATTTGCGATAATTTCCTGAGAAAAGCTAAGCAGCCTGTTCCACCATGGTATGCTGAAATCATTTAGGTCAATAAGATGCTGAAAATCTGAGGTCATATTATCCTCCTCTATTTCTTCACATGGCGTTTCGATACACTCTAAATATTCTAGCAACTTTTTTGTAAAATTTCAAGGGAAAATAAAAAAATAAAAAAGATATTGTTTTATAAGGAAGATATGTATTGCGCCTCACAGACATTTGTTGTATAATAAATGTATCATGATTTTTGTAAAGAGGGGTTTTAATGTCAGGACACAGTCAGGGTAAGAAGAAATCTTCACGCCCGAAATACAGGTTTGGATTTTTGATTTTTGCGGGAATATTAACGTTTTCAATTTGCTTTGCTATATATATGAAGGATGGCACGCTTGAGCCGGGAACTGATGTGGCAAGCACCGCGGTGTTAAGCTCGGTTACCGACAGCTCTGGGGAAATGCCATCGTCTTCAGACCTATCCTCCACTGATTCGTCGGATGCGACTGATGTTACCACACAATCTCAGCCTGATCCTGTCACACCGGTCGGCAATCCTGTTCCCGCTTGTGAAAGCGTCGGAATGGAGTATTTCAACGATTGCGTTTTCGTCGGAGATTCGCTTTCTGTCGGGCTGTCCGGCTACGGCTTTCTCCCTTATGAGAATGTTTTTGCAGACGTCGGTCTTAATATCAGCAAAATTGATACCGCAACTGTCAAAACCGTTTACGGTGATGTAACCGTAATAGAAGCGCTAAAGAAAAAGCAACCGCCGATTGTTTACATAATGCTCGGAAGCAACGGTATCTCGTGGATGTCTAATGATACAATGCTTCAGAAATACGGTAATTTCGTGGATGAAATAAAAGCAGAGGTTCCCTCTGTGGTTATTTATGTTATTTCAATTCCGCCTGTTGCGGTTTCTAAAGAAACAACAACTGAGTATCCCATAAAGAATACAGATATCGACGCTTATAATTCGGCGCTTTTACAGTTTGCAAATGACAGAGGTCTGCATTTCGTTGACCTTAACACCGCACTGAAGAATAATGAGGGGAAGCTTGACGCTGAAAAGGCACAAAAGGACGGTATGCATTTCACCTTGAGCACCTATAACATTATGCTTGATTATCTGATGACTCATGTTGCTAAATAAATGACAAATTTAAGGAGAGTTTTATGAAAAAGAAAATATTAACAATGCTTATTGCTTTAGCAGTATCTGTCGGCGGGCTTTGTGCTTGCTCAGGCGACAAGAATGGAATTGAACCGGATGTTGCCAAAATACGCGAGGATATCATCGCTTCGGTTGAATTTCCTGAGATGGTTGATTCAACGGATAAGGACTTTAATTATTTATATGAGCTTAACTCCGCCGATTTTGAGAGCTTTGTAAGCTCAAGGGCAGGCTCGGGCGGTGATGCTGATGAAATCACTATTGTCAAGGTTAAGGATGAGAAGGATACCGCTGATGTAAAAACTGCCTTTGATAAAAGAATAGAGTCACAGAAGAGAAGCTATGAAGGTTATGCGCCGATTGAATTTGAACAGCTTCAGAACGCTGTTGTCAAGGTCAAGGGGAAGTATGTAATTCTTGTGGTGAGTGAGGATTCCTCAAAAGCGGAGAAGATTTTTGACGATGCTTTCAAGAGCTGACCGTTTTTTGAAAAGATAATAGTGCTTCACCCTTTATTAATCTGCTGAAAAGCACAGTGATTAATAAAGGGTGAAGCTTTGTATTTGAAAAAACAATTGTGCATAATTTATAAAAAAATAAAGTCTTTTTTATACAATAAGGCATTGACTTTATTACTTAAATACTATATACTTGTATATGATATCGGTTTAGACACTATATATGGTGGTTAAACTTAATTAAGGAGTGAATGTGAATGATTAAGCAGATCACAAAGAGAGATGGAAGAAAGGTTACTTTTAATATAGAAAAGATTGCGAATGCAATATTTAAAGCCGCACAGGCTGTCGGCGGAAGTGACTATGACGAAGCCCTTGAGATAGCGGGAAAGGTATGTGACCTTCTTGAGGAAACTGTCGGAAGCGCACCCACCGTTGAAGAAATTCAGGATATGGTGGAGAAGGTTCTTGTTGAAGATGGGCACGCAAAAACCGCAAAGGCATATATTCTTTACCGCTCAAACAGGACAAGAATTCGTGAGATGAACACAAGACTGATGAAGGTTTATGAGGACCTTACCTTCAAGTCCGCTAAGGACAGTGATATAAAGCGTGAAAACGCAAATATTGACGGCGATACAGCGATGGGAACAATGCTCAAGTACGGTTCTGTCGGTGCAAAGGAATTCTATGAGATGTATGTGCTAGACCCCAAGCACGCAAAGGCACACGCTGACGGGGATATTCATATTCACGACCTTGATTTTCTCACGCTGACGACAACCTGCTGTCAGATTGACCTTGTCAAGCTTTTTAAGAACGGTTTTTCAACAGGACACGGCTTTTTAAGAGAGCCTAATGATATTTCAAGCTATTCCGCACTTGCTTGTATAGCGATTCAGTCAAACCAGAATGACCAGCACGGCGGACAGAGCGTGCCAAACTTTGATTTTGCTATGGCTGACGGTGTAAAAAAGACCTTTATTAGGAGATATTGCGATAATATCGACAGGTGTCTTGCTATGATGGCGGGGGTTGAGGATTCCTCAGGAATTGCCAGAAAGATAGCTGATGAAATTTTAGAAAGCAAAGGCATCGTGCCTTGTATTTCAAATGACAATGGGTATCAGGATGCCGAGCTTGAAAAGCTTCGTGAATTCACTGATGAGGCGATGGCAAAGAAAATTCAGAAGTTCACTCACGATCTGTCTGTAAAAGAAACCGACAGAGCAACCTATCAGGCGATGGAGGCTTTGATTCATAACCTCAACACCATGAACAGCAGGGCGGGGGCACAGACTCCCTTCAGCTCTATTAACTATGGAACTGACACCTCTGTTGAGGGAAGAATGGTAATCAAGAATGTGCTTTTGGCAAATGAATCAGGGCTTGGAAACGGTGAAACACCAATTTTTCCGATTCATATCTTTAAAATTAAAGAGGGTGTAAACTATAACCCCACTGATCCAAGCTATGATTTATTTCAGCTTGCATGCAGGGTTTCGGCAAAAAGATTATTCCCGAACTTCTCATTTCTTGACGCACCTTATAATATTCAGTATTATAAGGAGGGTGACTATAACACCGAGGTTGCTTATATGGGCTGTCGTACTAGAGTAATCGGAAATTATTATGACCAGAGCCGTCAGGTTGTCACCGGCAGAGGAAACCTTAGCTTTACTTCTTTGAATCTTCCGAGGCTTGCGATTCAGGCTAATCAGAATATCGGCGCATTTTTTGACTCTCTTGACGAAATGATGGAGCTTGTTATCGACCAGCTGATGCTTAGATATAAAATTCAAGCCATGAAAACTGTCAGAAATTATCCTTTCTTGATGGGACAGGGACTGTGGATGGATTCTGACAAGCTTAAACCTGATGATCAGGTCGGTGAAATTCTCAAGCATGGAACTCTTTCTCTTGGGTTTATCGGACTTGCCGAGTGTCTTGTCGCATTGACGGGAAAGCATCATGGAGAAAGCGAGGATTCAAGAGCGCTGGGGCTTGAAATTATCACAAGAATGAGAGAGCGTCTTGATGAGGAAACTAAACGCACAGGCATGAACTACACACTTCTTGCAACACCGGCAGAGGGGCTTGCAGGCAGGTTTGTAAAGATTGATAAGGAGCGTTTTGGTATCATAGACGGCGTAACCGACAAGGACTATTATACGAACTCATTTCATGTTCCAGTATATTTCCCGATAAGTGCCTATGATAAGATTAAGGTTGAGGCGCCGTATCATGCGCTGACAAATGCGGGGCATATTAGTTATGTCGAGCTTGACGGCGATCCAGCTAACAATCTTTCGGCATTTGAAAAGATAGTGCGCTGTATGAAGGATGCCGGAATAGGCTACGGCTCAATTAATCACCCTGTGGACCGCGACCCTGTTTGTGGTTATACCGGAATAATCGGCGAAACCTGCCCTATGTGCGGAAGAAAAGATAATTCTGACGATATACCGTTTGAAAGAATAAGAAGAATAACAGGCTATCTTGTGGGAACTCTTGACCGCTTTAACAATGCTAAGCTAGCCGAGGTAAAGGATAGAATTAAGCACGGCGTATAATCGAAAATATTTAACGGGCGTATTGTTGCGCCCGTTATTGATTGAGGGGAAGTGACAATGTGGACATTAAGCTTGCCGGAACTGTAAACGAGTCAATCGTTGATGGACCGGGAATAAGATTTACCGTATTTGTTCAGGGCTGTCCCCACAGATGTGAGGGCTGTCACAATCCACAGACACACGATTTTTCTGGTGGAGAGATTGCCGACACTGAAAAGCTATATGAAAAAATAATTTCAAATCCTCTTCTTTCGGGGGTGACCTTCAGCGGGGGTGAGCCTTTTTGTCAGGCAAAAGCCCTTGCTTATCTCGGAGAAAGAATAAAGACTGCGGGGCTTGACATAGTGACCTATACCGGCTTCACCTTTGAACATCTAAAGGAAAACGCAACCCCTGAAAACGGGTATATGGAGCTTCTTGAAGTAACAGATTATCTTATTGACGGGAAATTTGAGCTTTCAAAAAAAAATCTTCTTTTAAAATTTCGAGGAAGTGAGAATCAACGCATAATAAACGTGAAAAAAAGCCTTGAGAGTGATATGGTTATAGAAACAGAGCTGTAATTTAGGATTACGGCTCTTGTTTTTTATGCATAATAATGATAAAATAACATTGTATGCATATGTGGTTGAATTTGTTTTTGGGGGTGAAGCTTTGGGTAAAAAAATGCTGAGAGTGATTTGCGTAGTATTAGCCTTGACGGTAATTCTGTCAATGACCTCTTGCTCTAAAAACGACGGTGCAGGTGCACTTTTAAAATACGGTTTTACGACTGATCCTAAAAATCTTGACCCTCAGCTTGCTTTGGATACACCTTCACTTAACGTCATTCAAAATATGTTTGAAGGGCTGATGAAGGTATCGGCAGACGGAACAATAACAAACGGCGTTGCTGAAAGCTATCAAGTTTCGGCTGACGGATTAAAATATACTTTTTATTTAAAGGAAAATGCTTATTGGATAGGCAAGAATGATTATAATGAGCAGGTAACGGCCGACGATTTTGTTTTTGCGTTTCAGAGACTTCTCAATCCCGTTACAAAATCACCATTTGCAACAGAGTATTATTGCATCAAAAATGCTCAGAGCGTTAATGAAAGCACAGAATTTGCTTCTATGCTTGGGGTGAAGGCTTTGAGTGATTTTGTACTGGAGTTTGAGCTTGAATATCCTAACGCTGACTTTTTAAGCCTATTGACCAAATCATCGTCTATGCCCTGCAACAGAGAATTTTTCTATTCAACAAAGGGAAAATATGGGCTTGAAACCTCAGCCGTTATCAGCAACGGCGCGTTTTATTTGCATCAATGGTTGTACGACCCTTATGGAAAGAATAATTATCTGATTTTGAGAAAGAATCAGCTTTACAGCGAGAATTCACAGGTTTATCCGGCAGGACTGAATTACTTTGTTATCAGAAATGAAGATCAGCTAATAAGCGATTTTTTAAACGATAAGATTGATTTTATTGTCGACGACAAAATGACAAAAACACTACATGCTAAAGAAAAGACAACTTCTGTCGGGTATGAAATAAGTTCAAGCGGGATTATTTTTAATATGAACAAATCTGCGTTTCAAACGCAGGATGCAAGAAAGGCATTTGCTATCTGTATTGACAGGAGCTTGTTTAAAGATGAGCTTCCCAAATCAGCCAAGGTGGCATACGGGCTGATACCATCAGGTGTGACAATGCTCAATAAAAGCTTTAGGGAGCTTTCAGCCGAGCCATGTTTAAATGATTATAATAGAGTTCTTGCCCAGTATTTGTGGGAGTCTTCTTTTACACAGGCGGAAAAAACAGAGCTTGAATCCGCTTCTGTTATTGTACCAGAGAGCTATCCGAATTCTGATTATGTCAAGCTTGCCGTCAATCAGTGGGGGGAGGTTCTGGGCTTTTATTGTGCTGTGGAGGTTCTTCCCGACAGTGAGTATAATAAGCGTATTTTATCCGGGGATTTTTATTTCGCAATTCAACAGATTAGAGGAACGGAAAACAGTGCACAGTCATATTTAAGCTGCTTTTCAGGCGAGGGGAGCTTGGCTGTTGCCGGCTATTTTGATGAAGAGCTTGATGCTATTCTAGACGATGCTAGAGCCAGAAAAACACTCACAGAAAGTCTGAAGGATTACCAAAAAGCTGAGAAACTCGTTTGCGACAGCAGTTATTACATTCCATTGTTTTATGAGCAGGAGTATTTGATTTATAGTGAGAAAATCAAGGACGTCATCTACAACCCGTTCACAGGGCAGATTGACTTTTCAATAGCCAAAAAGTTTTGAGTATTTAGACAGAGCCGTATCATTTCTATCTTATTCTTTAATTTCCAAGATAATATTTTTAGTTCATTATCATTATGCCAAGAAAATCGTGGTGAACGTAAAAATAGATTGTAATAGTATACAATTGACATTATCCCAGTAATTATATATAATAATATTATTAAATGGAATAATATTCTGACAATTTAATTTGGGGAGAAGAGGTATGCAAATGGTTGGTACAATAAGTGGGAAAAAAGCTCTAGCGGATCGTTTCGCTTCGGTACTGATTGCACTGTTGTTTTCTGTATTTTTTATTAGCAATATTTTAGGGTTTACAGTCAATGCAGCTGAACAGGCACCGTATGACAAGGATTACAGTATAATAAACATTTTATCTGACTATCAGTATTTTGTTCAGGGTGATTTGACGGTCGGAAATCATAATGTAGGTGCAATGGCAAGTGGAGGGAACGCTTCATTTAGTCATTTTGGCGACGGTGCTATTGTGCCTTCGTATTTTGAGAATATAGTTGCCGCTGGTAACTATAACGGTTCTGCAACAAGCCATTTTCTGAAAGATGATGAGGCTTATGCCGGATACATCGGGCTTCCCGCTTATTATAAAACAGCCTCGCCTTCCGCTAGTGTAAGCAATCTTACACAGTATACCTCCTCTGTTCCTTTTATAGATTTTGATACGGCTTTTGCGTCTTTATCGGCTGAATCGACAGCATTGACAAACGGTGCGTACATAGTTTCTCAAGCTGACATCACAGGCGATCAGTATAACGGCTATACACTGAATTTAACTTTTTCAGGAAACAATAGTGTTGTTATTCCTGCTGACATATATAGTCAGATAAACTATATAAGGCTCAGCGGTATTTCAAGCATGAATGACTTGATTGGAAACGCTTATACGATTAGCATTATCGGTGTTACTGATATTTCAATGACCTTTGGATATATTGGTTATTCTACTTCAAATGAAACCGGCACCAAAGGCATTCTGTTTTCAGACGGTCAATCATTTAACAATAATAATTCCTTAAAGAATATGAGTGGCGCTATTAAAGGTGGCCAAATGAATATGGACGGAATGAAGCTCATTTGGAATTTCCCGTCTGCAACAAGCATTTCAACCGATTATACGGCGGGTCACGTTGTCGCTCCTAATGCCACAGTTACAATAAGTAATAACGCGGGCAATTTTGAGGGCGGAATAATTTCTAAAGAGCTTATAAACGCAACCGGAGAAGGACATTTCTTCCCTTATATGGGTGTTGGCGAATCAAGAGTAACCACCCCTGTTGAGGTGGAAATAGATGCTATAAAAGTTATTGTTACCGATGGTGAGGACCCTGTTGTAGGAGCGGTAATTGGTATATATTCCGATCCTGACTGTTTAGAACAGCTCAGCAACAGAACATCATCAATCGACTATAACGGTGAAAGCGATACATATGAAAGCTCAGTCGTTGAGTTTCAAGATGATGTAGACGGTCTTGAGCTTGAGCCGTCAAATACATACTATATCAAGCAGGTTTCAGTTCCTGAAGGATACAATCTAAGCGAAACAGTAATTGAGTGTATTATTGATGATGAAGGAAACGTTACGTATAGAGTTTTAGGATCAAGCGACACTCCTTCCACTGAATATCCTCAGTTTATGAGCGAAAAAACTACTATTGATATTGATGACCCCGGAATTCCCGGCGACGACGGTGATGACCCTGATGACGACGATAATGATCCCGATGACAACAGTGGAACGGGAACAACAACTTCTTCAAGTGTTACCACAGCACCGACGGGAGCAAACAGCGGTTCTGATCCAGAGCCGACAAACACAGGCTCAAGCACAACTGCACCAACAGGAGCAAACAGCGGTTCTGATCCAGAGCCGACAAACACAGGCTCAGTCACAACTGCACCGACAGGAGCAAACAGCGGTTCTGATCCAGAGCTGACAAGCACAGGCTCAACCACAACTGCACCAACAGGAGCAAATAGCGGTTCTGATCCAGAGTCAACAACCACAGGATCAACCACAACAGCACCCACAGGAGCAAACAGCGGTTCTGATCCAGAGCCGACAAGCACAGGCTCAAGCACATCAGCACCGACAGGAGCAAACAGCGGTTCTGATCCAGAGATGACAAACACAGGCTCAACCACCGCAGTTGCTTCAGCGACTGATAGTGGTACAGGCGGAGCAGGTAGCACCGCTTCAAATGCGGGAGCGGCGGCAACATTTGCCCCAACAGTTAATAACAGCACAGGAGCAGAATCAAGTTCAGCATCAACAGATCAAGTATCAATTGAAATTGGCATTCCATTAAATGATGATGATTCAATTAAAATAGATATTCCTCTTGTTGATTCACCTGTTTCGGGCTCAAAATTCCCGTATGCATCGTTGCTATTAATCGGCTTATCGTCGGTAGTAATTTATCGCAAGCTTAAAAAGTAGTATATAATAATATAAGCAGGATTGTCAGATGACAGTCCTGCTTTTTTGCAAGTAAAACGGCAGGAGTTTTAATCCCTGCCGCACATTATTATTCAAATTTAATTAGCCTCATAAAATTCTTATTTTTCTCAAAAGAATTAAAAAGAATTAATCCTAGCCCTGTGACACATACAAGCTCACCGAATGCGACTTGAAGCATTGAAATCGGGATAGGAAGTTCATAATAAAGCTTTAAACCAATGCTGACTACAACCGCATTTATCACAACGGGGAAAAATGAAGCCAACAAAAGATTTTTGCACAATGAAATGCAAACGACCGATAGAAATGTTGCAAACACACCCATAGTCATATCCCATGCAAACATCGGGCTGAAAAGATTTGCTATCGCACAGCCCAGCGTTAGCGGAACAATATAACCTCTCTTATAATAAGCCAGAAGCACCAGCGCTTCGCCGATTCTAAACTGAATTCCATAAAAAGAATAAGGTGCCAAAGCAATTGTCAAAACAGCGTAAATTGCCGCAACAATACCGTAAATTGCGATACGGCGGGTATCGATTTTCTTCATATTAAATTACTCCCTGTTTTTTTATTTGCATACATTAAGTATGCGTTGAGTGGTGTTCTAGGATACACTCAATCCGTATTAATTTATGAAAGGCGGAACTCGTCCGCCTTATCATTATAATTTAGTAAAAAGCTTAAGCCTTGCCTACCGAGCCGAAAAGCTCCATCTTTTCCTTAATAGTTGCCTTGATTGCTTCAAAGCCGGGTGCTAAAAGCTTTCTTGGGTCAAAGCCCTTGCCTGAAAGATCCTTGCCGTCTTCGATATATTTTCTTGTTGCGAGCTGGAAAGCCCACTGACATTCTGTGTTAACGTTGATTTTAGCAACGCCTAATGAGATTGCCTTCTTAATCATATCCTCGGGAATACCAGTTCCGCCATGAAGCACTAAAGGCATGTCGCCGACCTTTTCTTTTACTGCCGCTAGAGTTTCAAATGAAAGCCCAGCCCAGTTTTCAGGGTATTTTCCATGAATGTTTCCGATTCCTGCGGCAAGCATTGTTACCCCTAAATCAGCAATCATCTTGCACTCGTCGGGATCAGCACATTCGCCTGTTCCGACAACACCGTCTTCTTCACCGCCGATTGAGCCAACCTCAGCTTCAATTGAAAGACCCTTCTCATCACAGATTTTAACAAGAGCAGTTGTCTTTTCAATATTCTCATCAATCGGATAATGTGAGCCGTCAAACATTACAGAAGAAAATCCTGCTTCTATACATTTGATAGCGCCATCATATGAGCCATGGTCAAGATGAAGTGCGACAGGAACAGTAATTTTAAGTTCCTCAAGCATACCGTTTACCATGCCTACAACAGTCTTATATCCTGCCATATATTTGCCGGCACCCTCGGAAACACCGAGAATAATTGGTGAATTGCACTCCTGAGCTGTTAAAAGCGCCGCCTTTGTCCACTCAAGATTGTTGATGTTAAACTGTCCTACAGCGTATTTGCCGTCTCTTGCTTTAATAAGCATGTCCTTAGCTGATACTAGCATTAGTTTTCCTCCTAAAATTAAGTATAAAACCGATATTATTATTATAAGTTATTTTTTATAAAAAAGCAAATAGTTTGAGAAATTTTTATCAAATAAAAAAGAAGAGATATTACTCCCTTCTTTTATATATTATTGCTAATTTACTTAAATTTAACTGCCGTTCCATAAGTGATAACTTCAGCGGCGCCTGTCATAACAGCGGATGACGCATATCTGATGTTGACTATTGCGTCAGCACCTAGTGCCTGAGCCTCGGCAACCATTCTCTTTGTGGCAATTGCTCTTGCCTCGTCCATCATTTCAGTGTATTGTGTAATTTCTCCGCCGACAAGGGTTTTAAAACCAGCGAGAATGTCCTTTCCGACATTTTTTGACTGAATGATACTTCCCTTGACGATTGAAAGTGTTTCAAGCTCTTTCCCTGCAATATAATCAGTATTTACTAAGATCATCCTCTTGTCCTCCCTTAATTTCGTTTATACGTTCAGAGGTAACCGCAAACAGCAGACCGCCAATAATCAGTGGAATAAGTGCCCCGACAAAAATCATCCACGGTTCAAATGCTGAAAATCCCACTGAAATTAAAAAAATTCCATAAGCAGTATACATAATAAATACTGCCACTGCGGATATTATCGCACCTGTTGCTTTCTTTTTGTGCTCAGGTTTCATATATATTCCCCCTTTTATTCATTATACTACCATGACTATAAAAATACAATAATATTATTTGATATTTCTTATGTAATGGAAAAGATACTGCTGTGCTATTCCTTCATAGCCTCTAATACAATCAGGTAGTCCGTTTGGATAATATTCCTCAAGAACCCTCTTAATCCACACATCAACGGGGAAAAATTCAAGTCGGTGCATTCCGTAAAGCATTGCGCAGTCGGCAACCTTAACCCCGACGCCGCATATTTTCATAAGCTCATTTCTCGCTGTGTCAAGAGGAAGCTTTGAAATGGTGTCAAGATTAATTTCACCGGAAGAAACCTTTTTGGAGGCATCAAGAATGTATCTTGCCCTAAAACCCGCCCTAATGGGAGATAAATCACAGCACTCATGCTCTGAAAGCTTATTTGCAAAGGGGAAGGTAAATCCATACTCTGTTTTCTCACCGAATGATTCACAAAGCCTTGAAATAATCCCTTTTATTCTCGGAATGTTATTGTTTTGTGAGATAATGAATGAGCATAAAGCCTCCCACTTATCCTGTCTTAAAAGTCGTATTCCGCCGGCAAAATCACAGGCTTTTTTTAGTGTTGCATCCTCTGAAAAGCGTCTTTTTATCTCGCCATAATCTGTATAAAGATCAAAGTAATCAGCCCAGACGTTTAGAAATTCATCCTCGGTTACATTGTGAAAAACTATGCTGTCGGCATTTTCTGACACTTTCAGTGGCTTGTCAAGCATAAACCCTTGATAGCTTTGATTGCAGTCACAGCTTATCCACCGAAAAGCCTGACCGCAGTCGAGAGTTTCCAGAAGGCACAAATCTTCTTTTTTTAAAATCAAATCCTTGTTTTTTATATAATAATCCATAACGGCCCTTTCGCTTGCTTTTTTGATTAAATTATATTAGAATTATACAGTAAAGACATGAGAATTTCAATATAACAATATGGAAATTGAGGTAATAACATGAGAGAGAGTATTCTGACAATACCGGTGAGCGAGATTTTTGAGCCGAAGTGTGGCTGTCCTATCTGTAGAATGAGGGATATGCTTGAAACACGCTGCGTTGAGTATATCATGGGTGCGGCAATGATGGAGCCTGATGTGAGAATTGAAACAAACCGCCTGGGCTTTTGCAAAACGCATTTTGACCAGATGATGAAGCAGAAAAATCGTCTTTCACTTGCTTTAATGCTTCAGACGCATTTGAAAGAGCTTGAGCAGGGTATTTTTAACCGCAAGGGTCTTTTTAACGGGAAAAAGTCAAGGCTTCAAAAACTCTCCTCTGTGAATACGGATTGTTTTGTATGCTCAAAAATAGACTGGGGAATGCAAAGACTTCTCGTGACTGTTTTTGAATTGTTTAAAAAGGAAAAGGAGTTTAAAGAGCTTTTTTCTTTACAGCAATACATTTGCCTTCCGCATTATGATATGCTTATGTCCTGTGCGGGGGAGTATCTTTCAAAGGAAAATTTGTCGGATTTTGAAAGAGTCTGCACCGAGCTGACAAAGAAATATCTTGATTCACTTATAAATGATGTTTCGCATTACTGCAATATGTATGACTATCGAAATTCTGGTGATAACGCCGACTGGGGAAATTCAAAGGATTCAATAGAGCGCGCGGTGAAGTATCTTACAACACGATGAATGTTAGGGAGTTTTTTTGTACTCATTAAAACCTATGCCTTGATAATGTGTAAGTCCCATTTATTTTTACACTCACTTTTCATTTGGTTGCTATATAAATGATGATTTTTCAAGAACAAATTCACATTTGCCGTCATGCCTTTTTATAATTGATTTTATATTGTTGTCAAGCGGTGAATGACACCTTTGTTAATAATTTGATAACAACTTCCGGTGAATATTTTGCGTTTTTTTACCAGTTTACGATGGGTAATTTTCATTTTAACAGCTTTTCAACCGAAGGGAAAAATTAACAAGACCTTTAAAAATCAATAGTTTTCAACGCTTTCAACAGAGTTTTCAACAATAAATTTGAAATCTTTTAAACAATCAACAGAGTTTTCAACAATAAAATGTGGAAAACTCTAATACTCTTTGTATAGCTTTGGCTTTGATGTCAATAATTATTTATATTGAAATTAGGGGTGAAAATTATGCTCAAGGGTATTAACAGACGCATTATTGAAATAAACAGAACCGGCAATGAGTATTTTGAAAAGGTCATTTTATTCGTCAGGCCAGAGAAGCTTGAGTATACGCATCAACAGCTAAACGCACAGGCAGAAAACTATCTAAGCTCGCTTTCTCACAAAAAACCGCTTAGCAGGTTTATCAAGAAAAATATGTCGCTTCTTCTGCTGTCGGTGCTTATTATTGCAGTTATAGGGCTTGGAATAGCGGGAGCGGTAATTTTGTAAATAAATATTGGTAATTTTAAGTTTTAAAAAATATGATATTGTCATTTTGTGACGTTGTGTGTTATAATATAAAGTAGTTTTAATTTTTAGGAAAAGAGCATATATATGTATAACAGAAAAACAAGCCCTGATAAGCCTGATGGTAAGAATAAGAAGTATTCAGACAGAGAGGCCTATAATTCGGATAATAAAAAACCGCGTGTTGAAAATAAAAAGGATTATGATGATGAAAATGAGGCTGTTGACCCAAATGTCCTTATAATCGGGCGAAACCCTGTCATCGAAGCTCTTAAATCGGATAAGGTTATCGATACGATTTATATGAACAGTGAGAGCGGGGGTTCTCTTTCGCTGATTTCAAAGATGGCAAAGGAAAAAGGTATAGTCATAAAGAATGTCAGCGACATAAAGCTTTCGTACATGAGCCGTCAGGCTTCACATCAGGGTGTAATTGCCTCATGTGGCTGTGCGGAATATGTATCGGTCGAGGATATTCTTGAAATTGCAAAAAGCAAAAACGAATCTCCGTTTATTATCATTTGCGATGAAATTGAGGACCCTCACAATCTAGGTGCGATTATCAGAACAGCCGAGGCTGCTGGTGCTCACGGAATTATAATTCCAAAAAGAAGAAGCGCATCTTTAAACAGCACTGTCTTTAAAACCTCAGCGGGCGCCGCAAGCTGGCTTCCTGTTGCTAGAGTGTCTAATATCTCTGCTACTATTGAGGATTTAAAGCAAAACGGAGTATGGATTTATGGCACAGACGCCTCAGGTGAGCATTATACGCAGGTAAGTCTTAAGGGAAGCATTGCTCTTGTAATAGGCTCTGAGGGAAGTGGAATGGGCAGACTAGTCAGGGATAAGTGCGATTATCTTTTAAAGCTCCCTATGTTTGGGAAGATTACTTCACTTAATGCGTCTGTTGCGGCAGGAATATTTATGTATGAGGCAGTGAGGCAAAGACAGACCAAATAAAATAATCATTGAAAAGGGGTTGAGTTAGTTGTCTGATAAAAATTTTTCCGTTGATGATATTTTATATGAGTATAAGAAGAAGCGGGAGGATAAGCCAAAGCCTAAACCCACCTTTGATGTTGATGAATTCTTAGCTTCGACTTCTTCAAGTCCCGATGAAGTGAAATCATCACCGAAAAAATTTGAAGTGAATATTAATTATGACATAGATAGCAAAGAGCAAATCCAGCCAGAGCCTTCAGTCAAAAAAGAAGCTCACGCTAAAAAACTAAATGAGCATGAAGAAGCTTCCAAGAAGATTTCATCTGAAAAACTGAGAATGCTGATTTCAGAGGATACCGAAGAAAAAGAAGTACATATGCCGACCCAGCCCGCCAAGCAGGAAAATGAAAAGCCGCATCATTCTTTAAAGCATAAGGAAAAGGTTGAAAGAGAAGATGAAGAGCTTGAAAGGGCTGCTCTTTCTTTTGGAAGAAATACTTCCGCATCGACAGAAATCAAGCCGATGAAGCCTGTCAGAAAAACCTCAGGCAATACTGAGATAATCGAAGGGCTTTTAAAGATGAAGCGTGAAAGAATGGCTTCAAGAACCACTGAGATTACCCCGATTAACAGAAAGAATATTAAGGATATTCACCTTGAAATAACCTCAAAGATTATTCCGAGGACTGAGCAGATACCCATTTCCTCAGATATGAGTGAGGAAGAGAAAATGCATTATCTTTCTCAGAAAAGAAGGAAGAAAATCAGAGATTTTGTTCTTTCAACAGATGAGAATGAAGAAATTGACCAGGCGGAGGTTAATGAGGAGCAGAGTGCTTCCATCGATGATTTTAACAGCATTGAAGACGCACCGCTAATACTAAAGGATATTTTACAGCTAAAGGCATCGCTGATTGTCAGATTATTTATTCTTCTTATGGCAGGTATGCTTTCAGTTTACATAACAGTCGCAAATGACTATAATCTACCCATTATTGATGCTTTCAGCATTAAAACAAATCCGGTTTCATTTTTGTTTGTGAACTCAATTTTGGGAATTATTTCTGCATTTGTTTCTTATACCGTGATAGTCGGCGGACTTTCAAAAATATTCAGTCTTGAGGCTGACGGTGACAGTATTCTCGCTGTCGCAATCGTATCAAGTCTTATTTCCTCAATGCTCATGCTATTTAATACCGATCTTTTTCAGCGTCATCAGATTCATGTGTATATACCTGTTGCAATAGTTGCCTTGATATTCAATACAATCGGGAAAATTATGATAGTCAAGCGCACAGAACGAAACTTCAGGTATGTTGCGGGCGACAGTGAGAAGTACGCGGTATTTCAGATTGAAGACGAAAACAGGGCAGAGAGATATACAAAAGGCGCTCTTGTGGACTTTCCGTCACTTTCAGCGATGAAAAAGACAGGCTTTGTCAATGATTTCATGAGAAATTCATATGCATCGGATATGAGCGACAAGCTTTGTCGTTTTGTGGTACCGGTTGTAATAGTAATAGGATTGATGTCAACGCTTCTCTCTGTTTTTTTCAATAAATCAGCAACAACCACAACAGAAACTATTCTCACAGCCATTGCCACTTTCTCAGCGTCAATATGCATATGCTCGTCGTTTGCGCTGATGGTTGCGGTAAGTTATCCTATTTCAAAAGCGTCAAAGAGATATCTTGAAGCTTCATGCGCAGTTATAGGTTATCCGGCGGTTGAGGAATTTTCCGCCACAAACTCCGTTTTACTTGATGTGGGGCAACTTTTCCCAGAAGGAACGGTTGATTTTGTGAATTTGAAGCAGATTTCTTCAGCATCGATTGAGGATGGGATACTTATAGCTGCTTCACTTGCCTGCCATGCGGGTAGTATTATGAAGCCGACTTTTTATAAAATGCTAAAGGGTAAAACCGAAATGCTTTATCCTGTTGAAAGCTATATTTATGAGGACACGCTGGGGCTGTCCGGCTGGATTGAAAATAAGCGTGTTCTTTTGGGAACACGTGAGCTAATGGTCAATCACAGCATTGAGGGGCTTCCGAGTTCAGTTAAAGAGAAGGAATATGCTAAGGGTAACCTTGTTCTATATCTGTCTATTTCAGGCGAAATAACGACAATGTTCATTGT
This sequence comes from Bacillota bacterium, assembly GCA_023439835.1. GTDB lineage: Bacteria > Bacillota > Clostridia > Oscillospirales > Ruminococcaceae > SZUA-444. The sequence continues at coordinate 78,022 of JAEXUW010000009.1, read as the reverse complement.
CCGCATTAAAACCAGCATGGGAATAACCAAATGGCTCAAAGAGTTTGAAGAACAGGAAATTACCGTTGTTCTCAGGTCTGTTGACGCTATTGTATCGCTAAACTTTTTATCTGAGCTTTTTGATGTGTCGCCCGATGTTTTCAAGCTTTTGCCGTTTCGCTTTCATAAGAGTTTTGATGAGGATGTCACATATTCATCGGCTACCTCAAGCGCAATGGTTTGTTCGGGACGTTTTCAGTCTTTTGCTATGCTGATTACCGGCGCAAAGCGTTTATATAAAACTATTTCAGCGGGAATGATAATCACTCTTGCGTCAATCGGTCTTGGTGGAATTATATCGCTTCTTATGACGTTCTTGTCATCGCTTGACCAGCTGACGGCATCGGTGCTGACAATGTACAATTTTGGATGGCTTCTTGTTGTTTTTGCTTATCAAGCATTTCGAAAAAGCTAAAAGTTTAAGTTTTTGTTATTAAAGTAACACCCTTCAAGTCTAACTTGGGGGGTGTTTTTTTCCTCAGGCGACACAATTGTTAAATTTTGTAGGTTTAATATCACAAAGCAAAAACAGATTTTTAGTTATTATTCATAAAAATATCAGTTTGCTATTGCATTATATATGCAAATATTATATAATTATCAAAAGATGATATTGATATATGTTAATAACTGTAATGATTTAATCTTTTATTTATTTTTAGGATAGGAGAGGGAAACATTGAAGCCTTATGAAAGTACAAAAATAAAGAATATTGCTCTGGCGGGGCATGGCGGTTCGGGGAAAACCTCACTGTTTGAAGCACTGCTTTATAAAGCGGGGGTAACAGACAGACTGGGAAAGATTTCTGACGGAAACACCGTAAGCGACTTTAATCAGGAGGAAATTAAGAGAAAATGTTCAATATATTCCTCTCTTGGATATTATGAAAAGGATGATTTGAAAATCAATCTTATTGACACTCCGGGAATGTTTGATTTTGCCTCTGAAATGACAGAGGGAATCTGGGCTTCGGGAAGTGTAATGATTACAGTATCTGCGAAATCCGGTGTAAAGGTCGGAACAGAAAAGGCATATGCCTGCGCTGTTGAGCATGGTCGCCCCAGAATGTTTGTTATAACCAAGCTTGACGATCAAAACGCCGATTTTTATAAGGTTTTGGCTGAACTGAAGTCCACCTTCGGCCCGACGGTATGCCCCATTGTCGTGCCTGTTATTGAGCATGGAAAAATCGTATGTTATGTTAACCTCATTGAAATGAAGGCATATACATACAATGAAAAGGGCGAGGCTGTCGAGTGTCCTATTCCTGAGTCTGAATACAGGCTTGAAGGGCTTATCGCCGCTGTCGGCGAGGCTGTCGCCGAAACGGATGAGGAGCTTTTTGAGAAGTTCTTTTCCGGCGAACAGTTCACTCAGAAGGAGCTTATTAAGGGGATTCACAAGGGAATGAACACAGGTATAATCACTCCTGTTACTTGTGTCAGCTCTACTACTTTAGCCGGGGTAGATATGCTCATGAAAGAAATCACGCTTCTTCTTCCCGCCCCTGTTGAAAATGATGTTCAGATGGCTCAAAACTCTGCTGGGGATACTGTGGAAATAGCTTTTAATGAAAAAGACCCTCTTTGTGGGTTTGTTTTCAAGACCATCGCCGATCCTTTTGTCGGAAAGATGTCATTTATCAAGGTAATTTCGGGACAGCTTAAGTCAGGCATGGACGTTGTGAATGCAACGACAGGACAAAGCGAAAAGGTCGGAAAGCTAATGATGCTGTGCGGAAAGAAGCAGGAGGAGGTTTCTTCAGCCGGAGCAGGGGAAATTGTGGTTGTCTCAAAAATGTCAGTCAACACAAACGATACCGTATGTGATATATCCCGTGTTGTGATGCTTGAAAAAATTAATTTTCCTTCACCTTCATATCATATGGCGGTGAAGTCAAAGTCACAGGGTGATGAAAGTAAGATAGCACAGGGTATTTTAAGACTTCTTGATGAGGATAAATCTTTATCATACAAGCAGGATGAAAATACAAAGGAGCAAATAATCAGCGGATTGGGAGAGCAGCATTTAAGCGCCGCACTAGCAAAGCTCAAGAGTGACTTCGGTGTTGAAATTGAGCTTGAGGTTCCCAGAATAGCTTATCGTGAAACCATCAGGAAAAAGGTTAAGGTTCAGGGAAGACACAAAAAGCAGTCTGGTGGTCATGGTCAGTACGGTGATGTTTGGATTGAATTTGAACCTTGTCTTAGTGACGAGCTTGTTTTTGAAGAGAAGGTTTTTGGCGGTGCAGTGCCGAAGAATTTCTTCCCGGCGGTTGAAAAGGGACTTCAGGAATGTGTAAAGAAGGGTGTGCTAGCTGGCTTCCCGATGGTTGGAATTAAGGCAGTATTGGTTGACGGCTCTTATCATCCGGTTGATTCATCAGAAATGGCTTTCAAGCTGGCGGCATCAATTGCATACAAAGAGGGTGTTCGTCAGGCTGACCCAATTCTTCTTGAACCTATTGGAGCATTGAATGTTACAGTTCCCGACGATAACACAGGCGATATTATGGGTGAGCTTAACAAAAGAAGAGGTCGAGTTCTTGGCATGAACCCTGTCAGCAAGGGTCTAACTGAAGTAGTGGCGGAGGTTCCTGTCAGTGAAATGCTTGATTTCTCACTTCTTTTAAGACAAATGACACAGGGAAGAGGTAGCTTTACCTTTGTTCCTTCAAGATATGACCACTTACCGTCTCAGCTTGTATCTGATGTAATTGCAAAATATTCAAATATGTATGAGTAGTATTTTTGGTCGGCGACCTTAATGAATTACCGCCCTTTTTAAAGCAGTAATGCTGTTTGTGAAAGGGCGGTTTATTTATATTGTACTTACACCTTGCGTTGAGTAGGAGCATAGCTGAGTTTTACGTGAAAAAAGTATCAATGCTTGCACTTCTGATAATAATTTGGTATAATACAGATATTCATTGGTACAGTGAAAATAGTATTAAATGGGGTTGGGTTATGCCTGTCATACAAAAGAGAGCAAAATCGTTTAAACCAGCGCGGACGATTGCTTTCAGTTTTTTGATAGTTATTTTTCTTGGAACAGCACTTCTTATGCTTCCTGTTTCCTCAAGAAGCGGTGATTTTACACCATTTCGCCATGCGTTTTTTACGGCAACTTCGGCAACCTGTGTTACCGGGCTTGTCATATATGATACATTTCAGCACTGGTCCTATTTCGGTCAGTTTATAATACTTCTGATGATTCAAATCGGCGGGTTGGGGCTTGTAACTTTTGTTTCATTTTTTAATTTTATTATTGGAAGAAAGCTTGGGCTTCGCAGAATGCAGGTTGCCAGTGAATCTGTTAGTGGCGGCGGATTTGACGAAGCGAAAAGTCTGATTAGAAATATCATTAAGCTTTCATTGGTTTTTGAAGGTGTTGGTGCAGTTTTATTAATGTTTGCTTTTATACCTCGTCATGGTTCTGAGGGTATTTTTATGTCGATATTCATTGCCGTTTCGGCATTTTGCAATGCCGGCTTTGATGTAATGGGAAGAACAGCAGAATTTTCAAGCCTGACAGGTTTTTATAACAATCCATACGTTCTCAGCGTTGTTATGGTATTGATTATTTGCGGTGGTCTGGGTTTTGTTGTGTGGCATGATTTGTCGAAGTACAGAAAAACCGGACATCTTGAGCTTCATACTCGTATAGTACTTACGATAACAGGTATACTTATCGTTTTTGGAGCAATCTTTTTTGCGTTTTTTGAGTGGAACAACCCATTAACACTGAGCAATATGAGCATTCCTGAGAAAGTTTTTAATTCGATTTTTCAATCTATAACCTGCCGTACCGCGGGGTTTAATACAATAGACATAGCTTCATTAAATCCTATAACAAAAATATTTTCGATAATGATAATGTTTATTGGGGCAGCACCAGGTTCAACAGGCGGCGGCATCAAGGTCACAACGATAGTAGTTATTGTAATGACTGTTATAAGCATTCTCACAAATAAAGAAGAAACAACAGTTTTCGGCCGTCGTGTTGACAAATTCATTGTATATAAGTCTATTACGATAACAATGCTCTCTATGATGGCGATTTTTATCGGAAGCATGTCAGTCTTTTTCTCATTGCCCGCTGAATTAGGAGTAAGCGGTGTTGATACAGTATTTGAAGTTACGTCTGCGTTTGCAACCGTCGGGCTATCCTCTGGCGTTACCGCTAATCTCAACATTTTCTCTGAAATGATTATAATATTTATAATGTTTATTGGTCGCGTAGGCCCGATTTCAGTTGTGCTTTCACTGACTATGAACAGTGATGACAGGTCAAAAAATCAGGTTGTTCCCGAGGGAAGAGTAATGGTCGGATAATTTTTAATAAAATTGTTGCATTTTTCAAAAAGTTGTGTTATAATCACAGATGAATAAAATAACACCATAAACACATTGACGGAGAGAGTAGGTTTCCTGTGTCTGAAAGAGAAGGGTGGTCGTCGGCTGAAAGCCCCCAAAGACTTATGGATTTTTCGAAGTTCACTCCCGAGTGGTTTTGCTGAAGCAATTTGTTGTAGGCTTAAACGTTGGCTTTGCGTTATGAAGCAGAAAGTACACAGCTTTGCTGTTCGCTTTTGGTTGGGTGGTTTACAAACAAGGATTATTCACCTTGTCCCGTTTTGTGGGCAAGGTGTTTTATTTTTTTAAAGCTATAATTTAAGGGGGAAATATAATGAAACAGGCACTGGAGAATATTAAAATCAGCGCGCTGTCCGCTGTCAGCACCTGTCAGGACATTAAGGCTCTTGATGAGCTGAGAGTCAAATATCTAGGGAAAAAGGGTGAGCTTACCGCAATATTAAAGCAGATGGGTTCACTTTCCGCTGAAGAAAGACCAATTGTCGGGCAGATAGCAAATACAGTCAGAAGCGAAATAGAGTCCGCAATTGAAAACCGTCAGGAAGCGCTTAAAGAGGGTGAGCTTGACAGGATTTTGGAAGCTGAGGCTATTGACGTTACACTACCTGGAAAATCTAATAGTATCGGAAAACTTCATCCGCTCAACAAGGTTTTAAATGAAATCAAGGATATTTTTCTTGGCATGGGCTTTGACATTGCCGAGGGGCCTGAGGTTGAGCTAAATTATTATAACTTCGATGCGCTTAACATTCCGCCAAATCACCCCGCTCGTGATCTTCAGGATACATTTTATATTAATGACAATATTTCATTAAGACCGCAGACCTCATCGGTTCAGGTTCATGTTATGGAAAATCAAAAGCCGCCGATAAGGGTTATTTCGCCGGGAAGAGTTTTCCGCTCGGATGCAGTTGACGCAACACATTCGCCGCTTTTCCATCAGGTTGAGGGGCTTGTTATTGACAAGGGTATAACAATGGCTGATTTGAAGGGAACGCTTGAGCTTTTAATGAAGCGTCTTTACGGCGATGATGCAAAAATCAGATTAAGACCGCACCACTTCCCGTTTACCGAGCCGTCGGCGGAGGTTGACGTTATGTGCTTTAACTGTCATGGTGAGGGCTGTCGAATCTGCAAGGGTGAGGGTTATATTGAGCTTCTGGGTGCCGGAATGGTTCACCCTAAGGTGCTTGAGGGCTGCGGAATTGACCCTGAGGTTTATTCGGGCTTTGCATTCGGCTTAGGTCTTGAAAGAATAGTAATGAGAAGATACGGAATAAGCGATATGCGACTTCTTTTTGAAAATGATCTGCGTTTTCTTAATCAGTTTTAAATAAGATAAAAACAGACAATAATGTTACAGGAGGAGATATGTTTAAATTATTAAAAGAAATTCCTCTTCACATCAGCGGAATAATTCTTATTGCGATGAATGTTGTAACCATTGTAATTCACATTAGTGTCCTGACAAAAGCACTGTCATTCAAGCTTATAAACGGCGGAAGAACCGCTTCGTTCGACGAGGCTAAAAAACAGTCTTCTATGGCTATTGTGCTGCTGCTTGTTTTATCTGTAATGGTTGCATTTTTTGCTGAGCTGACAGGAATAAGCATTATCGGTGGTTTTAGGATTGCAACGCTGGTTTTTCTTATTCTATTTGAGCTCACAATGCTGTTTAGCTTAGTGTTACAGCTTCTTGGAACAAAATTTGAAAAATGCGTAACAAGCATAATAGTATTTATTAATCTTATTATGGGGTTAAGGTTAATTCTTGAATATTCCGGCAAATAAATAACAGGAGGAAATATATATGAACTTATCCATGAAATGGCTTGCCGACTATATTGATGTCGGTTGTGATATAAAGCAGTTTGTTTCGGGAATGACAATGTCAGGCTCAAAGGTTGAGGGCTATGAAATCGAGGGGGAGGAAATTTCAAACGTCGTTGTGGGAAAGCTTCTCTCAGTTGTTCCTCACGAAAACTCAGACCATCTTGTTGTCTGTCAGGTTGAAGTGGGAAAAAGCGAGCCTGTTCAGATTGTGACTGGTGCATCAAACGTTAAGGCGGGGGATATGGTTCCGGTTGCACTGGACGGCTCAACGCTTCCAAACGGTGTGAAGATAAAAAGGGGAAAGCTTCGCGGTGTTGAAAGCTGTGGAATGCTTTGCTCACTAGGCGAGCTTTGTCTTACTGTGAATGACTTTCCTTATGCTGTTTCAGACGGAATTTTCATTCTTCAGGAGGATTGTGAAATCGGGCAGGATATTCGTACCGCAATCGGACTTGACGATACAAGCGTCGAATTTGAGATTACCTCAAACCGCCCCGACTGTCTTTCTGTTTTGGGACTTGCAAGAGAAGCGCACGCAACCTTCAATAAGCCTCTGATTATTAAATCGCCGGAGTTTAAAGCCAATTTAGAAAGCGTATCCGACTATATTTCTGTCAGCGTAGAGAACACAAAGCTTTGCTCTAGGTATATTGCCGGCATTGTCAAAAATGTAAAAATCGGCCCGTCACCCCGTTGGATGAGAGAAAGACTTCGCGCTAGTGGTGTACGTCCGATAAACAATTATGTTGATATAACAAACTATGTAATGCTAGAGTACGGTCAGCCGATGCACGCTTTTGACCTTCGCTATGTTGAAGAGAACAAAATCGTCGTGAGAAACGCAAGGGAAAACGAGAGTATTGTTACTCTTGACGGTGCTGAAAGAAAGCTGACTGCTGATATGCTTGTTATCGCTGACGGAAAGAAGCCTGTTGCCGTCGCCGGTGTAATGGGCGGTGAATACAGCGGAATTATGGATGATACCAATACCGTTGTGTTTGAGTCGGCGTGCTTTGACGGTGCAAGCGTTCGCATTTCCGCGAAAAAGCTGGGCATGCGCACTGACGCTTCCTCGAGATTTGAAAAAGGGCTTGACCCTCAGAATGCACTTCCCGCAATAAAGAGAGCGTTGGAGCTTGTTGAAATGCTTGGCTGTGGTGAGGTTGTCGGGAATTTAATCGACGCAGATTATTCAGATAAAAAGCCTAAAACTGCCGAATTTAATCCTGACTGGATAAACACCTTTCTTGGAACTGATATTTCAAGAAATGAGCAGATTAGTTGTCTTGAGCGTCTTGGCTTTAAGGTTGACGGGGATAAGGTGATTGTTCCTAGCGAAAGAATTGACATTGAATGCAGAGCTGACGTCGCCGAAGAGGTTGCTAGAATTTACGGCTACAATAATATTCCGTCAACGATGTTTAAAGGTACGGCTGAGGCTAAGCTCACTTCATCACAGAAGTTTTCTTCAGCGGTTGAAAGCTCAATGACGGCACTTGGATATAATCAGATTTTGACTTATTCGTTTGTCAGCCCTAAGCATTTCGACAAAATTTTGCTTGACAGTGACAGTCCGCTCAGAAATGCCGTCATAATCAAAAACCCTCTTGGTGAGGATACAAGCGTAATGAGAACAACTGCGCTTCCGTCAATGCTTGAAATCATTTCCAGAAACTACAATTTCAGAAATGCGGGCGGAAAATTCTTTGAAATTGCCACTGAATACACTCCAACAACGCCTGACACTCTCCCCATTGAGTTAGAGAGGCTAATTATCGGCTCATATGGTGAGAAAGAGGATTTTTATTCCATGAAGGGCGCAGTGGATGAGCTATTAAGTGCGCTGAGCATTACTGATTATGAAATTTCACTTATTAAGGGAAGCGGTCTAGTTTATGAGGAAAGCTGTTTTCATCCTGGAAGAAGTGCTGTTATTTCAAAGTCAGGTACTGTAATAGGCTATTTCGGGGAAATTCATCCCGCTGTTCTTGAAAATTATGATATCGACACAAGGGCATATGCCGGAAAGCTTAATATTCCCGAAATGCTTGCCGTTTCGAATTCAGAGAAAAGCTATAAGCCTCTTCCGAAATTCCCCGCATCAACCAGAGATTTAAGCCTGATATGTGATGAGAAAATTCCGTCAGCTGTTATTGAGAAAACTATCCGGGATAATGCCGGGAAAATTCTTGAAAGCGTCAAGCTGTTCGACGTTTATCAGGGCAAACAGATTGAGACAGGGAAAAAGAGCATTTCATATTCAATGGTTTTGCGTTCACAAGACGGAACGCTCACCGACGAGCAGGCTGACGGTGCTGTTAGCAAGATCTTGAAGGCACTTGAGAAAATCGGTGTAGCTTTAAGAGTTTAAATTTTTGAAAACATTTCTCTTTCCTTAAAAAAATTGAATAGAAGTATTGTTATTTTGCTTAAAATAGGTTATAATACACTTAAAGATTTCAAAGGGAGGAAAGAATATGCATGATCAGACAATGACCTTTTCGGTCCATGAGGATAAGGAAAAAGAGCTTAAAAAGACATTGACTGTTATATATGACGCTCTTCGTGAAAAAGGCTATAACCCGATAAATCAAATTGTCGGATATATTCTTTCTGAAGACCCGACATACATAACGACCTATAATAACGCCAGAAGCTTGGTTCGCCATCTCGACAGGGATGAGCTTTTACAGGTTCTTGTCAAATCTTATTTAGGTGAATAAAAATTATTAAAATAATGTGGAAGAAATTTCACATTATTTTTTTATACAAAGCTTTCCGTAACCTTTTTCAAGCGATAAAAATTTTTGATGAGGGCAAACTAATTTTGAGCAAAAAAGCTCAGTTAAATTTTTTTAACGGAGAGTGTAATATATGAAAAAAGCATTGTTAATTTTATGCTTTGCGTACATTGCCACAGCATCGGGGATTGCAAGCACCGATGTTTACGGCACAGCGCAAAGAAAAGCACCTGTCGAGGGGCAGTCTGTAAGAAGAGTTGACTTTTACGAATTTTTATGTCCTCAAAAAAAGCCTGTCATGTCCGATGAAGAAATCTCAAAGCTTAATACAAAAAAATGCGGTTTTGGTCAGGGACTTCGCCTTGATGAAAAAAATCGGCCTTACTGCTCGCTTGATTTTAATAATGAATTCGGGAAATACGATGCCTTTGCGATTGAAGAGGATGACGATACGATTTATCTAACCTTTGACCAAGGCTATGAAAACGGCTATACTACGCTTATTCTTGACACTTTAAAGCAAAAAAATATTAAAGCAACCTTCTTTGTTCTTGATGATTATGTCAAACGAAATCCCGAGCTTGTCGGAAGAATGATTGAAGAAGGTCATACTGTTGGAAATCATTCAGTTCATCATTATTCTATGCCGACACTTGATATTAATATGGCTAAAAAGGAAATTAACGAGCTTCACGACTATATCCTTGAGGAATACGGATACGAAATGACACTTTTTAGACCGCCGATGGGGGAATTTTCAGAACAGACACTTGCGGTAACGCAGTCATGCAGTTACAAAACTGTAATGTGGAGCTATGCATACGCCGACTGGGATCCGAATAAGCAGTTAAGCTATGACAAAGCTTTAGAAAAAGTATCAAATGCCGCTCATCCCGGATGTATTTATCTTCTCCATTCCGTATCAAAAACAAACTGTGAAATTCTCCCGGAATTTATTGACATCATGATAGAAAAAGGCTACACCTTTTCAATTCCCGAATAAAATTTGAGTAAATTTTCAATTAATACTTGCAAAAGAAAAATGAGTATGATATACTATATAAGAATGTTAAGTTTTTATATGGAGGGTATATCAAAATGAGCAGAATTGAGATAATATGCGGTGTAATGCTGTTAATTTCGTGTGTGTTTATCGTGTTGATAGTTCTAATTCAGGACAGTAAGGATCAAGGGATGTCGTCGGCTATAACCGGTTCGTCAAATGATTCATTTTACGGGAAGAACGGTAAAAACACCAAGGAAGCAAAGCTATCAAGATTAACAAAAATTTTTGGTTTTATATTTTTCGCAGCGACACTAGCAGTAAATATAGTTGCTGTATACTCAAAGTAAATTTAAGGAATTAACAGCCCTGCGTTAAAAACGTGGGGCTGTTGGCATATAATAATATTATCAAAATCAAAAAACATAACTTGTAATACGGAGGAATATATGAAAGAAAAATATAAAAAGGTAATACTTGAAAAAATTAAGGAAGCGGGGAAAATTCCACTTCCATATGCAAAGCTTAAAAAAGCCTGCCGAATAAAGAATAGTGAGTTTGCGCAGTTTACAGGCACACTTGAGGGGCTCAAGAAAAACGGCGAAATCTATGAGCAGAGAAGCGGTTTCTTGATGCCCGATATGACTGGGCTTGAAAAGGCTAAGGTGGTACGGCTCAATAAAACCTACGGCTTTGTCAAGACAATTGACGATGAAATAGAAATATTTATTCCGGGAAGGTTTTTAAAGGGCGCTATGCCCGGCGATATTGTTATGGTAAGACAGCTAGAAGCACAGGGTGAATCGCCCGAGGGTGAGGTTGTTTCAATCGTCACCGCTGAATTTTCACAGTTTACAGGGAATATTACTCTGGAAAACATTAAGCCTGAGGTTATTCCGGACGTGCTTTCAAAATACGCCATGCCTATTGATAACCATAAGGATTTTGAGCTTAGTGAGGGAGATAAGGTTCTTTGCGAAATTACTTCGAGGGGACAGCGCCATTCCGAGCATTCCTGTAAAGTTATAGCCGTTTTCGGAAGCTCAGAGAAGGCGTCAGTCTGTGCGATGTCTGTTCTTGAGCTAAATGGAATAAGACATGCTTTCCCCGATGAGGTTATTGCCGAGGCAAAGCTTGTCACTGATTATGATATTATTCAGCGCGAGGCTAAAAATAGACTGGATTTAAGGGATGAAGTAATCTTCACAATTGACGGAGCCGATACAAAAGATATAGACGACGCAGTTTCAATAAAAAAGACGGTTTCGGGATATGAGCTGGGAGTTCATATTGCTGACGTTTCGCATTATGTCAAGGCAAGATCTGAGCTTGACAGCGAGGCACTTCAAAGAGGAACAAGCGTATATTATGCGAACAAGGTTGTTCCTATGCTTCCTGCTGAGCTTTCAAACGGAATATGCTCACTCAATCCTCAGGAGGATAGGCTGGCTTTTTCCGCAATAATGCAGCTTGATTATGAGGGAAAGCTCGAGAGCTTTAAATTTGTAAAAACTGTTATACGTTCAAGAATCAAGGGTGTTTACAGTGAAATTAACAGCATTTTAAATGGAACTCAAACAGAGCAAATAGCGAAGAAATACGAAGAGGTAATGGGTGAGCTATCGTTGATGACAGAGCTTTCGAGAATACTCGCTCACAATAAAAAGCAACGAGGAGCTCCTTCGCTTGAAACCTCAGAATCAAAGCTGATCATTGATGAAAATGACGTATGCGTTGATGTTAAGCCACGAACAAGAGGAATGAGCGAGGAAATAATTGAAGATTTCATGCTCACCGCCAATGAAGCAGCGGCAAGATTAGGCTTTGAAAATGATCTTCCGTTTGTTTACAGAATTCACGAAAACCCATCAATGGATAAAATCAGTCAGCTTGAGGAAACACTAAGGGTGCTTGGCGTTACTATTCCAAACTATAAAACGATAAAACCAAAGCATATGTCGGCGATTTTGGAATCTGTAAAAGGCTCAGGCCTTGAAATGGTTGTTAACAATCTTGTGCTTCGCTCAATGGCGAAGGCAAAGTATTCACCCGAACCGATCGGTCACTTTGGACTTGTTTTAAAGGATTATACTCATTTTACTTCGCCGATAAGACGTTATCCCGACCTTTCAATTCACAGAATAATGAGCGATTTTCTTGACGGAATGTCCAAGTCGGATATTATGAAAAAATATCAGAAATTTGTATTTCATTCATCACAGTCTAGTACTGATGCCGAGCTTAAGGCGATGAAGGTTGAACGCGACTGTGAAGACTGTTATAAGGCTGAGTATATGTCAAAGCATTTAGGAGAAACTTTTGAGGGACGGATAGTTTCCGTTACCGACTACGGATTTTTTGTCGAGCTTGAAAACACCTGTGAGGGTCTTGTCAGAACTGCCGATATGCCACAGGGCGAATATGTTTATGACGGTGCAATGAAGCTCACTCATGTCGGCTCATCAGTTTCATATCGAATAGGGGATATGGTGAGGGTGAAGGTAGCGAAAGCTGTTGTCAGCTCAGGCCAGGTTGATTTCGTTCTTGACACAGAGGTATAATTTGACAATTATATTATGATTATGTATAATTATATTATCAACAAGCGGAGGTGATACAGATAAAAGGGGTTTTATCGGCATTGTCATTATGCCTTTTGATTTTTCTTTGGCTGATGTATTTTTTCGGTTTCTCAGAGATTAAGACTGAACACGTTGTCGCACAGGAGTTTTATAATGAGGAAGAAAATGATGACGGGGATGAAGACAATGATGAGTGCGAAGCTGTATTAGGTACAATAGTTACGTCAAAAGAAGACAGTGAAGCACAAATTGAATCTGAACTCTCAAATGATTTATCTGCATCACAAAAAGAGTATACCAAGCCGGTTAAGGTGATGATAAATGACGTTCTCACTGGAATATATATCGACAACAGGTATTTTGGGGAAGATGATGTTTTGCCTGAAATTCCTGAAAGCGCATTTATCAGCGACATTTCTTTGATTTATCAAAAGGATTTAGGACTTTTGACAGGCTGTGAAATTGTATCGGGAGTAATGGTATTAAACTATTATCTAGACAGAAATATTGACGCTGAAAAGGCGATGCAACATCTTCAGATGGGTAAAGCACCGTACTGGACCAGCAAGGGCAAATTCGGGGGTGACCCTGAGGTCTGCTTTGTTGGGAATCCTTTTGCTGAAAACGGGTACGGTTGTTATTCGCCGGCACTTGCTAAAATGCTCAGAGGAGTTCTTGATGAATTCCATAATACTCTGAAAGTAAACAACATCACAAATTGTCAATCTGAAGAGCTTTTTTATCATGTAAGTCAGGGAAAGCCTGTTATTGTATGGGCAACCGGTAATTTAATGACACCTAAAAAAAATATAGTATACACCGGCTTAGAAACTGGAAGAAGCATAACATGGCTGGCGGGTGAGCATTGTATGGTTCTTGTCGGCTATGACGAGAAGAATGTATATTTAAACTGCCCTTTGTATGGACAAGTAGCGTATGAAAAGGACAAGTTTATCCTTCGGTGGGAGCAGATGGGAAGACAGGCAATTATAATCGGAGAATAATAAGTTATTAAATCCTGCAAAAAACAGCCTTTGGTTAGCGAATAATCAGAGGTTGTTTTTATTTTTTGCAATATCATAATATAAATATTTCATTTTTCTCAAATATACTATTGACAAGTGAAAAATCATGATGTATAATTGTATACAATAATACAAATATACAACAATATTAGCCGAACGGCGGAAACGGAGTAATCATCATGATTGAACTTGGCAAAAAAACAAATCTTCTAGAGCAGGATCCGTATAAGTATTCACTTCAGGATGTTAATGAACCTAATTTGTTTCGGGATCTTTTCCCGTATTCCGAGGTGCCTAAGACTCCGTTTAATTTCAGACGTGTTCCTATTAATATGCCTGAGGAGATCTGGATAACAGACACAACCTTTCGTGACGGTCAGCAGTCTCAGGCGCCATATACACCAAAGCAGATCGCTGGGATTTTTGATCTTCTTCACCGTTTAAGCGGACCTAAGGGGCTTATCAGACAGACTGAATTTTTCGTATACAGCAAAAAGGATAGGGAAGCACTTGATTTATGTATGTCAAAGGGCTACAAATTCCCCGAGGTTACAACATGGATAAGGGCGTTGAAGCAGGATTTCAAGCTTGTTAAGGATATTGGCATAAAAGAAACAGGTGTTTTAGTATCCTGTTCTGATTACCACATATTTAAAAAGCTGAACATGACGAGAAAACAGGCTCTTGACCATTATCTGTCGGTTATATCTGATTGTATTGAGGCGGGTGTTAATCCAAGATGTCATTTTGAGGATATTACCAGAGCGGACTTTTTTGGCTTTGTTGTTCCGTTTGCGAGTGCACTGATGGATATGGGTAAACAGGCTGGAATCCCTGTTAAAATCCGTGCCTGTGACACTATGGGATACGGACTTCCTTATACGGGTGTTGCCTTGCCAAGAAGTGTTCCCGGAATTATTTATGGACTTCAGCATTATGCTGAGGTTCCCTCTGAAATGCTTGAGTGGCATGGGCATAACGATTTTTATAAGGGTGTATCAAATGCTACAACCGCATGGCTTTATGGTGCCTCCGCTGTGAACTGCTCACTTTTGGGAATAGGCGAAAGAACAGGGAATGTTCCGCTTGAGGCAATGGTATTCGAGTATGCTTCAATCAGGGGCACAACAGACGGAATGGACACAACAGCCATTACGGACATTGCTGAATATTTTGAAAAGGAAATCGGCTACACTATTCCCGCAATGACACCGTTTGTCGGAAAGCACTTCAACGTCACACGTGCCGGTATCCATGCCGACGGTTTGTTAAAGGATGAGGAAATTTATAATATTTTTGATACGAAAAAAATTCTTAACAGACCAATCGCAGTCGCTGTCAGCAATACTTCTGGGCTTGCCGGAATAGCTTATTGGATTAACAACTACTACGATCTTCCCGATGAAAAGAAAATCGACAAGAAGGATGAGCTTGTTCTTAAACTCAAGGAGTGGATTGATGCCGAATATGAAGACGGACGCCAGACTACCATCAGTGATGAAGAGCTTGTTGAAAAAATCGCTGAATTTTCCCCCGAAAGATTTTAAGTGAAGGGAATCTCATGAATAAGATAATATCAATGGATGACGCACATTCACTCAGGGCGCAGGTTTTTTCAGAAATTGAAAGGGCAATACTTGACGGGAACTTAAAAGCGGGCGACAGCTTGATTGAGCTAAAGCTATCGCAGGAGCTTGGTGTGAGCAGAACCCCAGTTCGAGAGGCTCTTCGCCAGCTTGAGCTCGAAGGTCTTGTTAAAACTATTCCGAACAAGGGCGCAATTGTAATTGGAGTTTCACAAAAGGATATTGAGGATATATATACTTTGAGAATGGTGCTTGAAGGGCTTGCCGCACGATGGGCAGCGCAGAATATCACCGATGAGGAGCTTGAGCGCCTTGAAAATGTCGTTGAGCTTCAGGAGTTTTATGCGGAAAAAAATGACGTACTTCAGGTGTGGCAGCTTGACAACAAATTTCACGAAATCATATTCTCAGCCTGTAACAGCAGGATTATGACGCATACTTTGATGGGCTTTCACCATTACATTCAAAAAGCGAGAGAAATGTCATTTCAGACTAGCGGTCGCCCCACGCTTGCCGCATCAGAGCACAGAAAAATCCTTGATGCTCTTAAAAAGCATGATGGGGATTCATCAGAATTTCTGACTTCAGAGCATGTAAGGCAAGCCAAAGAAAATTTCATCGGGAATATCAAGAAGTAAATAAAGAACAGGCAGCTAAGCTAAATGCTTAATTGCCTGTTTAATTATGTATTTTTATAAAGCATAACAGTGATTGAGCGGGCCGCTTCCTTTTCCAAGGTTTAAATCGGCATTTAGTGCCCCTGTGACATATAACTTTGCATGATAAACGCTTTCCTCTTCGCTCAGACCGTCAGCTAAAAAGCAAGCGATAGAAGATGACAGAGTACAGCCTGTTCCATGAGTGTTTTTTGTAAGTATTTTATCAGCGGGGAACCATATCGGCTTTTTGTTATAGAACAACAGGTCGTCGGCTGATTCGTCAAGATGACCGCCCTTAATCAAAACAGAGCCTTGAGTACAAAATTTTTCTGAAATAATCTCAGCTGCTCTGACCATTTCATTTAGTGAGGAAATTTTTACTGATGAAAGAAACTGAGCTTCGGCAAGGTTGGGTGTGATTATTTTCCCGAGAGGAAGAAGAATATTAACAAGGGCTTCTGCCGCATCAATTGAAAGCAGACTGCTTCCGCTTGTTGAAATCATAACAGGGTCAATAACAATGTTTTCAGCGTCGTATTCCTTGAGCTTTTTTGCAATAACCCGTATAATAGCGGCATTTGAAACCATTCCGATTTTTACGGCATCGGGGCGAATATCTGAAAAAACAGCATCAAGCTGTTTTGCGACAAAGCTGTCAGGTATATCATGAATACCTGTAACGCCGACTGTGTTTTGCGCAGTCAGTGCGGTGATAACGCTCATAGCATACATTTTGTGTGCGGTAATTGTTTTGATATCAGCTTGAATTCCTGCTCCGCCAGAACAGTCAGAGCCGGCAATCGTTAGAACCTTCCTCACTTCAAAGTCCCCCTTTTTAACAAATGATGTGTTATTATGCTTTAAGTGATAAAACCTTTTCTTTGAGCTCAAGTGCCGCAGAAAGCGGGTTGCGTGCCTTCATTATAGCCGAAACCACAGCGATGCCGCTAATTTTACTGTGTTCTAGCACGTTCATGTTTTCAGCGTTTAGTCCGCCGATTGCGGCGACGGGAATATCAACGGCGGCGATGATATCATTCAAGGTTGAAACCTCGGTCAGAACTGTTATAACCTTTGTCGTTGTGGGGAATATTGCGCCTACTCCAAGATAATCAGCGCCCTGAGCATGTGCTGACAGTGCTTGTGAAACGGTCTTTGCGGTGGCACCGATAATTTTATCCTGCCCCATAATTTTTCTAGCTGAAATAATGGGGAGGTCACTCTGCCCGATATGAACCCCCGCCGCATCACAAGCCAGCGCAATATCCACACGGTCGTCAATTATAAAAGGGATGTTATATTTATCGGTAATCTCCTTAACCTTTATCGCAAGCGTCAGATATTCACCTGCCGAACGGTCCTTTTCACGAAGCTGTAAAAATGTCACGCCACCGGCGCATGCCGAATCGATTATGCTTAAAAACCTGTCCTCCTCAAGCCCTGTGCTGTCGGTGACGAGATAAAGCGATAAGTCAAAGCTTTTCATTTTTCACCTCAATTTTCTCAAGAAGTATTCGCTTTGAAATTTCTGTGCCACTTATTGTATAGAAGCTGTCAAAAAGTGCTGTTTTAAAACTCCCGATACCTTTGTTTGAAGCTGAAAGCTCACCGCAAACACCCATGAAGGCTGTTGCTGACACACAAGCCTCAAGTGCGGGAGCATTTGTTAAAAACAAAGCGGTCAGCGAACCGAGCATACAGCCTGTTCCCGTAATATCACACAGCATTTTTGTGCCATTTTTAATTATGAATGTGCTTTTTCCATCTGAAATATAATCGTTTTCGCCTGTAATCATTATAACAGAAGAATATTTTTTTGCAAGCCCCTGAGAAATTAAGTCAAGCTCTTTTTCATCATCAATGCCTGCGTCAACGCCGACGGTACTGTTTTTCAAACCTGCAAAAGCCCTGATTTCAGAAGCGTTTCCTTTAATTACACTAGGTGAAAACCTTTTGACAAAGCTCAACGAATATTCAAGTCTTAGCTTGCTGCAGGCGACACCCACGAGGTCAATTATAATTGGAATGCCTATTTCCCTTGCTGCCTGTGCCGAAATCAGCCCCGACTTCATTCTGGTGTCGTTTATGCTCCCGAGATTTAAGAGAAAAGCATTGGACGCTTTAGTAATCTCAGCGCATTCCGCCGGATGCTCAGCCATTATTGGCTTTCCGCCACATGCAAGAATAATGTTTGCACAGTCATTTATGCTGATATGATTTGTTATGCAATGAATCAGCGGTTTTTCTATTTTTAAAAGTGGAAGTATTTTTTCAATACTGTGCTTCAATGACTTTCGCCCCCATGCTTTTTTGAATTTTTGTGAGCATACCGGTTTTTTTCAGTGCTGATAGAAAAATGAACGCAACGATTCCACCCATAACAGTCGCTGTAACAAAAGAAGGAACATAGAAAAATAAAGTCAGCCCCGACCTTCCGACGAGATATGCCATGACGGCATAGGAAACAGTTGCACCGATTATTCCAGTGCCGATTATTTCACCGATGACAGCGAAAATAATTCTCCCCCTTGAGAGGCGATAAAGCAAGCCCGATAAAACTGCCCCGAAAACCATTCCCGTCAGTGCAAGCGGGGGAATGCCGAGAAAGACCATTCGGATTACGCCAACCATACAAGCACATAATAGCGAATACCATGGTCCCAAAAATACCGAGCATACAATATTAATTAGATGCGCCGTCGGGCATAGCCCCTCAATTCTGAGTATCGGTGAGATTACCACCCCTGTCGCCACAAGCATGGCGAGCATTGTGTGCTTTAAAAGTAGCTGTTTTGATTTCATTATTATTCCTCCATACAGTTTATTTTGAAAGCTGTATGCAGAAAAAAACACACAGCTCCCCATAAAGACGGCAAAAAACCGGATTGTCTTTATTTGGTCGGTCGGCGCTCAAAAGCTCCCTCTCATCCCGAAATACGGGCTCCCTCGCTGTGAGTTTTTATGCACAAAAGGGCGCTCCCCCTCCTGCACGGACGGATACTAAATAATTTCAACCTTTTCACCGTTTAATATTCGGTTGGTTGTTCGCATGGCACACATTTTCCCGCACATTGAACAGCTATGCTTATCACTCGGCGGGGCGGACTCAAAATATTTCCTTGCTTTTTCCTCATCAATAGCACAGGCAAACATACCCTCCCAGTCAATACGGCGGCGGGCATCGCTCATCTTATTGTCAATATCTCTTGCACCCTTTATGCCTTTTGCAATATCCGCGGCATGAGCAGCGATTTTTACCGCAACAATACCCTCACGAACATCTTCAAGGTCGGGAAGTCTTAAATGCTCCGCCGGTGTGACATAGCAGAGGAAATCCGCACCGCTTGAAGCGGCGATTGCACCGCCGATTGCCGAGGTGATATGGTCATAGCCAGGGGCAATATCGGTTACAAGCGGTCCTAATACATAAAACGGTGCATTGTGACAGAGCCTTTTTTGAAGAGTCATATTTGCTGCAATTTCGTTAAGTGCCATGTGACCGGGGCCTTCTATCATGACCTGAACATATTTTTCCCATGCACGCTTAGTCAGTGCGCCAAGCTCAATAAGCTCACTTATCTGACCGGCGTCGGTGCTGTCGTCAATACATCCCGGTCGCATTGCGTCCCCAAGACTTATTGTGACGTCATGCTCACGAAGAATTTCCAACAGCTCATCATAATACTCATAAAACGGGTTTTCATTTCCCGTCATTTCCATCCAAGCGAAAAGCAGTGAGCCGCCCCGTGAAACTATATTAGTGAGCCTTTTTTCACGTTTAAAGCTTTCAACAGTGCGTTTGTTTATTCCAGCGTGAACGGTGACAAAGTCAACGCCCTCTTTGGCGTGAGCCTCAACAACGCTCAAAAAGTCCTTTGCTGTGATGTCGAGCAAATCCTTTTCGAGATAGCCAACTGCGTCATACATAGGCACTGTTCCTATCATTGCCGGCGAAAACTCAATCAGCTTAGTTCGGAATTCATTCGTTTTTCCGTAATTTGATAAGTCCATTATCCCTTCACAGCCGAACTTAACAGCAAGCCTTGCTTTTTCAAGCTCGAGTGTATAGTCACGGCAATCGCCAGAAATGCCGAGATTTACATTTACTTTTGTTTTTAGTCCGCTTCCCACGCCCTCAGCCGAAAGTGAGGTGTGGTTTTTATTTGCGGGTATCGCCACAGAGCCGCAGGCGACAAGGCTTAATAGCTCGTTTACATCCATATTCTCTTTTTCTGCAACAGTTCTCATCTGTTCAGTCACTATGCCTTGTTTTGCGGCGTCCATTTGGGTTTTCCAGCTCATTTACAGCACTCCTAAAAAATAAAATGGGATATACCAAAAGGCATATCCCATAAAAAGTATAATAACTCATGAAATATTCCCTTCGTTGGCATTATCCAAATCAGGTATGACGGTCGAAGTTAGATTACTCCCTCTCAGCCTGCATTACAAGCTCCCGTATTTACAATTATAGCACATGTTATTTTTCTGTCAATAGCAAAATCTTTCAATAAACTATTTTAATAGTTCCAATAATAACTCCAAGCCGAATCAACATCAGTATTACTTGTACGTGTCAGATACTCATTCTTTATAACATTACCTTGATAATTATAGATAAAATGCAGCGTATCACCCTCAAGCTCAAAATCATAGCTTGCATCATAATCAAACGCATAGTCAACCATTGTTGAGAAAATGTTGTTTTTATCAACCTCATAATCGCTGACGTTAATTTGAAAGCCGTTACCTTGATCTATATAGAAATAATACATATCCAGCACAAAATCAATTTTAGTGCTTTGTCTGATGACAAGCGTGTTGCCCTCGCTGTTTTCCCACACGCCTATCCACTGAGAATAGGGGCTGTTCGCGTTTGAATTCTGATTGTTTGAGGAATCTGTATTTGAGTAATCGTCAGCTCGTGTTTCATCATAAACAGGCTGTGTGTTTTCAGTATTTACGTCACCGCTGTTCGAAAATCTGTCAAAGAAGCCCTCGTCGTTATTATTGTCCCTGTCATCCTTATTTCTGTCTTTATCATCACACCCAGAAAACATAACAAGAAAAGAGAGCAGCATAACAAATAGCATTTTTTTCATATCAAAACCTCAAAATAATCATAATGGTGAAATTCGGCTAATAGTCTGTCAAAAATAATTATACCACAAAACACTTGTTTGTCAAATTCATATTTCCTAAAATAATTTTTTTATAGAATAGTATTGACAAATATAAATGAATGTGATACTGTATATATATGATATACACAGTATCTTGGGAAAGGAGCGGCTGAATGAACATCAAAATAAGCTATACAAGCGATAAGCCAATGTATGAGCAGATAAAGGATTCTATTAGACAATCAATTTTTTGCGGTGAGCTTAAAAATAACGATATGCTTCCATCAGTAAGACAGCTTGCCAAAGATTTAAACATCAGCATGATAACAACAAAAAGAGCGTATATAGATTTAGAGCATGAGGGCTTAGTTTATACTGTTTCAGGAAAAGGAACATTTATAAAAATTAAAAATCTGGGCGAAATGCAAAAGCTTAGAGAGAGTGAGCTTCTCAACGAATATGAAGAAAAAACCGTTGCATTAAAAGAAGTAGGTATAATTAAAAACAAGCTTCTTGAAATAATATTCCGTGTATTTGGGGGTAATGATAATGAGTAATTTTGCACTGGAAATAAATAATCTCACAAAGCATTATAAGGACTTTGCTCTTGAAGACGTTTCCTTTTCCGTTGAGAAGGGGAGTGTTATGGGGTTAATCGGTCAAAATGGGGCGGGAAAAACAACAATCATTAAGCTGATTTTGAATGCGGTGAGTCGCAAAAGCGGGGGAATCAGTGTTTTTGGGCTGGATAATGTTAAGAATGAGCCTGAGGTCAAGAATAAAATAGGCTACGTTGCCGATGAGGATTATCTTCTGGTTAGCTCCAATCTCAAAGCTCACGCTGGTGCGTATAAGATAATGTTTGACAGCTGGGATCAGGAGCTGTTTGAGAAATATGCTGAAATGTGGAAGCTTCCTCTCAAAAAGAAATTTTCAGAATATTCAAAGGGCATGAAAACAAAGGCAATGCTTGCGCTAGCCTTGTCACACAAGCCTGAAATACTTATACTTGATGAGCCGACCGCAGGGCTTGACCCTGTTGCGAGAATTGAGGTTCTTGACATACTGCGTGATTTTGTTTCCGACGGGGAAAAAGCAGTGCTTTTCTCGACTCATATCACAGGCGACCTTGACAAGATTGCAGATTACATAACGCTTTTAATAGACGGGAAAGTTACCGAATCGCTTTCGGTTGACAAGGTTGAGGAAAAATATGCGGTAATAAGCGGTGACAACTCTATAATCAGCGGAAAAGAACATGAGATGGTTGGTCTTAGAAAAGGCACTTTGACCTTTGAGGGGCTGATAAAAAGAGAAAAGCTAGGCTTGTTCAGCAATGCTATAGTTCATACTCCGAACATGGAGAATTTGTTGACCTTCAGTATCTGGGGCAATTCCCCCAAGCAGGAGGGGTAATATGGAAAATATTTCTGTTTCGAAAAAAATACGAATGGCTCGAAACTCATTATATATGGGCACCGGCATGAGAGTATTCAAGGTTTTTTTTCTTTTGTTTTCTGTAATCATGGGTGCTGCGATAATTAATTTTTCGTTATTTGATGATGAGCCTCAAACGGCATTCATATTTGTATTTAATTTTTTGTTTATGTCGCAATATCTTTTCTTCACGAATGCCGTTATTCCAAATTTTGTTTCACAAAAACAACGCATGATGATGAAGGGATGCTGTTCAGCTTGTGACACTCTTATGCTATTCCCGATTAGAAAGAAAGACTGCATGAAAATGTCGTTTAGAGCGTGGGCGCTAGCCTCATCAATTTCACTGTCTGTTGTTGCGGCTTTGAATGTGGCAGTATTATTTACAGACCGTTATAATGACAGAAAGGGAACGATTGCGTTTTCTGCGGTGATTGTGCTTTTTGTTGTATCCGCAACGCTAATAATGACAATGTTTGCATCTGTATTCGGGAAGAAGTACATGAAGTTCCTTGGAATAGCCGCGCTGATTATATATCTATGTTTTTTTGTATTTTCCCTTTTCCTGTCGGGGCTGGAATCAATGAGCTGGGTATATGAGGCTTTTTCAGGCTTTGCGGGTTTGCCGGCGATAATAGTAATTGTTCTTACTATTCCGGTGATGTATGCCTTGTCAAGTTTGCTGGTAATTAACAAAAAAGGTTCGGAGGCTTGGTATAATGAGTAAAATTAGGTATGCGCTTCGTGCTATATGGCTGACGCTATGCGCTTTGGGTGTTATAATAGTTGTTTTAAACGTGTTTATATTCAACAAGCTATTCGGAAGAAAAAAGAATAAAGCACAGGTTATTGAAGGGGAGAATTATGAAGGCTAAACATGTTGACGCTTTATTTGTGAGCTTCAAATTGTATTCAATGTTTCTTTTTTGGTTTTTATTTTTAACAGCGGTTTACTTATCTGATTATATTTTCAGTTTTTATGATTTTGTTGCCGGCTTTTCGGGAATTCTCGGATTACTTCTGCCTGCGCTTACACCGATGCTAATAATGTCTTCTGTTTCGGTTATGTACAGATTTCTTCAGACCTCACCGATTAGTGTTAAAGGCATAGTCGATATTTATTTTTGGGAGTTTGAGCTGATGGTTGTTCCCGCAAGTGTATTTTGTTTTGCGGTATTTATACTAACAGGCGACGGAATAGAGCTGGCTTTTGCGCTTCAGAAGTTTGCATTGATATTAAATCTCGGACATATAAGCCTGTTTATGATGTCAAGCGGTGAAATGAAGCTTGGTCATAAAAAGTTCCTATTGCCGTTTATCATCGCTTATATCGTTTCATTCGGCTATCTAATTATTATGAAGGGATGGGAGGAGTCTTTGCGTGAGGACAGCTCAGGGCTTTATCTCAACTTTATATTAACAGGTGTGCTTGTAATTGCAGGCTTGATTTTAAGACCGATTATGAAGAAAAAAGCACTAAAAAGAATTTTCGCCTAAAAATCAAAAATAAAGCAGACAGGGAAGTTAACCCTTGTCTGCTTTTAATTTTCTTAATGCTTTAAAAAAGTCTGAAAGAATTGCTGAGCAATCTTTTTCAAGTACTCCCGAAGATATTTCAGGCTTGTGGTTATATGGAAGTTCAAAAAGATTGATAACAGAGCCGCATGAGCCGGCTTTTAAATCAAATGCGCCAAATACAACACGCTCAAGCCGTGAGTTTATGATAGCGCCGGTGCACATGGGACAAGGCTCAAGCGTAACAAAAATCTCACAGTCAATAAGCCGCCAGCCACCAAGACTTTTACTCGCTTCATTTATTGCGATAATTTCAGCGTGAGCAAGAGGCGATTTGTCGCACTCTCGTCGGTTATAGCCTCTTCCGACAATTTCACCAGTTGCTTTCTTAACGATAACAGCCCCGATAGGAACCTCGCCAAGCTCATAAGCCAGCTTCGCCTGCTCAAGAGCAAGCTTCATATAATAAGCGTCAGTTTCAAGCTTCACTTCTAACCTCTAACTTTAATTATTACATCACGTTGCGGTTTTCAATCGCTCTGAAAAGTGTGACCTCATCCGCATACTCTAAAGTTCCCCCGACGGGAAGCCCAAAAGCAAGCCTTGTAACCTTAATTCCCATCGGCTTTAACAGACGTGAAATGTACATTGCGGTCGCCTCGCCCTCAACAGTCGGGTTTGTCGCCATAATAATTTCAGACACGCTTTCGTTAATTCTCGCTAAAAGCTCTTTAATGCGAATTTTGTCAGGTGTGATACCGTCAATCGGGGAAATAAGCCCGTGAAGCACGTGATACACGCCCTTGTATTCCTTTGTTCTCTCAATTGCCGAAACGTCCTTCGGGCCCTCAACAACGCATATTACCGAAGTGTCACGGCTTGAATCGTCGCAAATGGGGCAGACTTCAAGGTCGGTGAGGTTTTGACATACTTTACAGCTGTGAACGGTTTTATGTGCGTGAAGAATGGCATCTGAAAAACGCTGAGCATCCTCGTCGCTCATCGACATGACATAATAAGCAAGCCGCTGTGCTGTTTTCATACCAATACCGGGGAGCTTGGCAAACTGCTCCGCTAATAAAACAAGCGGTAAAGCATTGCTGTCAGCCATTAGAATAATCCAGGAAAGGAAACCCCGCCTGTCAGCTTTTGCATTTCAGACTCTGAGGTTTCATCAATGTTCTTAACGACTTCATTAAAAGCGCTTATAATAAGATCCTGAAGCATTTCAATATCCTCAGGGTCAACGACCTCTGGCTTAATGCTCAGTGACTTTACCGCTTTTTTGCCTGTCATGACGATTTCAACAGCACCGCCACCGACAGAGGCTGAAAAATCTCTCAGCTCAATTTCCTCTTGAAGCACTGAAATATTCTCCTGCATTTTCTGTGCCTGCTTTAGCATTTGGTTCATATTCTGTGGGCCTCCGCCCATTCCCTGTGGAAGTCTTGCTTTCATAATAATACTCCTTATGAATAATATTGTGTTATTTTATTTCAACCTGAATGCCAGATTGTTTAGCTTTATCGATAAGCCTGTCCACTGGATTCCCAGCGGTTTCCTGAGGCTTTTCGGCTTTCGCCCGAATGGTATAGCTTATACCAGTGTGTTTTTTAATAACATCACTGAGTGACAGAGCGTTTTCTTTAATTCTAAAAAGGCTCATAAAAAACTGATTTTTTGCAATAATAACCAGTACTCCTCCGCTTACATAAGCCTGAGAGTCCTTCAATGCCCCTGAAACCGCAGGATTAATGCCTGAAAAATCCTCAAGAATTTCAGCCCAACAGGAAAGTGGCTTGAATTCTTCTTGAGCAGCAGGCTCTTCTTGCTCGGGCGGGACTTGAACCTGCGGGGGCGGAATATCGGTTTTTTTCTTTTCAGGAGCTTTTTTTGGCTTGTCTTGTGAGGAAATACTCCCCCCCTCGATAAGTCTTTCAAGCTGAGCAATACGCTCTTCAAGCGCACAAATATTTGGCGATGTGGCTATTGCAGCCTGTTTATTGTGTGAAGAGCAGAGCTTAATCATGCACATTTCAAATTCGGTGCGTCTGTTGACAGACCTTGTCAGCCGTTCGGAGCATTCCTGCAAAAGCTCAAGCTTTAAAAGAATTTCATCCAGAGATATCTTCTTAGAAAGCTCTGAAAGCTTTTCTATTTCGTCGGGAAGACAAGCTAAAAGCTCGGTTTTATCGGGAACGGTTTTGACAAGCATAAGATTTCGCATTTGCGAAAGAAGCTCGTCACAAAGCCTTTGAATATCCTTTGACATTGAATAGAGGCTGTCTATGATTGAAATAGCCTCCGAAGCGTTTTTATTAACCATGCAGTCAAGAAGACTGAAAAGATAATCCCGACCGGCGATACCCGCCGCAGTTGACACAGTTTCAACGGTGACATTTTCAGAAAACGCAATGCACTGGTCAAGAAGCGAAAGAGCATCTCTCATTCCGCCGTCTGATATTTTTGCGATAAGAGAGGCGGCATCATCGGTAATGACAATACCCTCTTGGCTTGAGATGTATTTAAGTCTTGAAACAATATCCTCAGTGCGAATTCGTCTAAAATCAAATCTTTGACATCTTGAAAGAATGGTAGCGGGAACCTTATGAACCTCAGTTGTGGCAAGTATGAATTTGACGTAAGCGGGAGGCTCCTCCATAATTTTCAAAAGCGCATTGAAAGCGTTAGTGGAGAGCATATGAACTTCGTCAATAATATATATTTTAAATCTGCAAAATTCAGGGCTGAATATAGCGGCCTCACGAAGCTCACGTATATCCTCAACACCGTTGTTGCTTGCGGCGTCGATTTCGATAATATCTGTGAGAGTGCCATCGTCCGAACCTCGGCAAACCTCACATTTCAAACATGGGTTCCCCTCAGAAATATCAAGGCAGTTAATTGTTTTCGCAAAAATTCTGGCGCAAGTGGTTTTCCCCGTTCCTCTTGAGCCTGTGAAAAGATATGCGTGAGCAGTTTTCTCATTTATAATCTGGTTTTTGAGCGTTGTGGTAATATGCGGCTGAGATACAACATCGTCAAAGTTTAACGGACGCCATTTCCTGTATAAAGCTTTATACACCGCATTTCCCCCTCACATATCAAAGTCAATCCGAGATATAGATGTGCAGGCTAGTCTGCGGCACACAAAACGGTCCGCTTAATGCTGCTCGGTTCCCCGCCTGACATGGTTCACAGTGTTTTGTTGCACAGGACCCGCACACCTATATCTCGGATTGACAGGACTGTATTTCAGAATATTATTATATCACAGCTGATATTTTTTTTCAAGTGGGAAATTACATTTTCCTTTATCGTTTGTTTTTTAAAGCGGTTTTTTTAAGAGCAATAAGTATCACAACCAAAAGAAGCGAAGCACCGCCGATTATAAAGAATTTGCCCTTGCCGTCAAAAAAGCCTTCGTCGGTTTGCGTCATGTTTGTGTCAGTAGCATTACCCGGAATTAAATCCTCGGGAACATCACATGCATCACCATAGCAAGGGTTAGGCTCATCCTCATCAGGTGAAAGTGTTGTAACCTCAGTCTCTTCAGTTGGAGTAGTGGTGAGATTTTCGCTTAACAGCTTCTCACAAATTTCATAAATTCTTATGTGACCGGCTTCATTAGGGTGAATGTCAAAAGAGCGTATTCTTGTAAGCTCTTCACCCTTGTTAAGAAAATCGGTATATATATCAGCAATTATATATTTCTGCTTTGTTTGAGACGCATCAGTCCACATGTTTTCAGTATATGACGCATTTATTCCCGCAATAGCATATTGACACATCATATCCACAGCCGAAAGGTCAGCGATTCCGCTCATCGGATTGTAAACAGTTTGGTATATAACAATAGCGTTGGGGTTTTTAGCATAAATGTAATCGGATATTTCAATGAAGTTTTCCCTAAATCCAGTCAGACGCTCAGAAATAATATTCTTATAATCCCCTGATAGCAGATAAAGACCAATCTGTCTGAGAACATTTTCATCTGTGAAGTCGATATTCGATAGCTCTGAATAGCTTGCGTTCTCATCCAGGCCGACTGCTTTCATCAGCGTGTCAACAAGAAGATAAAGTATGTCATTTCCGCCGATAGTGACAACAATTATTTCAGAACTGCCAATAAGCTCATCATACTCTTTGTTTTTCAGCTTTTCAGAAAGCTCCCACGATTTTTGCCCGTCAATTGCTTTGTTGACGAAATTTTCAGGCTTGCTGAATTTTTGAGCAAGAAGATTGCTGTAGCTGTCAATCGTGTCCTTTGAATCGGGATAGCCCTCAAAGCCGTAGCCAGTTGAAATTGAGTCGCCGAGAATAAGCAGAGTGTAATCCTGCTTTGCACTTTCGCCGATGACGGCTGTTGAAGTAATAAGAACGCTCAGTATCAATGCGTAAAATGTCGTAATTATTCTTTTTATCATGTCAGACTCCTTCTAATCAAGGTTTTATTGATTTTTTTATTTTTGAGTTTGCGACTTTTACAAGCCTGTTAATTGAGGAAACAACAAGTATCCCCATCGCAAGTGAGCCTGCTACGCCGATAGTTTCTAAAAGCATATACTGAAAAGCATTCAAATCACCCATAATACAATATTCCATTGTTGCATACATCATGCTTCCCGGAACAAGCGGAATAATTGACGGAACCAGAAATACCGTAGCGGGCGTTTTTAGTAATCTAGCAAGAAGCTCAGCATAGACAGCTGTTATTATTGTTGCAAAAAAATACTGTGATATTTCATTTTTGAGAAAAAAAGCAGAGAGAGAGAAAGCAAGCTGACAAAAACCGCCACCTAATGCAGCGAAGAACAGCTTCTTCCCCCGTATATTAAATATTATACCAAAACAGAGTGAGCCTGTAAAGGCAATAGCTGTGTCGATAAAAATTCTCATTATTGTCACCGCCTATCTGTGAAGTCCAAATGCGGTAAGTGCCAAAGCAACACCTATTGCAATTCCAGTAGCGACAAGAATCGCCGCAATTAAACGCAGTATTCCCGCCATGAAATCGCCCATGATGAAGTCACGCATTGAATTTGTCAAAATTAGCCCCGGCACTAAAAGCATGATTGAGCCGATTATTATTTTATCATAATGGTCGCCAATTCCAATATTTACAGCAATTATTGCGATAATCGAGGCGAACAGGCTTGCAATAATATTAGTGAAGATTATATTTGTCTTTAAATAAAGAAGAAGGTCCAATAAAAACTTCATCATTGCGCCAATAACAAAGGCAACACCGGCATCCTTGAAATTTCCGCCGAAGAAAATGCAGAATATCGCCGGTATTACAGAAAAGGCTATGGTTAATGTAACAGCGCCATACTGCTTCTGACTCATTATGTCACAAAGCATTTCTTTGATGGTCTGAGCGTCAGGTGTGTTGGCGCAGATATATCTTGAAAGATGGTTGAGCCTGTCAACCTTATTGAGGTCAGTTTCTTTTTCGTACGCCCGCTTAGTCATGGTGACGGGCTTGTCGTCATTCATTGACAGCGTTACAATTATTGTTGACGGGATGGCAAAAACATCAACGCTTTTAGCGCCGTAAGCCTTGCATATTCGAGAAACTGATTCTTCGACGCGGTAAATTTCTGCGCCGTATTCGAGCATATAATGCCCAATTGACAAAACAATTTTTAAAAGCTCATCTGCTGACATAATGAAACCTCATGTTAATAATAAGATGTTAAGACTACATAATATTATACCATATAGGGGGAAAAATTTATACCCCTTTTCAAATTTTTATAATATTAAACGATTAAGTCTTGTCTAAATGACGATTTTGTTTTATAATTATACAAAGACAAATTAACAGTTATATATTTGGGAGATTAAAATGCTTGTTACCCTTGAAAATATTAATAAATTTTACAGTCAGCGTCATGTTCTTAAAAATGTCTGCTTGACTGTTGAGGATAATGAACGTATCGGTCTTATCGGCATTAACGGCTGTGGAAAATCAACTTTTCTTAAAATTTTGATGGGGATTGAAGGCTTTGACTCTCTTCCTAATTTAAAGGGGAGCATTTCGGTTTCAAATGGTGCGACTATCGGATTTTTAGCGCAAAACAACGGGCTTGACCGTGAAAGCTCAATCGATGAAGAAATGCACGGTGTGTTTTCCTCATTATATGAGATTCAAGCTAAAATGCGTGAGCTTGAAGTGCTTATGGCTGATGAAAGCGTGCATTCCGATGAGAAAAGCTACAATGAGATTTCAGCCGAGTATGCGAGACTGTCTGGCTATTTTGAAGCAAACGAGGGCTATCTTATTGATGTGAAAATCAACACCGTATTAAATGGTATGGGCTTTGAGGAGGTTGATAGAACCAGAAAAATCAACACACTAAGCGGTGGCGAGAAGACTAGGCTTGCTATGTCAAAGCTTCTTCTTGAAAGCCCAAAGCTTCTGATTTTGGACGAGCCGACAAATCATCTTGATTTTAGTACGCTTTCATGGCTTGAGGATTATTTGAAGGGATATAAGGGCGCACTTTTAATCGTATCTCACGACAGATATTTTTTGGATAAGCTTTGCACAAGAATATGTGAGATTGAAAACGGCGTGTTGACTTCCTATAAAGGCGATTATTCGGCATACACCGTTTTAAAGGAAATGCAAACGGAGCGCAGACTAAAGGAATATGAACAGCAACAGGCTGAAATTGAAAAGCTTCAGGATTATATTGACAGAAATAAGGTTAGAGCATCGACGGCAAACATGGCAAAAAGCAGGCAGGCTGCGCTTGACAGGATTGAGCTTGTTGAAAAACCACAGACGTATGTTAAGCCACCTAAAATTAAGCTTGAATATGATGTTGTTCCGCCGAAAGAGGTTTTGGAGGTGAAAGGACTTGACGTTTCTGTTGGTGAGGGCGAAGGCAGGAAGGTTTTGATAAACAGCCTTGACCTTGAAGTCAGAAGAGGTGAAAAGGTCGCTATCATTGGCCCTAACGGTATAGGAAAATCAACGATCTTAAAGCTTTTAATGGGCAAGCTCCCCAGACAGAGGGGGAGCGTTGAGTGGGCGACGAATGTCAAGCTTTGTTATTTTGAACAGGAAAATTCACATCTTAATTTCAACAATACTGTTTTAGAGGAGCTTCACAGAAGATACCCGCGTGAAACTGAGCAGTCAATCAGAACTCATCTTGGAAAGGTGCTTTTGACAGGCGAAAGCGTATTTAAGTGTGTTGGTGTTGTCAGTGGCGGTGAAAGAGCAAAGCTTTGTTTTGCTATTCTTATGAAGGAGAGGGGGAACGTGCTTGTTCTTGACGAGCCGACAAACCATCTTGATCTTTCAACAAAGGAAGTTCTTGAGGATGCGCTATTCACTTTTGACGGGACAATTTTGTTTGTTTCTCACGACAGATATCTATTAAACAAGATAGCGACAAGAATAGTTGAGATTAACGAAGACGCGGTAAGAGAATATAAGGGTAACTATGATGCATATCTACTGGAAAAGCAAGCACAGGACGCTGATATAAAGCGAGAACAGGATGAAGAAAGACAGCGTTCTCAAAAGCTACTTTTTACTCAAAAAAATATAAAAGCATATAAAACCCGTGAACAGCGTTCCACTGAGGCATTTAGAAAAAACAGAATCAAAGAGCTTGAAAGGAATATAGAACAAAAGGAAAATGAATTGTCTGAGCTTGAGCATGAGATACTGATACCTGAGGTTTATTCAAATTATGAAATAATGAATGATAAATGCTGTAAAATTGAAGAATTGAAATCAGATATTTCCGCAATATATGATGAATGGGCGGAGCTATCGGAGAATTAATGACGTAATAAGAAATTGACTTATAATATAAAATAATGTATGAGGTATAAATCGTGGTAGATATTTGTTATTCAATACTAGGTGAGGAGATTTCTCTCCCTGTTTACGTTGTTGGTGCGGGGTATTCTGACGATCAGGAAAGTGTTGTCAGCGAGAGTGGCTTTCCGCATTTTCAGCTTATATTCTGCTCTCAGGGTGAGGGCGTCATCAAAATTGATGGAAAAGAATGTAGAATCAGAAAAGCTCATGGCTTTTTCATTCCGCCAAATATTCCGCATGCGTATCATAAAACAGCGGAAAAGTGGAAAACTCACTGGACTGCTTTCGGCGGAAAAGAGGCAGACAGCTTGTGCAAGACACTAGGGTTTGACAAGCTTTCCTGCTTTAAAATAAGAGATATTTTCAAGATAGAGGATATATTTCATAAAATTATTGACACCATAAAAGAAAATAATTATTATGGTGGTTTTAAATGCTCATCGCTTTTGTATGAATTTCTCATTGAAATGGGGCTTCAAAAGAATAACTGCCACTTAGCGAATGATGAGCAAAAGTGCGGGCATTTAGCACCGGTGCTGGCATATATTGATGAGCATTACAGTGAGGATATAACCCTTGAACACCTATCAGGAATTGCTGATATCACCCCACAGTACATATGCCGTCTTTTCAAAGATTCATTAAATTTAAGGCCATTTGAGTATATTGCGAGAATTAGAGTTCAGCATGCGAAAGATATGCTTCTTCACAGTGAATTGTCAGTAAATGAAATTTCACAGGCTGTCGGCTATTGCGAAAGCAGTTATTTCTGTGCTGTATTTAAGCGGTACGAGAGAATATCACCCGCAGAATTCAGATCGCTGTATAAAAAATAGAATATTACTTCTAATCAGCCCGCTGTTTTGCAGGCTGATTTTTTGTTGTGAAAAAATATTTTTAAAAATTGTATAATATGTATTGACAAACTATATTATACGGTATATAATATAGAAAAATAAATAATATGGAGGTGAGATGATGGCATTTCCTATCAGCTCAAGTCTGCTTGATGCGATGGTTCTCGCAATTGTTTCGAAGGAGGATACGTACGGATACAAAATTACTCAGGATATAAGAGAAGCAATGGATATTTCAGAGTCAACGCTATATCCTGTGCTGAGAAGACTTCAAAAAGACGACTGCCTGGACACTTATGATATGGCTTTTTTGGGAAGAAACAGACGCTACTATAAAGTCACACAAAAAGGGATGCTTACTCTCGGTTTATATAAGGAAGAATGGAAATTGTACAAACAGCGCATAGACAAAATCATGGTTAGTGGGGGAGAAATATGAACAAAAAAGAGTATCTGGACCAGCTTAGAAATGAGCTTTCACGTCTTCCTAAGGATGAAAGGGATGCGGCTGTTTCATACTATGAAGAATTCTTTATCGAAGCGGGAGATGAGGATGAGCAGGCTGTAATTACCAGACTCGGTAACGTTTCTGAGCTTGCAAAAGCAATCCTGATTGAAAACGGCATTGACCCGAATCAGAAGCAGGCTGAAAAGGATGCGTCAATTCCTTTGCCGCCGACAGAGTCGTATCAAGCCACAGCACAGACAAATCCATCAGCGCCAAATCAGTCAAGAACATTACTGATGATAATTATCGCAATTGTGACATTCCCGTTTTGGTTTAGTATTTTGATGACGATTTTCGGACTGCTGATAGCGGGAGTGGCGACAGTGTTCGGCTTGATAGTTGCGGCAATAGCACTTGGAACAGCGGGAATAGGCTTTGGAATTTACAGCTTGACATTTGCCCCGGCAATTGGATTTTTGACAATTGGGGTTTCTCTTATCGCTTTAGGAATAATCCTTGTGATTGTATTCCCTTTGGCAAAGGCTTTGACGATTTGCGCAAAATATTTGTTCAAGGGCATAGGGCGTTTCTTCAAAAGTATATTTAATGAAAGCGGGGTGTCGGCATAATGAAAAGCAGCGGTAAGTACATTTTCGCCTCAATCTTGATTGTTATCGGATTTGTTTTTCTTTTTGTCGGAGTAGGAATGGGAGCAAGCTTTTCAGACATAAGATATTATAAGACAGAATCTTTTGATATGGACTTTAGCGATCAAAAGATAACCTCACTTGATATTGACTTTTCAGTCGGTAATCTTATTATTAAACGCGGTGATAGCTTTAGGGTTGTCGCTAATGATATAAAGGAAAACAGCACTGAGTGCAGAGTTGATGGAAATACGCTGATTGTAAACTGCACAGCAAAGGAATTCTTCGGAATGGGCAGTTTCCGTTTTGATTCGAAAATCGGAAGAATAACAATATATATTCCGAATGATGCAAAGTTTGAGGTTGTGGATATTGATTTTGGTGTCGGTCAGCTCAATGTATCTGACATAGAGGCGGAGCGTTTCACGTTAGAAAGCGGTGTCGGACAGGGGAATTTAAGCAATATTACAGCGAAGCACACGGTAATCAATACCGGCATAGGCGAACAGAATTTCGTGGATTGTGTATTTAACAACCTAAATTTAAGCACAGGAATAGGCGCTGTCAATTATTTGGGTGATATAACGGGAAATTCAAGTATCAACGGTGGAATCGGAGCAATAAATATTAATTTGAGCGGAAGCTATGAGAATTATGGTTACAGCGTAAACAAGGGTGTCGGTGATGTTCGTATAAATGGCGGACAGTACAGAAGTATTAACGATAGCACAGTCACTCACAAAATAAGTGTTTCAAACGGCATAGGTGCAATCAATATCAATATGAATTAAAGGAGGAAACAGATATGGCAAAAAGATTATACAGGACTGAAGCGGGAAAAATTATCGCAGGAGTTTGTGGAGGAATAGGTGATTATTTCGATGTGGATCACAATATTGTGAGAATCGGCTTTGTTCTTCTCGGAATAGGCGGCGTGGGAATCATTGCATATATAGTCGCAGCAATTATTGTGCCGACAAAAAGTCAAATTCAATAAATTAAACCGCCGGAAATTATCCGGCGGTTTTTTACTGCTCCGTGACTGAAGGAAGACTGCTTAAATTGTTGCCCTCGCTTCCGTCGGGAAGAGTACGGAGGTATTCACTGCCTTTTCTTGTTGCAACCCCGACATGCCTTATATCGCCTGCTTTGGCGAGTGCAATACCGTCGGCTTTTGAGACAGTTTCTCCGTTTGATAGTTTATATCCTGTTACTTTTCCGCCTTGTTTGACAAGTGCTGTGATTTCTTTTGCATTAGGTTTTGGCTCCGGTGTGAAAGCGTTTATTCCAAATGGTATATTCTTATAGGTATCAGCCATGAAATCACCTCCGAATTTAGCTTAACCAAAAAAGAAAAAAATATAAGACCGGAATTAATTTTCCGGTCTTAAAAAAATATGTATTAAATTTTTATTATTTCGCCCATTTGATTGGGTGCTGAGCCGATTGCATTTGCCTCATCAGTGTCAATGTGCATTGCTCTTGCGAAATTTTTATGAACACGACATACAACGTCACCGAGAACAGCACTTCTTTCGGGAGTTTCAATTTTTACCCAGACAATTTCCTTGTCAGAAACATTTAACTCCTGTGCATCCTCGGGTGTGAGGTGAATGTGTCTTTTTGCAACAATAACGCCCTCATTTATTTCAATCTCACCGCATGGGCCTTTGATTTTACAGCCTGCTGAGCCTGAGATGTCGCCAGATTCTCTGACGGGTGCGGCAATTCCAATCGAGCGAGCATCGGTCATTGAAAGCTCAACCTGTGTTGAGGGACGAACGGGGCCTAAGATAGTTACGCCGGCAAGCTCCTTTTTAGGTCCGACGATTGTGACTCTTTCTTCACAAGCAAACTGGCCGGGCTGTGAAAGGTCTTTCTTGTTGGTCAGCTTTGCCTCACATCCGAAAAGTATTTCAAGGTCAGCTTGAGATACATGAATGTGTCTTGCGGATGTTTCAACGATAAATTTTGACATTTTTCTTCCTCCGATATATAATGATTAACATAGCTATTGTACTACTTTTTTTTAAGGAGGTCAAGCAGTGAAAAGTGAATTTGAGCGTATTAATTTCGAGATTTCTGAGTGTAAATTATGTCAGCTTTCAGAAACTAGGTGTAATACCGTATCGGGTGAGGGGGTTTTCCCAGCGGATATTATGCTTGTGGGTGAAGCACCAGGCGCAGAAGAGGACAAGCAGGGCAGACCTTTTGTGGGTAGAAGCGGAAGGCTTCTGACAATGCTTCTGTCTGAAGTTGGCATAAGCCGTGAGGAAAATTTGTTCATTACAAATACGGTTAAGTGCCGTCCTCCTGAAAACAGAAATCCGTCAGTTAATGAATCCAGAGCCTGCAAATGCTATCTTGAAAGACAGATAAAACAATGCTCACCAAGAGTGATTATTACTGTCGGGAATTGCGCTTTGAAGTATTTTGTTGAAAAGAACGAGGGCATCTCAAAGCTTCACGGGACTTTTTTGAAAAACGAGAACTATATTATTTTTCCCGTCTATCATCCCGCAGCACTTCTTAGGAATCCGGCACTGATTGAAGTCACTCGTGCTGATTTATTAAAATTAGCTTTTTATCTCAGAAATAAAAATATTTTGTAAATTTAGTAGCATTAGGTTTACTCAAGCTTTACAAAAAGAGAACATAATAAATAACGCATAGCTTTATGCTTATGTTGTAAATAATTTTAGTGATTTATTTCGTAAAAAAATATAATTTAACATTATATGGTTAGTACGATATAAAAACGAAAGAGGTACAGCATGTGAAGCAAAGCGAAGCACATGAATCCGCTGACAGGGCTTTCGGGGAATCTTCTTATTGAAAAAAGGCTCAAGGAATGTCTTTCATCAGAAAAGCCTTATTGCATTTTATATATAGATATTGATAACTTCAAAGCATATAACGATGTTTATGGCTTTGAAAACGGTGATATGATGATAAAGCTGCTTTCTGATATATTAAAGTCTGTGTGCGTCAAAAGCGAATTTATTGGGCATATCGGTGGAGATGATTTTGTCCTCATCGCTGATTATTCAGACACACAGTGCATATGCTCAAGAATTATCAACCGCTTTAATGAGGGCATTCGCTTGCTTTTTAGCAAGGAGGATATTGAAAACGGGTTTATCGTCACCCAGAACAGGCATGGGATAACAGAGCAGTTCACCCTGTCCTCTCTTTCGATTGCTGGAATTGATAACAGACAGCAGATAACTGATATGAACGACTTTTCCTATAAAATAGCAAAGCTAAAAAAGAAATGTAAGCTTATTCCGGGGAACAGCTGTATAATTAACTGAAAAAGGGCGGAGAATTATTCTCCGCCCTTTTTATTTTTCGTCTGAAGGAATCACAGCCCTCACCTCATGAGTTTTTCCGTCTAATGGAATAAAGTCACAGCGTTTGTCGTTATCAAAAATACCGAACTCTAGACCTCTGACAGCAGTGATGTGAATATAGGTTCCCGAATATTCAAGGGTGATCTCAAATTCATTCCATTCTGACGGCATATAAGGGCTTAAAAAAAGTGCGTTGAATCTGATTTTTATTCCGAGAAGCCATTCAAAAACTGCCCTGTAATACCAAGCGGCAGCACCGGTGTAAATGGACCAGCCACCACGCCCGTAGCATTGTGTGTTTGTATAAATATCCGCTGTGAAATAATAAGGTTCGTTTCTGAACATATGCGCTGAGGCTTCACTTAAATATTTTTCGGCAGGGTTTAAAAGCTTTAAAAGCTCATAGCCCTTGTCGTAAAGTCCCGCCTTAAAATGCGCAATCGCCAGCCAAATTGCACCGTGAGTGTATTGACCACCATTTTCTCTTATACCCGCCGGATAAGCCGCCGCATAGCCGACGGGCATCTCGTTGTTTTCAAAAGGGGGAGTAAAAAGCTTAACAATGCCGTTTTTCTTGTCGCAAAGGTATGAACGTGCCGACGAAAGCGCAATCATATTCTTTTCAGTGTCGGGAAGCTCACACAGCACAGCAAAGCTTTGTGCCAGTGAATCAATCTGACAGGCAAAGCTGTTTCGTGAGCCAAGCTCGTCGCCACTGTCAAAAAATGCTCTTAGATACCATTCTCCGTCCCAGCAGTTTTCGATGACGGCAACTGTGAGGCTGTGAGCTTTTGAAACACAATCGTCCTTTGTTTCATGGTCGCCAATTTTTTCTGCTATTTTTGCAAACCGTCGAAGCACGATAATCATAAATTGCGAAAGCCAGACGCTTTCCCCCTTGCCCTTAATTCCGACACCGTTGAAGCTGTCGTTCCAGTCGCCACAGCCCATCAGAATTAGCCCTCTTTCACCAGTGCGAAAGGCTTTCAAAAGCGCTCTTTTCGAGTGATTGTATATACTTTCTGAAACACTGCTTCTTTTGACCTCACCGTAAAGCTCATGCTGGTCGTCTTTTAGCGCTATCCCCTCACAGTAATTAATGTTTATTCCGAGAATGCTTAAATCAGAGGTTTTGTCGAGATACTCACAAAGAGTGTAGGGAAGCCATACAAGGTCGTCACTGTAACGTGTTCGCACACCCCGCATGATATTGTTTGGGAGCTTGTGCCACCAGTGAAGAACATCGCCCTCAATAAATTGTGCGGTACACGCTCTTGCTATCTGACGCTTAGTTATAGATGGGTTTAAAATAAGTGATGCACAGCTGTCCTGAAGCTGGTCGCGAAAGCCCCATGCACCGGAATTTTGGTAAAAACCTGTTCTAGCATAAATTCTTCCCCCAAGCGTCTGCCAGTCGAGCCAGTAGTTGAAAATGCTGTTCAAAAGCTTGTCGGGCGTTTTTATCATGACTTTATTTTTGCATTTTCGGGTAAAGGGCGAAAAACACTCGGGCATTTTTAGTGCGGTATTAAGCTTTTTTGCAAAAGACATATAGAACACTAGCTTTAGCTTTTTCCCGGCGGATAGTTTTTTTGAAACAATAACCGCACCGCAAGGCTCGTTTGATGAGGAAAGGTTATTTTCGTTCCATGCGCCTCTTAAAAACTGCTCGCGGTTTGTTATAAGGCAAGCTTGCTCATTTAAGGTTGAAAGCGTCATAAAGCCCGGCACAATATTGTTAAGCGGATTGAGAATTACAAGCGCATTATCTTTTTGTGAGAACACAAGCATTCTTGAATTATCTCTGTTCACACCGAGGACAGGCTCGGTATAGTAGGCAATTTCAGCGTCGCAGGGATCACCTCTCCACTCTAGCTCAAGCTCGGTTTTCTTGCACATTCCTTTTTCTGAAACACATACCGTCACTCGGCTTGTGAAGCTGTCTGTTTTCCCGTAAAACTGTGCCTTTTCTGAAGTGAAAACAGCGGTTGAGCCAAGAACAATGTCATAGCATTTTCCGCCAACTTTGATAAGAAGCATTTCACCGCGGTTATCGCTTCTTGAATCGTTAAACCAAGGGGTGAGCTTGTTTTCACGCGAATTGACCGCATATGAAAAACCGAGTGAGCTTTCAGAAAGAAGCGTTCCGAAGGCGGGATTTGAAAGCACATGGCACCACGGCATTTCGGTTTTATCGTTTATAACAAAACGCTCACCGTCAAATCCACCCTTTTGAAGCTGTATTTCAGGAGTAATCGGAACCTTATCAACCGGCAGGATTTCTATGGGCTTAAACTCCAAAGCGGGCATGCCCATTCTGACCATCGATAGAGGCGCAAGATGAACAGCCGCCGCATTGATAAGAGTAATAATATTCTCCTCAATGCTGCAAATGTCAATTAAATGAATTCCGCCGTTTGCTGAAATGCTTTCACTAAAGCTATTCTTTGTCAGTATTTCATTGATTAGTGTAAAATACTCACGACTGTATTCACCCTTGTCGTTGAAAATGAAAACAAGGTCGGTTCTAATTCCGCAAAGCTTT
The DNA here is from genome assembly GCA_023439835.1 of Bacillota bacterium. Lineage (GTDB taxonomy): Bacteria > Bacillota > Clostridia > Oscillospirales > Ruminococcaceae > SZUA-444. The sequence goes on along the minus strand of JAEXUW010000009.1, from coordinate 38,406 downwards.
AGAATGTTGTAAGCTCTTGAATAGCCTTCAATTCTTTCGCGGTCATTAATGTTTGTAAGCTCACAAAGTATTATGGGCAGGTCGCCTGAAAGCCCAAAACGCCAAAGCTCTGAATAAGGCAGTCTGTTGTTTTCGATTGAACTTGAAACCTTGGCGCAGTCACGCTTTTTGAAAAGAATCTGGGGGAGCATTGAGTTCACAATTCTTCCCTCGAGTGACGCAGAGGGAATAACAGACGAGGACATTGTCTGAATCTGTCGGTCAAGTCTTAGCTTTGCGATATTTCTCATCAGCTCGTTTTTGCTCAGTGCTGTGAGAATAAAAAGCGTCAGCTCGCTGTGTTCATCAGCCTCAAGTGAAAGTGAAGTTTTTATAAAAACACACGGGTCTGGTATACTGCTGTAATTCTGTATAAGCTCTTCCGTATTATAAAAAACTCGTGAAATGCCATCAGGCCTTGACAGAACTTCTTCTCTTGACAAATTCAGAAAAACGTCGGCATCCTCAATAAAGCCGACCGCACAAAATATTTTCTCGTCGCTGTGCCTGTTTTTTCGTGAAATAATAACGCACTTTGTTTCAATGTCAAAGCTTTCGCTTAAAAACAGCCGACTAAACGCAGGGTGAGCGTTATGGTCGTTATAGTTTGAAAGAACAGGCTCGATATACCCTAAAAGGTCAATCTTTTTTTCTTTGTTGCTAGTGTTCTTAAAAGCAAACTGTCTAAGCTCACAGGGGAGATTGCTGTGAAGGTGCACCTTCATTCCCGCCTGAATTTCATCGGCGTTTCTGTAATACGATACGGTGTTGCTGTCAAATTCGACTGACATTTCATCAAAATTTTTATATTCGGGAAGATAGGTGAAGGCGTTGTGCCTGCCGTTCTCAGCAAAAGCGAAATAGCACCCTTGCGGTCTTCTCAGAATATCCGTTGTACGTGAATAAACGTCGTTTCCCTGATATAATGCAACGCAGGCCCCCAAGTCGGTCAGCGCCAGCGTATATTCACCGTTGCACAGAAGTCTGACATTAGGCTGTGACGGATATGCCTTTTCAAAGTATTCAATATCATCTTCGATTTCGTTGTGCTTTTTGACAGGCTGTCTTTTAATAATATCATCAAAAATGACAGCGCCCGGCATAACTTTTTCCTGCAAAAGCTCATCAGCACTTTTCATGTGACTATCTCTAAAAAAGCGTTTTTTCATACAGCCTCCCCTTACAGCGTTTGTAATCGCCACAATACTCATTCCAACATGATGCGCCATATAGCTTTTTATTATTGCACCGCCGTTTTGTGCCCTTGACGAAGTGAAGTCTATCGCTTCATAAAAGCCATAGTTTCCGTACATTCCATATTTTTTTAGCTCGGTCAAATTAGAATATGCTCCGTCAAAGTCATGCTCAAGAACCAGATAGCTTGAATATGGTGAAACGACAAGCTCATTGTCAAGCCCTCTTTTCAACCCAATTTTCTGAACACCGTGAGCCTTGTACTGATAATTGAGAGCGTTGTCAAAGGCATAATATCCGCTTTCTGAAATTCCAAACGGGACATCCGCTTGTCTTGCGCGCTTTTTCTGATTATAAAGACAGAATCTAAGCCCCTCAAATGATAGTGAGCCGTGTTCGCTGTCCAAAAGAAGCTCCGGCATAAAGAATTCAAACATAGTTCCCGAATATGAAACTGGTCCTGCATACAGTCCTGAGCGTGCAATTGTCCGCCCAAGCTTTCGCCAGTGCTTTTTAGGCACTTGTCTTTTTGCGGTGGCAAAGTATGAGGTCATTCTCGCTTCGCTCATTAAAAGGTCATAGTGATTTCGGCTGTATTCATTTTTCTCGGGTGAGAAGCCTATTGTGAAAAGCTCCTTCGCCTCGTCATAGAAAAATCCGATGTCAGTGCTGTCTATAATATGCACTATCCTTTTTATGAGTGCTGAAATTCCTTCATGCTCGGTTCGGTATTCCTTCAGCCCTTCCTTCAAGGTGACAAGACAACAGATGAAGTTGCCGCTGTCAACGCAAGAAATGTAAGGATTGTTTGAAACCTTGAGCGTTTTTGTTTCGTACCAGTTATAGAGATTTCCTTTGTGCTTTTTAAGTCGTTCAATTGAGGACAGTGTGCGGTCGATTCTTTCAAAAAGCCCTGCTGTATCAATCAAATCGAAATCTCTTGCCGCCAGACAGGATAAAAGCATCAGCCCCATGTTTGTCGGCGAGGTTCTGTGGCATACTCTGAAAACTGGTGCAAACTGCACGTTGTCGGGGGGAAGCCAGTTGTCATTTTCGCTGGCATAGTCCTCATAAAACTGCCACATCGATGAAAGGTCGGTTATCAAATTCTCGCATTTTTCGGCGGAGCGTGCAGGTTTTTTTTGTGAATAGGGCTTGTCGGCATAGGAGATTATGAAGGGCGCCAGAACATTAAAAAGTGCAATCAGCTTGATTATTCCACAGGGAGAAAATAATAAAAGCACACTTAAAAGCTCGGGGAAAAAATAAAATCTCAGCTTTGGTATTATTCCGGAGGAGTTCTTTTCAGCTTGCTGAGCGGTTGTCCACTGAAGGAGGTTTTTCTTAGAAATCAACGTCCGCCACAGACTTCGAAAGATTGCGTCGGCTGATATTACCGCATGAACAGGAAGCAGTAAAAACGCAAAAAAGCATTGTGATATAATTTCAGAGGTTTGTGAAATAACCCCCGAATAATACTTTCTTGAAAGGCTGTAAAGACCGTTGTTCATGACAGAACAGAAAAACGCACCGATATACGGTATGCTCACCGCTAATACTCCGATTAGTGAGAGAATGAAGGTGGTTGTCCTCTCAAAAAAGAAGCTCACTAAAAAAAGAAGCATTACATTAACGGGGAGGAATGCACGACGAAGATTGTCAAAGAGTTTAAATCTGTCAAGAAAGCGAAAGGGTGTTTTTGTTTTCTTTCCGTCTAGGTGAATATAGCGTGAAAGATATGGAATGTTCTGAAAATCGCCTCTAATCCAGCGGTGAAGCCTTTTGTAATAGCTAATCTCAGTTGAGGGGAAGCCGTCGCTGAATTCAACATCACCGGCAAACCCTGTTCTCATCAGTGAGCCCTCAAGAATATCATGGCTTAAAACTCGCTCATTCGGGAAGAAATCACAGCAAAGCTTATAATAAATATCAATGTCGATAAGACCCTTTCCCGAAAAAATGCTTTCGCCGAAGGTGTCTTGATAAATTTCGGGGCATAGTGTGTCATACGCACAGCTTGAGCCTATTCCGCCGACAAGCTTTGAAAAAGGGGACTTGAGCGAGCTTTTGAGCTTTGTGGTTATTCTCGGCATGATTATGCCGTAGCCCTCTTTTACACAGCCGTTATTAATTTCAGGCTTGTTTAATGGGTGGTTTGCAATGCTGACAAGCTCAGGCACAGTATCCATCAAGGCTTTAGTGTCATAATCAAGCGCTACTAGATATCTTGTGCTCTTAATATAGTCGGTATTTCCAAAAACGCAGAGAAAATCAACAGGCTCATTTTTTGTGAATCTTATGAGCTGGTCGATTGCACCTCTTTTTCGTTCAAAGCCGGTGTATTTCTGTTGAGTTTTTGAAAAACTTCTTTTTCTTATAATCAGAACGAATTTATCGCAATATACCTCGTTTAGCTTATTTATAAGTCTTTTTGCGTTTCTGACAAGCGTTTCATCCTCGGGCAGAGATGGAAATTCTGACTGCTTTAAATCGCAAAGGGCACAAATTTTGAGGTTTTCGGTGTTGTTTGAAAAATGAAGTCTGATTAGCTTTGCCTTGAGGCTTAAAATATCCTTTGGAGTGTCAATCAGCGTCGAAACCACAATCATTGTTTTTGAATCAACAGGGATGCTGTTTTTACAATCCATTCGGGGAAGATACGTTATTTCACACTTGCCCGTAAAAAGCTTGTCAATTAAAGCCTTTGAAACCTCCCACAGCGGAAAGAAGCAAAGAAGCCACAGATAAGCATTTTTCAGTAATAATGAAATCAATCCCGATAAAACGGCGGTTAAAACTATCGTCATATAAACATAAGCTTTAGGCCCGATTTTCTTATAATCGGTACTATGGTCGGAAAAAATATAATATCCGACGTGAGACTGTTTTTCGCTTAATTTATTATTATAGGCACCGTCAGCCTGCTTGAGATATTTTTTGGCGGTTTCATATTCGGCGAGCTTTCTCTTATCTGAAACAGCAGAGGTTCTGTTTCTATAAATTCTTCTTGTCTGCTCGTCCATTCTTGAATAAATACCAGAAAGCTCACTAGAATATATTTTTTCAAGCGGATTGCAAAGCGATGTGATTTTTTTCATATCAAAAGTATCGCTTTTTGAAAGAAGAATAATTAAATCAAGCGCTGAAAAATTTTCCTCTTTGCTTATACTATACAGGCGATAAAGCTTTTTTATGAGTGTGAATCGAAAAGACCATATAAGATATTCAAGCTCTGTATTTGAAACATATCTTTTCTTTGAAAGAAGATTGATAATTTTTGATATTTCCTCAGTTGAGGGAAGCTCACCATCTTTACAGCACTCAAAAAGCACCGCTCCTGTAAGTACAACACCGTCAGAGCCGATAGATAGTTTTGCTTTTCTGTTTTCTTTGAGAAGTATTTTGCAGAACTTTTCAATCAAATAAAAATTGTCAAACAAAACCTGTTCAGAATTATTTTTTGGCGCGGAAAAGATTATATCCTTGTATTTCATCTTTAATTCAGAATGAATGTGCTTTATATCACGAAAAAGAACAGACAAAGGCTTTTCACGTATTTCGTTGTCTAAAGCGATATTTATTATTTTGTTATAATCAGACATTTTTAACACCACCTGTATGTAGTATTGTCATCTATTATCTGAAAATACAAGAATAATTTATTGTCGAATTAATTTTAGGCATAAGGCATTGCAATATACTTTCACACATAGTCTGAAAAGACCGTGAAGAAGTAAGCGCCTTGTAAAAAATTAATGCAACTGAAATATAAACTAAGGTGTTTCTGTTTTATTATAAAGTTTGAATTTTACACGTCTTTTATGGTATCATAGCATTGAAAAGAAAATTATATGTCATTATTCAAAGAGAGTGTTAATGAGTGAAAAAATTCATCTATGGTTTATTTAACAATTTATTGACTATTGAGCACTTTTTCTGTATAATTAGTTTCATTGAAATTGCTTATGGAGGTAAAATTTAATGGGGAAAGCCTTAATTATTGGTGCGGGCGGTGTGGCAAGTGTAGTGGTACATAAGTGCTGCCAAAACCCGGACGTTTTTGAAGAAATATGTATTGCCAGCCGAACTGTATCAAAATGCGACGCATTGAAGAAGAAGCTTGATGGGGGACGCACCATCATTCATACTGCCCAGTTGGACGCAGATAAAACTGAAGAAACAATAGCGCTGATTGAGAAATTCAAGCCTGATATTGTGATTAACGTGGCACTGCCGTATCAGGATCTTACAATTATGGATGCTTGTCTTGCTACCGGCGTGGACTATGTTGATACGGCAAACTATGAGCCACTCGATACGGCGAAATTTGAATATAAGTGGCAGTGGGCGTATAGGGAGCGTTTTGAAAAGGCCGGAATTACCGCACTTCTCGGAAGTGGCTTTGACCCTGGTGTAACCGGAGTATTTTCAGCCTATGCTCAAAAGCATTATTTTGATGAAATCAACCAGATTGATATTCTTGATGCTAATGCCGGTGACCACGGCTATCCTTTCGCCACAAACTTCAACCCTGAAATTAATATTCGTGAAATCACCGCAAAGGGAAGCTATATTGAAAACGGCAAGTGGGTTGAAACCGAGCCACTTGAGATAAAGAAAACCTATAACTTTCCCGAAATCGGCGATAAGGATATCTATCTTCTCCACCATGAGGAGCTTGAATCGCTTGCGCTAAACATCAAGGGGATTGAGCGTATCCGCTTCTGGATGACTTTTTCAGAGAGATATCTTACTCACCTGCGTGTTCTTGAGAATGTTGGAATGACCTCTATTGAGCCGATTGATTTTGAGGGGAAGAAAATTGTTCCGCTTCAGTTTTTAAAGGCGGTTTTGCCTGACCCTGCATCACTCGGCCCCAGAACGAAGGGGAAAACTAATATCGGCTGTATTTTTCAAGGAAAAAAGGACGGAAAGCCGCTTTCCTACTATGTATATAATGTTTGTGACCATCAGGAATGCTATGCGGAGGTTGGGTCACAGGCAATATCATATACCACAGGCGTACCGGCGATGATTGGTGCGATGATGATTTTGACAGGAAAATGGAAAAAGCCCGGCGTTTATAATATTGAGGAGTTTGATCCTGATCCGTTTATGGATGCACTGAATAAATACGGCTTGCCCTGGAAGGAAAGCTTTGCGCCGGAGCTAGTGGATTAATGAAGATGAGTGAAATTGATTTTGCGTCACTACCCTCGCCGTGCTATATTGTGGATGAGCGTCTTTTAGTAAAAAATCTGTTACTGCTCAAATCAGTGCAGGAGCGCACCGGCTGTAAAATTCTTCTAGCGCAAAAGGGCTTTTCAATGTTCAGCCTTTATCCGCTGATCGGGCAGTATCTTTCGGGTACTACCGCCAGCTCTCTTTTTGAGGCACGTTTAGGGCGTGAGGAAATGGGAAAGGAAACACATATCTTCGCACCGGCGTATATGGAGCATGAGTTTGATGACATTCTTGAAATATGTGATCATATAGTGTTTAATTCTTTTGGCCAGTGGAAAAAATATAGGGAGCAGGTTCGTTCTGCTTCTAAAAAAATCGAATGTGGAATTCGTATTAATCCGGAGTATTCTGAGATTGAAACGGATATTTACAACCCGTGCTTTGAAAATTCACGGCTTGGCACAACTCTTGAAAACTTTGAACCGGACGAGCTTGACGGTATTGACGGACTTCATTTTCACACAATGTGCGAGCAAAATTCTGACACGCTGGTTCGCACGCTAAAGGTGGTGGAGGAGCGCTTCGGGAAATTTTTCTCACAAATAAAGTGGCTCAATTTCGGCGGGGGACACCATATTACCCGACCGGACTATGACGTTGAGGCACTGGTTCAGGCTATTCTTTCTATTAAAGAAAAGTATGGACTGGAGGTTTATTTGGAGCCTGGTGAGGCGGTCGCCTTAAACACCGGTTATCTTGTGGCGACAGTTCTGGATACCCTTAAAAACGGTATGGAGCTTGCGATTTTGGACACTTCGGCAGCTTGTCATATGCCAGATGTTCTTGAAATGCCCTATCGCCCAAACATTATTGGTGCGGGACTTTCGGGAGAATATGAATATACTTACCGCTTGGGCGGGCCTACCTGTCTTGCTGGGGATATTATCGGCGATTATTCCTTCAAAGAGCCGCTTAAAGCAAGGGACACGCTGGTATTTTGCGATATGGGGCACTATACTATGGTGAAAAACAACACGTTTAACGGTATCAATCTGCCTTCAATTGCATCTTTCAACCCGCGGGAGGGGATTAAGCTTATACGTCGGTTTGAATATCAAGATTTTAAAAACCGCCTATCTTAATTAAACTTGGCAAACATCGGCTTGACTGAATATTCTTGCTAATAGAAATAATTTAACCTTCGCCTAACATAAAGGCGAAGGTTTTTTATAATATTCGCAGTGATTTTTAACACCACCTAAACCCTGTTCATTATTATATAACCGATGATGACAATAGCAATGTCAGCGCAAATATGAACAAACCAGCTATTTAAAAATGTGTCGTCCTTGTCGTTTAGATAATTAAAAAGCAAACCGCTTGAGAATAATCCGATCAATGCCAGAATTAACACCCATATATTAAACCAGTTTTGAAAGTTGCTGATATGATAAATTGAAAATGCAACCGAGCTGACAATATATGCGGTGCGTTTCATATTGAGCTTCTTAAGATTTAAAAAAATAAAACCTCTAAAGAAAAATTCCTCCATTAAAGAATTTACAAAAATTAGATATGCCCCATATAATAAGATATTGCTTTTATTTATCTTGTATTTGCCCTCTAGCTCAGAAATTAAAACCTCAATGTTTATTGTTTTTTCTATAATTATAAAGGCGATGAACAAAATAACCGCAATTAAAATTCCTAAGAGATTGCTCAGCTTGAATCTAAAAGGCGCCTTAATTACCTTTAATGAATCTTTAATGAAATTATATTTTCCCCAAATAATATAAATAAGCGGGAAAATTGACAGTACAATAACTTTGACCAGAATTTTTGAAATATAAGTCAGCCGTAAAACCTGATCTGCAAAGTAAAGAGAAGCAATTATTATTAGTGACGAAATAATTATGTATGCAAGCTTTTTTGTTCTCATCAAGTTTCCTCTTTCGTGTTAGAATAACGTTAGCTTGGTATAATGCATTTCATTAAGCTTTGATTTTAGTGCAAAACTAAATTAGTTAAAAGTATTTAACTAAAATAAAAACCACCATTTCTGGTGGTTTTTTTGTGGTGCGGCAGACGGGACTTGAACCCGTACGTCAAGGACACACGCCCCTCAAACGTGCCTGTCTGCCAATTCCAGCACTGCCGCTCACAGCTTTTTTATTATATCATTTGCAAGGCGGCTTGTCAATAGTTTTTTTATTTTTTATCAAAATTATTATATTCTTTCAGCTATGAGCTTACCCATTTCAGAGCAGGATACAAGTGTCATTCCTTCGCTAATTATGTCGCCGGTGCGGAAGCCTTCCTCAAGGACTTTATTTACGGCACTTTCAATAGAGTCAGCTTCAGCCGGCATGTCAAAAGAAAATCTAAGCATCATTGCTGTTGAAAGCACTGTCGCAATTGGATTTGCCTTGTTATGTCCTGCAATATCAGGCGCAGAGCCGTGAATAGGCTCATAAAGTCCGAGCGTTCCCTCACCGAGAGAAGCCGATGGAATCATACCGAGTGAGCCTGTTATCATGCTTGCTTCGTCAGAAAGGATATCGCCGAACAGATTTTCAGTTACCAAAACATCAAACTGACCGGGATTTCTGACAAGCTGCATAGCGCAGTTGTCAACCAGCATATCAGCATATTCAACGTCGGGATAATCAGCCCTAACCTTGTGAGCAACCTCACGCCACAATCTTGAGCTGTCAAGAACATTCGCCTTGTCAATTGAATGAAGCTTTGAGCGGCGTTTTCTTGCCATTTCAAAAGCGACACGGCAAATTCTTTCAACCTCAAAATCGCTGTAAGTCATTGAGTCTGTTGCTGTTTTTACGCCGTTGTTGTCAACAAAGGTCTCACGTTTTCCAAAATATGCGCCGCCTATCAGTTCGCGCACGATAACAAGATCAAGCCCGTTGCCGATGATGTTTTCTTTCAGAGGGCAAGCGCCGGCAAGAGAAGGAAAAAGCTTAGACGGTCTAATATTTGCAAAAAGCTTTAAAGCGCCTCTTATTCCGAGAAGTCCGGCCTCGGGACGTAAATGTCCGGGGAGATCATCCCACTTTTGTCCGCCGACTGCACCCAAAAGAACACTGTCTGAAGCAAGGCAGATGTCAACCGTTTCTTGGGGGAGGGGGATGCCTGTTGCGTCAATAGCACAGCCGCCCATTAAAACATCTGTATATTCAAAGGTATGCCCGAATTTTTCGCCGACCTTATTCAAAACCTTTTCAGCTTCAGCGACAATTTCAGGGCCGATTCCATCGCCCTTGATAACTGCGATTTTTTTTATCATTCTCTTAAGCCTCCTTCTTTTTAAGGTAGTTTAAAAGTCCGTTTGCACTTATAATTTCCTTAATAAAATCTGGGAAAGGCTGAGCCTGATAAACTTCATTTTTGGTTTTGTTAAAGATAACGCCTGTGTCAAAGTCAACTTCAACCTTATCTCCGGCAGAAATTTTTTCGGAAGCTTCTGGGCATTCCAAAATCGGAAGTCCTATGTTAATTGCGTTTCTGTAAAAAATTCTGGCAAAGGTCTTTGCGATTACACATGAAATACCACTTGTTTTAATTGCGATAGGTGCATGCTCTCTTGACGAGCCACAGCCGAAATTTGCTTCGGCAACAATAATATCGCCGTCCTTTACGTTGTTTATGAAGTCCTTGTCGATATCCTCCATACAGTGCGCCGCGAGCTCCTTATGGTCGGAGGTGTTGAGATAGCGTGCTGGTATGATTACGTCTGTATCAACATTATCGCCGTATTTATGAACAATTCCGAGTGCTTTCATTATATATCAATCCTTTCGTTATTTCTTCAATACTTCGCTGACGTCGCTTATCTTGCCTGTGATTGCGCTTGCCGCCGCAATTGCAGGGCTTGCAAGATAAACCTCGCTTTCGGGATGTCCCATTCTTCCGACAAAATTACGGTTTGTGGTGGCGACAGCTCTTTCGCCTTTCGCAAGAATACCCATGTGCCCGCCAAGACACGGCCCGCAGGTTGGCGTGGATACCGCACAGCCCGCATTAACGAATATTTCAAAAAGCCCCTCGTTCATTGCTTGCATGAATATTTTCTGAGTTGCCGGAATAACGATACAGCGGACATTCTTTGCAACATGCTGACCTTTTAATACTTCAGCAGCGACACGCATATCTTCAATTCTTCCGTTTGTGCAAGAACCGATTACAACCTGATCGATTTTAACAAAACCAACATCATCAATGGTTCTCGTGTTTTCAGGGAGGTGTGGAAAAGCCACAGTTGACTTGATTTTTGAAAGGTCAATGTCATAAACCTCGTCATATTCAGCATCATCATCAGCCGAATAATATGTGAAATCTCTTGAAACCTTATCCTTGACGAATTCAAGCGTCTGCTCATCAACTGCAAAGATACCGTTTTTTGCGCCCGCCTCAATAGCCATATTAGCCATACAGAGTCTATCCTCAACGGTTAGGTTTTTAAGTCCGTCGCCGACAAACTCCATAGATTTATAAAGTGCGCCGTCAACTCCAATCATACCGATGATATGAAGAATAACATCCTTTCCGCTGACCCAACCGTTTAGCTTTCCAGTCAGATTGAATTTTATAGCGGAGGGAACCTTGAACCACGCTCTTCCTGTTGCCATTCCGGCTGCCATATCAGTTGAGCCGACGCCTGTTGAAAATGCGCCGATAGCACCATAAGTGCAGGTGTGAGAGTCGGCACCGATAATAAGCTCACCAGGTGCGACAAGTCCTTTTTCGGGGAGAAGTGCGTGCTCAACGCCCATATCGCCAACGTCGAAGTAATTTTTTACACTCATTTCTCCGGCAAAGTCACGAACTTTTTTGCACTGTTCAGCTGCTTTAATATCCTTATTGGGTGTAAAATGATCCATAACCAGTGAAATTTTCTCACCGTCAAAAACCTTGTCAAAACCTGACTTTTTGAATTCATTAATTGCAACGGGGGAGGTTACATCGTTTCCGAGAACCATGTCAAGCTTTGCCATAATAAGCTGACCGGCTTCAACCTTTTTAAGTCCCGCATGAGCCGCCAGAATTTTCTGTGTCATTGTCATTCCCATTATAATCTCTCCTTTTAAAATTTTCCTTATTGAAATTATATCATAACATATGATATAATTGAAATACATATTATGAATACTTAATATGAATTTATGTTATATCACGAAGGGGCAGATATGGAAGGTAATCTCAATCAGTACCGCATATTTTATATTGTCGCAAAGGCGGGCAATATATCCCATGCGGCGGAAATTTTGTATATCAGTCAGCCGGCTATAAGCAAGGCTATTTCAAAGTTAGAGCAGGAGCTGGGCACGCTGCTTTTTGTGAGAAAATCACGAGGTGTCACTTTGACGGAGGAGGGGCGTGTTCTGTTTGAGCATTTAAGCACCGCCTTTGATGCAATTTTGTCTGGAGAAGAAAAGATAAGACAGATTAACACGCTTGGCATTGGTCAGCTTAAAATCGGAGCAAGTGCAACGCTTTGCAAATACGTTCTTCTCCCTTACCTAAAGGGCTTTATAGAAAAATATCCGCATATTAAGATTTCAATTGAATGTCAATCAACCTATCACACGCTAAAGCTTCTCGATAGCGGGAAAATTGATATTGCGCTTGTGGTTAAGCCCGCCGATGAGAAGAGAATAAGCTTTTTTAAGACCGGTGAGGTGAGCGATATTTTTGTATCAACAAAAAGCTACCTGACGAATCTTTTTATTAAAGAGGATCAAGCGCTGAAAAATGAGGCGATTTTTGAAAGCGCAAATGTAATGCTTCTTGACAGAGAGAATGTTTCACGACAGTATATCGACGACTATTTTCGTGAAAATTCAATTGAGCCAAAGCATATTCTTGAGGTGAGTAATATGGATCTTCTCATCGATTTTGCAAAGATAGGACTTGGAGCGGCTGGGGTAATTCGTGAATTTGTGAGAGATGAGCTTGAAAGAGGTGAGCTAAAAGAAATTAATCTTAGCAAGCCCATTAAAAAAAGAACAGTCGGCTTTGCGTATTTGAAAAATACACAGCCGACCGCCTCGCTCAATAATTTTATTGAATACTATGAGAGTGCAGTTGTTTAGTTTTTGTATTTTAAAAGCTTGTATTCAATGCTGTCTGTCAGCGCCTTGACGCTTGCGTTAATAATGTCGGTTGATGCACCGACGGTAGTCCATACATTTTCACCGTCGGTCGATTCAATCAGAACTCGTACAACTGCGGCGGTTCCCGCACCTGTGTCCATTACCCTAACCTTATAGTCGATGAGGTGAATGTCACTTAAAGCCTCGGGATAAAACTGTGAAAGTGCGGTTCTTAGAGCTTTGTCAAGTGCGTTGACAGGGCCGTCGCCCTCGTCAGCGGCAATAGCAGACTGTGTCCCCACCTTGATTTTCACCATAGCGCTTGCCGCTTTTTGAAAGCTTCCGGTCTGTTCGCCGATGATTTTAAAATAGTCAATATAGAAAAATTCCTTGAATTTCCCCAAGAACTTTAAAACTAAAAGCTCAAAGCTTGCCTCGGCAGCTTCATACTGGAAGCCCTTATGCTCCTGAGATTTAAGCATTTCCATGATTGCAAGCATTTCTTCACTGTCCTTAGTTACTTCAGGCGCAATACCCGAAAGCTTTGAAAGAACAGCATTTCTTCCTGCAACCTCTGACAATAGAAACGCACGTGCATTTCCGACAGAATCGGGAGGGACATGCTCAAATGAAACCGAGTTTTTTCGCACACCGTCAATGTGCATGCCCGCTTTGTGTGAGAATGCGCCGTTTCCGACATAGGGCATACTGTCATGAAGCGGAATATTTGATACGTCGGCAATATATCTTGATGTTTTTGTAAGATTCTTTAAACCGTCCCCAGCGACGCAGTCATAACCCAGCTTGAGCTGAAGATTTGGCATAATGGAAGCAAGGCTGGTGTTTCCACAGCGTTCACCTATTCCGATAAAGGTTCCTTGAACCTGATTTGCCCCTGCCTTGACAGAGGCGACAGAGTTTGCGACAGCACATTCGGTGTCGTTGTGACAGTGGATTCCAACAGGAGCGTCAAGAGAGCTGACAACTTTTTTTGTTATCTCAAAAATTTCATCAGGAAAGCAACCACCGTTTGTGTCACATAATACGATATATTTTGCGCCTGCGTTCTGTGCGGTTAAAAGAGTTTTCATTGCATAATCGGGATTTGCCTTATAACCGTCAAAGAAATGCTCGGCGTCATAAAAGACGTCTTTTCCGCAACTTGTCAGATATGAAATAGTATCTGAAATCATTTCAAGGTTTTCTTCAAGCGTGGTGTTGATGATTTCGGTGACATGAAGATCCCAACTTTTTCCGAAAATCGCAACCGTCTTAACCTTTACATTAGCCATGACGTTTACGCTTGCGTCCTCACAAGCCTTGCAACCTCTTCTTCTGGTTGCACCAAAAGCGACGACCTTTGAATGCTTTAGCTCAAGCGTTTCAATTTTCTCAAAAAATTCAATATCCTTTGGGTTTGAAAAGGGGTTTCCGGCTTCAATAAAGTCAATTCCGAATTCGTCAAGCGCCTTTGTTATATTAAGCTTATCCATTACTGAAAAATTTACATTTCCGCCCTGTGCCCCATCACGAAGGGTTGAGTCGTACATATAGATTTTCTTCATATTTAATCCCCCTATTATAAATCATCGTCAATTTCAATTTCAAGAATCGGGCTGTCAATACTAGCACCGGCAGGAACCATCGGAAGAACATTAATATCCTTACTGATTTTACAGGCGATAAGCACAGGGAAATTATCGCTGAGAGCTTTTTCAAGCACGGGTCTGATATCGCTTTTTTTGCTGATAGTGTAACCGTTTATTCCGAAAGCCTGTGCAAGCTTCATATAGTCAGTCCCTCTGTCAAGAGTAGTCTGTGAAAATCTTTTCCCATAAAATAGTCTTTGCCACTGTCTTACCATTCCAAGTACATTATTGTCAAATACAAGCTCGATAACAGGTATTTTGAATTTGCTTAGTGTTGAAAGTTCATTACAGTTCATAAAGAAGCTTCCGTCGCCAGCAATATTAATCACCTTTTTATCCGGATTTCCAATTTTTGAACCGATTGAAGCGCCAAGCCCATATCCCATTGTTCCAAGACCGCCCGACGATACAAAACTTCTTTCATTTTTAAAATTGTAGAATTGTGCCGCCCACATCTGATGCTGTCCGACCTCGGTGGATATAATTGCCTCTCCGTTTGTCAGCTCACAGAGCGTTTCAATCACATCCTGCGGAAGAACGTCGTCATCGTTATTTCCGACTTGATGGAGAGGGTATTCGCGCTTCCACGAAAAAACCTGTTCAATCCACTTGTCGTGATTTTTGCGCTTGATTTTGGCATTTAGCTTTTCAAGAATATACTTGATATCGCCGACAACATTATGCTCGGCACAAACATTCTTGTTAATTTCGGCCGGGTCAATGTCAATGTGAATTATTGCGGTGTTTTTAGCAAAGGTTTTGGTGTTGCAGGTTACTCTGTCGCTGAAGCGTGAGCCGACAACAATCATCAAATCACACTCGCCGATAACAAGTGAGGAGGTTTTTGTGCCGTGCATTCCGAGCATTCCGATATAAAGCGGATCTGAGTTGTCAAAGGCACACTGCCCCATCAAAGAAAGTGAAACAGGCGACGAAACAAGGTGAGCAAATTCTTTAAGCTCCGCCGATGCGTTGCAAGAAACTACGCCGCCGCCGGCATAGATAAACGGCTTTTCGCTTGTAGTGATAAGCTCAGCCGCCTTATCAATCTGTTCGTTCACATCAGCGGATAGTATAAACGGCGCTGTTTTCGGTGATTGTGGTTCGAATTCACAAACCGCCGCCGTTATATCCTTAGGAATATCAATTAGAACGGGGCCTTTTCTTCCTTCGTTTGCGATATAAAAAGCATTTCTTATTGTTTCCGCCAGCTTTGAAACATCCTTAACTATATAATTATGCTTTGTCACAGGCATAGTAATTCCCGTAATGTCAACCTCCTGAAAGCTGTCAAGCCCCAGAAGAGAGGTTGCGACATTGCCGGTTATCGCCACAAGGGGAATTGAATCCATAAAGGCAGTCGCAATTCCAGTGACAAGATTAGTTGCGCCGGGTCCTGAGGTCGCAATAACAACCCCTGTTTTTCCGGTGGAACGTGCATAGCCGTCAGCTGCATGACAAGCACCCTGTTCATGTGCAGTTATAAAATGATGAATTCGGTCGGAGTTTTTGTAAAGTGCATCATAAATATTTAGAACAGCACCTCCCGGATATCCGAATACGTTGTCAACACCCTGTTCAACCAGACACTCGATTAGAATTTCAGAACCATTTAATTTCATATAACCCATCCTCCCACAAAAAAATTGCAATAAAAAAACCCTCGCCTCAAATAAAACCTTACGGTTTTAAGAGGTGAAGGATTACTCTCCACGGTACCACTCTTATTGACAAAAATTGTCCACTCAATACACATCTATCAATGTGCTTCTCAATAACGGGAGATTCCGTTCCGGCTTACTTTCATAAAAGACAAAGCTAAAATGATTGTTCAGCGGAATGCTCCGAGGTGATTTAGTATCAAAGCGTCTCTGCTGTCTTTCACCATACGACAGCTCTCTGAAAGAGATTGCAGTGAGTTGTTCCTCATCAGCGCATTTAGTTTATATCAATTTCATTATATGTCATTTGATTTTGTTTGTCAATACTTTTTTAAAATAATTTTTTCTTCAAGCATGAGATTTGCTTATTTTACCAGGCTTAATGCACGTTGATGTATAAGAAAATCAACCGAATGAAAATAAAACTGTGCATTAAAATGATTTTTTGCTATACATATTATTATATATTGAATTTAGGATTTTGCAGGAGTATAATGTAGAACGTTATCGAAAAATATGAAATAAGGTGTATTGTATGGAGATGTCATATAGTTATCTGTTCGATCTTGCTCTTATATTGATTTCGACAAAAATCTTCGGACTGATAACAAGACGTGTTAAAATGCCACAGGTGGTCGGCGCTTTGGTAGCAGGGCTTTTACTGGGGCCTGCGGTATTCAATGTTTTACAAAAAACTGATTTTATTAATCAGATGGCTGAGCTTGGTGTTATTGTACTTATGTTCAGTGCAGGTCTTGAAACAGACGTTAAGGAGCTTAAAAAGACAGGAAAGGCTTCACTGGTTATTGCGCTAATTGGTGTGCTTGTTCCTCTTGTCGGTGGATACGGAATTGCCGCTATATTCAACAAGGGCGATGCGGCTCTTACATCAAGTGCTTTTATGCAGAACTTGTTTATCGGAGTAATACTTACTGCAACATCGGTAAGCATTACGGTTGAGACTCTTAAAGAGCTTGGAAAGCTAAGCACAAAAGCGGGAAATGCAATTCTCGGCGCCGCTTTGATTGACGATATTCTGGGTATTGTTGCACTAACCCTGATAACAAGCATGGCAGACTCTGTGGTCAGCATTTGGTGGGTGCTTGGGAAAATTGTATTGTTTTTTGTTTTTGCAGCAGTTGTTGGCTTTCTTGTCTATTTTGCTTTCAATAAGTGGGTTTCAAAAGCCGGCAAGGACTTAAGAAGATTTATAATAGTATCTTTTGTGCTGTGTCTTGTTATGGCGTTTGCCGCTGAAGAATACTTTGGCGTTGCTGACATTACCGGCGCATTTATAGCGGGGCTTATTATCTCAAACAGTGAGAGAACAAAATATATTGCATCACGCTTTGAGACCATGTCATATATGCTGTTGTCACCGATTTTTTTCGCAAGTATAGGCATAAAGGTTGTCATTGAGGGTGGAATGAGCAAGGGGATTATTATATTTACTGTGCTTATTACGCTGGTTGCTATACTGACAAAAATTATAGGTTGCGGAATAGGTGCAAGAATGTGCGGGTTTTCGAGGCAGGAAAGTGTTCAGATAGGAACGGGAATGGTTTCAAGAGGCGAGGTTGCGCTGATTGTGGCAAGCAAAGGGCAATCGGCGGGGCTTATGGGTTCGTTGTTTTTTGCGCCGTTGGTTATAATGGTTGTTATAACCACCGTGATAACACCGGTTCTTTTGAAAATTGTATTCAAGCATGATAAATCCGAACAGCCGTCGGTTGAATCCGAGCTTGTCAGAGGGTATAATGAAATTGAGCTGATGGCTCAAGGCGAATGTCAGAATAAATAGTTTTGGTTATAAAGCCTCATGGAGAAGAATCCATGAGGCTTATTTTTTTTGAAGAATTCTGCACTAAGAACTTAAACGTTTCAAATATATTCTCCATAAATTTATGATGACAATAAAGAATTTTTTTCGGTGGCAAAACTGACATTAGTAATAAAGGCGAGATAATTTGTTGAAATTATATAATTATATACAGACAATATTAGTTATTTTTGATGTTGATTTCAGAAAAGCAGTCGTGTATAATGTAGACATACTCCAAAAAAAATTATTAAGTTTGGAGATAAAATGCATAGGACGTGAGATTATGGAACAGTTGTTCAATGACAGTAATAAAAAAATTATTCCGATGGTGAAGTTTTTGCTTCCGACGCTAACCAGCTCTGAGAAGAAAGCCGCAGAGTATCTGCTTGAGCATCCCGAAAAGGTATCAAAGCTCTCTCTGGTGAACTATGCTGATTATTCAGGAAGCAGTCAGGCATCAATCATACGTTTATGCAAAAGAATTGGTGTGAGCGGATACTCAGAGCTTAAAGCAACACT
The DNA here is from genome assembly GCA_023439835.1 of Bacillota bacterium. GTDB lineage: Bacteria > Bacillota > Clostridia > Oscillospirales > Ruminococcaceae > SZUA-444. The sequence continues at coordinate 20,231 of JAEXUW010000009.1, read as the reverse complement.
GAGTGTACAGCTTGTATCTAGCAACGGTTATGACAAGGAATTTGAAGAGCTTGAAAAAGGCGGTCTCGGCGATAACATGATTCAGATAATGAAAAATGTTTTCAAAGTTAACATTGAAATCCTGAAGGAAACCTTTGCACTTGCTAACGAAGAATATAATAAAGCATTTGAGGCAATTCTTAATGCAAAGCAGCTTTGCTTCTTCGCAATAGGTGACGCTATGATACCGTGTGAATATGCGTGCTTCAAATTCAGACGCCTTGGATATATATGTTTTGCTGAAAAGGATTGCGACCTTCAAATGATAACTGCTTGTCATATGAAGCCTGGTGATGTTGCGATAGCAATTTCGCACTCAGGAAGAACAAGGCAGGTTGTTGATGCTATGGAAATTGCAAAAAGAAACGGCGCAACTACCATTTGCATTACTAAAAGAGAGAAATCTGAGCTAATTAAGTATTGTGACATTAAGCTTTTTACGGCGACACCTGATATCAGCGTGGGTCAGGAAATAATCGCAAGGAGGATATCAGAGCAGGCTATCCTTGAAGCTATATACTTTGGTGTATTGCAGTATAATGAGCCGAATGTTGCTGAAAAAATTAGGCTATCCTCCGAGGCTATGAAGGCTAATAAATTATAAACACTTTTTCTTCATGAAAGGAAGTAAATTATGGTTCGTTCATTCAGAGCATCACTAAGTGACGCGCTTATTCAAGCGGCAGAGAAGAATCCAGAGCTTGTGGTTCTTAATGCTGATTGTGCACGAGCGCTTAGTTTGAAAAAATTCGGTGAAAAATTTCCCGACAGAATGATTTGTGTCGGCATAAGCGAAGCGGATATGCTGTCAACTGCCGCAGGTTTGAGTACAACGGGAATTATTCCGGTTGTCGTGGGCTTTTCAATGTTTGTGACTGAAAAACCATTTGAACAGATAAGACAGTCTATTGCATATCCTCATCTGAATGTTAAGATAATAGCAACTCATGCAGGGCTTTGTGTTGGAAAAGACGGTGCAACTCATCAGATTCTTGAGGATTTGGCAATAATGAGAACGCTTCCGGGTTTTAAAATTTTTGTTGCATCGGATGTGAGTGAAACAGCGAGCTGTATTAGTGAAATGATTGCACATGATGGGCCGGCATATCTAAGACTTGGTCGGGATTTGGCTGAGGATATTTTCGAGGAGAACAAGAAAGTTGTATCGGGCGGTTCTGACCTTCTCAGGGACGGAAAGGATGTAGCAATTATCGCCTGTGGATTAATGGTGGAGCAGGCATTGAAAGCGGCAGTTCTTTTAGAAGAAGAAGGGATAAGCGCATCAGTAATTAATGCTTACAGCATTAAGCCGATAGATGAGAAAACGATACTTAGTCAGGCTGAAAAGACCGAATCGGTTGTAACTGTTGAAGATCATTCGGTCATAGGGGGATTAGGAGGGGCAGTGTCTGAATTTTTATCCTCAATTCATCCTATTCACATGGAATTTATAGGAATTAAAGATACCTTCGGCGAATCAGGGGATCAGGAGGAGCTGTATGAAAAATATGGTCTGACAGCAAATCATATAGCAGAGGCTTCAAAAAAGGTTATCAGAAGAAAAAAAGCGTCGGGAGGTGTTAAGGCATGAAACCAGAGTATGAGAAGTTGACTGCAAAAGCAAAAAAGCTTAGGCTTGATATTCTAGAAATGATATATCATGCAAAATCAGGGCATCTGGGCGGCTCGTATTCAATGCTTGAAACACTGACCTCTTTATATTTTGGAATAATGAAATACGACCCAAAAAATCCAGAAGATTCGGACAGAGACAGGTTTGTACTTTCAAAAGGACATACCGCACCGGGACTTTATGCTGTTCTTGCCGAGGCTGGGTTCTATCCGAGGGAGTGGCTGATGTCCTCATTTCGGGGAGTGAATTCAAAGCTTCAGGGGCATCCCGATATGAAAAAGACGCCGGGTGTAGAAATGACCTCAGGCTCACTTGGGATTGGCTTATCTGCTGCAAATGGTATTGCGATAGGCGGAAAGATTCATAATAAGGCTTATACGGTATATTGTATGATAGGCGACGGCGAAATAAACGAAGGGCAAATATGGGAAGCGGCAGCGACGGCCGCACATCTTAAGCTTGACAATGTAATAGCATTCGTTGATGTCAACGGACTTCAAAATGACGGAAAAACCTGTGACGTCAAGAACATGTATGACATAAAATCGAAGTGGGCGGCTTTCGGCTGGGATGTTTCAGAAATAGACGGACATAATTTTGATGAGATTTTCAGTGCGGTTGAGCATGCAAAGTCAGTCAAAGGAAAGCCATCAGTAATTATACAGCATACAATCAAGGGGAAAGGCGTTTCATTCATGGAAAATGTTGTTGAATGGCACGGAAAAACTCCAAGTGAGGCGGATTATATTAACGCTAAGGCGGAGCTAGTTTGAGCTGGAGGATAAATGGATAAAGAATATGTAATAGGCTGTGATGCTGGAACGTCCGGAACAAAGGCAGTTGTCACTGACAAAAGCGGGAAAATTTTAGCACATGCATATTGCCCGTATGGCATCATCACTCCCAAAAATCAGTGGGCTGAACAATGGCCTGATGTATGGCTTGACGCAGTCACAAAAACTGTGAGTGAAGTTGCAAAAGCGGTAGATGCCAATAAAATAGGTGCAATTTGTATCAGTGCTCTTTATGGCGGAACAGGTGCGCTTTGCGATGAGAATATGAAGCCGATAAGACCATCGATAATCTGGATGGACAGGCGTGCAGACAAGGAAAGCCGTTATGCGGCTGAAAGTATTGGAGAGGACAGACTGTTTGAAATATCCTGTAACAATACCGACTCATATTTTGGATATATTAAGCTTTTATGGGTGAAGAATAACGAGCCTGATAACTGGAAAAAAATTCGCCACATACTTCCCATCCACAGCTATATAGTATATAAAATGACAGGTGCTATTACAACGGACTATTGCTCAGCTGGGAATATTGGCGGAATATATGATTATAAAACACACTCTTGGTCGAATGAAATTTGCAGTGAAATTGGGATTGAAATGAGCGCTTTACCAGAAAAGCTAATGAGTCCCACAGATATTGGGGGAGTACTAAATAGTGAGTTTTCTAAAAAGCTTGGCATCCCTAAGGATACTCCCATTTGCGTCGGAACAGTTGATTGTATTGCATCAATGCTCAGTGCCTCGATGCTTAATGAAGGAGATAATGCAGCAGTTCTCGGCACTTCTCTAAACTGGGGGTTCATTCAACGCACTTTGCCTGACGATAAAAAACTTATTTCAATGCCATACTGTGTTTGCCCTGAGGAGCAAAGCTATACTTATGGTGGCGCCTCAACAGCCGGCGCTCTCCCCAGATGGTTTATGACAAATTTTATGCAAAATGAATCCCCTGAGGCTTATAAATCAATAGAAGACTCGATAGTAGAAAAAGGAATACCGGCAGGCTCGGAAGGATTAATTGTGCTTCCTTATTTTATGGGGGAAAGAACTCCGATATGGGATGAAAGCGCATCAGGATTGATTATTGGTCTTTCGCTATTGCACACTAAAGAGCATATTTTTAGAGCGATTCTTGAGTCGACAGCATATTCGCTAAGGCATATTATGGAGTCGGCAAAGAAAGTTTCAGGCGAGAAACTTATTCTTGTTGGGGGTGGCTCAAAATCAACGTTGTGGCAGCAAATTTTTGCCGATGTAACAGGAATTCCCGTTTATACTCCCGTGAAAACCGCTGAAGCCCCTCTGGGTGATGCTTTTATGGCTGCTTTATCATGCGGGCTTGTAAGCGATTATGAGCAGATAAAAGAGTGGGTAAGCTTCAATCCGCCGGTATATCCGGATATTCAAAACCATGAGAAATACAATAATTTCTATCAGATATATAAGCAGCTATATCCAACGTTAAAAGACAGCATGAACGGACTAAAAAGCCTAGCAAATAATTAATCTGGTTTTAGCTTTGAAAAAAGTTAAATACAAACAGAAAACGAACTGTAATAATGGAGGGAAATCAATGAAAAAGTTTCTGAAAACAATCGCATTGGTATGTGCTTTGGCAGTGACAGCTATGCTTGCTGGATGCTCTGGTGATACAGATTCATCAACTGCTTCAACAACCACAAAAGCAACAACCACAGCTGCAGGGGGCACAAGCAGTAAGTATCTTAAAACCGAATACAATCTTGTATTTATTCCAAAGCTTGTTCATGAATGGTATGAGGAAGTTAAAATCGGTATTGATCAGGCAGTAGCAGAGCTTGCTGAGCAGGGAATAACGGTTAAATACACATGGGATGCACCTGCAGACGCAATCGTAACAGACCAGATTGCTAAAATCGAAGCAGCAGCAGCTAAAAAGCCCGACGGAATATCTATTGCAATTATTGATGCAGCAGCGACAACAACTGTAATTAATGAGCTTATCGGATATGGAATAAATATTTCTACATTCGACTGTGACGCTGTTGATTCAAACCGTCTGTATTACTGCGGACATTCAAAAAACTATGAAGACGGACTAGAAATGGCAGACAGAATGGCACAGGCACTAGGCGAAGAGGGTGAAGTTGCGGTTCTCGCAGGTACACTTAGCGCCATCAATCATCAGGAGCGTGTACAGGGATTTATTGACGGTATTGCAAAATATCCGAACATGAAAATTGTTGACAAACAGGCTGACGAGGATTCTATTGAAGTTGCCCTTAGCGTAACAGAAGGCTATCTCGCAACATATCCAAATCTTAAAGGTATATTCGGCTGTAATGCTGCAAGTCCGATTGGTGCGGCAAGAGCAGTGACAGATGCAGGAAAAGCAGGCAAAATCGTTATCTGTGGCATGGCTGAGGATCAGGAAGCTATGAAGTATGTAAAGGATGGCACTATTTACTGCACATTAAGACAAGCAGTTACTACTTACGGCTATAACAGCGTATTCAATATGCTTGAGCTAGCTGACGGAAGAACACCTGCAATTGTTTTTGATGAAATTCCAGCACACTTTGTAACAAAAGAAAATGTTGACCAGTTTCTTAACTAGTATATGATACCCGCTTGAAAAGAGCAATGGCTGACTTGGTGAAATGCCAAGTCAGCCCCATATTGGAGGATAAGCTATGCCATACAATATTCTTGAAATGAACGGTATAACTAAAATATTTCCCGGAGTAGTAGCTTTGAATAAGGTTGATTTTGCTGTTGAAAAAGGTGAAATTCATGGGCTTATCGGTGAAAACGGCGCGGGGAAAAGCACCCTGATGAAAGTCCTGATGGGTATATATAAAAATGAAGAAGGCAATATTAGCTTCGACTCAAAAGAAGCACATATTTTATCACCTGCACATGCAATTTCACTTGGAATAGGCATGGTGCCCCAGGAGCTAAATCTTAATCCGTATATAAGCGCAGCTGAGAATATTTTTCTCGGAAATGAAATTATAAATAGCTTAAAAACAATTAACTGGAAGAAAACAAATGAGGAAGCAGCAAAAATACTGGAGACAATCGGTGTTAATTTTGATCCTCATATTATAGTCAATAAATTGAGCGTGGCACAGCAGCAGCTTGTTCAGATAGCCAGAGTATTGGCAACGGGAGCAAATCTATTGGTATTTGACGAGCCAACCGCTTCGCTGACAGCATCAGAAACAGAGTTTTTGCTAGATCTTATGAAGAAGCTCAAGGATAGCGGAAAGTCAATTATATTTATTACGCATCATCTTGAAGAGCTATTGTCTACTACTGACAGGATAACTGTAATGCGGGACGGAAGTGTAGTATTTATCGGCAATACTGAAGAAATCACTTTAGATTTATTAATTGAGCATATGGCGGGCAAGAAAATGAGCAGACTTGAGCGTCGAGAGAGAGAAATCAGCGATGAAATATACTTTAAGGTTGATAAATTCTCGAGAAGCGGTGAGTTTGAAAATGTATCCTTTGAGGTTAAAAAGGGTGAAATATTCGGAATAGGCGGACTAGTCGGTTCGGGAAGAACAGAGCTTGCAAATGCAATTTTTGGAATGACCAAAAAAGACAAAGGCAACATTTTCATTGAAGGTAAACTGATAGATGTAAAATGTCCGTCTCAGGCGATAGCACATGGAATGGGATATGTCCCTGAGGAAAGAAGGCAGTACGGCATTTTTCCGATATTGTCGGTAATGGAAAATACCGTAATTAGTATATATGATAGTCTGTTTAGTAAAATGAGAATAAACAGCAAAAAGTCAAAGCAAATTACACAAGAGTATATCGGAAAAATTAATATAAAAACTCCTGGTGTTATGGCGCCTATCAGGAATCTTTCCGGAGGAAATCAGCAAAAGGTTATTCTTTCAAGATGGCTTGCTAAAAATGCAAAGCTACTTATTCTGGATGAGCCGACAAGGGGAATTGACGTAAATGCCAAGGCAGAAATATATACCCTTATCAGAAAGCTGACTGAGCTTGGAATGACGGTAATAATTATTTCATCCGAGCATGAGGAGCTGCTTCTTTTGACCGATAGGGTTATGATTATGCACGAGGGAAAAGTAAAGGGAATTAAGAATTCTATCAACCTTAAGAAGCAGGATATTCTTGAAGTCGCATTAAAACAGGGAGGACAAGCAAATGAATAGGGCGCATGGAATTAAAAAGAAATACAACTTACTTGATATGCCGACAGCGGGAATGATTTTTGTCGTATTGATTTTCCTCTGCACAGCAATTGGTATTGCAAAACCTGAATTTCTGTCACAGTATAATCTATCAACTCTCAGCAGGACAGTTTCTTTTACAACAATAGTTGCATTTGGGCAGACACTTGTTCTTCTTACAGGCGGAATCGACTTATCTGTTGCGGGAGTAGCGGGAATGTCGGGAATTACAGCAGCTTGGCTTATGGTTAACACCTCGATTCCACCGGTTTTTTGCATAATATTAATATTAATGCTGGCTTTTATTTGTGGAAGTCTGAACGGATTTCTAATCACAAAGATGAAAATGGTTCCTTTTGTTGTTACCTTGGCAACTGGTGCAATATTCACCGGAGTAATCTATGTTATTACAAAAGGCTCGCCGATAATGGGTATTCCTAAATCAGCTACTATTCTTGGGCAGGGAATGCTTTTTAAGGTCATTCCATACCCGGCGATTGCGATGGTTGTTTTGGGGCTTATCGGTATATATGTGTTAAAAATGACGCCGTTCGGACGTTATATATATGCTGTCGGCGGAAATGAAAATGCCGCAAGAATCGCCGGTATAAAGGTAGATCAGGTAACCTCAATAGTATACGGCTTATCATCAACCTTAGCGGCGGTAGCGGGAATACTTATGACCTGTCGTTTGGGGACAGCGCAGCCGACAGTCGGATCGGACTGGGTTATGCCGTCTGTCACAGCAGCATGTATCGGCGGAACTTCACTTTCAGGCGGGCGCGGAAGCATAATCGGCGCAATTGTTGGAGGAGTATTTATGGGAGTAATATCAAACTCAATAGTAATTCTTCAGATTTCGCCTTATTGGGAAAAGGTAATAACAGGACTAGTTATTCTGGCCGCAATTGCAATAGACAGATTTAAAGCAATGAGAAGTAATTCAAATTAAAGGAGTATTAATATGAAAGTGAATTTTGATAAGATAGTGGAGCTAAGCCACGATATGCTTCCCGGAAAAGAGCCTTTCAATCTTGAGGTAAACCTTTTTGACGTCGCTGAGCTTGGCGAAAGAGCAGAGCCTCACAGCGAAGGTGTATGGTATGTTGCGGCAGATGTTGCATTTTCAACACATTGCGGAACACATATTGAATTCCCACTTCATCATTTAAAGGGCGGGGACGATGCTATGACATATCCGCTTGAGAACATGATAGGTGAGGCGTGTGTGCTTGATTTCACAGGAAAAAAAGCAGATGAGGGGATAACCCTTGAAGAGCTAAAGACACAGGCGGATAAAATAAAGGATGGCGACATGGTATTTATCCGAACCGACTTTGACAAGAAGTGGCGAACAGAGGACTGGGAGCCGTTCCCTTATATTGAGTGTGACGCGCTTGAATGGCTTCTTTCTAATAAAAAACTAAAGGCTATCGGCTCAGATGCGACATCAATTGAAAATTTGAGCGTTGATGACCAGCCAAACCATACAGCCTGCTTTAAAAAAGGTGTGGCAATTATTGAATCGCTTACCAACCTCTCTAAACTTGAAAACGGACGGGCACTTGTTTTTATTCTTCCTCTTAAAATCAAGGGTATTGAAGCCTGTCCGGCAAGAATTATAGCCGTTAATAACGGAGGAATAGAATTATAAAACGAAACGGAGGCTAAAAATGGAAATTGGCGTAAACCTTTCGTTTGCGGTAAAAAGATGGTTAAAGCCCTCAGAGCTAGCGAAAATATGTAAAAATGAGCTTTCGGTATCGAAGGTGCAGTTTACATGGGATTTAATTGACCCATGGTGGCCTGACGCTCAAAGAAATGAGCTTGCTCATGAATACCGCAAGGAATTTTCAAAGCAGGGAATTGAAATATCGTCATCCTTTGGCGGAGTGGCTTCTTATACATATTCCCAGCTGCTTTCACCGACAACTCTCCAGCGTGAAATATCCTTTGAGTTTTTTAAGCGAGCTGTTGACCTTACTGTTGAGCTTGGTGCTGATGTTATGGGAACGCCAATCGGCGGAATGAGCAATGAAGATTCCAGCAATCCTGAAACGAGAAAGCTTTTGTATTATACAGCGCTTGATTATATAAGGCGTCTTGCAGTTTATGGAAAGCAAAAAGGATTAAAAGAAATTCTAATTGAAGCAACGCCGCTAATATCTGAATTCCCTCACTCCCCTGAAGAATCGCAGAAAATGATGAAGGACCTGGATAATACGACTGATATACCTGTCAGGCTTCTTATTGACTGGGGGCATGCTCTTTTCAAGCCTCTTCTTAAAAATCAGGCGGATATGGAGCTTTGGCTAAAAAAGTGTTCACCATATGTTAGCTGTATTCATCTTCAACAGACTGACGGAGTGTGGGACAGGCATTGGGATTTTACAAAAGAGGGAATTGTTACAGGGGAGCTTATTAAGAAAACCCTTAAAAATTCTGGCTCCATGAACATTCCTCAGTATCTTGAGGTAGTAACAATATTTGAAGATAATGACGAAGATGTTCTTGACAGAATGAAAAAGTCTATGAAGATACTTCATGAAATGCTTGATTAATATTAATCAATCCGGGAAAGAGGTATAGTGTGAAAAATGCAAAGGAACTGGAAGTTAAGGCTTATGAAATCAGAAAGCGGCTTCTAAGAATGATTTATGAGGGGAAGACAGGTCATACCGGAGGTGCTTTATCCTCAACAGATATAATTGTTTCACTATTTTATTCAAAAATGAAACACGACCCTATTAACCCGAAGTGGAATGAGCGGGATCGCTTTCTTCTAAGCAAAGGACACAGTGTTGAAGGGTATTATTGTGTTCTTGCTGATTGCGGATATTTTGCTGAAAGCGAGCTTAATACTTTCAGCAAATTCAAGTCGCGCCTTATTGGGCATCCTAGTGTTAAGGTTCCGGGTGTGGAGATGAATACCGGCTCATTAGGGCATGGACTTCCTGTTGGTGTCGGCATGGCGCTTGGAGCAAAAAAGTCGAACAATCCTTGTTGTATATATGTACTGATGGGTGACGGTGAGCTTGGTGAAGGCTCGATCTGGGAAGCTGCAATGGCTGGAGCCAATTATAAGCTCGATAATCTGGTTGCGATAGTAGACCGAAACCATCTTCAAATAAGCGGGAATACCGAGAATGTCATGAAGCTTGAGGGTTTATCAAATAAGTGGAATTCCTTTGGGTGGGAAGTTATTGAGGCTGACGGAAATAATATTACGTCAATTCTTAATGCGTTAGAAAAAGCCACTGAAAAAAGCGGAAAGCCACATGTCATAATCGCGGAAACAACAAAAGGCAAGGGTGTTTCCTTCATGGAAAACGTTGCAAAATGGCATCATGGCGTTCCGAGTGAGGAGCAGCTAGCCAAGGCATTAAGTGAGCTTGATGAAAGGATAAAGGAGCTGAAGAAATGAGTAATATTCCATGCAGAAAAAGCTTTACCGAAACCTTGCTTGAGCTTGCAAAAGAAGACAATAAGATTATTGCGCTGGCATCTGATTCAAAAGGCTCTGTTACACTTAATGACTTTTCTGAGCAGCTTCCAGAGCAGTTTGTAGAGTGCGGAATTGCCGAGCAGGATGAAGTCGGTATCGCCGCGGGAATGGCAACAATGGGTTATAAGCCTTTTGTATGCGCACCTGCCTGCTTTCTTTCAACAAGAAGCCTTGATCAGGTAAAGGTTGATGTGGCATATAGTCATACCAACGTGAAAGTAATTGGCATAAGCGGCGGGGTGAGCTATGGTGCTCTTGGAATGTCTCATCATTCACTTCAGGATATTGCGGTGATGAGGGCGATTCCGGGTATGACAATTATACTTCCTGCAGATGAGCATCAGACAAGACAAATGACAAAAGTGCTTGCAGAGCACGTCGGGCCAGTTTATGTTCGAATGGGGAGGGGTGCTGTTGACAGTGTTTATAGTGAAAGCAATGCGCCTTTTGAAATCGGAAAAGCTAATATTCTCGCTGATGGGAACGATATTGCTCTCATTTCGACAGGTGAAACTGTAATACAGGCATACCGTGCAGCTAAGCTTTTGAGTGCTGACTGCATTAATGCCAGAGTTATTGATATGCACACGATAAAGCCGTTAGATGAAAAAGCAATTCTTGAAGCGGCTGAGCAATGCGGTGCGATTATCACCGTTGAGGAGCATTCATTAAACGGCGGTCTTGGCGAGGCCGTTGCGCATCTTCTCATTGAAAACAAGCCGGTGCCTATGAAAATAATGGCGTTTGAGGACGTTGAGCTTGTGTCAGGAGATTCCTCAGAGCTGTTTAAGTATTACGGTCTTGATTCACAGGCAATTTATGAAGTCGCAAAGGAACTGTTGAACAAACAATAACGGGAGCAGTAATATGAGCAGATATGTTTTAAGTATAGATCAGGGCACATCGGGAACAAAAGCACTTCTTTTTGACCAAAGGGGTCGCTTTGTTGACCGACACAGTGAAACACATATGCAGTATTACCCCAATTCTGGATGGGTTGAGCATGATGCAGTTGAAATATTTGAAAAGGTAGTATCTGCAATAAATTCTCTTATAAACAAAACAGGTGTTCTTCCACAGGAGATAGCAGCTTGTGCAATCACTAATCAGCGTGAAACTGTTGTGGTGTGGGATAAGAATTCAGGGGAGCCTGTTTGTAACGCTATTGTTTGGCAGTGCAACCGTGCTTCTGAAATCTGTGAGAGCCTTAAATCACAAGGCGATGGCGATGTAATCAGGAGCAAGACAGGGCTTGTGCTGTCACCATATTACTCGGCGGCAAAAATAAAGTGGATTCTTGATAATATTTCGGGTGCAAGACAAAAAGCAGAAAATGGCGACCTTTATTTCGGGACTATCGACAGCTGGCTTATTTATAAGCTGACAGGGGGCAAGGTTCACGCCACTGATTGTTCGAATGCCAGCCGTACTCAGCTCATGAATTTGAACACATTGTCTTGGGATGAAGAAATAATGAAGATATTTGACATTCCAATGAAAATGGCGCCTGAAATACGCTCATCAGACAGCTACTTCGGTGATATTTCATTACCCTGCTTTTCTGCTAATGGTATAGCGATTATGGGGGTTCTCGGTGATTCACACGCCGCACTTTTCGGTCAGAACTGTTTTGATAGGGGAAGCACAAAGGTAACCTACGGCACAGGCTCGTCAATCATGATGAACATAGGACAAACGCCTTATTACTCAACAAAGGGACTTGTAACGTCCGTCGGATGGAAAGCGCAGAATAAGGTGGTATATGTTGCAGAAGGGAATATTAACTGCTCAGCGGCAACAATCAAGTGGCTTGCGGAGGATCTGGAGCTTATTTCTGATTCGAAAAGCTCTGAAGGACTTGCAAAAAGTGTAGAGAATTCAGGCGGTGTTTATTTTGTTCCCGCCTTTGTTGGATTAGGAACACCGTATTGGGACAGTGAAGCTACCGCACTTGTAACAGGAATAACCAGAGGGACAAAAAAATCACATTTTGTCAGAGCGGCACTTGAGGCTATTGCTTATCAGGTTCGTGATATTATTGACATTATGAAGGATGAGGCGAATGCAGTTATACCTGAAATACGTGTCGATGGCGGAGCAAGCAGAAACGGCTTTCTTATGCAGTTTCAGGCGGATATTCTTAACACGCCTGTGGTTGTCAACAGGGTTGAAGAAATATGCGCAATCGGAGCCGCATACATGGCTGGAATATCAGCAGGTTTGTGGAGCGGCAATGAAGAGTTGAAATCCCTTCGTACTGAAGATACCTGTATGACACCGTCAATGCCGCAGGATACAGTAGACACGCTTTATAGTGGCTGGCAAAGTGCAGTTAAACGAACACTCGCTAAGTTTTAAGCAAGGAAATTGAGAAGGATAATGAGGCATATTATGAAGAAAATTGTAATTGGCTGTGATAATGCAGCAGTTGAATTAAAGGGTGCTTTAAAAATACATCTTGAGGATATGGGATATGAGATTGAGGATATAGGTTGTTTTTCGTCAGATGACCCTACATACTATCCTGACGTAGCAAAAAAAGTTTGTGAAAATATAATCGAAAGCGGTTATGCTAAGAGAGGAATACTAATTTGTGGAACAGGCATCGGAATGTCAATTACCGCCAACAAATTTAAAGGAATTAGAGCAGCGGTATGTCACGATTCATATTCGGCTGAGCGCTCAATTCTAAGTAACGACGGCAACGTGCTGTGTATGGGAGCAAGAGTAATCGGAAGCGAGCTAGCGAAAAAAATTGCAGGCGAATGGGTTAAGCTTCAATTTGTTGATGGAAGCTCAACTCCAAAAGTGAATGCAATAATCAGCATTGAAAATTCAGTATTCAAATAGATAATATGGAGGGTTATTGTTGGTTAGTAAAAAGAAATTCAACTCAATTGGTGAAATCCAGAAGCTTCAGCATCTGGCAACTCAATGCGATTTAGAGGTTGCAATTCATTCGCCTGATGGATTAATAAGAGTTGATGCAAAGAGCTTCATAGGAATGTTTGCGTTAGATTTTGAAATGCCTGTTTATGTTGTCAGCGAGTCTGAGGCATTTCACAAGAAAATTAAGAATATCGGCGAAAATATCTAAAACAATTCTCCTAAACATTTTCATATACTACTAATATAAAAACACGGAATCAATGTTGGCCCGTTGATTCCGTGTTTTTATGTATATGCGGTTTTAGTAATTAGTTTAAATGTTCTCAATGACGATAGCCGACCAGTCCTTGCCTCTGTATGCATTGTAGCCACGCGTATGAGCATAGCCGATTATTGACAGCCTGCCCGACCTATCCTGATCAAGAGTATAACCATACTGCTCACCTTGAATTGCTTTTCTGACAGCGGGGATTTTGCTCATATCCCTGCTCAGCACGTCAGAGCGGTTCTTTGAAGCGATTACTATACCGTTTTTATTGACAATTGCTATTTCGCCCCTTGCGCTGATTTTAGCCTGATTAACAATATCATAAATAAAATCCCAGTTGAATCTGGTTGAAATAATTCCGAGAAGTCTTCCTGTTCTTCCGATAATGGGACAGTTATAGCCGACAGTATGACCTTTAACAAGATCCGAATAATGCATGTCTGTTACCGAAGGCTTTTGAGTTTTCATACTTTCCTGAAACCAGTTTTTGTCACGCATGTTCTGACCGACAAGACTCTGATTTACTCCGGCGGCAATAAGCGTGCCTGTGGTGTCGGTAATAAACACGTCATAATAAACCTCATATATATTTACCAGATTTTTAAGAAGCTGAGTGGTCTGTCTATGAACATTCTCGTCTCTGCTTTCAACAAAGTCGATAACCTTGTCAAATGTCGCCCAAGCCTGAACATCACAGTTTCTTTCGAACAAATTTCTATCAATTTTGTCTATGACATCAAAGGCAATATCAGCAGTTCTTACTGCGATAACCTCATTCATCTTTTCACGAATTGTATCAACAAGCTCTGCGCTTTTCTTATTTGATTCAGCGCTATTTACGGCAAGTGTTTTTATTTCTTTTGCAACAACAGCAAAGCCTCGCCCTGCGTTTCCGGCTCTTGCCGCTTCAATGGAGGAGTTGAGCGATAATATTTCCGTCTGCATTGTAATGCTCTGAATGTTTTTGACAACGCCAAGCATTTCATCATAAGAAGCGATAAGCTCCTGCAACAAAACTGACATATCAGTATGGATTTTATCAGCCATATTTACCTCCAAAAAAAATCGCACATGAAACTAAGCTTAATAAGCTGTTTCATGCACGTCATTATGCAAAAAATAATTAACAAAAACATAATAGCAAATTAATCGTACAATGTCAATAGTTTATTTTCAGTATCAAGTGATTTTTTATAATTAATGCCTAAAAATTTAGAGCATTTCTTATCAACAAAAAAGCGAATGATATAAACAATAATGAACAAATATAGCTCATATTCTAATGATAACGAGTATGATGTTAAATGAATAAAAAAATATAAAAAATCTGCCTTACAATGAGTGCAAGGCAGAAATTTTTTGAGGAGATATTTTGAATGAAGGTTATTTTAAAGCTTTTTTCTTAATGCTAATTGCAGTTGTTAAAGCAAGAGCAGTCATTATAATCAGCATTGTCGAAGTCGCCTCATTCCCAGTTTTTGGGTTTTCAGCCGGCTCATTGCTTGGCTCAGACGCTGGGACTGTCATAATCTCATCTGAGATAACAACAACATAATCCGAGGCGTGGTCGAAGTCAAGTCCTACCTTTCCGTCACTGCCGATTTTTCCGCTTGAAACGTATTCAAACTGCTTTGTTGTCGGGTTATAGTAGAATAGGTTTGCGTGCTTTCCTGAATTAGAACTTCCAGCATCAAAGCTAAATGTTGCTTTAAATCTGAATTTTCCGCTGAAATAAAGGTGAAGCTGAATTGCCTGATTGCCTCCTCTTAATTTATCAACAATCGACGCTGGAAGTAAATTTAGCGACTTGTTTACAGAAAGGTCAACATCCTTGAGGTCGCCGTTTTCTATATCCTTGCCGTTGATTGTCCATGTTCCGCCGCCGACGGCGAGAACAAGGTCGATATCCTTGCCCTTGATAGCTTCAAGAACGCTCTTAGGAACAGTTGTTGTACCCTTCATGTCGATAGTGATTTTTCCGCCCTGAGCAGTTTCTTTAATTTTATCCTCGATAGCCGCCCAGCCCTTTGTTCCGCTGTCACCTGAAATCTGAGGTTCTGATGGTGCTGAGCCGCCACCACCTGGGGTAGTAGTACCGACAGGAGTTCCAATATTGATTACAGTGGGATTTGGATTAGCGGATATTCTTGCGCCCGCATCGGAAGGTGCGTTCTCAGTGAGCTCAAGAAGCCCGTGCATATTAATGCTTCCGTCTGCCGCTATGGTCGGAATAATTGATGTGTCAAGGCTGACAAACCAGTCTGCCGCGACTGAAATGCTTTGCGAGTTGATGCCGTTCAGATAGTTAGTGGTGGAAATGATAGGAGATTGATTTGCATAGCCCACTGCGTCGGTTGTTGTGGGAAGATAAGAAATCACTCCAGAAAAATCATAGTTTGACGTTGCCGCTGAGGTGTAAAGCTGGAAGTTATATGTTCCGTTGTTGTATGAGGTGCTGTTGAAAATTTTGCAGTCTGGTCCGCTGTTGCTGGTTATTCCCTTTGCAAGATTTCCGTATGAAATGCTGTTTATTAGAATGTGCTGTCCCGGCATGCTTTCACCGCCGAGCTTGAAACCGTTGCCCTCACCCTTCTGAGCGTCAGGTGCGTCAGTGGTTAGCCAGCCGTTGTTATAGGCAATACAGCTATCAATTGTAACAGCTCCGATTGAGCCGGAAGTTGATTTTGCGTAAAGGTCATAACCGTCATCGATATTGTTATAAGCGATGCAATATTTAAATACATTGCCGTCACCGCAGGTCAGCTTTGCTGCAAAGCCGTCTGCATCGTTTCTTAAAGCGTCGCAGTTATCGTAGGATACACAGCTGATAACCTGATTGTATGAAGGCCACATTGAGAAAGGCTCAGATGAGAAGCCTGAAATTTGGAATCCGGTATCTCCGTTTGAATGTGAAACAACCTTTTCAACAATGTTGTGATGCCCCTGAATGAGCATAGGTTTTTTCCCTGATTGTGAATTGCAGATTTCGATATTGTATATGTGCCAGTAATCGCCCTTGAGTGTTATTCCGCCTGATGAGGAATTTGAAAGGTCTAGGATAGCATATTCGCCCGGTGCGGACATCAGAGTAATTCTGTTGCCTGCTGTGCCATTATGCCCACGCTCGATTGTTATTCCCTTGTTAAGATTATATGTTCCGCCCTTAAGAATAATCTCCTGTCCTGCCTGAGCATAAGCGGTTGCAGTATAAATATCAAGTGGATTTGCCTCTGTTCCGTCGCCACTTGAGCTTCCGGTAGGTGAAACATAAAGAGCATTCGAGCTGTATCCGAATCTGTTTACTTTTACTGTGAAGCTTCTTGAAACCGGCTCATATGAAGAAAGCTCTTCATATTCTCCAAGTCCCTGTGATTCGCTTGGTAATGGTGTTATTGTAGCGATAAGGTTATTTGTGCTTGTTAATAATTCAATATTTACTGTCGCTCTGACATTTTTTGTTACCGAAATGTTTGATGCATATATTCTTCCTAAACCATCGGTGATTTCCAGTGTGCCGTTGACATTCGAATAAAAAGCTGCTGTATAGTTGTTTGATGTGCTTGTTGTTCCCGAATCAAGTGTAAGTGTCGGTGTGATATAGCTAACGGGGCGCTCTAAAGGCGCATCGTCATCATCGGGATGAATTGTAGCAAAATTGATATCGCTTATTGTTACAGTAATTTTTCTTGATACAAAGACACCGACATAATATTTGTCGCCATCCTGCTGAAGAAGAAGTTCAGGCTCATAGCATATGATTTCGCCGTTAATGCCTTCAATTGTTGAATGGAAACCAGTATTTGATTTTCTTAGTGTAAGCGTATAGGTTTCACCTGTTTCAAATTTAGGGGGGTTGAGGTTAGTGCCGGCAGTGTAGCTTGACTTGAAATTCCAATCAAATGGTGATGTGTCAATTACTGCTCTTGATGCTGAAGAAGCGGTTGGTGCGCCAGAATAGCCTGTGACGAATTTTCCGCCGGGAACGCCGTATCTTGTTGTTATTGCTCCGTCTATTACATTAGAGTATTTTGCAAACATTGTTCCGGCTGAGTTGAAATATCTAGCGTTTGAGTTGCCTGCTTCAAAGGTGTCAATTGCTATGATTCCAAAGCCTGACTGATTATCCTTGTTTGAAGCGTCGTCAATATAGAAAGTAGCAGTCAGAGTGAAATTCTCTGTTTCAGGGTCAACTTCTGTATAGTAATAGCTGAAGCCGTCCTCTGAATCTGCAATTTTTCCGCCGGTCGCATTAATGGTTATCGAGCCGTCGCCGTTCTCCTGAAATGTTCCCGCTGCGCCAGAGCCGACAAGAGCGGTCATCCATCTTTCGTTTTCTGCGGCAACCTCCTTTGAGGCTTCGTCTGAAACGCTATCTCCGCCTCTGACTGCGGTAACTCTAATGTCATAGGTTGTTCCCACGGTCAGACCTGGTATTGTGTATGTAAGATCTGTTACGTTATCAGCTGCTGTTGTGTAGGGATCCGCGCCTGTTTTATATTCAACTGTATAATGTGTAGCTTCGTCAACCTCGCTCCATTCAACAATAAGAGATGCTGTTGTTCCACTAACAGCAGTCGTTCTGATATTGCCGACTGAAATTGCCTCAAGGGATTTCACAAAGCCGTTGAAAGCTTCATCTGCTGAGGATTTAATGTCAGTTTCGCCTGTTCTGACAGCGTCAAGGCGAATAACATAATCTCCGCTTGAGGGAGGTGTAAGCTGTAAGGTTCCAGTTGTTCCTGCCGTTGCTGTGCTTGAGGAGACGACAATCTCGCCGTCCTTAATTAGTCTTGCAAAAATTCTGTCTGCGCCGTCATTACTGATGTCTCCTGTCCATGCTACGTCAATAATATCTGTGTCTGCTCCGTTAAGAGTAACAGAATCAATGGTCGGTGCAGTTGCATCTGCCCAGGCGGGACGTGCAGGACCTGAATCGCCACCATAAACCTTTTGTGTAACACTAATATAATAAATATTGATTCCGCCGTCGGTTGAAGCGAGATAATAATCTCCCGCTGCGGTGACGGAATATGTCAGTGGTTCAAGTCCGCTGGCATATGCTCCCATTGCGGTTCTTGTACTGATCGTCGAATCGTCTGAAGTATCAAAAAGTGCAAGAGGTCTGTCAGCACTGCTTGAGCTGCTTATAGCATAAACGGTGATTTCTGCCTCGCCCTCTGTGGCAAAGTGAACAGAACGATAAGCTGCTGTTCCTGCGCCGCCAAGTTTGAGCCTCTGTGTGAATGTCAATGTGCCGTCACTGCTTGTTTTTGCGTTTGCGTCAATTGAAACCGCATGAGACGCATCAGCTGTGACGGTGAATTCACCAAAAATGGTTCCGTTAGGAATATCACCGACTGTTCCGTCACTAGCGTTAAAGGAAAATGTTTCCTCCACAAGCTCAGCCACTTTAATATAATAAATATTAATACCGCCATCGTCTGATGCAAGATAATACGTTCCTGCTTCAGTAACCGTATATGTAGATTGTGGGATTTTGTTATCTGTTACTGTGCCTAATGCTGTTTGTGTAGATACAAGAGTTCCGTCAGCTTTGTAAAGGCTAAGCGGTCTGTCAGCAGTACCTGAGCTGCTCATGGCATAAACTGTAATCTGAGCGGCTGCAGCTGTCGTGAAATGAACTGAACGATATGTCGGATCTCCTGCTCCGCCAAGCTTCATTCTTTTTGAAAACACCATGGTTCCTGTTTCGTCAGTTTTTTCATTTTCATCAATCGCGACAGTCTTGCTGTCTGTTGCCTTGACTGTGAAATCGCCGTAGACCTGTTCTGCTGTCAAGGTTGTGTTAGCACAGTCAGCTCCGACGTCTAGAGCTTTTGTTGACGAGCCAGCTGTTACTACAAACATATTTAACGGTATGCTCATTGCTAGCACTGCCACGGCAAGAAACAATCTTAGTGCATTAAATGCTTTTTTCTTCATTGAAAACCCTCCCAATTTTACGTTATTTGATTTGAATATAAAAATTAATCAAATCTATCCGTATCATGTTAAGTGTAACAATTTAGAAAATACTGTTCAACAGATAATATAATTTCAGTTTATCAACCAAAGGGTTAGTGCTTTGTTTGTTAATTATTAACGTGCAATAAAAGAGAATTTGCCAAAGAAACGCCGACAGGGAATTTATTAAACGTTTTCTATACAATACAAAATAAAATATTGGATAATACTTTTTCATATTTATCAATGTAAAGCTAAAAGTGCATAAAAGTTCAAGCACAAAAAAGTTGTAATATTAGATTAATACATAAAATTAGTCATATATATTATAAATTTGAAGCTGAAATAGCATAAAAACAGTAAATTGATACTACGCAACATTTGGCAAGACACATTAAAGACAAGCAAATATGAAACGAAAGACGATTTGCTTGTGAAGTGCCGATATTCAAGCGGTGATAAAATTTGTTAAGCGTGAGCAGAAAGCAGCAATTTATACGTCAAAGCTTTATAACCGCCATCCTACATTGTGAGGTGATTGCAAATATCTCTTTATATATTTACTGATTTATTGAATTGTTGAAATTTAAAAGGCATATTTCTAGTGTGGTATACAGCACAGGCTGATATCAAGAGCCGGTAAGTTTGCTAAACAGATAAATATCCCCGTATCTGAGTTAATATTGGATACGGGAACTTTTTATGCCCTTAAACACATAGACTAATACTATTTATAAGGCAGATAGATATGCAAGACTTTGATTTTTCTGGGCGATATAGTATAATTTTCTTAAAGTAGACAGCTTTCGGTTAGACCGTGAAACCTTACAGCCACAATACAAACTTGAAATAGGTGAAGCCGGAGAAAGCTGTGCAATTTATATTGCAATGAGATTAGGAATGCCAAAATCAATGCTTGAATGTGCGACAGATTATGCAT
>JAEXUW010000003.1 GCA_023439835.1 Bacillota bacterium | reverse complement strand
AGAAAATCCAATCAGGACAGCACGTTGAAACTCTCCTGCCCTGGTTAGAAAATTTGCCTGAAAACCTTAAGCTAAAAACTGAATAAGCAAATTTCACCGTCCATCTCGTTTTTGTTGAGTTGGGCGGCGTTTTTAATTGCTGTCAAGGTGGGGATGGTTTGACGGTTACCCTTGAAAAACAAAACACCCCGTAGATGACGTATCTACGGGGTTTGTGGCTCCCCAAGTTGGACTCGAATATTATTGATTTTTATCATAATTGTCAATAAAAAGCTTATTTATGTACTTAGAATGTAGCTTTATTGCCTCAATTTTAGGTTCAATATTTACCTTAGCATATACAGCAGCCGTTGTTGTTATGTTTTTATGTCCTAAGAGTTTAGAAATTACATTAATATCTACGCCGCAATCAACTAAGTGAGTAGCATAGCAATGTCGAAATTTGTGAAACATAATTTCACAATGCCCCAAATCATGTTTTTTGAGAAAAGCCTTTAGCTCCTTATATATTGTGTTGTATTTTGTTAGCCTGCCCAAGCTGTTTGGAAACACTAAGTTTTCATTTTTTTGTTCTTTAATGCGTTTCATCCTTTTAGCATCCGTAATAATATAATCATGCCAACGCTTTAGAATATCAAGCACTTCCTCAGAAACAGGCAGCTCCCGAACACTTTGTACTGTTTTCGTATTCCCTGTCTGAACACCCAGGCATATTATTTTCCCTTCAGGTGTTTCTAGATATTTTCTTGATATAGCTCTAGTTACATATATTATTTTCTGCTGATAGTCAATATCAGACCAATATAGCCCAAGAAACTCCCCGATCCTTAGCCCAGTAAGAAGCAAAACAGGAATCATGACCTGCCATTTTGGATTCTCATCAATTACTTCTAAAAGCTTTTTCAAATCATTGTTTGAAATAACCCTATTTGTTGCAATATGTTCTTTTCCTTTTGGCAATTTGAAATCATAATCAAAAGGGTTGTAATTAATATACCCTACAAAAAGCGCTTTCTTGAACGTTGCTTTTAAAAGCGTTCGAATTGCCTTTAAATATTTAGTGCTTAACAATTCGCCGTTAGCTTTAAATCTGATGTGATTGAAAAAATCATATAGCTTATCGATATCAACACTTTCTATATATATTCC
Source organism: Bacillota bacterium (assembly GCA_023439835.1). Taxonomy (GTDB): domain Bacteria; phylum Bacillota; class Clostridia; order Oscillospirales; family Ruminococcaceae; genus SZUA-444. The sequence goes on along the minus strand of JAEXUW010000003.1, from coordinate 37,328 downwards.
TTTGAAGTATGACTTTATTTTCTTACTGATTTTCACCTCCCATAGATATGTTCCCAACGATTCAAATGTGTATTTCCTCTCTTCTAAGACTTTTTCAAGAATATCATTTACATAATGCCCTTCCATTATATTGTAATACCTCCTACATGTCGAATGTAAGATAATTATAGCATTATTATTGAAATTGTAAAATTTTCTACACTTAAACGCCCGCGGGCTTTAAGATAAATAGCATGAACAGGAATGCGCATTCCTGACAGGACGGTTGAGCCTTCGCCGTCCTTTTTCATGCCCAAAAGTAAGGAAGGCAAAATTGTCGTGTCAAATTGGCACAGAAAGAAGGCTAACATTATGATCGTAACAAAATTTGAAAAGCCAAAAAGTAGATGCTATTCTTATTTCAGGTACAATAATTATCAATACTATACAGCTGATCGTAATAAGCAAAAATTAATTGAACTAATTTGCGAATTGTCTGTATGCGGATGCTGTAAAAAAAGAAAAAATCTAGAGGACTACTGTTGTTGTAAGAAAAAAGAAGGGGTTATCAATTCATTTAATGCAAATCTAGAGATATACAATAATTGCAAAAATGACTTTGTTTCTTTAAGCTCATACATCGCAAAAATAACATTTTGTAGGAATTATTGCACGCAGTCCTTAGAAAACAATGATTTTGAAATATGTTATAACTGTAATCGTAGTTTTTTTGCAAGACTTATACTAAAAGGTATATTGTTTAAGCGTCATATAGAAATTAATAGATATAAGAAGTTTCATCAGAAGAAATAGGTAGCCATGCTTTGCCTAATCTGAGCCTTTCAACTAATTCATCGTCACTTTCTACAAATGTTCTGTATCCAACAAGTCTTGAAAAAACATTTTGATAAATTGATTCAGCAAATTTATGTCTGCTGGTAAAGGATAAGGGAATGATTTTTTTAATGAATTCATTTGCAGACAATACTACATAGTTGTGTTCATAAGGAAACATGCAATACATCTTTTTAGTATGGTCATCTACTCTGAAAAGAATATTTACATAATTAATTTTAAATTTCTCTTGTAAATTATCCTTTATACCTATGCGTGTCTTTGTAGTAAGATTCGTTGTTTTAAACAATTCTTCAAGATAATAACAAAGGCTTAATATATCATCAGAATTTGAAATGCTAGAAGCTTTAATGAATTGCATAATTTCTATTACTTCACCTGTAAACAAGAAAGAACCAAAACACTTCATGAAGGATGTTAAATCACATTGCAAAGGAATAAAACTAATTTGTGAAGAATTATTTAGTAAAGCGTTAACCTTGTTATTAATAAGCTCTAAAGATTTAATATCCGGCATAAGAGAAGCTATATACGGCAAGCATTTTTTAACAAATGAAGGATGCGATATGTACCTGATAGTTTGAATATTCACAAGACCATCATTTTGCATTATTGATTCAATAATGCTATATAATCCTTTTTTCTGCAATTCACCCTTCGTTTCATTTGAAATCGAATAAATATTATCTATATTTTGTTTTATCCATGGATTGTAATACTCGTTAATATAGTTTTGATAACTGCGTATTACTTCCTCTAGGTCGCATAGGTTTTTAATGCTAATTTTATTTAATAAATAATCAGAATTAAATTTCATTATTTGATTTTTGTAGCTTTTAATTTTCTCATATATTTGTTCTGACAAAAGCAATGGCGAAGACTCAATTATTTTTGTAATATCATTTATTATTAATGTGTAATTAGGATATTGCGTAAAAAACTCTACTTTTCGCTTTTGCTCTTCCTCGGAACGAATAGCAGATTTTATATATGTTTTAAAGTCTTCTCCTTTATGGGTTTTTAAATCAAAATGATATATGCATGTCGAACCTACATTAAGAATTCTATCATTAAACTTGTTTTTAATATAGAATATCTGCTTAGTTGGTTGATTACAAAGCATACACTTTAAATTATCTAAGTTATATTCTTCTAATCCAATCCATTCGGTTTTTGCCAAGTTATATATTTCTAAATGATTATAGATTATGATATTTCTCGTATTTTTGCTCATTTCGATTTTATCAATATTATTTTCGTTTATTTTTTTATTAAACGTTAATATTTCTTTTAATTCCCTATAATTAGGTGATTCTAAAATAACACTATTAATAAGTAAGTTTCTTTCAGTTTGATTAAAATATGATTTCATATCTATCAACTCCAATTATAAATATTTAACAACATAATACCATAATGCGGTATTATTGGCAAGTTGAGATAATGGCAAGCTTATCCACCTTTATGGTTGATAATATATAGCATGAACAGGCGGTGCATCGCCTGACAGGACGGTTGAGCCTTCGCCGTCCTTTTTCATGCCCAAAAGTAAGGAAGGCAAAATTGTCGTGTCAAATTGGCACAGAAAGAAGGCTTGTTATGTCAAAGACAAAAATTATCTCAATCAGCAATCAGAAGGGCGGCGTCGGTAAAACAACAACCACAGTAAATCTTGCGGCGGGACTAGCCGAGCAAGGCAAAAAGGTGTTGTGTATAGACTTAGATCCACAGGGAAACTTGTCAGACTATCTTGGCTACCAGGGCGATGAACTTCCGACGATGAGTGAGCTTATGCTCGCTTGTGCAAATAACTCCCCAGTTGATCCGTCAGCGTGTGTCAGATACAGTGAGAAAAACAATCTTGAATATATCCCATCAAACATTGCCCTTTCTTCAGCTGAATTCTTTCTGTCGGGAGCATTTGCCCGTGAGAAAATTCTGCGTCGCATTCTTCGTGATGAGCGCCTTAGCTCATACGACTACATATTTATCGACTGCCTGCCCAGCCTCGGAATTCTTCTTGTCAATGCATTGTCAGCCTCGGACAGTGTAATTATTCCTGTTCAGGCACAGAAGTTCAGCCTTGACGGACTTGATTTGTTTCTGCCTGTATTTGAGCAGGTCAAGCAGAATATAAACGAAGGGCTTTCACTTGAAGGAATTCTTGTAACCATGATTGACAACACAAGAATGTCAAAAGCCGTTGAAGAAGCTCTTACTGAAAGATTCGGTAGTCTTGTTTTTGAAAACAAAATTCATCGGTCTGTCAAAGCAACCAATTCAAGCTATGAGCAAATAAGCCTGGTTACCTTAAGAGGTGACAGCGATTACGCAAAGCTTGGGGAAGAGTACTTTGCTCTGTCAAAAGAATTAATTGAGCGACAAAACGCATGAAAGGAGCTGCGTTATGATTGTCAACATAATATATATCCTGCTTATCTCAGCATTTTTTTCAGCCGCATTAGTTAAACCTATGAAAAACAGTGCAATGAAACGCCGACAGATTGTCAGCGTTTTTTCATCGTCTGGAGATTTACTTGCAGAATATTATGGTCCTGCTGATATAAAGAGAAAGAAAAAGTCGGATGAGGTGATTATTTCTCAAAAGGACAGACGAGATAAGTATTACGGAGTAACCGTTGAAATTACTCATACAGAAAAAGAATATACGGAGGAAACAGATTATGCAGATTGATTTTAAATCAAAGAAAGCTACTGCCGCACAATCAACAGCCCTGGCTTTTAATCAGCTTATGGGCGGTGGTGAAGCTAATGATGATACGCCGGGCAGAATCAAGCAGCTCCCCATCGCAGAGCTTAAGCCATATACTGAACAGCCATTCAAGCCGTATAGTCAAGACAAACTTCAGGAGCTTGCTGATGATATTCAATTAAACGGCGTGCTCTCCCCTGTTATCGTCAGAAAGATTCAAGACGGCTATCAGATACTAGCCGGTCATAATCGAACCAATGCCGCAAAGCAGGCAGGGCTTGATACTGTTCCCTGTATTATAAAGGAAGCAGACGACAAGGCGGCTCAGCTCATTATGGTCAGCACTAACCTTTGTCAGCGTGAAAAGCTGTCACACAGTGAAAAGGCTTTTGCTTATGATATGCTCTATAAGGCGTCCGGCGGGAATGTCAATGAGCTAGTGAACTCGCTTAGCGAAAGTCGCCGTCAGATATACAGGTATATAAGGCTCACAAATCTGATTCCCGAACTGCTGGCTTTTGTGGACGACGACAGAATTCCACTGATAGGCGGATATAATCTTTCGTTTCTGGATTCAGAATATCAGATTGTTCTTGACAACTTCTTGTTTGAAAACAATATCAAAAAGCTGAACTTAAAACAAACAGAAGAATTAAAGGAGATTGGAAAGCTTACACCTGAAATACTTGAGGATTATTTCTTCGGCGATGATACCGTAAAAAAATCTTCAAGCTATAAAATTCAGCTGAGTAATAGTCAGATCAGCACAATTTTAATGTGCCTAAGAGCGCAGTCCTACACCATAGAACCGGCGGCTTTAAAAAAGCTCATGGATATATTTCAAAAATATGATATTGACGAAGGAGAGATTTAATGAAATCAACAGGAATTGTTAGAAGAATTGATGAGCTTGGGAGAATCGTTCTCCCTATGGAGCTTAGAAAAGTTATGAACATAGAGCATCGTGACGGTGTGGAAATCTATGTGGACGGCGACAGCGTTATCATCAAGAAATATCAAAGCAAGAAATGCTGTGTTTTTTGCGGAAACAAGGAGAACGTCACAGAGTTCAACGACAAGCCGATATGCTTTGACTGCATTAACAAGCTCAAAGGATAACCCGTGCCAAATTGGCACGGATGAAAAGGAGGCGCATAGCTATTGAACCTTTTGTTCAGCAAGGAGCTTTCAGAACATATTTCAAATAATAAAAGCAGCAGATTTTTCTATGTTCCATTTGCAATGATCCAATTCACCGAACTCCGTGAAATCACATGGATAGCCTGGCACATAAAAGAAACCTTTGAAAATTCAGTTGATTGGTCCTTCCAGATATGTTATTATAAAACAAGTATAGTTTTTATTAACGGAGGACAAAAAATGCAGTCAAAACTGACAGTTGAAATCCCATACGGAACACGAAGCAGATATCTTGATGTTATATGCAAAATAAATGAGCTGGTCAGCGATGATGGCGCTTGTGTTCTGTTCGTAAACAATTCTCCTTATTGTTTGGAAGCATATCTTGTTATTGAAACTTCAGGTAATTTCCCTGAAATTCAAGAATGTGCAGACAAGCATAACCTTAAAATAGTCACAGATAAGGGTTTAGAGGAGCTATTAAAAGAACAAGCATTCTTCCGCAAATATGATTCTGTTTCACTGCCTCATCTAAATAACAGACGGCTCGTATCTTCCATAATAAAAAAACGTTTTATGTTTTCTGAAGAAGAAGCAATAAAATCGAAAGGTTATAATAATACTGAGCATATTCGCAGAAAAAAATTATTTATATCATATAGTCACAGCGACAAAATTATTGTGTATGATATAATAAAGCAGCTTAGGCAGTCTGGAGCTAATTGTTGGATTGACGAAAAAGACATTGAAGTCGGTCAACATCTGCTTGAATCTGTTTTATCAGGAATTAACGAAAGCGATTTAGCAATACTGTTTATAAGTAATGCTTTTCGCAACTCCAATTTTGCTAAGCTTGAACTAAATACTATTATGTCAGCTATGATGAAAAAACAGCTAGGCTGGTACAATATAAAACTGGATGATGTTTGCGTTGATGATATTTTACCATCATTAAGCGATTACAAGTATTATGATTTTGCGGAAAATAACAATATTGATGATCTTATTTCTGACATAAGCAAAAGAATCAAAAACCTCAAATAGAATAGTAAAAAAGCATCTGCCATAGAAATTTTAGCTGAATCATTAATTTCATGCCAAATTGGCATAGACGGAAAGGAGAATTAATATGAGCGGCAGGAAGTTTGAATTCTTTACTCCCGCACAAAAGGAAGCGGCGCATGAAACCGATATGATAGATTTTCTGAATAAGTTTGAAGGCTTTGATTTTAAACGTATCGGTCATGAATTTCATTGCTCTCAGCATAACAGTCTAGTGGTTAATGCAGACCATAAGAAGTGGTACTGGAACAGTCAGAAGCAGGGCGGTCTAGACGCAATATCCTACCTCCAGAAAATTCATGGAATGGACTTTCGTGATGCAATGAGCACGCTTGTCGGTGAAGCCAGAGGAGAAGCTCCACCCCGAAAATTTGCTAAGGCAGAGGCAGTACCCGTTGAGGAAGCTCAGCGGGTATTAATTTTACCCGATAAAGAAAAAGGACAGTGCAAACAGCTTTATGCGTATTTATGCCAGACACGTCAGCTCGACAGAGAAATAGTGGCGGATATGGCACAACAGAAAAAAATATATCAGGACGTTAAAGGCAACTGCATTTTTGTAGGCTTTGATGAGAACAATGAAGCAAAATTCGCCTGCCGTCGTGGAACCTATACCTTTGCTGAAAAGCAATTCCGTGGCGACTGCTCAGGAAGCGACAAAAGGTACGCTTTCAGAATGGATGGCGAGGATAAGACCTCTGTTTTTGTTTTTGAAGCTCCCATAGACGCATTGAGCCATGCCACACTGTTCAATGAGCTTTCAGAGAATAAGGATGCATACAAGCTTCATACCAGACTGTGTCTTTCAGGTTCAGCTGATGTTTCACTAGAGCATTATCTTTCAAACAACAACAGCATAAAAAATATTTATTTCTGTCTTGATAATGATGAAACCGGACGGCATTCGACAGAGAAATACATGAAAAAGTATGCGGATAAGGGTTATGCGGTTTTTGATTGTCCGCCTATTTCTAAGGACTATAATCAAGATTTAGTTGATTTTAAGCAATCAACGGTGAAGCAAGCGCAGACGGTCAGCTCAGGGAAAAAGCGTTGACCATGCCAAATTGGCACAGATAATAAAGCTATTGCTATTTTACAATTTTTATGATATATTAATATAAAATGTTAGGAGGAATAACACTGTGAAAAAAATAATATGTATCCTTACAGCTGCGATAATGATTATTACTTTCGCCGGCTGTTCGGGAAAAGATAAGGATCGATCAGAAGAAGACGTTGATGTTTTCTCTGCCCCTGATACTTCAAATGAAGCACAGGAAACAACAAGCAATGCTGATTCAGGCAATATAAAGCTTGAGGATGGTCAGGTCATGGTTAAGCTTGAGGACGGTCAGGTTAAAGACCGCATATATGTTTATTTAAAGGTGTATTTTGATGTTGATGCGAGCGAGGAGTATGTTTCACAACAGCAGCTTGATTCATTAGAGGGTATAGGTTTTACATCGGAAAACATATCTTCTGAATTTACCGAAGGCGACTGGAATAATCTAAAGAAGCTCAAGAATCTAAAAAAAGTTGCGTTAGGCAACTCAGAATATATTACAGATATAACGCCACTAAAAGATATTAAAACTCTTGAAGAAGTGAATTTGATGTTTTCCGCAGTTTCAGATATTTCACCGCTGCTTGAATTACCTAATCTCAAAAAAATATGGATAAGAGGCTGCCCCATTGAGGACAAAAGCATTCTTGAACAATTTGATTGTGAGATAGAACAGTAACCTGTTTTAATATATATATAGCCTGAAGTACACATTAGTGTGCTTCTTTTTTTATGCCAAATTGGCACGGACAGAATATTAAGCTTTGCTTGATATATATTTTTTAAGGAGGATGTAAACTATGGATCAAATCACAGCATGGATTGAAGGGTTTCAGGGACAGATTCAGGCGCTTGGATATGCGCTTGGCGTTATCGCCATCTTGATTCTTGGAATTATTCTTGTAACCGGTGGACGTGAAGCAATGAGCAAAGGAAAAGGAATGGCTGTAGGCATCATTGCGGGAATCGCAGTACTTTCCTTCGGTACAGCTATTGTTTCTACACTGCAAGGCTAACCCTACATATATAAAGATACGCACGGCATTTGCTGTGCGTTTTCTTTATGTATAAATCACCATGAGGAGGAAGACGATGAAAAAACCTTTTAGGTATAATAAGTTCAAAATTGAACATTTAAAATATCAGTTCCCCGTTATGCTTGCCGGAGTCAATCCTTATGCGCACCTTGATAACGTTCCAGAGGTGCTGACAAAAATTGAAGCCTCAAGCTTTATTAAGGACCCATTCCGCATACTTGGAAACCTCATATTAATAGGACTTGCAAAAATGGTGGATGCCGTGTATTCAGCAATTAAGGCAATGTTGTCCTTTAATTTTCTCAATGAAATTCCTGCGGTAAGAGAATTCAGCGAGAAAATACCGGCAATAGCCTGGGCGCTGTTCGCCCTTTGCCTAATAATCGGCGGTATTATACTAATGATAAATTCTGATAAAATTAAAATCTCTGATTTTGCAAAATCAGTACTTGTATCCGCCATGCTGATAGTTGGTTTGCCAACCTTTATAAATGCCTTTGATGACTTAAAAAACTTCGGCATATCCGATATGGATGCAATGCTTGTTGACAATTCCGCAGATTTGACATTAGGACAAAAGATAATTGCAAGCCTTACTATCGACGTTGAAGAAAGTATTGATACGGCAGCGCTAACAACAATGCTCAGCACAATTGAGGCAAATAGCGCAGGTGATCCTTATCTGGTGCTAGGCAACGAAAAGCTTGATCCTTACGACTACACTCACAAGGTGGAGCTTAAGGTTTCAACACCTAATCTGCCGGAAATCGCAGCGCAAGCCATTTATGGCATGTCACTGCAGGAGTATCAAATGAGACTATTGAAAGCAGCTGATCCCGTAACACAAGCGCCCGGTGTATTTAACATATTCAGTGGCTTTTTAGGAGATGATTTTCTTGAAAAGTACACAGGCGCATATTCATATGTTGGTTTGTTAAAGAGAGTTGAAGCAAACCGTAAAGATAATTCATCTATGGAATTCTACGTGCAATCAATCTTAAATGCGGTTCAACAGCCTTCTTCATCCTCATCAGATGGGGAAACAGAGGACGGCGAAGAAGTAATAATCACCGACGATAACACTATACTGTCCAATGAAGCCGCAAAGCTAAGGCTCGAAGAATATGACATTGAATATGATGAGCTTTTAACAAAGCTTACAAACTCATACTCCTCAACTACTCACTATAACGTTATCCCCTTGGAAACAGGAGAGTATGATATAATCGGCAAAATATCTTTCTTGGAAGAAAAATTGTACGCATATCAAACAGATTTTCTTACCGCATTAATAATGCTTCTTGTAGTTTTGATTGCCCTTGTATTTGCAGGCTTCAAAATAGCAACCTTGCTTTATGACCTGCTTTTCAATCAGATAATCGCTCCTGTTGTTTTCGCCTCAGACCTTCATAACAGCGGCAGAAGCAAAAAGATGGTGCAGAACATGGTTGCAACATACCTCATGTTTATAATTATCCTTATTCTGATGAAACTATTTATGGACGTTACCTACTGGATAATGGGCGATGCGGTAATCAATACAGGAAACATGCTCAGCAATGCGCTTGTCAAGATATTCATTATAGGTGGCTGTGCAAAGGGACTTATTGATGGACCTGACTTGATTGTATCAATACTCGGAATTGACGCAGGAGTTAAATCAGGCTTGGGCGTTATCGCTGGTGGAGCAGCTGCATACAGTGTCGCCAAAGGTGCTGCCGGTACGGTAAAAGGCGTTGCTAATACTGCAACAGCTCCGGCAAGAGCCGCATACAGCGCATATCAAAACGGCAATCCGATATCAAACGCTTCAGAGCAAAGGCACAACCGAATCATGAATTCGGCTCAATCAAAGGAAAACTGGTCAAACTTTAAATCCCAGGCAGACAGTGGCGGCTCGGCAGGAGGTTTTTCAGGAGGAGTCTCGAGTTCTAGCCACGGTGGAAGCCCTGATGGTGGAAGCTCATACGGCGGAAGCCTGCTTGCCGGAAGAGATCTTCCCCCACCGTCAATGACAGCACAAAGAGGAAACTCCACGGCACGTCAGGCTGTTGAAGGCAGAGAAGGAAGCTCAATGCACGGTTCCTCTGCAAGAAGCACAAGTCTTGGCAATGCCGCCTCATCGGCACCGTCGGGAATGCAGTCAAGCTCTGTTCCGCAATATCATTCGCCTTCCTCATCTTCTGACAGTTCCTCACCGTCCATCAGCAGTTCTGGCACATATGCTCAGACCTCATCGGTAAATAAGAAAAATGAAGCTAGCCTTCCGACTGTAAAAGGAAATCCCACACCGCCAGCGGAGGCAACACCAAAAAGAAGATAGAAATAAAAATACTCCCGTCAAAATAGGCGGGAGTAATTGATTAGGAGGTTGCCATGATAAATCAGGATGATAAGCAAAACGATACAATAGATGAGAAGAAAACAAAGTTATATAAGAACGCTAAGTTTGATGTATTTGCTCTTTTGTATCTTACAATTTTAGAATCAGCCATTTTACTGTATTTTACAGAGAATGTTTTCCAAAGTCCAAGTGATGTAATTTTGTTTTTACTAAACTACATAGTAATTATCGCACTTGTTCATTTTTTTAAAAAATAAATTACTTTGCTTTTTTATATTTTTTATATAGCGTAACGGTTATAAAGTAAAAAACAGTTGACGTAAATACAATAATTGCTTTTTGTAATTCAATTTCCTCTATCATTATATTTAGTAATCTATACGCAGAGTATGTAGGGTATATTAAAACAAGGCAAATGTACTGAAATACTAATACAGTTAATAAAATTTCAACTAAAACAACAACGCATTTTTTTGCAATGGATTTTTTTATAGTATTTTCTTTACTTGAATTAATATTATGATATTCAATATAAAGACCAACCACAATAAAAAACAAATATCCAATGAAAACAAAATATCCTGCCATACGGCTTGCAAAATTGATTCCTAATTCATCAGCAAAAATCCATTTCTTTATTCTCTCAGCCATTTGAGGATATGAATTTATTGATAATTGAAATGACAATAGCAAAATAAATATTATCAACTTAGGAAGCTTGCACAAACTCTCTACTATTGATTTTATAAACTCCATAATTCACCACTCCTTTTTGTTATTCTACCATAAAAGGTATATAACGACAATATTTTTTAGAAAGCAATCCCACACCACCAGCAGAGGCAACACAAAAAAGAAGATAGAAACAAAAACACTCCCGTCAAAATAGGCGGGAGTAATTGATTAGGAGGTAACCATGATAAATCAGGATGATAAGCAGGAGATTGATATTAAAAAAGTTAAAAAAGATAAAAACATCAGTAAAATTTTTGCAGGGCGCATTTGTTTTCTTCTAGCAATTGAATCTGCACTATTATACTCATTGAGCTTTCAACCGATAGATGTAGTTATATTGGTATTGCTTAATAATCTATTTCTAATTGTTTTAACGATCATGATATATAAGAGTATTCAATGATTTTTGTATTTGCTTTATATTCTTTGCAAGTTAAAATTTATCGTAAATGTCAGATTAATCATTTGCCATTTCCTCAAGCTCTTCTATTGACTTTACGACAACCTTCCCTTGCTTAGCCTGCTCAATGCTGCGGTCAATCATATCCAGGTATTCCGCATTCCGTGCCGCCTTGACCATTGCATTCCATTCCTCAAGGCTGATAATAACAACGTTCTTTTCATCTTTTCTTGTGACAATAACAGTTTCATTCTGTTCAGTTACACGGTCGCAATAATCCTTAAGGTTATTTCTGATGGTACTATAATTTACAGCTAACATAATTACAACTCCTTTATTGTTCAATATTTTGTACAATTTATTGTACCATTCTATTATATGTTTGTCAATGGATTTTAATTCAACAAAAACTAAATTTAAAGGGAGGTGCAGCAATGGCACTCGTACCTAAGCAGACAAAAGCTGAAACTAAGCTCATGTGGGGACTGACCTTCAATAAAGTAATAGGATTGGTCGGCTCAATGATGCTCGGTTTGTTTTTCGGCTCAATATGTCATCGCACATTAAAAATACCGTTTGCACTGGTTTGTGTCGGTGTGTTTTTGTTTTTAAACAAGAAAGCTCCAACAAACGCAAAGCAAAAATACTGGCAGGGCATTATCAGATTTTTTAGCTATATCACTCACAGAAAAAGATTCTATTCTCTGCAAAGCTATGAGTATGAAAAAACAATAAAAAAGGAGGCGGAGAGAAATGAGCATAAGATACGCACGGCACAAGAAGCTCAAGATAAAAAGGAAGCAGCTCAAAGAGCGAAGTGGTGCAAATATATCACCAAAATCCTCGCACAAGAGCGCAAGCTCAGGTATAAGTCAAGAAAGCGTGAAGAGAAAAAGTCTGAAAAGCTTGCCCGGAAGGCTAAAAGAAAATCTGAAAAGGAAGCTAGAAGAAAGAGCTCTTCCTCAGAATAGATATATACATATGCTCACGAATATCATCAGCATTGAGGATAACATGTATGTCAAAACAAGAACAGGCTATTTCGCCGTTCTCAAAATTTACGGCATTGATATTTTTCATTATAAGCAGGCTGATAAAACGGCGGCATACATTAATTTTGCTCAGGCAGAAACAAGAATAGGACTTCCTCATAAATACATTTTCACGTCAGGCACTCCTGTACTTCATACACAAAGAGAGCATATCAAATACAAGCTTGATAAAACAGAGCATGAGTACCGCCGATATATATTGGACCGACAGCTTTGGCGCTTTGAGATTATTGAAGCAGAACAGCAGGATCGGCTCACATATCTACTCATTTTCGGTGAAACAAAGGATGAGCTGTATAAAAGCATTGATTCCTTTCTGCGTGAAATGAAAGATACGTCAATTGAATGCGTTACGGGAGAAAACCTATTGCTAATGCTTACAAACTATCTGTGCTTTGAAAATGAAACAGACATAAGCACAGGCGATGAGCTTCTCAAGCTTATTCTTCCAGAAGGTATAGAAATAAAAAGCACTCACTTTCGGGCGGGACGAAAATATGTCACAAGCGTTGTCCCTTATCGGTTCCCGGCATATATTCCGGACTTGCTTTTTGCTGATTTGTTTGCTATTCCGGGAATACGTGCAACCCTTGACGTTTCCTACAAGCTAAAGGAGATAGTAAAGAAAGAAATTAAATCCTCAATGGATGAGCTTCAGTCAAGGGCGGTTGTTGAACGTTCCTCAGCTGAAAATGTGTCAAACGCATATGAGTATCAGGATATGGAGGAGCTTTTTGTTGCGATAGACAGAGGCAACGAGCAAATAACCTCGGCGACGACACGCTTTTGGATTTCAGCCGACACTGAATATCAGCTTAACTATGCAGCTGAGGAAATGAAGAAAATTTTGAGTGATAACGGAATTGAATCAATGATATGTGAAAATGAAATGGAACTGGAATTTCGCTCACTTACAATGCACTCCGATACAATTGGTCAGGCTTTCCCACTTTATGAAACCTTCTCAAAGCAGTATCCGTTCTATTACCAGTCGCTTGTGGATGAACGGGGACTTTCCTGCGGCGAAACAATAACAGGCGGTCAGGTTGTTCTCGATACATTTAAGCAGTGCAAGCTTACCGGGCGTGAGAGCTTTGACATAATTATTATCGGTGTTAAAGGCTCAGGAAAATCAGTTGCATTAAAGGATATGTGTCAAAACATTATTGCTCTGGGACACAAAGCCTTTGTCCTTGATGTTGACCGTGAATACGGTAGCCTTGCCATTATTCACGGCGGAAAGGTAATCAGGTTCGGACGACACTCAAGAATTAATCCTCTTCAGCTCAGAGTAATGATTATTCAAGCAGCCGAGGAAGAGGACATCAACAATTTCGCAATTGAGCTTTCAAGAATAGAAACCTTCATGTATCAGTACATTCCTGAGCTGACAGCGTTTGAGGCTGAGGAATTCAAGGCTGTTCTTCTTCAGTGCTATCTTGATAAGGGAATTGACGAGAACACCGATATATCTCTTCTCAAGCCGGAGGACTTCCCTATCTTCTCGGATGTGCTTAACAGGCTTAGAAAAAAGCTGTACTCAAGCTATATAAATGAGGATAATAATGAATTTAACCATAAGCTTACGCAAAAAAAGCGTGAAACACTTGAAAGCCTTGAAACCTACATAAAGGCGCTTGCTGAGGGCGTTAACGCAGGAATGTTCAACGGACACTCAAATATCGATATAAACAATGAAACGTTTGTTATCTTTGATGTTCGTGATATTGTCGAGATGGGCGACCGTGTATATAACGCTCAGCTGTTCAATATTCTTTCCCTTATGTGGAACGAAATCTGCAACAACAAGGCTATTAATCAGCAGATAACTAATGAAATTGACAGAAGCTATGTTGCCGCACTCATTGACGAGGCGCACCGTTTTATCAACACTAAAAACACGCAGGCTCTTGACTTCATAGAAAAGCTTGTCAGACGGTCAAGAAAATACGATGCAGGACTGTGGTTTGCTTCACAGTCTATTCTTGACTTCATGCCACAGTCTTCCTCAAGTGAGAATGCGGATAAGATTATCACTATCTTTAACCTTGTTCAGTACAAAATGATAATGAAGCAGTCAGACAGCTCTCATCAGGTTCTGATGAAGGTGTTCCCGCAGTTCACAGAATCAGAAATTCAGCAGACCTCAGCCTTTGTTCCCGGTGAAACACTAATGTCATACGGCGGTGAGCGTCAGAAAATCAGGTTTAGAAGAATCATTTCACAGCATGACCTTGCTGTTTTCGGCGGCGGACGTGAAAGAATTGAAGAGGAGGATATAACGGATGAAGAATACGAAGCTCAACAAGAAGCTTTTGTCTAAAAATGCTCGGTATGTTTTTGTCTGTCTGCTGATAATAGCGCTTCTTGTGTTTTTCTTTTCTTCACGGGCGTGGATCGGCGACGATCGCAAAAATCAAACATATAACTATGACCGCACACTGACAATGAGCAACTCCTGGTATGCAAAAATAAATAATGCCGTTTATGATTCGACAACAAAAACGCTGACGGTTGATTTTTACACTAAGGAACGTATGGAGGGGCAGGCAGAACGTCCCGTTGTTAGTTATGTCACTCTGGGGAACTCACAAGGACCGAGGCTTGATTTTGAGCTGTTAGATCAACCATCAAACATTTTCGGAAGTACAATTATCATTCACAACGTTTCATCAGACTGGTACTATATACGCATTTACCTTTCCTGCAAGAGAGTGGACACACAGAAAGAGCCGACCATAGACGAATTCGGGAACACTGTCACCTACCCCGTTGTCACCGGGAAAAAGGACACAGCTTTTGTCGCAATAGACCACAGAACAGCCTTGTGGAAGCCGTCAGAGACTGTCACATCAACAGCACCAACTACATAATTTTTGAAACAGTACAAAATAGTATTGACAACTGGTAACCAGTATGCTAATATATAATTACATTAAGGAGAAAAAAATGCCTAGAACAGGAATTGAAGAAGTCCGACATCATTGGGAAGAGATTACCGACAGACTATTTAGCAGTAGAAAAGAATATCTGGATTATTTAAGCTTCACCGGAAAGCTCTATAAGTTTTCTTTTTCTGACAGCGCACTGATGTTTGCTCAGAAATCAGACGTAACTATGGTAGCGGATTTAGCAACCTGGAACAAATTCGGGCGGCGCATTAATCGTGGTGAAACAGGAATAGGAGTTTTCGGGGAGAACGATAGATGCCGTTATCTGTTCGACGTGTCACAAACAAACGGGCATAAAGCACCAATGCAGTGGCGGCTTGACGAAAACCTCTCAGCTGACATTATTGATTCTGTCAACAAAAGCTATGATACTGATTTTAAAGAGCTTAGGCACTGTCTTTCATTTCTGACACAGGATGCCGCAGCAGGATATCTTCCTGAGCTGAATGAATTCTCACAGGAGCTTAACATGAGCGACGAGCAGTATTATGCTCTTGAAAAAACTGCCGTATCGGTTGCTAATCAAATTGTTTTTTCCAGATGTGAGTATAACAGTAATATGCGATTTTTAGAAATCCCCAATCTTGACGGTTTATCAGCTCTTCCTGACAAACGGAGCTTTTGTCAGTACAATGATAAGATAAACGCTATTGCAAAAGAAACCCTTCTCGATTTTGAGAAGGTAATCAAAAATATTTATGTGCAAAGGAGAGAGGAACATGAGCGAAATGAGATACGAGGTAGACAAGTACGGAATGAGAGTACCAGTACTTCAGTACACGACGGATCCGGAGGAGATAGAGCTTCTCAAGAAACCGATAGGTCGCTTCGGTCAAGAGTGGATGAGGTGGATGGATCAGGAGCATCACTCCAAAAAGACAGTTCTGATAATGGAGTGCAAGTGGCAGATAATCCCCCGCCAGATAGACATCGAAGCTCAAGCACGGATGCAGAGCCTGTGGGATCAGTACTGCAAGCAGAACGGTCCTCGTCCGACGGAATACAGGGAGCTTCTCCAGTGGGAAATGGAATGGGCGAGATGGTCGGAGAGCATAATCATGAAGGAGATAGTTTATCACACACGATACTAAATACAGCTAATGAAGCGGTGTCAGACGACGCCGCTTTTGTTTTTACCGAAGAAATAATGAAGGCTTGCTTTGAGGAAGTCTGTAATCACGGTTCAAACACTGAAAGCGGAAAAACAAGAATATATCATGCTTTTAAGGATGACGGCTTAACTCTCGCCGAAAAGGCTTCCTTTCTAAAAAAGGAATACGGCATTGGCGGAAGCAGCATTGATTTCAAGATAATTCCCGCACAGGGCTTTTCAAACCACGATTCTAAGGGGATTGATTTCACAGTTTATTTCCCGGATAGAGAAGATAACAAAACCTTTCGCTTCTCCTGGACACAGGCAGCAAAAACAATCGACAGCCTTATTGAAAGCGGTCGATATCTCACTCCTATTCCTCACACCTTTAAAATCAATGACATTATTCTTGAGGATGACAGAATACTCAAAGTGTTCTCAATAAACGAAGAAACCAACCGTGTCACCTTCTTTGACGTTCTGCAGGAACAAGCATTGTTTCGTGAGTATATATACAAGTCGATTGAAGAAACGCAAGAAATGTTCGCACCTGACAACAACGCTGAAATTACACAGCAGACGAAAGAAGAACGTTCGTTCAGTATCGGTGATAAGGTTATTGTCGAGGAACGTGAGTTTTTAATTGACAGCATCAATGATGAATCCGTTTCGCTTTTAGATGTAGAGTCCTTTAAAAGAGGCTATCCGTTATTCAGAAAAATGTATACCGAGCAGTTTGAGGCGCTTGTTGTTCTGACTGAGGATAAGGAAGGCAAAAGCGAGCCTGTAATTGTTGAAAATGAATATGTTCCCGAACAGCTGACATTTGAAATCTCCACTGAAAACAGCACAGATACTATTCTTGATGATATTAACCCGGAGGAAATAGAAAAAGAGCTTAAAGAGCGTGAGGAAGCACGTCAGCGTGGAGAACGCACTCATATTGACGATATGCTTGATTTTGCTTTAAAGGCAGCTGAGGATTCAGAACGCACGGGCAACAACCTGTATGTCATGGATGATACAACAATTACTGCAAACTGCTATGACCTGGCTTCCGCTGATGTTCACAACTACAAAACGGGAAGTCTTGCATACATTCCAATGATACTTAACGATGAGCAGATAAAAAGATTTTCAGATGCCGGGCTTTTAAAGAAAAATGAAAGCGACGGCAATATTATTTTTAACGTGTCAGATTCAGGGGATTGGCTGAAATTTGTTATCCCAGATAAATTCGGAAACAAAACAAACAGCATAAATGCTGATAAGGTTTTATCTTCTGTTGAATTATCAACAATGCTTGAAGCTGCACAAACACTTTTTAAAAAGAATATCCCCTCCCCTTTTGTTACAGAGCCTGAAAATAACAGTCAAATAAAAACCGACTATCACTTTTCCCCCGATGATGTAATTTCAGGCGGTCAGAAAACTAAATACAAAGCAAACATTGAAGCCATACAAACACTTAAGGCGATTGAAGCAGAGCAACGACTTGCTACTGCCGCCGAGCAAAAAATACTGGCCCGTTATTCCGGATGGGGTGGAATCCCACAGGCGTTTGATAATCTTAACGACAACTGGAGCAGTGAATACGCACAGCTTAAAGCTTTACTTTCAGAAGATGAATATGCCGCCGCCAGAGAATCGACACTGACAAGCTTTTACACTCCCCCGCAGGTCATTGAAGCAATGCATAACACGCTTAATCGGTTCGGCTTTGAAGGCGGTAACATTCTTGAGCCGGCGCTGGGTGTCGGAAGCTTCTTTTCTCTTCTGCCTGAAAAAACAAGGAATAGCTCCAGACTTTATGGTGTGGAGCTTGACAGCGTTTCCGGACGAATAGCAAAACAGCTTCACCAGACTGCGGATATTCAGATAACAGGCTTTGAAAACACAAAGCATAATGACAACAGCTTTGATGTTGTTTTAGGAAACGTTCCTTTCGGGAATTTTAAAATACCCGACAAAAGATATGACAGATACAACTTTCAGATTCATGATTATTTTTTCGGCAAGGCAATTGATAAGGTCAAGCCCGGCGGCGTTGTCGCTTTCATCACTTCGAAGGGAACGCTTGATAAAAAGGATGATAAATTCAGACGGTATCTTGCCGAGCGGTGTAATTTAATCGGAGCAGTCAGACTTCCGAATACAGCTTTTAAAGCTAATGCGGGAACAGAGGTTACTTCGGATATTATCTTTTTGCAAAAGCGTGAAACAATGACAATTGAAGAGCCTGACTGGATTTCTCTTTCCTACACAGAAGACGGTATTCCCGTCAATAAGTATTTTTCCGACCACCCTGAAATGATGATCGGAAGAATGGCTTATGACGAAAGAATGAGAGGAAAATTCGGTGATGATAGTCGAGTAACAACGCTTCTACCCTATGAAAACAGAAGCTTCACCGAGGATTTAAGCACAGCGCTTTCAAGGCTTCATGCAAAAATTCGCCCGACTGTCGCATTAGCTTCCTTTAACGATAAAAAAGCAGCAACAGCAGAAGTAATTCCTGCTGATCCGTCTGTAAGAAACTACACTCACACACTTATTAATGATACACTTTACTTTCGTGAAAATGAAAGCATGACAAAGGTATCTGCTCCTGACAAAACTCTAGAAAGAATAAAAGGCATGCACAAGGTCAGAAATTCTGTGCTTGAAGTGATAAACGCTCAGGTGAATGGCTGTACCGATGAACAGCTCAAGGATTTGCAAAAAGAGCTGAACTTTGTCTATGACGATTTTGTCAAAAAGAACGGATATATATCTGACATCGCAAATAAATCATGCTTTGCAATTGACGATGACTATAACACAATAAGTGCTTTAGAAATTGTTGACAGCGAAAAGAAAACCGTTTCAAAGACTGAACTTTTTTCAGAAAGAACAATAAGACCAACCATTGAAATCACTCAGGTTGACACTTCAATAGAAGCTCTTCAAGTTTCTTTAGACATCAAGGGGTGTGTCGATATTCCATACATGGCTCAGCTTTGCAGGCAGGAGCCTTTTTCTATGATTTCTGAGCTGACAGATAAGGGAATGATTTTTCAGCGACCTGAAAAATACAGCGCTGACTTCATGTTTGACGGTTATGAAGAAGCTTCTGAATATCTTTCGGGCAATGTTCGTGAAAAGCTCAAAACCGCAAGTCACTATGCTTCTATTAACCCTGAGCTTTTTTCGAGAAATGTCACAGCTCTTGAAAAGGTTATTCCTAAAACCCTGGAGGCTACTGAGATATCCGTTCGAATAGGTGCTTCATGGATAGACATTGATGATTACAACCTATTCTTGCAGGAATATGCAAAAGCAAGCACAAACACGCCCTACGGCTACCCCGTCAGACGCACAAGAACAGGTGAATACAAAATCAGCGGAAAATCTCAGGACGGAAGCGTTGCCGCAACCTCAACCTACGGCACAAAGCGCATGAGCAGCTATGCGATTTTTGAAAATCTTCTTAATCAGCGTGATACTATTGTCCGTGACAAAATAGTCAATGACAACGGCACTGAAACCTATGTCATTAACCGCAAAGAAACACAGCTTGCAACAGAAAAAGCAAGACAGATGAAGGAAGCCTTTCCGAAATGGCTTTGGAGCAATTCAAGCCGCCGAAACAGATATGTTGAAAAATACAATGAGCTTTTTAATTCAATCAAGGGAAGGGATTATGACGGTGAGCATCAGAGCTTCCCCGGCATGAACCCGTCTATCGTTTTAAGAACCCATCAGAAGTCGGCAATCGCCAGGGCGAAATACAACGGAAATACTCTTTTAGCTCACTGTGTCGGTGCAGGAAAGAGCTTTGAAATGATAGCTTCCACAATGGAAAAGAAAAGGCTTGGACTTATCAATAAAGCCTGTGTAGTCGTGCCAAAGCACCTTACATTGCAAACGGCTTCAGAGTGGGGGCGGCTTTATCCGACCGCAAGGCTTATGGTTGCCACTCCTAAGGACTTTGAGAAAAACAACCGTCAGAAATTCATTGCACGATGTGTAACAGGAAATTATGACGCTGTTATCATGAGCTTTACTCAGTTTGAAAGAATAACAATGTCAACTGAATATCGCCGTCAGTTTTTAAAGCGTGAACGTGATGAAATCATAAACGCTCTTGAGGATACAGATTACAGGGACAGGTCCTCAATCAAAGACCTTGAACGTCAGAAGAAGCTACTCGACAATAAGCTTGAGAAGCTTCTTTCAACTAACAACAAGGATACTTCCCTTCAGTTTGAACAGCTCGGCTTTGATTATCTTGTTGTTGATGAGGCGCACTACTACAAAAACTGCCTCGTTGTTTCAAAGATGAAGAATGTTTCAGGCTTATCCACAACAGCCGCACAAAAATCTGAGGATATGCTGATGAAATGTCAGTGGCTAAACGAAAAGACAGATTACAAGGGCATTCTATTTGCAACAGGCACTCCGGTGAGCAATTCGATGGTTGAGCTTTACACCATGAAGCGCTATCTTCGCCCTGATCTTCTCAAAAGCTCTGGGCTTGACACCTTTGACGACTGGGCTTCAACCTTTGGCGAGGTTGTTTCACAGCTTGAAATGAAGCCTGCCGGCAACGGCTTTCAGATGAAAAAGCGCTTTTCTAAGTTTGTTAATATCCCTGAGCTTATGCAGATGTATAAGGAATTCTCGGATATCCAGACAGCTGATATGGTGAAGCTCCCCGTTCCTGAAATCAATGGTGGAAAGCCACAGATTGTTGTTGCACAGCCTAATGATTTTCAGAAAGCATACATGAAGGTTCTTGCTCAAAGAGCTGAAATGATACATACTGGCAGTGTTGATCCAAAAGAGGATAACATGCTAAAAATCACTCATGAAGCAAGACTTCTCGGACTTGATTCACGCTGTCTTAACGCTTCCTCAGAAAACTCACCCGACAGCAAGGTCAACAAATGCGTTGATAACATCATGCGAATTTATGATAAGACCGCCGCAGACAAGGGTGTTCAGGTTGTTTTCTGTGATATAGCCATAAACGAGGATGACGGGAAATACAGCATTTATTCCTACATAAGAGAGGAGCTTGAGCGCCGTGGAATTCCCGAAAATGAAATATGTGCCGCCGGTGATGCCAAAACCGATCAGAAGCGTGCTGAAATGTTCGCTCAGCTTCGTTCGGGAGATAAGCGTGTAATAATTGCCTCAACCTCAAAGCTTGGGACTGGAGCTAATATTCAAGACCGACTAGCAGGGCTTCATCACCTTGATATTCCGTGGCGACCGGCAGATCTGGAGCAGCGCAATGGTAGAATTCTCAGACAAGGTAACAGCTTTTCTGAGGTTGAAGTTCTTCACTACACCACAGCTGAAACCTTTGACACATATATGCTCAATATTATTACAACCAAGCAGAAATTCATCTCACAGGTTATGACGTCAAAGGAGCCTGCCCGTGTATGTGAGGATGTTGACGAAATGGTGCTTACATATTCTGAAATGCAGGCTATCACTTCAGGAAATCCTCTGGTCAAGGAGAAGCTGGAGCTTGACAATGATATTGCAAGGCTCAAGCTTTTGGAGTCTGAGCATCAGAAGGAAATGTTTGCGCTTCAGGATCTGGTCGAGAAAAAGCTACCCTTTGAAATTCAAAACTTTTCAGAGCTTCTTCAAAAGGCGAAAAAAGACCTTGCTTTTTCACAGGAAAACGTCAAAGAGGAATTTTCAATAAACATTAAAGGCAAGCTTTTCGACGAAAGAAAAGATGCAGGCGATGTGCTGTGCAACGAAATAACTAAATGCCTTGTTTCCGGTGAAAGCCGAAAGCTCGGCGAATATATGGGCTTTTCACTAGAGCTTGAAAAGTCAGCCTTTTCAGGCGGGAAATGCATGGCTATTATTCATGGTGAGCTTAAATACCCTGTTGAGGTTGAGCTGAATAACAATGTCGGTAATATAATCCGCATTGAGAATTCTGTTAAAAGCAGTATTTCTGCAAAGGTTAATAACCTTTCTGACTGTCTTAAAAAAGCAGAAATAAATCTGTCAGAGGCACAGGAGAATCAGTTCAAGCCGTTTGAGCATAGTGAGGAGCTAAAGGAAAAGCTTGCACGAATAGCTGTTGTAAATAGCAAGCTCAGCCTTGACAAGCCACAGGACGATGTATATATCTCAGATGATGAGGACGATGTTTCCAACGATGTCACACCGCTTAAATCAAATGTCAAGCCTGAAAATAAGGTAAACTTACAAACGGCAGAAATTCCTGCAACAATCTATCCGAGGAGGTAAGCATGGACAATGAATACATGGTGTTCAGCCTTGTTGACACCAATGAAACCGGCAAGTTTCTTTCAGACAATTATCGCTTTGTATGTCAGATATATGCGAATTCCGCCGTCAGTGAAATTGCTGACAGCGGATTTTTTAAGCCCGACGACTTAATCTATGAAAAAAACTCCGACCGCTGTGTTCTCTTCAAGTCAATCGACAAAATTGAGAGCTATGAGCTTTCAGACACAGACCGCACCTTTATTGAGGCTATAAAACTGACAGGAGGTTTAGCAATGGACGACAAAAACAGTGGCAAGAGGTTGTTTCTTGATATGGACGGTACTCTTGCAAAATTCCATGATGAAGACAGATACCTTGAGCGCATGTTTGAAAAGGACTTTTTCAAGGAGCTAAAGCCCTTTCAAAATCTTGTTGACGGTGTTAAGCTGTTTTCAGAAAGCTATCCCGAAGCTGAAATTTTCATTATTTCTGCTTATGTCGAAGGCGAACCGCCTTATTGTCAACAGGAAAAGCATGAATGGATTTCAAAGCATCTCCCCGAAATTGATATTTCACACAGAATCTTCACGCCGATGGGCTGTGACAAGTCAGAGTTCATACCAGGCGGAATCGGCAAAAATGATTTTCTTCTGGATGATTACAACAAAAACCTTGAGCAGTTTCAGACTGCCGGAGGCTCATCAATCAAGTGCAAGAATAACATCAACCACAAGGGGCTTATCGGTCCGCTGTGGCAAGGCGGTATTCTTGATAACGCTAAACCTCCGGACGCTATTGCAGACAATCTTTCAAAGCTTATGGAGCTTCCTCAAAAAATAACCGTGAAGAAAGAAATGTCACAGGGTGAGCTTGAGATCATGAAAACCGATGTGAAGGATATACTGTCAAAGCTCGGAAGCGACACCACCAAAAGCCAAGGCGGGATAAAGAGATAACCGCCTTGTGCCCATTTGGCACAAAAAAACCCCGCCGAATATCCGGCGGGAAAATAACATGATAAAATATGGAATAGCTATATGATACAATATGTTACATCAAAAGTCAACATGATTTGACAAGGTTTTCTTGCTGTGCTATAATTTTTTACAGCAGAAAGGTGTCGAACGGCAAGGCGGTTAGCTCCCTATCCCCAAAAGGAAGGGGGTGATGCTAATGGAGTATCTTATAGTTTTGATTATAATATTAATCTTGCTAAGAGATTTACATACAGGCAGAAAAAAATAACCGCCCTCCGACCAAAGATTGCGGTTATTTAACCCAATTTCGGAACTAACCGTCTAAACGATAGCCCTTTCTGCTTTTATTATATATACAAAACAAATATTTGTCAAGCAGCATCTGAGTTTCAGGTGCTTTTTTATTATATGAAATAAATATTAGGAGGTCAAAAATGAAAAAAACGAAAATTGAGTGGTGCGACAGCACATGGAATCCGGTAACAGGTTGTTTACATGAGTGCGAATACTGCTATGCAAAGAAAATAACACATAGATTCGGAGGCTCTATAGAAACCGCTCCGGATAGAAGACTGCATATTTTATCGGAACCATTTTATGCAGATAAAACAGGACAAGTAAGTGGCAACAGATTTTGTGCATATCCGTACATGTTTGATCCTACATTTCACAAATATCGCCTTGATGAGCCGATAAAATGGAGAAGTCCTCAGAATATTTTTGTATGTTCTATGGCTGATTTGTTTGGAGATTGGATACCAGATGAATGGATACAAGAGGTGTTTAAGGCTTGTGAAGCTGCTCCGCAACATCAGTATTTGTTCCTTACAAAAAACGGACAGAGATACAAGCAATTAGGACTTTTACCGGATAACAATAATTTCTGGTATGGCACAACCAGAACAGGCATAAATCCCCGCTTTGAATGCGGAGCTTCCGACCACGGTCACACCTTTCTTTCTCTTGAACCCCTGCTTGCTCCTATTGATGCCGCAACGCTTAATGCATTGGAGTTTTGGGATTGGGTGATTATCGGTGCAGAAACGGGCAATCGCAGAAATAAGGTCATTCCACAAAAAACATGGATTGATGATATTGTAAACGAATGCAAGAAAAACAAAACCCCTGTTTTTATGAAAGATAGCCTTTCGGAGATTGTTGGTGAACACAATATGTTAAGAGAATTTCCGACAAGTTTGATTAAAGCAGGTGATGAAAAGCTCAATACTCATCTGAAGGAGAACAACCTGCTCCCGGATGAGTATTTTCTTTTGTGAGGTAAAGTCAATGCTTAAAATAATTATTAGCGCAATCCTCATGTTTAGCATATATGATTGGATAATTTCAATGATTCTTAAAATAAGCATTCCTCTGGCACTCGGCTCAGCTTTAATACCGATCGTTATAATCTTATCGGGAATTGAAATTGCAAAAATTTACCCCGTCTTAGCAATGCTAGTTATATTTGTTGGCTTTCCTCTAGAATATCAAACTAATTATACACAAACAAAAATCGGAAAGCATATTTTTCAAGTTAAGAAACTCAAGCAAATAGTGAGAAAGGAAATTTAAGTGCAATGATTATTATTCAAATATTGTTATCATGTTGCGTTGGATTTATCTTTTATGTAATGTTGAGAAAAATTTCAGTGGCGACTCGCTGCGGAATTTATCTGTTTTTACTTTCGTTTTATATTGATTATATAACATTTCGCAAACTGGTAGAAGCAACCTTGTCTTTATCTATAATACTTATTGCAACACGAAGAATAATCAGAACATTAAATGAAGTTAAAGAGAAAACTAAATATAAATCCTGAAACAAAAAGTAAAGCCACAATTAAAAACATAAATACAATAAGGAGATGTTTTTTAGAATATTTAGTAAAAGCAGTTTTATCTTTCTTCTTAACCCATACAAATGGAGAAATAACAAGTAGATATAACATGCAACCAACGAATTGAGTAATTAGAAACAATGTGCTTTTATCGATAGAGTTTATTCCTACTGACACTAATAAAATTTCATTTAAAGAAAAAAAGCTTTTTCTTTTGATTGATAATACAGAAAAAAGTGCTTTACAGCTGAAGGCATTTGTAAATGACAAAGGAGAAAAATATTCATTACTAAGTTTTAAAGAAAGCTATATTGAGTATAACACAAAAACCTTACTAATATTTGAAATGCAATCAAGACCTCAGCTACTGATTATTGATATTGGTGAATTTGAAGCACTTTTTAAGATTAGGTCAGCAAATGAAATATCATACAATGCCATACTAAGAAGAAAAAAACAATAAATATTATACATAAACGCTCGATTTGGGCGTTTTTTATTTTGAGGAGGAATTCACATGTCAAAAGCAATTCAGACAATCGACCTGTTTCGGTGGAGTGAGCCGGATGAACAGCGCCGGGTGAAAAAGCTCGGTCCTGCAAACGCAAAGGAAGTTTTTGAAAAGCTTAATACTCATCTGAAGGAGAACAACTTGCTCCCGGATGAGTATTTTCTTTTCTCGGAAAGTAATTTCACACGCTTCGCCGGCGAGCTGCCGACCGACACCGCCGATATTACCTATGATGTTAATTATGGTGGAAGCGAGGGCATTTATCTTGACATTAATATCCGCACCGCAAATTCTGAACAGGTTCATTTTGCAACCGGAAAAACGCTAGGCGAAAATACTGAGGACTTTCTGCGGATGTCACGCATCGGCGCTGAGTGTGCATTAATGCTCAATAGCGGTGGCTATAAAATTCAGATGAATCAAACCCCTGAAACCGCATTTAAGCTAAATTCAGAGGAAGAAACCATTTATTCCATCATCGACAAGAATGGCAACGACACGCTCATAAAGCGAACAACGCTCAATCCTGAAAGCGATCCGACACCGTTTATTATTGCTTCAGGTGTAAAAACACAAAACGGGCTTATCGAGTGGGACAGCGGACGGTATTTTTCTAGCTTTAATTCTGCTGTGAAAGAATTTCAAAAAAGCATGACGGAAGCTCAAATGTCTGAGCACATACACTCCGATAAAATAGTTCAAATAAACGAGCTTCTGGCTGGTATCCAAGACCAAAATGACATATATAGCAATTCCTCAAAGAATGGCTATTTTGATTATGACAGTGTTATAACTGCTCTTCAGCAGGCACAACAAACTATCGACAGTTCACTGCGATATCCACGTCCAGAGAATCTCCCTGAAGATATGATATGGAGTGAAAAGCCCAGCGCCGGCTTTGACGATGATTTTGATCCGTTTGTGTATGACGGTTCGATATCGCCGGAGGATTTTTTTAAGGTGCAGGGGCAATTTGTACATAACGGGTTCGATGACTTGGAATATGCCCTTGAATCAGAAATAAGTACAGTTTCAGAAGAAACAAAATCGCCTTGCGAACAGCTCATCAAAAAAGCTTCCGCTGAATTTAATGAATATATAGCAGAAGTTAAAAAATCAGGCGCTGAAAAAGCAATTGAATCAGCTTATGAGATATCAACTAAAAAAGATATTCTGATAATGCTTGAGGATCTGACTGATAAAGAAGCCGAACAGCTTTTAAAGCTTGATCGCCCTGTTAATTCTGTTTATCAGGAATGGATTAGCAACAGCAGTAACCCAGGCACAGGGCTTTTGCGAGATACACTTGAGGAAGCTTTTTTTGCAAAGCAAGAAAGCAACTCACAGCTCCCCTTCCCCAATGTCGGAATCAAGCCCCCGACCATTCCCCCACCGCAAGGCTCTCTTAAGAGATAATTAGCATAAAAGTCTTAACTAACATTCTATAATTTGAAAGAGAGTGATAATCATGACCCCTTTATTATTGTTTATTTTACAACTAGTAGGCGTAATTTTAGCAAGCTTCTTAGCGCTTTCTTTAATGCTGTTAATAGCATTTTCTTTTATAATCTATTATAAAAGAGAGATAAAAGAAGTCAGTAATCTAGAAGATATTGACCGCATTCATGGGCGTATAGATAATATGAGCAACTGTATTGCCGATATTAAAATGGATGTTAAGGCATTGAACGCTAAAGTTAACAATGAGCCAAATTAACAAACAAGTTTGCAACAAAGGAGGACACCCCATGTCAGAGAAAAAAAGCAGCAGGCTTGCTGAGGGCGGCTATCTGTTCGCAAGTCGGCTAATACTTGGCGCAAACAGACTTACCAGCCGAATGTCGGAGCGTCTGCTGCAAAAAGCGGCAGCAGCAAGTGCCTTGCCTAAAGATTATCTGTTCTATCCGGAGGATATTACGCAAAGCATTACCGTCAAATCCCTGCAGGTCAAGGAAAGGTGGGATATGCTTAAAAAAACAGCGCCGGCTTTTCTGGCCGAGCGTGGTTTTCTTCGAAAGAAGTACCCGTCCCTTAAATCAAAGATTGAAGCCGAACACAAATTCTATCTCAAAAGCATTAGAAAGCAAAGCAAGGATAATATCATCCTCATGGCGTCTGGTATCACAAAGCATCAGTCAATTTATGAGTATTTCGCTCAGGCTGATGTCAGTCAGGATAACTCAGGTCTGCTCATGACGATACCGCAGTTTCTTTCAGAATTTGAAACCGCAATAACCGACTGTGCCGGCGACTTCGACGGTGCAATCAGCAAGCTTGCACAGAACGTCCCCGAAAAAAGTGTTGACATTTGCTTAGCACCGTTTGAACGTGAGCTTGAGGTTGCAAAGAAAAACAAGCTTCAAGCTGTTAACTTTTCTCTCATGCTCCCCGACAACAAGCACATCACTATGGATATGCCGATAAAATACTTCTACAAATATATCGACACTGCACTTCTGATGAGGTTTGCAAAAGTGAAAATGCCTGACTTCCCCTGTCGCCTGTATTTCGGTGATAAAGGGGAATTTATTTTTGAGAAAATCCTTGAAAAACGCTTCATGGCTGACTTCGAGAGGAATTTCAATGCTTTCTCAAAAGAGCATGTCAAGGATTATAGTATTGTAATTAACAGAACATTAAAAAAGCCTTACCCTGAAAGCAGCTATGACGGTGTGAAGAGCCGTCACCAGCTCATGACATTCATTGAAGCTTCTTATGAGGATAAGGAAATCCCACTGAAAAATCTTTCAGACTTTTTCAAGCAGAATGAAGATATCATCAACGATGTCAAGAAAATGATTAGATAGGAGTGAGTTTTATGGCAGAAAACTATTCAATCCCAAAAGAACTAGCGCACGGTGTGAATCTTCTTGTAAGCGGTGCGGTAATCAAGGCAAGCTATATGACTAAGAACCTTGCCGACAAAATGCTGTCAAAATCAGCTCTCAAGCGTGGAATTGATGAGGGTGACAACATCATGTTCCCGGCAGAGGACGGACGTTCCTCAATCCCTATGTATGAGCTTTCACAAAAGGGATATCTTGAGCTTAACCGTCAGGAAATCAAAAGACACTTTTCAAGGCTTTTGAATTTTGTTCCTGACTATCTTCGTGAAAGAGGAATTCTTCCCGACAAAAAGCCTAAATCAATCGAGGACCGCCTTCAGCTTGACTTTAACCGTTATGCTAAAGAGCTGAAATTTGAAAGCAAGGAGGATATTATCGAAAAGTCAAGAGAAACCGCAATCAGGCAGGATATTCTCAATCATTTCAGTGAAATTGATATTACAACTCCTGGAATCGGACTTCTGCTCACAAGGGATAGCATTCTTGAAAAAATCTATGAGTCGCTCGACCATAAGAACTATTTTGAGGAACAAAACAGTCTGAAATCTGCTGTTTCAAGTGTTACGCAAGCTCTTAAAGAAAATACTAACGCTGTGTCAAAAGCTCTTGAACCGTTTGTTCAGGAGCTTTCTTCGTTCAAAAGAACAACCCCTGAATTTGTTGAGTTTAAAGTATCCTCGCCTACTGCGACCAAGAAAATGCGCATGGAAATGAGCGAATTCTACAAGCACCTTGATTTGTCTGTGCTTGAAAGATACGCACAGCACGCTATGCCTGAATTCCCCCACCGTGAATACTTCGGAAAGGACGGTGCTGAAATTTTTGATAAGCTTGTTGAAAAACGCTTCTGTGAGGATTTAGTTAAGAATTTCAAAGACTATATGTCCTATAAAGACAACGGATATTTGATGACAGTGGATTGCACAAACAAGCAGCTGATTAAAACTGATGAGCTGACCGAGCTTAAAAATCGGGCTTTCTTGAAAGAGTTTGTTGATAACAATTACTCAAAACCAGATAAGGCGCTTTCAGAAATTTCAAGCTTTTTTGCAGAAAAGCAACAGCTTATTGATGAAATCAAGCAAACTATTCAACCGCCTGTAAGCATTAAGCAAGGCGGATATGTCGATGTTCAGGTTGAGGAATACCCAAAAGGCAACGTCTATGTGTTCATTAACAATCACGGTGAAAAGGCTGTGTTCGACGAACGGTTCGATGCTGAAATGCGTAAGAATTACAATATGCCAAGGTCTATTGAGGACTGCCTCATGACACTGGGTGTAGCAGCAGTAGCCGTTGAAAATATCAGGCTCAACATTGCTCCAGAAAGTAAAAGCATTAACGAGCTGCAAAGCGAGAGCTTCATCAGCAGCAGGGCTGAGGATATTTTGCAGAAATATGGTATAGCCGTTGAGATTGATGAATTTCCTAAAGGCAATGTATTTGTTTTCAAAACCGCTGACGGGAAGCAGCTCAGCTTCGATGAGCGTTTCGATGATGAGATACGAGATTATTACAAAATGCCAAAAAGCGTTGACGAGTGCTTAAAAACACTTGGTCTTTCAGAAAATGAGATTTCACAGTGGAAAGCACAGCCAACCCAAAACGGACGGCTTGAGGTCAAAGCCTTAAACGAAAGCTCTCCTGTTTCTGATATGCCCAAAGAGGAAAAAGCTCAAAGCAAGATAAATCATGCCGTCGAAGAAAAGCATGAAGATAAAAAGGATCTTCCCTTCCCGGAGGTCGCTGTAAAGCAAACAACAGGAAAAATTCGTGAAGAACCAAAGCCGCCAAAGCTCAAAGCAACAGCAAAGCCTTCTCAAGCTGATCTTATTAAAAACAATATCGCCGCACAGGTCGCAGAAATAAGCAAGCAGATGGGGAGATAGTGTTATGACAATTTGGCACAAAGGAAAAAGGAGATTTTTTATGAATGATAAAATAGCATTATTAACCCCCGGAAGGCTCACTATTGAAGAACGTACACTTCTTTCACAGCTTGACTGTGAGAATGAGAAAGAAGCTCTGGCTCAGCTTCAGGAGCTTCTTGTTTACAGCGATTCCACTTCATCCGAGCTGATATGCTCATTGCACGACAAAATAAAAGCCGGCGGCATTGACCTTTCAGAAGAAAAAACTCACGCCGTTATTACTGTTACAGATGATGAGCAGGAGGAATAATCATGGCTTACAACAAGAAAAAAAGCTTCTCGCCAAAAGAAAAGGAAGCCTATGCACAGAAAAAGCAGGATGAAATGAATGAGCTTTTTGAAAGAATAAATCAAGGCGTTCTTGACGTGTTCAATTCTGAAAGCTTCAAAAGCTATCTCAAATTTTGTTCAAAGTTTCACGATTACAGCATGAACAACACTGTATTGATTGCTATGCAAAAGCCTGAAGCTACACTTGTCGCCGGCTACTCAACATGGAAGCAGCTAGGGCGACAGGTTGACGCAGGGCAAAAAGGAATCGCTATACTTGCCCCCGTAGTCACCAAGACCAATCAAATTATTGAATATACCACCGCCGTTTTAGACGAGAAAGGAAACAAGGTCTATAACGCTGACGGAACGGAACAGACTGAAACAGTCGAAAAGACATTCAAGGAATTACGGTTTAAAAAGGCTTACGTTTTTGACGTTTCACAAACCTCCGGAAAGGAGCTTCCTCAGATTTTAGACACTGAGCTGTCAGGCGATGTTCCAAAGGATAAAAAGGAATGTATCCTGAATTCGCTTGCTGCTGTTGCCGGAACAGAAATAACCTTTGAGGATATCCCGTCGGGTGCAAAGGGCTATTACTCACACATGGAGAATAAAATTGCTGTCAAGACAGGGATGTCAGACCTTCAAACCTTAAAGACAGCTTTTCACGAAACCGCACACTGCCTTTTGCATGATGTAAAAAAAGAAACCGCCATTCAGAATGCTTCCCGCAATGATAAGGAACTTCAGGCTGAAAGTGTTGCTTTTATCGTCGCAAGTCATTTCGATATGGACACAAGCGAATATTCCTTCCCCTACATAGCCGCATGGAGCGATAGCGGAAAACCACCAATTGATAAGCTCAAGTCGGTGCTTTCAGAAATTCAAGCAGTATCAAAAATGATAATCAATCAGGTTGATGAGGATTTATTGAAGCTTGAAGAAAGCAAACAGATTGAAGCTGACAATAAACCTCTCCCCTTCCCCGACGTTGGAATTAAGCAACCCACAGGGGTGCTAAAGCAAAACAACGCTGCTGCTTCAATTCCAGAGCAGGTTTACAGCATGAAAAGATAAGCCATGCCAATTTGGCACAGAATAATTTTTAGGAGGTTTCCATTATGCCATTTAAAAATCCAAATAACCGTTGCTCATTAAGCGGATATGTTTCAAACATCTGCGAGTATACTCCGGGAGCAAAATCAATTGAGCTTGATATTGTTGTTGAAAGACCATCATACATCAAAGGCGGAAAATCATTTTCCGACCTGATAAGAATATATATCAGTGATCCAGTGCTGTTAAAATTCGTTTCCTCATCGGTCAAAAAAGGTAGCATTATAAACGCAAAGGGCGAGCTTAGGAGTTGGATAGACGGAAGCTATAAGATAGCGGCGTATGAGCTGACGATGAAAGGATAGTGACTAGATTGGCAGATTTAAAAATCCGTGACGTTGATCCGTTCCTGGTTAAGCTTCTTGATCAGCTTGTAATAAAAGAAAAATATCAAAGCCGCAATCAGCTTTTGCAGGAAATAGTAAGGCTGTATGTCACAAACCGTCATGAATTCTTTTCTCAATCACTTGTTCCTACCATACAATTTCTTTCAAAAGAGGCTATCTCAGAAAATCATGAAAGCACTCAAGCCTCAATCGAAGCTGTCACAAACATTAACATCAACGTTCTCAAAAAGCTCGACAAGCTATATTCTCTGTTTGAATATGAGCTTAATCAGCATGATAAATCATTGTGAAATGGCTTAATTTGAATAACAAGTTTTCTTCAATTTGTGTGCTAGTAAGCTGCTATTATTGATATTTCGCCTTGAAAAACTGCTAGCAAACTGCTAGTAACTCGTTTAAAACTGCTAGCTTTTAGCTAGCATATGGAATTTTTCAGCTAGCAAAGTGCTAGTATTTTTAGTATTGTGTCCCCATTGGAAAACCACGAAAAACTCGGCACTGCCGAGTTTTTAAACAGGGCGTGGGGTCACGCCCCTTATGCTCTTTCAAAATATCTATTGGTAACGCACTTTTTCATATCAAGGGCATATTTGAAATACAGCTAATCGACATCAAGATGAACGGAAGGAGAAGAAATGGCTAGATATAAAAATGGAAAGATAGAAAAGTTCTTCTATCTTTCTCAGGAAGCAAGCGACATGTGGGATGAGCTTGTTCGGTCCAGCGGGAATAATCAATCACAATGCTTTGAGCAGATTGTGCGAGAGGTGTACCAGAGAAAAATGCAGGATACTACCTGTGAAGATATCAAAAACAAAATGATATTTGAACAGCTCGACAAAATCAAAAAGATTGATAATGATATGAGCAAGAAGGTGTTCGTCATACTGGAGATTCTCAACAGTATGATTTCAACCGGACTATCAAAATCACCGGGCGAGAATTACACCCCAGTTGACGATGCGCCTCATCCGTGGGTTCAAAAATCCATGAACACACTTTCTCAGAAGATAACCGGGCTTCAGCATTCCTCAGCGGCAAGAGGTGAAAAGTAATGGCTGAAAGCAAAACACCGGGCATTATCTTTTCAATGGAATTCTTTCAGGCTGACAAGTATATGGTCGGCGGCTATGATTTCTTGGAATATATGCAGCGCCCGGAAGCGTTCGACCTTCAAAAGCATACCGACGATGAGTTCAAGGATTTTTTCGACTACATGAAAAATGAAGAGAAGTCAGACGGAATCTTTGATTTAAATAACAATCATCTCAGCCGTGAGCAGATTGAAGCCTACCGCAAGCTTGAGCTAGACAGCAAAGCTCAGGGCTGTCCTAAATATGTTGGAGTCATGAGCTTTACAAATGAATTTCTAGAAGAATGCGGTGTGACTTCCCCCAAGGGCTTGAATCTCAACAGACTTAAAGATGTCGCCCGAAGCGGAATGTCAGAAATGATACATTCCTCAAAAAAGCTTGAAGACGATAATGTTTATTGGACTGCTGCCATTCATACCAACACCGACAACGTACATATTCATTTTGCCGTTCTTGAATATGAAAAACGTCAGCGGAAAAAGGATATGCTTGAAATTGAAGCTTTCGATAAGCTTAAATCAAAGGTCGCCAACAAGCTAATCGGAAGTGAGCAGATTGTCAGGCTCACAGAAATATCAAGGCAGACGCTTCTTCCTGACTTCAAGCGGGAAAGCTACAACGAGAATTCCGAGATAGTTCGCCTTGCCGCAGAGCTTCCTAAAAATCAGCTGTGGCAATACGGACGTGAGAGCTTTGAGCCTTATCGTGAAAAGGTCAATCGCTGTGTTCGTTCAATAATTAACTCCTCACCTGAGCTGAAAAGAAATTTTGACAGCTTCATTGAAGAGCTTGATGGTTATGAAAAAAAGCTCGAAGGGATTTATGGTGGTGGCGAACGACAGCTTTACAAGGACTTTAAAAAGAATAAGCTTGATGACTTTTACAGTCGTGCCGGCAACAGCCTGCTTAGCACTATAAAGCAAAATCAGATTCTTGAAAAGCTTGAGGCGGGCGAAAAAATGCGCCGACCGGCAGAAGAAAAAAGCCGTGCCCATTTGGCACAGCATAAGCTCTTTAACTCTGGTGGTTCTCCCGACAGATATTTTTCTTCTGATGGTGAAATATCCGAGCATTTCAACGGCACGGAAAAAATGCGCCGACACGCAGAAGAGAAAAAGCCTGCGGGCGGTGAACGTTATTATCCTAACTCAAATTACAGCTCCGGCTCTGACTTCGGCGAATATCTGCATTCAAAAAGAGAGCTTGCGGCAACAATAGCATTTCAGGCAGGACGTCTTACAAATCAGTACGAATATCACATCGACAGGCTCAAGCGACAATTTGAATTCGAACAGAACTATCAAAACAGCCGATAAACCCTGCCGACAAGCAGAGAAAAAAGCCGTGCCAATTTGGCACAGCGCAACATAATAATTAAAAACAGGCTGTCAGCTTGCTTTTTTTATTTATTAATAATTTAGAACAAAGCAATAATGTTGACAACACTATTATTTAGTTATAAAATGGAGGTAAAAGATATGAAATCTTTAATGTCAATCCCATATTTTAAAAACATAGTGAGCAACAATCAAGAACTATCTGATCCTAAAAACGAACTGCTAAAGTTCCCATTTAAAGGGTGGCAAATGCTAGATTGGAGAAGAAGAAGTGTTTATTTTCAAAGGAAGAGGTTTGTTAAAATTTAAGAGTATAAAAGCTCCAGTATTATTGGAAGAACACTTTCATTGTACAATCACTTAGACATATTTATCTGCCAAAACAAAGAGTCTACTTGCGTTGCTAGCAAATGAAGCATGATAAGGAAAAATCAGCTTCCGGCTCAGGAAGAGGACGATAAAACCCTGCCGACAAGCAGAGAGAAAAAGCCGTGCCCATTTGGCACGAATATTTTTTCTTGCAGCTGTTGACATATTTTCTTTCTGTGGGTATAATAATAGTGTAGACAGGAAACTGTCAAAAGCGGTGTTTCCTACCTTTTAAGTGGAAGCAAAAGAAGCGGTGTTCCCTACCATGAGTGGGAACTAAAGAAGCGGTGTACCCTACCATAAGTGGGAACTGAAAACGTAAAGGGGTTGAATTAAGTTCAGCCCCTTTTTCAATTAGGAGGTTATCAAGTGAAGTTTAGTTTATATACATTGTCTGATGCCGACTATGCAAAACATCTTTTACAAGTCGATAAGCGAGTTCCTTTCAGTTTTAGTAGCAAAGCGCACCGTCCCTTTCTTGGAATTATTTTATGTGTAAACGGTCTTTATTACTATGCTCCTTTAACTTCGCCAAAAGAAAAGCATCTTAAAATGAAAAATCAAATTGATTTTATAAAAATTAATTCGGGACACTGGGGTGCAATCAATCTTAATAACATGATACCCATACATCCTGCAGTCGTTACAAGAATTGATTTTCATAAATTTAACGTTTTAAACAAAGATGAACTAAATTACAAAAACTTACTTGAAAATCAGATATCATGGTGCAATATAAATAAATCTATGATTTTGCAAAAATCTCAAAAGCTATATGCTGCTATAACTAAGAAAAAAGCACATGAACAACTAACTCAACGCTGCTGTGACTTCAAGCTGCTTGAGGAAAAATGCATTGAATACTGTAAGCTACATAATCTTGAGCTACCGTTAGATCCTGAAGCCGAAAAGCTAAAGCGTGAAGCCAGCGAGCTTCTAGAGCAAATGAAGCATGATAAGGAAAAATCAGCTTCCGGCTCAGGAAGAGGACGATAAGCCCTGCCGACAAGCAGAGAGAAAAAGCCGTGCCTTTTTGGCACAGCGCAATATGTTAAAAAAAGCAGGCTGTCAGCTTGCTTTTTCTATTTTTAAAAGGAGGAATGCAAATGACAAGAACAGTAGTAAAATATCCGGGTGCTAAATGGAGAATATCAGAATGGCTTATTAATCAAATGATTGATCATAAAAGCTATGTTGAACCTTACTTCGGAAGCGGAGCTGTATTTTTTAGAAAGCCACCATCCAGAATTGAAACTATAAATGATATTGATGGTGATGTAGTCAATCTTTTTGCTTGTATAAGAAATGATCCCGAAAAATTATCATATAGTATTGCGAGTACGCCATATTCCAGAGAAGAATATAATTATTCATATGATACAGTTTCAGCAGAGCCATTTGAAAGAGCAAGAAATTTTCTTCTGAAACACTGGCAAGGGCACGGCTTTAGAACATACTGCAGGAGCGGTTGGAAAAATGATGTTGCTGGCCGTGAGTATGCATATGCAGTTAAGTACTGGAATCAGCTGCCGGATTGGATTGTTGAAGCATTCTTAAGATTAAAAGAAGCTCAAATTGAATGCAGACCGGCTATTGAAGTAATTCAGCGGTTTAATCGCCCGGAAGTATTTATTTATGCTGATCCTCCTTACTTATTATCTACAAGAAAAATGAAAAAGCAATATTCGCATGAAATGAGTGAGTCAGATCACGTTGAGCTGCTTACAATACTGCTGCAGCATTCTGGAAAAGTCATGCTATCCGGTTATGACAATGAGCTTTACAACAGTATGTTATCTGATTGGAGAAAAAATCAAATATATACAACCGCAGAAAAAGGTAAGCCCCGAATAGAAACGGTATGGTTGAACTATTGAAAAGACTAACTATTAAAAGTCAAGACCTAAAATGAAAAAAACGCAAAACAATCGCCGCCCTTGACAAACAGCAATCAAATGCTGTTTAGTGTCAGCGAGGGTGACGGAGAGAATAACAAAGTAGACCCAGCACACCCTC
>JAEXUW010000011.1 GCA_023439835.1 Bacillota bacterium | reverse complement strand
TAACCAACTGAACTACCAGGCCATTATGGTGGGAACAATAGGGCTCGAACCTATGACCCTCTGCTTGTAAGGCAGATGCTCTCCCAGCTGAGCTATGCTCCCGCACCATATTCGTCTTTAGCGACGAATATTATTTTACACTATTTTTCGAGTGTTGTCAATACTTTTCTATGAAAAAAATTATCTTTCACGATTATTTTTTCTAATCATGAAAGATAATGTCTATTAATGAGTTCCTTCGACATACTTATCAAGAAAAGTCTTTGCATTGTTCCAGCTTTTCATAAAATCCTTCTGAGATACTCCCGGAACATTCGTCTGATATCTGATAGCTAAATACAT
Source organism: Bacillota bacterium (assembly GCA_023439835.1). Lineage (GTDB taxonomy): Bacteria > Bacillota > Clostridia > Oscillospirales > Ruminococcaceae > SZUA-444. The sequence goes on along the minus strand of JAEXUW010000011.1, from coordinate 121,809 downwards.
ATTGTCAGGGAAAATCTCAATGCCGACAGCTTCTTTTAGACTGTCGTTGTCAAATGTAAAGCCCCAATCTAAAATGCTTGTATTATCCGAATAAAGCTCAGCGAGCTCTTCCTTGCTCATAAACAGGCCCTCAGGCGGATACTCAACATCGACCTCGCTGTCAGTAATAAAAAGCATCGCTTCAGCCGACTGAATTTCTGCCGCAAGCTTTGTCTGATTTGAAAGATCCATCATTGCGTTACCGCTTGTCTTTGTAATGGGAATGCTTGAAACCTCGACATAAACTTTCCCGTCACCGTTAAAATCTTGCGCAAACTGCTCAAAATACTTGCTAAGCTCATCAGTTTTATCGGCAAGCTCATTGTCAGAAAACACAATTATCCTGACATCAGGGTCAACCTTTGATAATAAATCATAGGCAAAAGCAACGATAAATATTACAAAAAAAGTGATAACAATAACATGCCATTTGTGGTGATAAAAGAAATTTTCAACCGCTTTTTTGCCTTTAGGCTTTTCGATAACAGGGGGTTCCTTTATAAGCTCGGTTTCGGTTTCATCCGTAATGCCCTGCTTAAGCTTCACCAGCTCAATGCGGTCTTTATCCGCTTGCTTGTTGCGGGCTTTTATATCAGCTTTTCTTTGAAGCTCACGCTCAAGGAGCGACTGCTCTTCAAGCTGGGCTCTTTTCTCCTCTAAAAGACGTTGCTCTTTTTCAAATTCCATATCTTCTTTTGGAATGAACCCCTTATCATTATCCAAACAAACACCTCCCTTGATAAGCAAATTTTACTGCTGAATTGGCTTCATAGTCGGGAAAAGAAGAACGTCACGAATTGAAGCGCTGTCGGTTAACAGCATTACCACTCTATCAATGCCTATTCCTAAGCCGCCAGTAGGTGGCATTCCATATTCAAGCGCTGTGAGGAAATCCTCGTCAACCTCATTAGCCTCCTCATCTCCTAGAGCTTTTAGGCGCATTTGTGCCTCAAAACGCTCACGCTGATCAAGCGGATCATTAAGCTCTGAAAATGCGTTTGCGTGTTCTCTTCCGATAACAAAAAGCTCGAAACGCTCTGTAAGCGTGCTGTCGGTCGGCTTTTTCTTAGCAAGCGGAGAAATCTCAACAGGATGCTCCGTTACAAAGGTCGGCTGAATAAGTTGCTTTTCACAGTATTCCTCAAAGAACAGATTAAGTATATCACCTTTAGAATGACGATCCTCATACTTAATGTGATGCTGTTTTGCAATCGCTCTTGCTTCTTCAAGACTGTTGATAGCCCTAAAATCAACGCCTGAGTATTTTATAACTGCGTCAATCATTGTTATTCTTTCAAAAGGCTTGTCAAGGTCAATTTCAATTTCGCCGTATTTAATCTGAGCAGTGCCCAGAACTTTTTTTGCAACATCCCTGATCAGTGATTCAGTGAGATTCATCATTCCCTCAAAATCGGTGTAAGCCTGATAAAGCTCCAAAAGCGTAAACTCAGGATTATGACGGACGGATATGCCCTCATTTCTGAAAACACGCCCGATTTCATAAACCTTGTCAAATCCGCCGACAATCAATCTCTTTAAATAAAGCTCAAGAGAAATTCTGACGTGCATATCAAGGTCAAGGGCATTATGATGGGTGAGGAATGGTCGTGCGGCGGCACCGCCGGCAGTAGCCTGTAAAACAGGTGTTTCAACCTCTAAAAATCCCATTGCGTCAAGATAATTTCTTATTTCACGAATAATCATACTGCGCTTAACAAAAGTTTCCTTAACATCTGGATTGACGATAAGGTCAACGTATCTTTTTCTGTATCTAGCCTCAGTATCCTTTAGTCCATGCCATTTTTCAGGAAGAGGAAGAAGAGATTTTGACAAAAGCTTAACGCTTGTTGCGTGAACAGATATCTCACCCTTTTTAGTTCTGAAAACAAACCCCTCAACACCGATAATGTCGCCGATATCCCATGTTTTGAAGTCCTTAAAACTTTCCTCACCTATATCGTTCATGCGAACATATACCTGCATACGGTCTGATGCGTCACGAACGTCAATGAAATTAGCTTTTCCCATATCACGCCATGACATAATTCTTCCCGCAATAGAAACTGTTTCAGACTTGATTTTTTCAAGCCCCTGCGCAACCTTTGCTTCGTCGCCACCTGCACCATTGATTATCTCAGCCTCACGCTTTTCAAAGTCAGCTCTTAGCTTCGCATTCAGCACAGACACATCATACTTTGTGACCTCATAAGGGTTTTTCCCCTCGGCCTTTTGTGCTTCAAACTTTTCTATCCTAATTTTTTTGAGTATATTTATATCCTCACCGGTCTGCTCATCTTCCAAAACTTCCGGATTCAGATTTTCTTCAACGCTCATTCTTAAAACTCCTTATTTTGTTATCTCAATTATTTCAAACTTAAGCACACCCATGGGGGCTTCAACCTCAATGATATCACCGACATGCTTTTTAATGGTCGCTTTGCCGATAGGTGATTCGTCTGAAATTTTGCCATTGTCAGGATCTGATTCGGTTGAGCCGACGATTTGAAGTGTTTCAATTTCATTTAGCTCAAGATCTTTAAGCTTTATAATTGAGCCTACTCCAACCTCGTGAACGGTGACAGCGTCATCGTCAATAACCTCTGCGTTAGCAATATATGCTTCAAGCTCGGCAATTTTAGCCTCAAGAATTCCCTGTTCGTTTTTAGCCTCGTCATATTCAGCATTTTCTGAAAGGTCACCAAACGAGCGTGCTTCCTTTAACTTCTCAGCAACCTCACTTCTTCTGACTGTAACAAGATATTCAAGCTCAGCCTCAAGCTTGTTGTATCCCTCTCTGGAGATGCGTTTTTTTCCGTTTGCCATAAATGCAACCAACCCTTTCATGTTACCATACAAAAGTATGAAATTATTTGAAAAATCAGCTATTCATCAATAGCTGATTCAAAGACAAATTTTGCTTATCAAATTTAAATTATACAGCAACCTCACTGTTATGTCAAGCCTTTGAATTCTCTGAAGCCTGCTCCTGAACATCAGATATTTTCAAAAGCACTCTTTTAACAGTCTGGTCGCTTATTTCAAGCACAGTTATCGTAAATATGCCATAAGCTATGCTCTCATCCTTTTCGGGAATATGCTCCATCAGCTCCATTACCCAACCACCGACAGAATTGCACTCTGTAGCAATTTTATCGTCATCAAGCTCAAGCTTTTCAAGAAGGTCAGAAATGCTCAGGTCGCCAGACACTGAAAATGTGCTCTCTCCGACATCCTCAAAGGATGCCACCTCGTCGTCATTTTCATCAAATATATCGCCGACAAGCTCCTCAATAATATCCTCAAGGGTGAGAATTCCCTCGGTTCCGCCGTACTGGTCTATTACAATCGCCATGTGGTTTTTTGTTTTCTGCATAACATGAAGAACCTCTGAAATACGCTTATGCTCTGAAATATAAAGCGCCTTCTGGACGATTCCTTTAATAGTATCCTCGCCCCTTATATAAATATCAAAGAAATCCTTATGATGAAGAATTCCCACAATGCTGTCAATTGTTTTTTCATAAACAGGAAGTCTGGAGTACCTTTCATTTCTGAATATCTGACAAATCTCCTCCATGTTCTGAGAGATTTCAACCGCTGTCACATTTACTCTGGGAATCAGTATTTCACCAACGGTGATTTCATCAAATTCAAGAGCGCTTTTTACAAGATCGCTTTCCTGCTCCTCCAAAACCCCCTGATCCTCAATTTCCTCAATAATATACATTAGCTCTTCTTCAGTTACGCTGGGGCTTTCAATCCTGCTTTTTCTTGTTAGTCTTGTAACTAGATTCTTTAACCCGACAAAAAAAGCAATCACTGGTGTAAGTATAAAAATCAGACCTGAAAGAAATGATGAAATGGAAAGTGAGAAGGCCTCAGCATTCTCCTTCGCTAAAGATTTTGGAATAATCTCGCCGAAAATTAATACAACAACAGTCATTACCACCGTTGCTATTCCTACGCTTCCCTCGCCCAAATAATCAGAAAATACTATTGTTGCGAGTGAAGCGGCTGCTATATTCACAATATTGTTGCCGATTAATATTGCTGTAAGTGCCTTATCATAATTCTCAGCAATCTTCAGTGCCTTTGCCGCGCGCTTGTCCCCTTGAGCCGCATAGTTTTTCAACCTGATTTTATTCACAGACGAGAATGCAGTTTCACTCGCCGAAAAAAATGCAGACATAATTATAAGCACGGCTATTACCGCAATGTCAGACATAAACCCTCCTGTTTATTTATATTAACCCCGCCTCCAAAGGAAACGGGGTTAAGCTTAGTTATCGCTGCCGGGTATATTATATGTGCTATCGGACATGAGCTTGAATGAAATCTCAAAATAAGTCTCTGTGCCGTCTTCATCAGTGCGGAATACAGTTGCTGTAACAGTGTCGCCCGGTTTATATCCTTTTAGCGCAACATCAACATCATCGGCATTCCTAACGACAATTCCGTTAATTTCGGTAATTGTATCATCAATCATAAGCCCGCTGTTAGCAATATCACACGCTTCATCAACCGATGAAATTAACAGTCCCGCTTTCATGTTATATATCTGAGCTGATTCTTCAGAAATTTCATAAAATACTATTCCCACACGAACACGGTCTTTTATATATCCGTCAGCAATAAGCTCTTCAAGAATAGGCTTTGCCGCATTAATAGAAATTGCAAACCCTATTCCGTCATATTCCTCAGCAATAAACTTTGAACTGTTTATGCCCACGACCTGCCCGTACATATTGACAAGCGCCCCTCCCGAATTTCCGGGGTTTATTGCTGCGTCAATCTGAATACAGTTCATTTCCAAATTATATATTTCAGTTCTTATCATTCTGTCAAGGCCAGAAACAACGCCCTTTGTCAGAGAGCCATACAATCCTGCCGGACTTCCAAGTGCAACAATTTCTTCGCCGATCTCAAGCTGATCCGAATTCCCCATAACAGCGGGAGTAAGCCCAGTCGTGTTAATTTTTATAACCGCAAGATCAGTTCTGCTGTCACTTCCAACGACTTTCGCCTGATATTCTTTATCATCAAAAAGAATGACCTTAATGCTGCGGGTTGCCCCGTCAATAACATGTGCGTTGGTTATTATATACCCGTTTTCAGTTAGTATTATCCCAGAGCCTTGACTTGTTGGTGTTAAGAACGAATCACTGCTATAAATCAAAATAGAAACAACCGACGGCATTACGGTTTTTCCGATACCCTGAGCGGTATATTTCCCCGTCGCCTCATCATAATAATCGCTGTCCAGCTTCGGCTTATCCTGAAGAGGAATGACAATCTGCACCCTGTCGTCCGACTGAAAAAGATTTGAAATCCAACCCTTTCCCAGCCTGTCGTTTAGAGTGATAATTATACCGAGAATAAACACCGCTAGAAAAAAGAAAATGATTATAGCAGTAGCTTTCTTCGGCTTTTTATTGTAAGTAAAGCCATAAGGATGTTGCCATCCCACAGGTGGAGGAGTCCAGCTGTCGATTTGATTTTTCCCTTCTTCGGGAACGTCATTGTTATCGTCGTCAAAAAAATCCTTATTCAAGTTTTCGCCCTCTCAAATTGTTGTTTTTTGTAATAGGAAGTGTAAAGCTAAACTCAGTATACTGCCCCTTCGGGCTTGTCGCACGAATTTCACCCTGATGCAAATTAACGATAGTGCTAGCGATATATAGACCAAGCCCAAGACCGGACTTATCCAAGCCTCTTGAAGTGTCAGTCTTATAAAACCTCTCAAAAATCAGAGGAATTTCCCTCTCATCAAGGCCCTCACCGCTGTTCATGATTGAAAATCTGAATTGATCATGATTGTCGGTATATGTGAAACCTATATATCCGCCTTCATTACAGAACTTGATGGCATTTTCAATTAGATTATAAATAACCTGATAAATTAAGTCTTCATCAGCATAAACCATAATTTTCTTTGTGTCAAGTCCCCTAATATCAATGCGTTTCTTGCTGATGTTTTTTTCGAATGTGAGAACGCACTTGACTGTCATGTCCACAATGTTGAAGGTTTTATAGCCGAGTCTTATTTCACCTGATTCAATTTTCGCCATATTCAGCATAGTCCCGACAAGCCGTGAAAGGCGCTTCATCTCTTCAGAAACTATCAGAAGATAATTCCGATGCTCCTTTTCCGGAACAGTTCCATCTAAAATACCATCGACAAAGCCTGAAATTGATGTCATAGGCGTCCTAAGCTCATGAGATACATTTGCGACAAAGCTTTTTCTCATATTTTCCGTTCGAGAAAGCGATTCCGCCATGTCGTTGAGTGCGTATGCAAGGTCTGAAATTTCCGTATTATCATCTTTAATATTAATCTTATGAGAATAGTCGCCCTTTGCATACTTCTTCGCCGCTGTGCAAATCTTAATAATCGGTTTGAAAATTCGGTTCATGCTTAAATAAATGACCACTATAAGTATACCCGCAACAATTGCTGAAGATAACACAAATATAAAAAATACTTCATTTGAGAAAATAACCTGCTCGGTATCCGGCGATGTCATAATTAGATAATACTTTGTTGCGTTGTACTCAATCCAAGCCTTTGCGATATAGCAATTTTCATCATATACGCCGTCAATTAGGTCAAAGCTGTAATCGGGTTTTTGAGAAACTGCTGATATGTATCGTGAAAAGTTCTTGTCGTCCTTAATAAAAATGTTTGTCGATATTATAATTGAACCTTTTGAATCACAAAGAAACAAATCCCCCGAAATTTTTGATGACAATGTCATATAAACGTCTTTTAGGTAACTGAAGGTGTAATTTTGTTCATTAAAATACTGCTGCGTTTCCGATATTGCAGCTTCAAAATTCAATTTAAGCTCCGCCTTCTTACTTTTTTCAAAATATTTAGACGAAACGAGCAGCAATACCACCCCCAAAGTTATGAAGGTAATTAGTATTACTGCCAGATAAAATGATAAATATTTTTTAATAATGCCGTGCTGCATTAGTTCTCTTCTGCCTCAAATTTATATCCAACGCCCCAGACAGTTTTCAATGCCCATTTGTCAGAAACACCCTCAAGCTTTTCACGAAGACGCTTAACGTGAACATCAATCGTCCTTGAATCACCGTAATACTCAAAACCCCATACCTCGTCAAGAAGCTGGTCTCTAGTATATACTCGATTCGGATTTGATGCAAGGTGAAATAAAAGCTCAAGCTCCTTCGGGGGAGTATCAAGAACCTTTCCGTCAACTCTAAGCTCATACCGTGTCATATTAACACTGAGCTTGTCGTATTTAACCTCTTTAATTTCAGTTTCAGCATTAACCTGACCGACTCTTCTGTATACAGCTTTAATTCTCGCAATAATCTCTTTTGTGTCAAAAGGCTTGACCACATAATCATCAGCGCCAAGCTCAAGACCCAAAACCTTGTCAAAGGTTTCAGATTTTGCAGTAATCATAATAATCGGTACATTTGACTTTTTTCTGATTTCACGGCAAACCTGCCATCCGTCAAGACCTGGTAGCATTATATCAAGAAGCACAATATCAGGTTTAAGAGCATTGAATTTTACAACAGCCTCTTCACCGTCATGTGAAAGAATGACGCTGTAACCTTCCTTTTCAAGATATAATCTTAAAAGCTCGCATATATTCTTATCGTCATCGACAACCAAAACTTTTCCTAATGACATGTTATTTACCTTCCGTTCCGTAAAAATTTACCTTAACAAACACGCTATATATTTCTATTATAGCGCAGCACTTTAATAAATGATATATTAATTATATATAAAATGTTACAAATTTGTAAAATGAGAAAAAAACAATGCTCTCTGAAACAAAATTTATTATGTTTGTAATTAGATATGTAATTAAAATTTCATAATATTGCTTGTTACTATAAAAAAATATTAAACGTTTAAGTTGTCTGCTAGATAAAAAATACTGTGAAACTGTTTCATATTTTCATATTTTGTTGCAGAAATCACGTTTCGCCTAGTGCGGCACTTACTTTTTCTGTTATTATACATTATCTACAAATATATTTGCATGAGTTTTCATATTTTTATACAGTGAGCCGAATTTTGAAAGTTATTTCATTATGCACTTGATTTTTAAATAATGAATGGTAAAATAATTATTAGCACTCGAAGTGAATGAGTGCTAATTCCAAGGTTAATACTAAAATAATAAAGAATAATCAAGGAGGAGATTTATCATGAAAATCAAGCCACTCGCTGACAGAGTTGTCATCAAAATGGTTGAGGCAGAGGAAACCACAAAAAGCGGAATCATTTTAGCAGGCTCCGCAAAAGAAAAGCCACAGGTTGCCGAAATTATAGCAGTAGGCCCAGGCGGTATGGTTGACGGAAACGACATAAAAATGTATGTCAAGGAAGGCGACAGAGTCCTTATCAGCAAGTATGCGGGAACAGAAGTCAAGGTTGACGGAATTGATTACACTATTTTAAAGCAAAACGACATTCTTGCAATCGTCGAATAGTATTTCAAAACATATATTTTAGGAGGAATCAATAATGGCTAAGGATATTATTTACGGCGAGGCTGCCAGAAAATCACTTCAGAGCGGTATTGACAAGCTCGCTGACACCGTTAAAATCACACTAGGCCCTAAGGGAAGAAACGTTGTTCTCGACAAGAAATTCGGCGCACCGCTTATCACAAATGACGGCGTTACAATTGCTAAGGAAATTGAGCTTGAGGACGCTTTTGAGAATATGGGTGCACAGCTTGTCAAGGAAGTTTCAATAAAGACTAACGATGCGGCCGGTGACGGAACAACAACCGCAACACTTCTTGCTCAGGCACTTGTTCGCGAGGGAATGAAAAATATAGCAGCAGGCGCAAACCCAATGGTTGTTAAAAAGGGTATCGCCAAGGCTGTTGACGTTGCCATTGACGCTATCAAGGCTAACTCAAAAAAGGTTGATGGTTCAGCTGATATTGAAAGAGTCGCCGCTGTTTCATCGGGTGACGACACAATTGGAAAGCTCATTGCCGACGCTATGGAAAAGGTGACCGCAGACGGCGTTATTACAATTGAAGAAAGCAAGACCGCTGAAACATACAGCGAGGTTGTCGAGGGTATGCAGTTTGACAGAGGCTATGTTACACCTTATATGGTAACAAACTCTGATAAGATGGAGGCTGTTATCGACGACGCATATATTCTTATAACGGATAAGAAGATTGCAAATATTCAAGAAATCCTTCCTGTTCTTGAACAGATTGTTCAGGCAGGAAGAAAGCTCGTTATCGTCGCTGAGGACATTGAGGGCGAAGCTCTTGCAACGCTTATCGTCAATAAGCTTAGAGGAACATTTACTTGTGTTGCCGTCAAGGCTCCCGGCTTTGGTGACAGAAGAAAAGATATGCTCAGGGATATTGCAATTCTCACAGGCGGTGAGGTTATCACTTCAGAGCTTGGTCTTGAGCTAAAGGATGCAACTATTGAACAGCTCGGACGTGCACGTCAGGTTGTTGTTCAGAAGGAAAACACAATTATTGTTGACGGAGCGGGAAGCAAAGAGGAAATTCAGAGCAGAATCGGTCAGATTAAAAAGCAGATTGAAACAACAACATCTGATTTTGACAGAGAGAAGCTTCAGGAAAGACTCGCTAAGCTTTCAGGCGGAGTGGCAGTTATCAAGGTCGGTGCCGCAACCGAAATTGAAATGAAGGAAAAGAAGCTAAGAATAGAAGACGCTTTAGCGGCAACAAAGGCGGCAGTAGCTGAGGGTATCGTAGCCGGAGGAGGAACAGCTCTCATTAACGCTATGCCAGCAGTTGAAAAGCTCACCTCATCACTTTCAGGTGATGAGAAGACAGGCGCTCAGATTGTTCTAAGGTCACTTGAAGAGCCTGTACGTCAAATCGCACTTAATGCAGGACTTGAAGGCTCAGTCATCATTGACAAGATTCGCCGTTCAAGAAAGCTCGGCTACGGCTTTGATGCTTATAATGAAACCTATGTTGATATGATTCCCGCCGGAATCGTTGACCCCGCAAAGGTTACACGCTGTGCGTTACAGAACGCCGCATCTGTTGCCGCAATGGTTATCACAACAGAAAGCCTTGTAACCGATATTAAGGAAGAAAACCCTCCTGCTCCAGCTATGCCGGGCGGCGGAATGGGCGGAATGTACTAATTAGAGATTAGATATATATATTTAGAGCCGTGGGGATTTTTCCTCACGGCTCTTTTTTTATTTATTATCCCATCAGCTTAACGAGAACGGACTTTTGAACATGAAGGCGGTTTTCAGCCTCCTCAAAAATTTCATTTGCGTGCTCTTCAAAAACCTTTGCCGTTATTTCCTCCTCACGGTGAGCAGGAAGACAATGCTGTACCATTGCGTCAGGCTTTGCGACAGCCATAATTTCATCATTTATCTGAAAGCCCTTGAAAGCAATACGGCGCTTTTCAGCCTCACCCTCCTGTCCCATTGACGCCCAAACGTCAGTGATAACCACATCGGCGTCCTTCGCTGCCTCAAGCGGTGAGTCGGTGAGTGTAAAGCAATCAAAGTCCTTAGCAAAATCAAGAACAGCTGAGTCCGGCTGATAATCCTTAGGGCAAGCAACCGAAACCTCCATTCCAACCTTTAAACAGCCGACGATAAGCGAATTTGCCATATTGTTTCCGTCGCCGATATAACACATTTTAAGCCCCTCAAAACGCCCCTTAAACTCACGTATAGTCATTAAATCCGCCAGCACCTGACAAGGATGTGAAAAGTCGGTCAGTCCATTTATTATCGGAATATTTCCAAACGCCGCTAAATCCTCGACTTCCTTTTGGGCAAAGGTGCGTATCATTATTCCGTCAATATAGCGTGACAAAACTCGTGCTGTATCCTGAACAGGCTCGCCACGTCCGATCTGAAGGTCATTCGACGACAGAAAGAGCGGATGTCCGCCTAGCTGGTGCATTCCTGTTTCAAAAGAAACTCTTGTGCGTGTTGAAGCCTTCTGAAATATCATTCCTAAAGTTTTTCCCTCAAGATGCGGATGCGGAATACCATGCTTTAGCTCATATTTAAGCTGGTCAGCAAGGTTTAGAATATCAATTATTTCCTCTTTAGAAAGGTCTAAAAGCTTGAGCAGATGTTTCATTATGCGTCCTCCTTTAAAATACGGGCGAGAATTTCAAGCCCAGTGTTAATTTCCTCATATGTTATGTTAAGCGGGGGTAAAAGCCTTATTTTTTCTTTAGCCGTCAAAAGCATAAGTCCCTGTTCTAGCGCTGTCTTGACAATATCGCCTGCCTTCTTGCCCTCTTTATCAAAAACAATGCCAAGCATCAGCCCAAGCCCGTCAACACTTTTTATCTGTGGAATTAAAAGCAGCTTTTCTCTGATATACTTTCCTTTTTCCTCAATTCCTAATAGGAATTTCTCGTCGGAAAGCTTATTGAGCACCACTGTCCCTCCAGCACAGGCGATAGGATTTCCCCCGAAAGTTGAGCCGTGCGTTCCGGCAGAAAGAACATTGTCACATTTTTTTGATGAAAGACAAGCGCCGATTGGAATTCCGCCCGCCAAGCCCTTTGCAAGTGTGGTTATTTCAGGTTTCACTCCGAAATGCTCAGCGGAAAGAAGCTTGCCCGTTCTGCCCATTCCCGTCTGAACCTCATCGCCTATTGTGAGAATATCACGCTTATCGCACTCCTCAAAAATCGCATTAACGAATTCTTTTTCAAGGGGAACAACCCCGCCCTCACCCTGAACGAATTCAAGCATTATCGCACAAACGGTGTCGTCCAGCTTTTCTTTCAGGTCTGCAATGTCGTTTGCCTTTACATTCACAAATCCCTCGACAAACGGGAAGAAATAGTTGTGAAAGCTGTCCTGTCCTGTTGCCGACAGTGTGCAGAGAGTTCTTCCGTGAAAGGAATTTGTAAGGGTTATAATATTGTGCCTGCCCTTTCCGTATTTATCAAAGCTGTATTTTCGAGCAAGCTTAATTGCACATTCATTTGCTTCCGCACCGCTGTTTCCGAAAAAAACCTTCGAATACCCTGTCATCTCACAAAGTCTTTGAGCAAAATCAGCCTGAACCTTTGTGTAATAATAATTCGAGGTGTGCTGAATTTTTCTAGCCTGAGCACAAACCGCATCAGCCCAGCTTTCATCGCAAAAGCCCAGACTGTTTGTTCCTATACCGCTCCCGAAATCGATATAGCTTTTCCCGTTTTCATCAACGGCTGTTCGGCTTTCGCCTTTTTCTAAAACAACATCAAACCGCGAGTATGTTTCCATAACGTGCGAATTGAAGCTTTCAATTGTTGAACTCATTTCATTAACTCCTCTTTATTAGGTAAACTGCGTGCCGACGCCCTCATTTGACAAAAGCTCAATCAAAATAGAATGTGGGACTCTTCCGTCGATAATTGATGTCTTTTTAACGCCCCGTCTGACAGCCTCGACACAGCAGTCTATTTTAGGAATCATTCCGCCTGAAATAATCCCCTGTCTTTTGAGATAAGGAACCTCGCTCACATTCACCTGTGAAATCAGCGTATTTTCATCGTTTTTATCCTCTAAAAGCCCGACAATATCAGTCATGAGAATTAAATTCTCCGCCTTTAGACAGGATGCAATTCGAGCAGCGGCGGTATCGGCATTAATGTTATAGGTCTGGCCGCTTTCATCTGTTGCAACGGTCGCAATAACAGGTATATACCCTTTTTCAAGAGTATCAAGAATCGGCTTTGTATTCACCTTAACAATTTCACCGACGAACCCTAAATCAACCTCGCCATTCATTTTTTCGGCGAGAATCATTCCTCCATCAACGCCGCAAAGTCCCATTGCACTGCCCTTATTCTGCCCTAAAAGTGAAACAAGCTCTTTATTAACCTTTCCGGCAAGCACCATTTTTACGACCTCGGCGGTTTCGGCGTCGGTATATCTAAGCCCGCCTATAAATTTACTTTCAATGCCGAGCTTATCAAGCATTTCGTTTATTTCAGGCCCGCCCCCATGGACAAGAACAACTCTTATTCCAACCAATGAGAGCAGCACAATATCACTCATTACAGCTTCCTTCAGGGCTTCGTTTGTCATTGCGTTCCCGCCGTATTTTATAACGACTATTTTGTTGTAATAATTCTGTATATACGGCAAAGCGTCAATCAAAACCTGTGAACGAACGCCGTTAGGTATAAAACTTCCCATATAAAATTCCCTTCTTTTGTATAGATAATAATTAGCTGTGTGTTGCTTTGTTAATTATTGCTTGTATCTTTTCCGGCTCATCAACAAAAAGACGATAAACCTCTGTCATCCGCCCGTTGAATCTGCTTGTTAACGTGCCGTAATGAATATAGCCACAGTCATAATCGCATCTCACGGCCGGAAGAAATTCGATATCACTGTAAGCGAAAGCCTTTTTGTAATTGCCGTGAGCAAACATTATTCGTTTATTTGTTATTGCAAAGCAGTTGTCGGTGTAAACCCTGGTGAGCCTTTGCTTTTCTTTGAATATAAAGCCTGATAATACAAGCAGCACAATAAAAAAGGGAAACAATGCATAATACCACTTCACGAAAAACAATATGATTGTGAATAAAGACGCCGTCCCCATAATAATCATCTGATTGCTTGTATCTCCACCGCCACTTATTTCTCGGAGTTGATACTTTGAAACCTCCTGACTAGAATAGACAATCTTCTCATCAGACTCTAGCATTGAGTCAAACTTGCTGTTTATCTCATCTGGTGAAAGTATGTTAAACGGATTTTCTTGTATCTTGTCATCAGCCGGTGCTTCAACACCAAGCTCACTGCGTCTTTTAAGTATTGCGTCGTCTAACACCGCGTGGACATATACATAATCCCGAATATTATTAATCCCCGTATCTGCAATGCGGAAATGCCGATTATCCGGATTTGCGTTGTGCAACACATACATTACTGAACCGCAAATATTCAAGCCGTTTGAAATGGGTTTTGTTTCAACAATTCTTTCAAGCTTAATGCTCTTGCTTTCGACATTGTCAAGAATAATTATCCTCTTGTCTGTAATGGCATATTTTTTCTTTCGCTTAATTTTAATAAGTGAAATGAAAATGCACAGACTTATAAATAATAAAACCAATGCATTAAGTCTGTACCCCGTATGTCCGCTAAAGGATTTGAAAAAAAAGAACAAAAAGCCGATGAACGCACCCAGAAAAAAAATAAAACAAAATGCTCTGATAAAAAAATTTTGAGAAACCGTTGCTTCACCCTGCCAAAAAACCTTTTCATCGATATGAAGCTCATCTTCAATTTCATAGCGGTCAAAAAAATGAAGAAAGTTCTTCATGCTACTGACGCCTCTGCGCTCATCATCCTCAAGCATATAATGATCAAACACGAATTTTTCATTAAGCCTATTCAGGGCATCTCTGTTTTTCTCATCAAGTCCTCTTTTCACAAAAATCACTCCTGTCAAAACATGCTATGACCTGTAATCACCGTTGATTTTCACATAATCATATGTCAGGTCACAGCCCCATGCTGTTGCGACACCATCGCCGGCGCCTATTGTGATTGAAATGTTTATCTCATCCTCAAGAAGAATCTTCTTTGCCTCATCCTCTGAGAATTCAATACCTGAGCCATTTTTGCAAACATCAACTTTCCCCATTCTTGAGGAAAGTGAAACGTCAACCTTGGTTATATCAAATTCTGCATCCGCATAGCCCACAGCGCAGAGTATTCGCCCCCAGTTTGCGTCAGCGCCGAACATTGCCGATTTAAAAAGACTTGATGTGATAACAGACTTTGCCACAGCAATAGCAGTTTTCTGACTGTCCGCCCCTGAAACTGTACATTCCAAAAGCTTTGTTGCCCCCTCACCGTCCCGAGCGAGCATTTTCGTCAGGTTCATCATCACAATATAAAGCGCCTTTTCAAAAATTTCATAGTCGGCATTTTCTGAGGTGATTTCGGCATTTCCAGATAAGCCGGATGCCATAACACTCACCATATCGTTTGTTGAAGTATCGCCGTCCACACTCAGGCAGTTATAAGTAATCACCACGATTTTATCAAGTGCTTTCTGAAGCATTTCAGAAGAAATCGCCGTGTCTGTTGTTATAAAATTCAAAGTGGTCGCCATATTCGGGTGAATCATGCCACTGCCCTTTGCCATTCCGCCCATGTGACAAAGCTTTCCGCCTAGAATAAACTCAACAGCAACCTCCTTTGAGAAAGTGTCTGTGGTCATTATTGCCTTGGCGCATTCAACGCTTCCGCTTTCAGAAAGGCTTTTTGCCAGCGTGTCAATTTTCCCTTCAATTGCCTTGATGTTCAGAGGCTGACCTATTACTCCGGTTGAAGATACTATAACATCATCTGCTGAAATCCCTAATTCCTTTGCCGTTAAATCGCACATAGCCTGTGCCTTTTCCTCACCGTCTGCATTACAGGCATTGGCGTTCTTTGAATTGACAATAACCGCCTGAGCGACACCGTTTGAAAGATGCTTTTTCGTCACAATAATCGGTGCGGCTTTAACCTTGTTTTGTGTATAAACAGCGGCGGCATTACACTTTTTCTCACAAAAAATCATGCCCAGATCATTTTTATTCGGGTTGTTGTTAAGCCCGCAGTTTATTCCGCCGGCTAAAAAGCCTTTAGCGGCGCAAACTCCTCCGTCAATATATTCAAAGCCGTCAAACTTCTTCATTTCCATCAAAATTCTCCTCGTGCTTATATTCTTAAAGCCCTGTCCCCTCGTCAATCCCCATCATAATGTTCATGCACTGTACCGCCGCACCGGATGCGCCTTTTCCTAAATTATCTAGCCGTGAGGTAACAAGAATTTGCTCGTCGTTTCCAAAAACGAAAACCTGCATATTATTCGTGCCACAAAGTGTGTTTGCGCTGACAAAGCTCTCGGTTAAAGTTCCCTCCCCCATAAATCCGGCGACTTGAACAAAGCGCTGTCCGTTATACAGCTCCTCAAAGCAGTTCTGAACATCCTGTGCTGAAATTTTATTTTTCAAAATTCTTGTATGAATCGGAAGAGACACTGTCATTCCACTGAAATAATCGCAAATATATGGATTGAACATCGGATTGAATTCAAGCCCGGAAACGACTTTCATTTCAGGAAGGTGCTTGTGCGCTTGTGTGAGGGCATAAAGCCTCGGTGTATCAAGATCCTTTGATCTGTCGGGGTTTTCATACTGTGCGATTGCGTTCTTTCCTGCACCGCTGTATCCCGAAACAGCATGACAGACAAAAGGATAATCAGAAGGGATAAGCCCCGCCTTTACAAGCGGATATGCCAGCGCATTGAAGCCGCTTGCATAACAGCCGGGAACGGCAACTCGCCTTGACTCTGCAATTTTTTCACGATGCTCTCTTGAAAGCTCAGGGAAGCCATAAGCCCACTGCGGATTTGTTCTGTGTGCGGTTGAAGCGTCAATAATTTTTGTGTTTGGATTTTCACAAAGCGAAACCGACTCTCTCGCCGCATCGTCGGGAAGGCAAAGGAAGGTGTAATCAGACTCGTTTATAAGCCGCTTTCTCTCTGAAACATCCTTTCTCTTATCCTCGTCAATGAGGAGGATTTCAAGGTCACTTCTCCCCTCAAATCTCTCGTATATTTTAAGTCCTGTTGTTCCCTCTTTGCCATCTATAAAAATTTTCTTTGTCATATTATCCTCCGAATTTATTGCCTGAGATACACTCCGTTTTCTTCAAGATAGTCCTCAAGGTCAAATTTAGCGTCTTCAGACCAGCTGTTTTCTTCAGCCGGTTTCAAAGCCTCAACATAGCAATGAAAGCCTGGGCCGTGCCCCTCGCATGGTCTTTTAACAAAACCGAGCTTTTCATAGAACTGCTCCTTCCCCTCGGCACAAAGAAGCGATACAAGCACATTCTCACCTTCAAGAAGTGACTTTTCTATGCGTTCTTTTAGAGTAGAAACGAGCTTTTTGCCTATTCCCTGTTTCTGATAATCAGGGTGAATAAGTATTTCTGTCACATATACAAAATATCCGCCGTCGCTTATTGCTCTGAGCATTCCGACGACATTCGCCCCATCTCTGACAGAAAGTAAAAGCCACGAATTTTTAATACCGTTCTCGCTCTGTCTTAAAGAAATTGCCTTAAACCCCACAGCTTTTCTTAAATTGAGATGCTCCTGCGTACTTATTCCCTCTGAATAAACAAGCTCACTCATTTAAATTCTCCTTTCTCTCACGACAGTTTATTAATAACATATTCAATCTGATTTCTGACAGCCTCGGGGGACGGCCCGCCATCAGCATTTCTCTGATTAACACAGGTGTCAAGGCTTATAGCTTTATAGACATCCTCGTCAAATATTTCACTAAGCTTTTTATACGCCTCAATGGGTAATGTTTCAAGAGTAAGATTTTTTTCAATACAAAGTGCCACAAGCGTTCCCGTAATTTTATAAGCATCTCTGAAGGGCAAGCCCTTTTTCACAAGATAGTCAGCACAGTCAGTTGCATTTATAAAGCCCTTTGCCGCGGCACTTCTCATATTATCTTTATTAACCTTCATGGTAGCAAGCATGGGTGCGAAGGTTTTAAGGCAAAGCTTCACAGTGTCAACAGCGTCAAAAACAGCCTCCTTATCCTCCTGCATATCCTTGTTATATGCAAGCGGAAGCCCCTTCATCATTGTCAGAAGAGTTGTCAGATCGCCGAAAACCCGCCCTGCTTTTCCTCTAATAAGCTCGGTAATGTCAGGGTTTTTCTTCTGCGGCATAATGCTTGAGCCGGTGGCATAAGCGTCGTCAAGCTCAATGAATTTAAACTCCCAAGAGCACCAAAGAATAATCTCCTCAGAAAACCTTGAAAGGTGCATCATTAAGATTGAAATTGCACTTGTCAGCTCAATACAAAAATCCCTGTCCGATACTCCGTCAAGTGAGTTCATTGTTATATCGTCAAAATCAAGAAGCTCACATACTCTTTTTCTGTCAATAGGATATGTTGTGGAAGCAAGAGCACCGCTCCCCAACGGCATATAATTCATTCTTTTATATGTGTCCTCAAGGCGTGACATATCCCTTAGAAACATTTGTGCATATGCCATTAAATGATGCGCCAGAGTAATCGGCTGTGCCCTTTGAAGATGAGTATAGCCGGGCATAACTGTTTCAAGATGTTCTTTTGATAATTCACATAGTGTAAAGCAAAGCTCCTTTACAGTTGACGTAATTTCAACAGTCTGCTCTTTCAGATACATTCGTATATCAAGCGCAACCTGGTCGTTACGGCTTCTTGCTGTGTGAAGTCTTTTGCCTGCGTCGCCTATTCTTGCGGTAAGCTCAGCCTCGACAAACATATGAATATCCTCAGCCGTCGGGTCGAACTCAAGCGTGCCGCTTTCTATATCCGAAAGAATCCCTCTAAGCCCGCTGATAATAGCCTCACTGTCACAAGCCGATATAATTTTACATTCGCCGAGCATAGTCGCATGGGCGATACTTCCCTCAATATCCTGCTTATACATTCTTGCATCAAATGAGATCGACGAGTTAAAATCGTTGACCTTTTCATCAACCTCTTTTGAGAATCTTCCCGCCCACATTTTCGCCATAGTGTCCACCTTCTCAATTCATTTAAGTCTGTTTTATTTTTATGGAATTAATGACCTCTTCATTTCTTTTTTTATATGCAACCGAAAAAGCATAATCTGAAATGAAAGAAGATATCACTATTTCATCAGAGTTTTCAATTTCAATTAAACTCATAGTGTTATATATTACCTCGTCATAAGCCGTGCCTGAATAAATCAAAGATGTAATTGTTAAATCTTCATTATAACTGACAGATTGCTCTTGTTGTATTTTATTGTTCTCACTTATCTGCATCATATAAGCAACAAAGCCTTCAAAATAATCAAGGTTTGTTATGCCTTCAGTGAATTCAGATGAGTCGTAATAATACAGTTGAATTTCCGCCATTCCTATTGAAACCCTGAGATATGATTCATCTTGGCCGACTACTTCCCAGTTTGACGGTATTGTCACAACAAGATTTGAGTCGCCTATCGCATAATCAATATAGGTGATTTCTTGCTGGGGTGCACTGGATTGTAGCCCGATACCATCAGAAAGCATACATGATGTCAGCGTAATAACACACAAAAATAAAACCGCTAAAGATAATTTGAATTTTGTCATAATTTTTCTCCTCACTTGTCAGGCTAATTATTACAGCGTAAGCCGTTACATTTCAAATGTTTAATAGCATTTAACCATACTCATTCTGCTTTTTTGCTTTTCCACTCAGACATGCATTTTGAAAAAAGCTCAGAGCTATAAAGTGTATCCTCAAATGGTATTAAATCACTTTCAGTTTTTCCTCTAAGTAACAAATCTATCACGTGCGAAACCTCATGTATGAATCCGTTTTCGATTTCATCATGAAACTCATCCACAAGCTCGCCTGATTTTGAATAAAGAAAACAATCTCTTGAGCCGTAAAACTGCTTTACAAGAATACTGCCCTGATCACCATAAATAAAGGCATCCTGGGGGAGCATGACAGATATTCCGCTTGTCATAACCCCGATTTCACCATTATCAAACTTCATTGTAAGTGCAGAGTACTCATCAACACCAGAGCGACCTATATAAGCACTTCCGTTTATTTCAACAGGTTTTTTTGATAAAATACCGGTGACAAAGGTTATCGGATAAATGCCGACATCATAAAGCGCACCACCGCCATTTTCATTATTATAAAGCCTGTGATTATCATCATAGGGAACATCAATACAAAAATCAGCCTTGATTATTTTTATCTTTCCGATTCTGTTCGTCGCCCACTCCTTAGCTTTTTTATAAGCGGGAAGACATCGTGTCCACAAGGCTTCGGTCAAAAGCAGATTTTTTCCTTTTGCTAATTCAATAAGCTCTTTTGTTTCATTATAGGTGAGAGTAAGCGGCTTTTCACAGAGAACATTCTTCCCCGCCTCAAGGCATTTTTTTGTTATTTCAAAATGAAGTTGGTTTGTAAGCCCGATATAAATAATGTCGATTTCACTGTCTGCTATAAGCTCATCATAGCTTCCGTATGATTTCTCGGAGCCGAATTTTTCTGAAAAGCTCGCCGCCCTATTTATATCTGACGCTGCTACTGCTTTCAGCACAGCATTATCAACCTTTAAAACTGCATCGGCAAATTTTGAAGAGATATTTCCACAGCCAATAATTCCGAAGCTAACCTTCACACACTCACCCACTTATTTAAAATAATCACTGAACGCAATGGGAATTCCCATTGCGTTCAAGCTTAATAAATGCCTATTAATTCGGGGCTTACTTACCCCTTTTCTGGTCTAGCTTTGCCTTAACCTTAATCGGAAGTCCAAAAAGATTAATGAAGCCCGCTGAGTCATTCTGGTCATAAACCTCATCCTCGTCAAAGGTTGCAATTTCTTCATCATACAGAGTAAACGGTGAGGTCACTCCAGCATTAATCATATTGCCCTTATAAAGCTTGAGCTTAACATCACCTGTTACATTTTCCTGCGTTTTGTCAACGAAGGCAGAAAGCGCTTCTCTTAATGGTGTGTACCACTGTCCGTTATAAACAAGGTCTGCAAACTCGATAGCAAGCTTCTGCTTCATTCTTGCGGTTGCCTTGTCAAGCGTAATAGTTTCCAAAACCTCGTGAGCGTAATAAAGGATTGCTCCGCCAGGTGTTTCATATACGCCTCTTGACTTCATTCCGACAAGACGGTTTTCAACAAGGTCAGCAAGTCCGACACCGTTTGCGCCACCGATTTCATTTAGCTTATAAATAAGAGAAGCTCCGTCCATTTCAACGCCGTCAACAGAAGTGGGAATACCCTTTTCAAAATGGATTGTCACATATGTCGGCTTGTCGGGCGCCATTTCTGGCGATACGCCGAGCTCAAGAAAGCCGGGCTTGTTATACTGCGGCTCATTAGCCGGATTTTCAAGGTCCAACCCCTCGTGTGAGAGGTGCCAGAGGTTTTTATCTTTTGAATAATTTGTTTCTCTGTTTATTTTAAGAGGAATGTTGTGAGCCTCAGCATAGTCGATTTCTTCATCTCTTGACTTAATGTCCCAGATTCTCCAAGGTGCGATAATCTCCATATCCGGTGCAAAAGCCTTGATTGTCAGCTCAAAGCGAACCTGATCATTACCCTTTCCTGTACAGCCGTGGCAGATAGCGTCGGCGCCTTCAGCAAGTGCAATTTCAACGATTCTCTTTGCTATAACAGGTCTTGCAAAGGAGGTGCCGAGAAGGTATCTGTTTTCATAAACAGCGCCGGCTTTAAGCGTCGGGAAAACAAAGTCATCAACAAATTCAGTTTTCAAATCTTCAATATAAAGCTTTGAAGCGCCTGTTTTGATTGCCTTCTCCTCAAGTCCGTCAAGCTCTGTTCCCTGACCGACGTCGCCTGAAACCGCGACAACCTCACAGTTGTTATAATTCTCTTTGAGCCACGGAATAATAATTGATGTATCCAGTCCGCCCGAATAGGCGAGAACAACCTTTTTAATTTCCTTTGCCATCTTCATTTCCTCCATTAGTATAATTTTCTTGTTGATATATATTATACATCAATATTCATGTTTGTCAATACTTTTTGCATAAAAAATTATTTTTATGCATTGTAGTATGTATATTGTGCATATATATTCATTTATGCATATTATGGATGGGGTTTATTCTGCCTATATGCATCCATAATATCCTTAAAAACCTCGCCGTTTGACGGCGGTGTCCAGGTAATTGCGTTCGCACCCACCTTTATTGTCTCAAGAATAGACTCATCGGTCGGGCCGCCTGTTGCAATAATCGGAAACTCAGGATACTTCTCACGGATTTTTCTGACAATCTGCGGTGTTTTTGAAGCAGCCGAAACGTTAAAAATTGTTGCACCCGCTTCAATTCTAGCATCAATATCTTCATTTTCATTAACAACAGTAACAACAACCGGAATGTCAATTGCCTCGGATACGTTTTTAACAACCTCGTTTGAAGTCGGTGCATTGACTACAACGCCCATTGCGCCCTGAAATTCAGCATGAAGCGCAAGATTATAAACCCTGACGCCTTGAGTCAGTCCGCCGCCCACTCCCGCAAAAACAGGAATATCCGCCGCAAGCATTACTGCTTGTGTAATAATAGGCTGTGGAGTAAAGGGGTAAACCGCAATAACAGCATCAGCATTTACGTTTCTGATTATACAAATATCTGTGGTAAAAACCAAGGACTTTATGCGCTTTCCGAATATTATTATTCCGCTGCACTCCTTAATTATTTCCGGTACCCTAAGTGCAAATTTTCTAAGTGTTCCGCTAACCTGCGGAGGATTCTTGTTCCCCATTTTTTTCATCTCCTCTTTCTTGTAATTCATCATTTTATAAAAATAGTTGTACAGTGAGTATTATATAGCATTTTTATTTAAATTACAATATTTTCTTAAAAATCGGTATCAGTTTTAATTAAAACAGTGTATAATAATATAAGTATAAGGAGGTATTGATATGGAATTCAAAGAGATAAAGTTAACCGAAATCGAAGCGAATCCGTTTAAAATGATAGGGCAAGGCTGGATGCTGATTACGGCGGGAGATGAAGATGGTTATAATATGATGACCGCTTCATGGGGCGGACTCGGCGTAATGTGGGGCAAGAACGTTGCCACCGTTGTGGTCAGACCACAAAGACATACGCTTTCATTCCTTGATAATAGTGAGCATTTTACGCTGAGCTTTTATGGTGAGGAATATCGTGACGCACTGAAATACTGCGGCGCGCATTCGGGAAAAGATGTTAATAAAACAGAACAGACGGGACTTGAACCCGTATTTATTGACGGCACAACAACCTTTGAACAGGCGGACACTACACTGATATGCAAAAAGCTGTACCGTCAAGAGCTAAGGGCTGACTGCTTCATCGACAAAGGTCTTCTTACAAATTACCCGCTTCAAGACTATCACGTTGTTTTCACCGGCGAAATTATCAAAACAATAACAAAAAAATAGGAGAGTCGGCTTTCGCCACTCTCCCTTTCTCTGTTAGATATCTTATGCCAGAAGTGCGCCTTTATATTTCAGGCGGATTTTATCGGTAATAAGAGCAACAAATTCACTGTTTGTCGGCTTGCCTTTTCCGGTATTAACCGTATAGCCGAAAAATGAATTGAGCGTGTCAAGATTGCCCCTGTCCCATGCGATTTCAATAGCGTGACGGATAGCTCTCTCAACTCTTGACGATGTCGTCTGGAACTTTTTTGCGACGCTTGGATAAAGCACCTTAGTGACACTTTCAAGCTTGTTTGCGTCAAGCACAGACTGCATAATAGCTTCTCTTAAATAGTGATAGCCTTTAATATGCGCCGGCACACCAATCTGATGAATAATGTCAGTAACAACAACTTCAAGGTTAGTTGCCTGAGAATTCTTCTGAAAGCTTATGCCCTGGTCGCTCTGCCCATCCTTTCCGAGAAGTGATGAGATTCTATCGCCTAGCGTCTTGACTTCAAACGGCTTTAGCATAAAATAAGATGCGCCGTTTTCCATCACCTGTTTTTCAATGAAAGGATTGTCGTATGTACTGACAACAATGAAAACAGGCTTTTTATAAACGCTGACGTTAATCTTCTTCATCAGCTCGATTGCGTCAAGATTTGGCATAATTGCATCAATAACAACAACATCAGGCATTTCGTTTTTAATAGCGTCAAAAAGCGCAAGCCCATCCTTTGGCCTTGCAACCACAAAAAATCCCATTGTCCTGAGCGTGTTGGCATACGCTATGCCATATTCTGCGCTGTCATCACCGATTAAAACCTTTACTTTACTGTTCATAATATCCCCTCCGTTTTTCTTTTCTTCCATATTTTAACATATTAAAAAGAGAATTGCAATACCTTTTTTCATTTTTTTACACATTTTCCCAAATATTCTTTTAATCTTAAATTACATATCTTGTCAGTGTTATAAATTTATTATAAAATATTTTCATTTAAAGTTCAATAGTTTGCTTTAATAATATTGCATATTTATAGAAAATTCATAATATATTTATTATTTTAAACAATTTGAAATTAATGGAGAAGACTTATTATCCTTTTTCTATTTTCCAGCACAAACAATTTAGAGAGTGATTATTCATCAGCACATTCATTTGTTTAATGATTTTTGCCGTTTAACAAAAGCACACTTCAAAAACTTAATCATTATATAATGAGATTCTTTAAATGAAAAGAGGAGTTGTTTCCCTCCTCTTTTTCTTTGCTCTCATCTGTTAAGCTGCCTGATTTCCTAATTGTTCTGAATAATTATACATTGTATCGACGAAAATTCCATAGCCTTTTGACGGGTCATTGACAAAAACGTGAGTGACGGCGCCGACAATTTTCCCGTTTTGAAGAATGGGGCTTCCCGACATTCCCTGCAAAATTCCTCCCGCTTCGTCAAGAAGCTCAGGGTCGGTCACTTTTATAACCATATTTTTATATTCGTCACTGCTCTTTAAGTCGATGCTCTCAATTTCAATATCATACTCTTTTGGTGAATTTCCTTTTAGCGTGGTTAGAATAGTTGCGTGACCCTCTTTTATTTCCTGACGATATGCCATTGGTATTGCCGGTGAAGAGTTTGGTGCTGAATCAAGCTCGCCGAATAATCCCGACTGATTGTTTAAAAGAAGGCTTCCGATTGACAGGCTTGAAACAAAGCTTCCGACAAGTTCCCCGGGATGCCCTGGCTGTCCCTTATGAACTCCGTTAATTGTCACCGCCACAACCTGTCCCGAATGAAGCGGTAAAATTTCGCCTGTATCAACATCGCAAACTGCATGTCCCAAGCCACCGAACATTTCTGTGTTAGGGTCATAAAATGTGATGGTTCCTATTCCTGCCGAGCTGTCCCTGACAAACATTCCAGCTCTATAACAGGCGTCTGAAAGTGAATATGCCGGAGTAAGTATTACCTCGACATCCTTTGAGCTTCTTCGGATTTTCACCACCACATCCTCGCCCTGACTTTTTGTTATAGCGTCTTCTATAGCAGTATTTGAAGTAACCGGCTTTCCATTAATTGAAATAATCACATCACCGACCTTTATCCCGCTTGTGCTTGCCGGACAAACTTCCCCGTCACAGCTGTCAACCTGCGAAACGCCTATTACCATTACCCCTTCAGTTATCAGCTTAATTCCAAAAGGGTTTCCGCCCGGAACAAGCACCGGCCTGTCAACCTCGCTCACCCTTACATTTTTAATAGGGACGATTCCGAAAAGTTTTAACGTAACTTCATTTCCTGTGAATTTTTCACCGCCAGTATTAACTAGCATGATATTCTGACTGCCTTGTGCGGAAATTTCAAATCCGCATGAAAGCTTCAGCTGTGTTCCCTTAGATACATAAAAGCTGTCGGGAAGATTGTACATATAATATCCCGTAATTCCCGATACAGCGACAATTCCCGTAATAACAAGTGACGATATCGCTCTGACAAAATTTCTCATAAATCTCCTCCTCGAGTTTATCACTTGTCTTAATATCTGCATAACCGGCGAAAATATAATCACTTTTGAAAGTATTATTTTCTTTGTATAATAAGAAAAAAGCTATTGCCCATTGTTTTTTCATACAAAGAAGATATCTTGTATATTTTTCTTAACAAAAAGTAATTTCTGTTTTATTTTTTCTCTTAATTTAACCTGACAGCACATAAATAGTATTGTTTTTAAAAAGAAAAATATACGCTTTCTTAGAAAAGCCTAAATACTAAAATTTTGAATAAATATAATATTTTGCTTGATAAATATTATATTTAATGTTATTATTATAATTGATTTGGAGGTTTTACCATGAAAAAACTGTTATTATCATTATTTGCTTCTATTGTTGTCATTAGTTTTTCTATTCCTGCGCTTGCTGTTAGTCATGTATATCATTTTCAACAAATTGGTGTAAGCGTAACCTCGCCCGAAGGCTGGGCAACATTCACCAGAACAACCGATAGCAGTGACCCTTGGGTTTCAAAGCTTGGAATCACTGATTTTGAAGCACTTAGAAATCACTATTTTTCATCTAATATCTACTATAACTCAATTATACCCACAGGCGAGTGTGAGATTGTACTTACCACTATGAATATGAATGGAATGATTGACAATTTAAATGATTATGCGGATGACCAATTATCTTCAATTCTAACTGTTTTAAATCAGGTGAGTGAAGCTTCAGGAACAAGCAGAGTTTATTCCGAAGAATTCACTGTGTATAATCATAGTCAGGCTAAATTCATGATTATTAATTTTACAACAACTACAACAAACATGAAGTCCAGACAGTATTATACGATAATAAACGGCTATACATACAACTTTGTTCTTAACAGCTTCACGGGGCAGATAACCGATGAAATGATAAGTATTCAGGACAAGCTTGTGGAGACGATTGTTTTCTATGAGCCAAACGGAACAGCTCCTGCAATCGACTTATACACTCCCGAGCCTGCCCAGACCAGCACAGCCGTAACAGAACCCCCGCCTCAAACCAGT
The DNA here is from genome assembly GCA_023439835.1 of Bacillota bacterium. Classification (GTDB taxonomy): domain Bacteria; phylum Bacillota; class Clostridia; order Oscillospirales; family Ruminococcaceae; genus SZUA-444. Next base: position 95,235 of record JAEXUW010000011.1, on the reverse strand, counting down.
ACGGCTTTGACGGAAGATGACAGCTCAGAAATTATTGACGAAGATTCTTCAATAGCAGATGACGACGAAGATGAAGATGACAACGACGATGAAGATGACGACGACGATGATGACAAAAGCTTTTCAGATTTTTATGAGGATAACAAAACAATAATTACACTTGGACTTTGTGGCATTCTAATTCTTACAGCTATAATAATACTCACTGGCATAGTGAAAAAGAATAAAAGAAAAACCTAAGCATTATAATAAAAATTAAAACCTGTGATGTAATACACCACAGGTTTTTCTATATTTTTAATCTGTATCCGCTTGCTTTTTGTTCTAGCATTGCTTTTATTATGTCGGCAATTGCCGCGGCGGCCTCAACAGGGGGCATTCCTGCTCGGCTTATATTTGATACAACGGTATAGTCTGATTCAGACATATTATGTGAGGCTTCATAAGCCATGTATGCCGACATACTCTGTGAGGTTAAAAGCCCCGGCCGTTCACCGATGAGAACACATGTTACCTTAGGCTTTAAAAGCTCTGAAACAGTTCTCGCCGTATTCACACGACAGTATCTGACGAAAAAGGGTGTTCCCACACAATAGCCTTCATATTCAAGTGCAGCCTTAATTGGTCTTAACAAATCCGGTATATTTGCTTCAACAGACGGCGAGCATAGACCGTCGCCCACATAAAGCTGAACATCAGGCGAATGAACACATTTGTCAAGAATAATATTCTGAGTATCCTCGTCAAAGAGCCTCCCCAAATCAGGGCGGGTAAGCATCTCGTATTTATCACTGCATTTTGTCCTTATTTCAAATAGCCCGAGCTTTTTGACAACGCTTTCTGAAACCTCCGAAAATACAGCGTCCGCCGCCGCCTGCTGATCTGCTAAAAATCTCAGCATTGAACGTGTTTTATATCGTGCGCCGCTTCTTCCTATTCCTATTCTGGCGGGAGTGGCTTTCTTCAATAACGCAAAAGCTTCGGGAGAGAACGGGTTTTCAAGCTGTGAAAACTCCTGCATTGGGATTTTGGTGATATCTAAATCGCTGTTCATTCATTACTCCCCCTATCTGAAAATACTCGGGTCGCCTGAAATTGATGTCAGCCGTCCCTTTTTCATTATCCCCATGTTTTCACACCATTGCTTGAATTCTTCTATCGGTGAAAGCCCAAGAATTTCACGCACAGCGGCAATATCATGATAGCCTGTGCTTTGATACATGAGCATTATATCGTCGCCTTGTGGAAGTCCCATAACATACGCACATCCCGCCGACGCCATGAGTATGATAAGATTTTGCATGTCGTTTTGGTCAGCCTTCATGTGATTTGTATAGCAGCAGTCGCACCCCATCGGTATTCCGTGCATATGCCCGCAGAAATTATCCTCTAAAGCAGCTCTAGTAACCTGCCTTCCGTCATAAAGGTATTCAGGCCCCATAAAGCCGACAACAGTGTTGACAATAAACGGCTTGAAGTGACGTGCAAGCCCATAGCAACGACACTCCATCGTCTGCTGATCAGTCCCAAAATGTGCGTCAGAGGAAAGCTCGGATGCCTGACCTGTTTCAAAATACATATAATTCGGCCCAGAAGCCGTACTTTTTTCCGCCATAAGCTTATTTGCGTCGATAAGCATCTGGACGTTTGTGCCAAAGGATTCAAGGGCTTTTTGTGAGCCGGCTATCGACTGAAAGCATAAATCCGCCGGAACTCCCTTATCGACGGCTTTCATCTGTGTTGAAACGTGAGAAAGCACGCAGGTTTGAGTGGGTATTTTATACCTGTTTTTAACGTCGTTTAAAAGCTCAAGAATCGCCGTTGTGCTTTCAACGGTGTCAATCGCTGGGTTCAGACCTAAAACTGCATCGCCAATCCCGAAACTTAACCCCTCAAGAAGCGAGGCGGTCACGCCCTTGACGTTGTCTGTGGGATGATTCGGCTGAAGTCTTGACGAAAAAGTCCCCCGTTTTCCCAGAGTGGTGTTGCAGTGAGAGGTAACCTCTATTTTTTTCGCACCATAAACAAGGTCTAAATTGTCCATTATCTTTGCTACTCCGGCAATAACCTCACTTGTCAGCCCTTTTGAAGCCTCAAGTATCATCTCGCCAGACGTGTCATCACTCAAAACCCATTCACGAAGCTCACCGATTGACATTCCCGAAAATTTGCGATAAACTTCTTCATCTATATCATCCTGAATTATTCGTGTGACCTCATCCTCTTCATAGGGCACAGCGGGATTTTCACGCAAATCAGAAACGGTGAGCTCGCTCAGCACAAGCTTTGCGGCGATACGCTCACGCGGGTTTTCAGCGGCAAGCAAAGCAAGCTCATCGCCGCTTTTTTGCTCATTAGCCTTAGCCAAAACCTCTTTGACGGTTTTAAATTCATATGTTTTCCCGTATAATTTACAGCTTAGCTTCACAAAAAGCCTCCTTTCTATTCAGAGAATATGAGGGTTTTAACAGCGACAGGAACAGCCTTTGCGTTCATAACCGGTGTTCCGACATCAATATAATCGCCGTCATAGCAGGCAATCGAGTCAATGCATAAAATGGGCTGTCCCTTTGGGATTTTTCTTCTTACCGCCTGCCCCAGAGCCTTTGCCATATCACTTTGTGTGACGATAATCAGCGGTGCATTTTTATAAAAGCCTTGATTGAGCAAAGACGAAAATTCATCGGCAAGCCTTTCAATCTGTTCATACGAAGGGCATTCTATTCCCTTCATTGAAAGCGCAAAGACACAAGCTTCCTCTTGACTTTTAAGATAAGCCTTTATTTTCTCAGCGGCTTTATTTCTTAGTGAATCAATACAGCATTCACCTTCAAGCGTCAGTCTTAACACTGGTATGTTTTTATAGGGGAAGTCACAGCATGAAAATTCTATAGTGCTCCCCGAAAGCTCCACACAGAAATTTCCCGCGCCGATGACGGTTGCACGCATGGTTTCAAGCGGCTTTTCAGTTTTGATACTATTGAATTCGTGTGAGCTTTTGATGACTCTTCCGAGAATTACCCCTATGTCACCGAATTCAAAAGGGTTGTCATAATCATTGTATATACAGTCTGCCACTCCCCCTGAAAACGTAAATATTTCAGGCATAAGGGGAAGGTCAAGCCCGTGGTTAGTCTGCATTAATGACAAATCCTCGTTTTGATACCGCAAGCCCACCGATTGAAAAATAACCCCTGCCATTACATCGCATATCTGCGTCGCCTTTTGAACGGTTAAAAGCTCGCCCTTTTCAAGCACTATGTCATGATATGAAATGAGAAGCTTTAGTTTATTTGAAATGTATGTAACCCGTCTGTCAGCGTCAAGCCTAACAAGCCGTCCGCCTATATCAAGACAAGCAGTAGAAACAGCCTCACCGTTAAAAAAACAGCATATATTTGTCGTGCCGCCCCCGATATCAAAATTACAGGTGAGCATTCCGCTTTTTTCGGACAAGAGAGCACAGCCTGAGCCTTTTCCCGCCAAAAGCGATTCAAGGTCAGGGCCGGCTGATGCCGCCACAAAATCACCCGCAAAATCTGATACAGCGCCACATACCGCCCTTGCGTTTCTTTTTCGTGAGGTTTCACCTGTTATTATTACAGCACCTGTGGAAATGTCAGACGGCTTAAATCCGGCGTTTTCATATTCGTGTTCGATAATTCGCCTCACTCCTTCAGCGTCTATTTCGCTGTCAGAAATCAATGGGGTAAAATGAACACGGCTTTTGAAAACAACCTCCTTTGAGATTATCTCAATTTTAGGCGTCATGCCATAGCCTGCGGTGTTTTCCATTTTAAGTCGTGAGAAAATCAGCTGTGTCGTTGATGTTCCTATATCAATTCCAGCGCTGAAAATTGTTTCCTCCATAAAAATCACCCCAGTTTGAACATTACCGGCTTTCTTTTTTCATAATAACAGCCATACTTAAATCCCGCTTGAGACGCAAGCTCTATTCCCTTTTCAATGCCAAAGCCCAAATGCCTGACACAATGAGCGTCAGAGCCGAAGGTAATAAGCTCTCCCCCATATTCTCTGAACATTTTGACATATTCAATCGGAGGGAAAATCTTCCCGTAATTTTGAAAAAGCCCCGAGGTGTTAATTTCAAGTGCCTTCCCTTTTTGTGAAAGGAGCTTTAGGCTCATTCGGATTTTTTCTTCATGAAGCTTCATATCGGGCGAAATTTTAAAATCTCCGGTAATATATCGAAGTGGATATGTAAGATGCCCGAGCGAGTCAAAGCACCCAAGCTCACAAAGCTTATAAACCTCATTATAATAATTTTCGAGAAGGGCGTCAACGTTTAGCTCATCAAGCCTTAAAAAACAAAAGTCCTCAAACCCGAAAGCCTGATGCATTGAGCCTATTACATAATCAATGCGGCTGTCTGCTATTGCTTTATATGCGACTTCAGTGTCAAAGGTCGCCTGCCCCAGCTCAATTCCGATAAGAAGCTTCAGCTTCTCACAAAGCCTTTCTTTTTCGGCTTCAAGCACATTGAATGAGCCTTTTATAAGCTCATCACTGTTATAATCCCCCAGCTCTGTTTTATTATAATTCTCTTTTTTATAATACCTGTTACATTCACAATGGTCGGTTATCGCATATACGGAAAGCCCACGTTCAATTGCTCTTTCACACATTTCTCCGACCGTGTTTTCAGCGTCGGGTGAGAAAACGGAATGAGTATGACAGTCAACCATAACCATCGCAGAAAACCTCTTTTCTATTCGACGTGTTCACTTAAAACTCCGTCAATCATTCTAAGCTTGTTCAGAGCAAACGAAAACATCTCAGGGTCCCTGTTTGTGACAACAGTGAGGCGAAGCACCAGCGTATTGCCGTCCTCATTTGTCAGAACCTGTGTGGATGTAACGCTGATGCGAAACCTTTCAAGCTCACATACCGCGCTGTGAACAACGCTGTCAATGCTTTTCACTATAAGTGTAATATACTTGACTTCTGTTTTTTTCAATATCAGCTTTTTAAGAAACTGCAAAGTGAAATATATCATTGCCGTTGCTATTATCGCTCCCGAATAAAATCCAACTCCCAAAGCTAAGCCGATGCATGAAATTACCCAAAGGCTGGCGGCTGTCGTCAGCCCCTTGACTGAAAACCCCTCCTTGAGAATGGTCCCCGCACCCAGAAAACCGATACCGCTGACAACCTGTGCGCCCATTCTGGTCGGGTCAACCTTGCCTTCATAAACAGTGCTTACATACTCTGAAACAAGCATAATCAGTGCTGCGCCGATACAAACAAGTGCATGAGTGCGTATTCCAGCGGGACGGTTATAGTGCTCTCTCTCATGTCCGATTATTCCGCCTAAAACAGCGGCAAGAAAAAGCCTTACAAATACGGTGAGCAACATTCCAATACTGAAATTTGCAAATAATATCTCTTTCACCATCGTCCCCCCATCACACTATTTTTCGTTGAAATCCATTCTGAATTTAAAAATATCGCTTCTTGCCTTTATGCTGAAATATTCAAGCGGGCCTGTGGCTTCAGTCGAGAAAACGCAGTTTATCGACAAAATAGGCATACCGTCTGAAATATCAAGATACGTCAAAAGCTCTGCCGTCGGGTTTTGAGCCGCAATGCTGATTGAATCGCATACAGGTCTATCATATCCATATTTATTCACAAATATATCGTTTATTGAAGTGTAGTCATCCAAAAACTGTTCAAGCTCAGGCACATGGCGTTCGGGAATAATCGAATAACAGACTGCGAAATTGACATCTCCGATACTTCTGAGGGTTTTCAAATGATACACGTTTTCTTCCTGTTCAATGTTAAATCTAACACAATCGCTTGGCTTTGCACGGCTTTTTGAACTCCCGATAAGCCTGTTATCGTATTCGGAGCTTTGCTGCCCCATTATTTCTGAAAAGCCTATCGTTGCGGAATGCTTATATACAAGCGGCTTTAGTCTTGCTGCGACGAAAAAGCCCTTGCCCTTTATAGAATACACATACCCTTGTGAACGAAGATGCCCAAGCGCCGTTCGCACAACATTTCTGTTAACGCTAAATTTTGCTGCCAGCTGATTCTCACTGGGGAGGATTGCGTCACCCTTTAGCCCGTTCTGCTTTATATATTTTAATATATAATCTGCAATTTTACGTTGCTGCTCGGGGAGCTTGCTAGTATGCATATCCATGGAAAAGTCACTCCTTCTTTGCATATTCCTGAATAATAAACGGACAACGGCTTTTCGCTGTCCGCTTTGAATTCAGGTGAGTACATATGAGAATTTTGGAAAATTCAAATTAGATCATTGCGTTTATTCTTTCGATAAGCGCCGGAAGCTCAGACATATTTTGTATTACAAAATCTGCGCCGGCTTCTTTATAACGCTTTTCAACTATTTCATAGAGCTTTAAAAGCTCGTCTTTTTGCATATTCTCTTTTTGTTCAAGTGTAAGCCCCAGCTCGTTGCTTCCCTCAATTATGCCCACACTCCAGCAGGATGCGTTTTTGCCTTCTTTTATATCGCTGACAGTGTCGCCGACCTTGACAATATGCGACATCGGATAAACGCCCAGCTTGGTTGCGTTTGCATAAATCATCCACGGAAGAGGTCGCCCTGCAGGAAGCCCGTCAGGTGAAAACCAGCAATCGGGCGAATACCCGTTCTTCTCAGCCTCGGGGACGACAACAGCCATCATTTCGTCGGTATAACCAGTGGTGGAGCCTATTTTTAGCCCCATTTCACGAAGGGTTTTTACTGTTTCAATAACATAGGGATTCGGCACTGAATATTGCTTGAGTATTTTTAACAGTGACGGAACATACTGTGCATAGAGTCTTTCAACATCTTCATTGTCAGGCTTTTTGTTGTGAACCTTTTCCCACTCGGAATTTATTCTCGGCTCGTTCAAAAGAATCCTGATATGCTCGATTTTCAATACGCCCATGGGCTTTCTTGCTTCTTCAATGGTAATGCTCACGCCCGCCTGTGAAAAAATATCAAGAAAAACTTCAAGGGGGGCAAAGCATCCGTAATCTACCGTCGTTCCTGCCCAGTCAAAGATAACTGCTTTTATTTTGCTGTTCATATTAGCCTCCGGCATTATTTATGTTCTGTGCCGGAAAATTTTCCGGCACAGAGCTTGTTATTATTACTGTGCTGTGAGATAGCGTCTTGAGAATTCCTCAAAGAAAGCCGAACGTCCTTCTGCCATTGCATAAAGGTCAATGTCAGGATATAGGTTCTTTACAGGGTCCTGATTATAGCCATTGGGAACTGAGCCGTCTCCGCCTGTTGCAACGATTGGATATTCAACGCGGTAAGCCTCCATTGCCTCTTCTGAAATTGCCCAGTCAAGGAATATCTTTGAAGCTTCCTTGATATTGTCCTTTTTAATTAGACAGTTTGCTTCAACGTCCCAGCCTGAACCCTCTGACGGGAACACGACGACACATTCTTCGCTGTCATTTGCAAGTGTAACGCATCTGTATCCCATTGAAAGTCCGATTATCGCTTCACCGGCAGCTGCCATTTTCGCTGGCTTAGAGCCTGATGAGGTGTACTCAATTACATTCTTGTCAAAGGCGTCAAGATATTCCCAGCCTGCTTCCTCACCCATAATCTGAAGAATTGAGTTGATGATGAAAAGGCCTGTTCCTGATGAGGTTGGATCTGACATAGCGATATGTCCTTGATATTCCGGCTTGATAAGGTCGGCATATGATGTCGGAACAGGAATGTTCAGTCTGTCACATTCGCTCTTGTTTACAAGAATTGCTGTTTCAGGAACGTCAATTCCTACCCAGCGTGCAACGCTTTCCTTGTCTCTGAACTGCGGCAGTATTCTTTCCATTCCAACGGGATTGTACGGCTCAATAAGTCCATATTCGTCAAGAGCCAGCAGTGAGGTTACCGCTGTGCCCCAAAGAACGTCGGCAACAGGAGCATCCTTTTCGGCAATAAGCTTAGAAATTACCGTTCCTGTCGAGTCACGAACGATTTCAATGGTGATGTTCGGGTATTTCTCCTTAAATGAAACCAGATAGTTTGCGATAATATCATCCTCAAGGGCTGTATATACTGTGATAGTGTCCTTGATTGACGCTGGGTCAACTGTTGAATCGGATGTGCTGTCGCCTGTCGGTGCGGCTGTTGTTGTCGCTTCAGCTGTGCTTGAGCTGGTTTTCTCAACACAGCCCGAGAATGCTGCTGTCATAAGCGACAGTGCCGCTGTGAACGCAAAAATCTTTTTTAATAAACTGCTTTTTTTCATAAATTTCTCTCCTTCAAATATTTTTAATATCTCATTTGAGGTATTAATTTTGACTTACAGGGGAAGGCAGAACTGTGGGCTTTTGACTTTTCTTTTGAATTTCGCCTGTCTTCCAGCGGTTGATTCTTTTGACGACTGTTTTAAGTGCAATCTCATAAACGACTCTTGCGCCTATATTTACGATGAGTATTACCACTGACATTGCTGCTGCCGCCGCATAGTCGCCGTTGTCGTCCATACTGAGAATAGCTATTGCCGCCGGCCTGTTTTTCGGAGTATATAAATAAACCAGTGCCGAAACGGTAACCATTGCATTGACGAAGAAATATACCGCAATTTCCAAAATCGCCGTTATTGACATGGGGACTGTAACATGCAGGAATACTTTATAAAAAGGAACATTCATTGAGTCCGACACGTTTTCATATTCCTTGTCAAGCTTCTTTAAAGCGGTTGTTGCCGTGACATAAGTGACCGAAAACATATGTACTATATTTGCGATAATTATTATTGTAAGTGTCTGATACAGTATTGTGAATGAGTTTGAAACCCTTATACCCAAAGCCGATATATCAAAAAACGGCTTGTTGAAAAACATAATGTACGCTAGTCCCACAACCATTCCCGGAAGAGCCATCGGTATCATCGACATAAAATGTGTGAGCTTTCTAGCACCGCCCCATGAGGTTGACTTTTGAACAAGATATGCGATTGAAAACGCTATGATTGTTCCAAAAACAGCGGTAAGAAGGGCTATTTTAATTGATGTTGAAACCATTGTCGAGCCGCCGTCAATAAGCTTTGAGCCAAAATCAAAGTGCTTGGCTGTTAGCTTCATATTATACGGCCATCTGGTTGTTACCGCCGCTGCAATTATTGCGGTGAAAACAGTTAGAATAGCCAGTGAAATAATCGTACAGATTGACTGATAGGTGATATCCTTAGGTTTATTCTTTGTTATCTTATAAGCGACAGCCTTTGAAGAAATGCCGTCGTCCGCCGCCTTTCTCTGTGAAACACGGTCAATGACAAAGGCGACAACCGCTGGAATTGTCAGAATTACACCGACAACCGCACCCATGGTCATATTTTGTTGCCCGATTACCTGTTTATAAATGCTTGTCGATAAAACGACAAACCTTTGTCCGACGACCTGAGGTGCGCCAAAATCAGTGAAGCATAATGTGAAGCATACCGCACATGCCGATATAATTCCGTACTTTACCGACGGGAGAGTAACCCCGAAAAATGTTCTAAGCGGGCTTACCCCTAGTGTTGATGAAGCCTCATACAGCCGATAATCCGAATGCCCTAAGGCGACTGAAAGAATCATGTACGCCTGCGGGAAGGTGTATATAACCTCGGCGATGATGATTGATGTTCTTCCGTCAAGCTCAATGCTTCCGCCTAGCTTTGTGACTATTCCCATCTTTCCGAAAAGATATATCAGCGAAAGTCCGTGCACCATTGTGGGAACAAACAGCGGAAGCATCGCAATATATCTGTATAACGGCTTTGCCTTCATTGATGTCCGTGTCATTCCGTATGCGAAAAGAAATGCTAGAGATACGCTAATAACCATTGTGTGAAGTGAAACGTCGATTGAGTTTTTTATGGCGATTGTCAGTGCCGGCGTATGAAAATACTTATTGAAATTTGCAAGCCCGACAAATGTTCCGCCGTTATCCTGAAATGCCTTTGAAAAAATAATAGTAATCGGCGCAATCAGAAATATCGCAAACCAGCAAAGCATCACAATTATAAGAAGCCGCTGTATCATTTCTGGGAGGCTGACATTTTTCAGAAAGCCTTTCTTGTTCATTGTGGCACCTCCTATTGTGATTTAAAATTGCTGCCCTCCATGTCCGTTTTATAAAACAGCAGCTTATCTTCCTTAAAGAAGACCTTGATTTTGTCCTTTTTCTTTATGCCAAGCTCCATAAACTCGGCTGACGGAACATCAATGGTAACATAATCGTCAGCAACAACATACTCACCGTCATCCTTCATTGAAAGAGTCAGCCTGTATGCGGGCCCGTGAAATTCAATATCCTTGACCTTAACCTTTATGCCTCCGTCGATATCCTGACCGACTATGTTGATATTTTCAGGTCTGATTGCCTTTAGCTTATAGTGATTGGTGTTCATTTTTGATTTTGCCTCATCGCTCTGCTCGTCGATTGGTGTGGTGAAGAAGTTAATAGAGCCGACGAAATCAGCGACAAACGGTGAAACAGGATTGTCATAAATCTCCTGCGGCGTTCCTATTTGACGAATACAGGCGTTATTCATAACGACAATCTTATCCGCCATGGTCAGTGCCTCTTCCTGATCGTGAGTAACCATTATTGTTGTAATGCCAAGCTCGCTCTGAAGCGCCTTGATTTCTTTTCTGACCTTCTGCCTGACCTTTGCATCTAGCGCTGAAAGCGGCTCGTCAAGAAGCAGAAATTTCGGTGAAAGCACAAGCGCTCTTGCTAGAGCAATTCTCTGCTGCTGTCCGCCCGAAAGCTGAGAAGGGTACTTTTTTATCTGATCCTCAAGATTAACCTGCTTGAGAACGGCGGCAACCTTTTCATCAATCTCGGCTTTTTTAAGCTTCTTGCCTTTGAGCCCGAATGAAATGTTTTGTTTCACAGTCATGTTGGGGAAAAGCGCATAGCTTTGAAATACAATGCCGAAATTCCTCTTGCTTGGGTGAAGTGATGTTATATCATCACCCTGCATATAAATCTTCCCCGCAGTTTGCTTTTCAAGCCCGGCTATAATTCTTAAAAGTGTTGTCTTTCCACAGCCTGACGGCCCGAGAAGGCACACAAATTCACCCTCGGCTATGCTCAGGTCAATATCGCTTAATGCCGCAAAGTCACCGAACTTTTTTGTAACTCCTTCAATCTTTAAAAATTCCGCACTCATACCTTCACTCTCCTTAAAGTGCTTATAAAAATACGCAGGGGTTCACTGAAATAATCAGTAAACCCCATCGTTTATTATCGTGATATTAAATTAATACTTTGCCGGTATCGCTACTCCAGTAGCTTTCAAGGCCTCTTCAAAGACAACAAAGAAGTCCTTGATATCCTGCTCGTCTATTGCACCAAGTGAGCAAAGCCTGAATGTGTCTGTTGATGCAACCTTTCCCGGATAAATCGTGAAGCCTCTGTCAAAGCAATAATCATGTACAGCTTCAAAGTTCCACTTTTCATCATTCGGATATTTAACCGAAACAACCATGCCGCTCTGCTCTTCCTTTTTAATAATGTATTTATAACCGAGCTTTTCAATGCCATCGTGAATAGCGTTCCATACCCTTAGGTGACGCTGATATTTTGGTATTTCACCCTCAGCCCAATATTCATCGATTGCTTTTTTTGTCGCATAAACCGTTTGAACAGGGGGAGTAAAATGCATTTCTCCGGTTCTCTCAAAGAAATCATACTGAAGAAACAGGTTGCAGTAATAAGAGCGTGTGGGATATTCCTTGCTCTTTTCGATTATCTCTCGGTTACCAACAACATATGACAGACCTGTCATTGACATAAGACCTTTCTGAGCCGAAGCCATGAGAAAATCAACGTTGTCCTTCTCAATATCAATCGGAAGCAGAGCGTAGGTTGAGGTGGTGTCAACGGTGAAAACCGCACCGAATTCGTGAACAAGTGCTCCGATTTCCCTTATAGGATTGAGTATTCCCGTGCCGGTTTCATTGTGTGTTGTATGTACAAGTGCAATATCCGGATTGTCCTCAAGCGTCTTTTTGATTAGTGCCATGTCGGGACGCTCATCAAACGGGAATTTCAAATCAATGTGGGGAAGTCTGTAATACTGACAAACCTCAACGGCTCTCGTTGAATAAGCGCCGTTATTTATTACAAGAATTTTCTTTCCCTCCGGCAAAAGCGAGTTTATCAAAACGTCAATGTTAATTGTCCCAGAACCGCAGAATAATACCGATGTGTATTTCTTCAAATCGCCGTGGACTATTTTTACAAGCTCATCTCTCATCCATCTCATCATGTCGCCGAATTCTTTCTCTCGGGGGCATATGTCGGGAACAACCTGTGCCATTTTTACCGTGTCGGTTGTCGTTGCTGGCCCGGGATTTAGAAGTATGTTTCTTTTAATAGTCTCCATTTCTGAACACTCCCTTATTTTATGTTTGTATCGCACCGTAAAGTCCGCGTAAAATCTTTTGTTGTATATATTCTAACTTGTCACCAAGTTGGTGTCAACAGTTTTTTCGGGTTTTTTGCAACTTTATATTGCCAAACTTGCAAAATGAAATTATAATATATTTAGCTAATATGACCACAACAAAATAGAAACGGGGATAAAACCAGTGATTTACATTTCTTTGCTATTAATAATATGCTCTGCAATATGCCACGCAACGTGGAATATTCTTGCAAAAAAATCCGTTGACAAACTGAGCTTTATGTGGCTTCAGATGATTGTGAACATAGTGCTTTTAGGCGCTCCCATACTGTTTTTTTTCGGATTCCCGCCTGTAAAGGCACTCCCCTTTCTTCTCATGTCGGGAATATTGCAGGCGATTTATTATCTTCTTTTAGCAAAATCCTATACAATAGGCGAGGTTTCGCTTGTCTATCCTCTAGCAAGAGGCTCAGCACCGATGTTCGTTTGCCTTTTCTCAACTATTCTTGGAATTGAGCATATCACCTTTCCGATGTTTTTATCAATTTTAATCATCGTATTCGGAATTTACACCGTAAATATGCGTGATTTCAAAAAAGAATATCTATTCGAGCCCTTTTATGCGCTGAAAAAATACCCCGCGACAAGGTTTTCACTTCTCAGCGGGGTGATAATCGCCTGTTATACAATCGTTGATAAAATGTCGGTTTCAAATGCATCGCCCTTCGTTGTGTTCTATATAATTACCGTCATACCATGCCTTTTGCTTGCCCCGTTCATGATAAAAAGAGGGAAATACATAGAAGAAATAAAACAAAACAAATTCCGTATAATCTTAGTGGCGCTTCTTACCTTTGCGGCATACGCACTTGTTCTCATTTCAATGAAGGGAAGCCACGTCAGCTATGTTTCTTCAATCCGTGAAATATCGGTTGTTTTCGTGGCTATCTACTACACTATAACCTCGAAAGAAAAAAACTGGAAGTGTAAAATCATCAGCTCTGTACTGATTTTTATCGGGATAGTTTCTCTTTCAGTTTTGTCGCATTAAAGTCGAAAGCTTTATTTTCCCAGCCTGAAGTTTTTATTGACTTTTATTGATATATAAATTATTATTAATATATAAAACTCAACAAAAAACAACTAAAGGGGATTTAACTGTGAAGCAAAACTATCTTACTCCACAGGAAGCGGCGGATATTCTTAAAGTTAAAAAAACAACCGTATATGACATGATAAAAAAAGGGCGGCTTAAAGCTGTCAAAATGGGTAAGCAGTTTCGCATTTTAGAAAGCGACGTTCAGTCGGTAATAAGCGGTCAGCCAGTCGTTGAACCAGCGGAGCCTATCAAGGTCAGCGCCGTCAGCGGATACTATGAAACAGATATTTCGGTTAATTCCTTTTTGAATGAGCCTGCTCCCCCAAAAGCATGTGTTCTATGCGGTCAGGATATGCTTCTTGATATGCTTTGCGGTTATGTCAACGGAATGATGGCAGCAACCGTAATGATGCGATCTTATTTGGGGAGCTATAATGGGCTTTACGCACTTTATCAGGGTCAGGTCAACGCCGCCACTGCTCACCTTTGGGATGTTGAAACCGACACCTATAACATTCCGTTTATAAAAAAGCTTCTCCCCGGCGAGAATGTGCATGTGTATCATATTGTTAATCGCCATGTTGGAATATACGTTTCAAAGGGAAACCCTAAAGGGATTAAGAGCATTGATGACTTCACCCGTGAGGATGTAACCATGCTCAATCGTGAAAAGGGAAGCGGAATCAGAGTTCTCACGGACAGTCTGTTTAATAAATTCGGAATAGAAAAAAACAAGCTCAAAGGCTATGACCGTGTTGTCAGCTCACATCTTGCCGCCGCTACAATTATTTCACGAGGCGGGGCTGATTGCTCAATGGGAAGTGAAAGAACTGTATTGCACATGCCCTCAGTTGATTTTGTGCCTTTTAAATATGAAAGCTATGACCTTATCATTCCAGATGCCGAAATGCATAATCCGATTATTCAAAAGCTGATTGAGATAATAAAAACAAATCAGTTTCGGCTTGAGGTTGAATCTCTCGGCGGCTATGACGTGGCTGATATGGGAAAGAAAATTTTATAACAAAAAAATCCACCCGCCCCGGTATAATGCCGAGGCGGGCAGTTTATTATCTAATTTCAATTCGTTTCTGCTTTGGCTCTTCCGGCACAGCCTTTGGAAGTGTCAGCTCAAGAATACCGTTTTTGTATTCTGCGTTGATTTCATCGGCTTTGATATTGGAAACATCAAAGCTTCTAGAATACGAGCCATAGATTCTTTCTTTTCTGATAAAGCTACCTTTTTTGTCCTTTTCTTCCTTCTCCTCCTTATGCTGAGCGCTTATAGTGAGAACGTCACCGCTGATGTCAATGTTAATATCCTCTTTGCTAAATCCGGGAAGCTCCGCTGCTAGAGAGTAGCTTTCACCGTTGTCGATAATATCTGTCTTGAACTCTGCGATTTCAGTGTCCCAGAAATTTTTGAAAAAGCTTTTTTCCATTTCATCAAACGCTTTAAAAATATTGTTGTTGTTTCTGTAAGTGAATGGTGCTAAACTGAACATAAAACATACCTCCTGTTTACGATTAATCATTGCTTGTGTTGATTATTTATCTTGTAATTTTGATTTTTCTGCCGGCATGAAGCCGACACATTTTTGACTTCTTCAATGTTATCGCCCTCTTTCCTTTAAATTAAATCTATGTCAAGTTTCTGTATCTATATAATACAATGATATTATTAAAAATAAATGCTAAAATTATTTCAAAAATGTAAATATTAGCACTCAACGTATGAGAGTGCTAATAAGTCGAATGTATTATTTTTCAAATGAAAGCCACGCATAATCAAGCCGTAAAATAACAAAATAAGTCTATGCGGAGGTAATGAAAATGAAAGCAATTGTTGATAAAAGCTTATGCATAGGCTGTGATATCTGCCCTTCGGTGTGTCCGGCTGTTTTTTCAATGGGCTCTGACGGAAAAGCGAGAGCAATAACAAGTCCAATAGACAGCGAGTTCGAAGATGAGGTTCTTGATGCAGAATCAAGCTGTCCCGTCAATGCTATTTCGGTTGCCCATTAAAAGCAAGAGCCGCCCGGGATTATCGGGCGGTTTTTTATTTATTAAGTGACTTTTCAATAGTCTTGTTAATTATCTTGAGAATTTTTATTCGTGCGTATTTCTTATTGTTCCCTTCAATTATATTCCACGGGGCGAAATCGGTCGAGGTGTTCGAAATCATTTCGTTAGCGGCAATTTCATACTGCTCCCACTTTTCACGGTTGCGCCAATCCTCATCGGTGATTTTCCACTGCTTTTCGGGGTTGCTCTGACGCTCCTCAAACCGCTTTAGCTGTTCGTCCTTGTCAATCTGAAGCCAAAATTTTATGAGTATAACGCCATTCTCACGAAGCTCTCTTTCAAATTCATTTATTTCCTGATAACCCTCTCGCCAGCGTTTTTCTGATGTGAAGCCCTCAACCCTTTCAACCAGAACACGTCCGTACCATGTTCTGTCGAAGAGGGTAACATGCCCTGTCTTTGGAAGCTCCCGCCAGAAGCGCCATAGATAATGCTTTGAAAGCGAAAGCGCATCCGGTGCCGAAACCCCCACCGCCTCATAGCCTCTAGGATCCATTTTATCGGTAACACGCCTAATAGCACCGCCTTTTCCTGCGGCGTCCCACCCCTCAAACGCAATTACCACCGGCACCTTTTCAAGATAAAGCCTGTTTTGGAGCTTTGAAAGCTTGTTCTGCTGCTTTTCAAGCTCCTTTTTGTATTCCTCATCATTCATTTCTATAAATGGTTTGATTTTGTCAAGCCCCGAAAATTTTGTTTTCATAAAGCTGTCAGCAACAACCTCTTTAGTAACTTTGGCTTTTTCTGTATGCTCAAGTCCTGAGAGCCTTTTCTTTAAAGCTCCGACTGTTATTTTTAGAACTTCAGCGGCGGCATAGCGCCTGTCATCTGCGGGAACAACATTCCATACGGCGTTTTGTGTGCTTGTATTTTCCAGCATATCGTCAATGTATTTTGAATATTCCTCAAAATGTAAGCAGCGTTTTTTATCCTTCTCATTGACAAGCCAAGCGGTATTCTTATCCTTTTGAAGCTTTTCAAAACGCTCCTTCTGCTCCTTTTTTGTGATTTGAAGAAAGAATTTCAGCACTAAATAGCCATCGTCAGAAAGCTGTCTTTCGAGAATATTTATGCTGTGATATCGTCTTTTTAGCTCGCCCTGTGCAATTTCGCCGTCAAATCTTTCAGCGGCGGTGAGCTGATACCAGCTTCTGTCAAGAAAAGCAAGCTTGCCCCTTGAAGGTATATCCATCCAAAACCGCCATAAAAGCGGCTTTCTTGACTGTGCCGAATCGGCGGCACCAGTTGAAAAAACCTTATAGCTTCTAGGGTCAAGCGGCGCAATCAGCTCAGAAATTATCATGCCCTTGCCCGATGCGCCATAGCCTTCAATTATCACAACAACGGGGATTTCAGCCTTTTTGATTTCTTTTTCGAGCAAAAAAAGCTCCTGCGAAAGCTTTTCTTTAACGGCCTTGAACTCACCCTTTCCGAGCTTTGCTTTCATATCGGTTTTTTCAAGCATAAATATACGTCCTTTCTCTTGTCAGAGTTATTACTCAATTGACATTGCCGACTGCTCCTCAAGCTTTGTGAAGCCGTGCTTTTTATAAAATTCAACCTTGTGGTCATAGCATATCAGCGTTCTTCTGTAATAGCCGTCGTAAATATCAAGCATTTTTGTCAGAAGTGCTTTGCCGACACCTTTCCCCTGATAGTCGGGTCTGACAAGAAGATAAGGGAAAAACACAACCATCGCTTTGTCAGAAATTGCATTCATCATGCCGACAAGCTTTGTGCCGTCCCAAGCTGAAAGCACAGTGTCCGAGCTTGCCATTGCTTTTTTCAGGTCGACAGGGTGTTTCCCCGACTTCCATTCCACAGAAAGAAAAAGCTCCTCCAGCTCCTCCTCTTTAAACTTCTTTCCTGCCCTAATTTCCATAACTAAACCCTCCGAAAAAATCAGTGAACCGAAGCGGAAAGCCGTGTGAACAGCCCAAGAAATTCATTTTCAACGTCCTTGAATTCTCTGAATCCGAAGCTGTATTCTCCCGTTAATTTTGGTTCATCCTTATATATCTTTTCATCAGCTAGCATTAAAAATTCATAGTGAAGCATTGAATTGTCGATTTCATCAATAATTGCCTGCTCCTCCGCTGTGATATTTTCCAAGCCGAAGGTTTTATAAATCATTCTCTGAAGTCTTTCCTCAATCTCAAGATAATACTCAAGGCTTCGCTTAACAGGTCGGGTAATGTCCGCTAGATACGCCTCACTCCCGTCGTGAAGAAGAAGTGCCAGCTGAAGCCTTTCTGGAAAGGCACGGTTCATAGCTTCATAACAGCAGTTTATTGAATGCTGTGCCACAGAAAAAAAGTGGCTGATATGGCCGTTTGCACGACACATAAATGAAAGCGAATGTGCAATGTCATATATAGAAATATCCTCAGGCTTTGGGTCAATAGGACTCATTCGAATTTTCGTATATGTTATAATATTATTGGGTTTTGCGTTTGTCTCAAACATCTTATGCTCCTTTATAATTATTCATCAAAATCGAAGCCCTTATCAATCTGAATGACTGTGTTGAAAGTGGGATTTATAAAACTGACTTTCTCTTTGATTATAGACAAAAGCTCTTCATCAGAAAACTTTATGTCATACGGGACGACTATGTCGAAGATAAGATTGGTATGAGTTTCACCCTCGACAACTCTGAAATCGTGCATTGAAATTCGCCTGTCAACAGACCTCACCTGTCTGAATACCTCTTTAAAAAGCTCGGCAGTTTTTTCGTCGTTTGTTGCGATAGGATCCATATGAATTACAGCATCACATTTGAATTTGTTCTTTATATTATTCTCAATGTTGTCAATTGTATCATGAATTTTCATTATGTCACTGTCACACGAAACCTCTGCGTGAAGCGATATTATGCACCGGCCGGCACCGTAATTATGAACGATAAGGTCGTGAATTCCTGATATTTCGGAATAAGACAGCACACAAGCTTTTATACTGTCCACAAACTCCTTGTCTGGCGCCTCACCTAGCAGCTCATTCATTGTATCCTTCGCCGCCGACAAGCCCGCAAATAGAATAAATACAGCAACAAGAAGCCCCAGATAAGCGTCAATGCTAACTCCCCATATTCCGAAAATAATAACACCAGCAAGAACAGCGGAGGTTGCGGCAATATCACCTAGAGAATCCTTTGCGGTTGCTTTCATTGTTTTTGAAGAAATCAAATTGCCAAGCTTTGTATTGAAAACGCAAAGCAGAAGCTTTAATATAATCGACGCCGACAAAACTATGACCGATAAAATGCTGAAGGTAACTTCTTCAGGGCGTATTATTTTTAAAAACGAGCTTTTTCCGACTTCAACCGCCATTAGAATTATCACCATTGAAATAACAAAGCCCGCAATGTATTCATATCTTCCGTGCCCAAAGGGATGCTCGCTGTCCGCTGGCTTTCCCGAAATTTTAAAGCCTATTAGCGTAATAATTGAGGAGCCTGCATCAGAAAGGTTGTTAAAGGCATCCGCCGAAACCGATACAGAGGAGGTTATAAGCCCCGCTGTGAACTTTCCGGCAAAAAGCAGAACGTTGATAACAATCCCCACGATTCCGCTGAAAATCCCGTATCTTCGCCTGACATCAGGGTCTGAAGTATTATTATAATCCTTAATGAACATCCTCGTCAGAAGCTTTATCATATTCTATCACCACCGTTGATTTTTTTGAAAAGATAAAAAACTTGCTAATTATATAGTTTAAAACAAGAACAATAACATTTGCCGCAATTTTAACAAGCAGCTCATTATATCCAAGTCGTGAAATAAATACATAAATCATCAGTGATTCAACCCCGAAGGAAAATAATCTTCCCCCGAAAAAAGAAAGCATCTGTCGAAAAAAAGCCGCTGTACTGCTTGTCGGCGAATTAAAAACCCAAACGCGATTTGTGAAAAAAGCAAAGGTTACCGCAAGAATCCACGAAAAAGTGTTTGCGACAAGCTCATGAAGCCTTAGAGAATATATAAAGAATGAAAATGTTCCGACGCCGACAACAGTCGTCAGAACACCAAAGAAAAGATAATATACAACATCCTTCTTTTTTTCATACAACGGTCTGAATTTTTTTAATACAGGCATATTGAAAATCAAAGAAAAAAATTTGTCGAGCAATTTATCACATCCGAATATTTTTTGACAAAACCTCGTTATAGTATGCGCTTTGCCATATATATTATTGTACTCACAATCGGTAAATTTTGCAACCAATTTTTTGTTTTTATTGAAAACTTCAGAATAAGGTGCTAAAATAAATTATGCAGAGATTTAAAAAAAGCATAGAACAACAACCCATTTTCTAGTAATCGGGAGGTTTTTATGATCGAAAATCCTATTATCACAGATTTAGTGGATCAGATACTGAATTTTTGTTCACCGCTGAAAATTCTTCTTTTCAGCAAAAAGTATAATCTGAATGATGAGCTTACATCATTCAAGCTATGCGTTATTGTTCCAAACGACACTGACACCGCAACGCTTGAAACGACGCTATATCTTGAGCTTGATTGTGAAAACCCATTTGACGTGCTTTTGTATAAGCAGTCGGAATGGGACGCAAATTCTTCCGACGAAGTGTCCTTTGCCGGAAAAATATCAAGATCGGGGGTTGTGCTTTATGAGTTATAGAGGCGCCCCCTCGAATTCTGATTCAAAGCGATATTTTGACTGGCTTTTTCACGCTAACATTGATTATCTGTCCGCTTCCTTGCTTATAAAGGATGAACGGTGCTATCCGGCGACGGCTTTTCACTGTCAGCAGTGCATTGAAAAAGCTCTCAAGTCCTTTATGCTTTTTAAAAAGCGAAAGCTTTTTGACGGACATAACCTCACATGGCTTTGCAAACAGGCAATGCTGATGGATGAGCATTTCAGAGAATACCTCCTCCCCAGTGCGACACTAAACAAGTATTATATCGAAACAAGATACCCGGCTGACATTCCGCTTGAAATTGACGTTGAAACAGTTCAGCGCATTTTTGACATGACGGGAGAAATGCTTAATTTTATCTGTGAACAGATACGCTTTGATTTCGCCAGCTATCACAAAAAACGAAAGTAATTCTGTCGGCTCCACTATACTCCACACGCAAGACATTTATTTGTATTGTTTTAAAACCCACGCCTTTTTGCTTTTTGCAACTGGCTGTGGGTTTTCTGTTTTGTAAAAAATTTATAATTATATGTAATTTATTGTCGAATTCTAGTTGACAATTAATTTAAACTTTTGTATAATTAAAGCAAATTTAAATATACAGGAAGTGACATATTATATGTTAAAACTTTCAAGCTTTTTATTGGCGGTAGTTGTTTTTATCACAAGTGCCAGCATTTTTTCTGTAAGCGCAGAAAGCACATATAACTTCACGCTCTCAAACCTCAACGGAAAGAAGAAAGCCTCAGCAGACAGCTTTCAGACAGCATATGAGCTTTTCCTCTCAACCACAATGATGCAGGCTTTCACATATCTTTATGTTAACAAAAACTGTGAAATAAGTGCCGATGAGCTTGCTGACTACGCAATGATGGTTGATATTCGTTCCTCAGACAGCGAACTAAAAGACCTTAGCTTTGCTTCTCAAAATAGCATTCACATACCCTATGCATTTTCTATGACTAACATTTCAGCTAATTTCAACAGCAAGATTACCTTTCTAAGCTTGTCACTTAAACGATGTGTGCTAGATAATATCCCTGACTGCTCAACGGTTATTAATGTTCTTTCCGACTGCACTCTTAAAATTCACAAAGACACTGTGCTAAGCGGAGAAATTATAATCAAAAACGACTCTGTTCTCACTCTTGAAATTGATGAGGACTGTGAGCTTGCTCTGAATAAGCTCACTATTAATAAGGGAAGTATTCTGATTAGCGGGGATTGCCTTAAAAACGGGCAAACTCCAATTAAAACTTCAGCCGATCTGATGTTCTTTTCAGCCGAAGGCTTTAAAATAGTAAATGAAGACGGCTTTCTTGTTATAATTGACGAGAACAGGCACGAATCGGACGGTTCATCTGAAGAAAACTCTACACCCGATAGCGGTGGAGATAGCTCGACTGATGACAGCTCTACACCCGACGACAGCGGTGAGAATAGCTCTCCTGACGAAAACTCCACACCCGACAGCGGTGAGAATAGCTCGGCTGATGAAAGCTCCGCACCCGACAGCGGTGATGATAGCACAGCTGAAGAAAACTCTACACCCGACGACAGCGGTGGTGATAGCTCGACTGATGACAGCTCCGCACCCGACAGCGGTGGAGATAGCTCGGCTGATGAAAGCTCCGCACCCGACAGCGGCGAGGATAGCACAGCTGATGACAGCTCCGCACCCGACAGCGGTGAGAATAGCTCGGCTGATGAAAGCTCCGCTCCCGATAGCGGTGGAAGTGTCACTTATAATCCCCCCGCCGCAAATTATTCAACCGATTCGCCGTCAAAAGCTTCAGCCGTTCCTTCTTCAAGCATTGACAATCAGCCTCAAACAGAAAATATTACTCCTCCTGAAATACCTCTTGCTGACACTGACAATCCCGCAACGGGAATAACATACTGTTTTTCATTGATGCTACTACTTTCTGTGGCTACGCTTGTTGTATTAAGAAAATAAAAATGAGCCATTCTCAAAACGAGAATGGCTTTTTATATTATTCATAGTCCAAAAAAATTGTTATAACATGATAGTTTGAATTAATTAGCCGCCCGTATGTATAGGTTTTCAGTCCGTTCCCTAAATCGTCACCGAGGCTGCCTAAAAGCTCAAAAATCTCCCTTTCAGTAAACAGCTTGTCGTTGATATCATTAAAAAGAGTCTGCGTGGCTGCCTTAAAGGTGATAGCTTTCTTTTTTTCTAGAACAGCCTTTCTAAGCTCCTTATCCACGATAATCAGCGAGTCGTCAACGCTTCGGGCGTATGTATCTGTCCTAATAAAATAATTTCCTTCAGTTGAGTATGCTGTCGGAAGCTTAAAGAAATATGTTTCGTTGATAACAGTATGGTCCTTCATAATCTGGTCAGTCGTAATATTAAAGTAATCATACTGAACATAATCATCGTCGAATATATCTTTTGAGCCTACAGGATCATCCCAAGTTAAGTCCATATGGTACCATTCACCATTATATTTGATCATGTTCCACATGTGTGGCTGACCCTTGGCTGTTCCGGTTACAAGAATGCAATCAATTCCGATGGAGTTGCAAAGTAAAGCCATTGCCTTTGAATACCCCTCGCAAACCGCCTTACCGTCAACAAGCGCACCGTAAGCAGTATATATGTTTTCAGCATTTAAATCATAATTGCAGTTTTTTATAATAAAATCATGCAGATACACTATTTTATCAAATTCGGTTGATACGGGAATGCCTTTGATGATTTCATCAACTTTAGCTTTAAGCTCATTAGTCATTGTTTCGGACTGTTGTTTTGAATAAGCGTATGTAAATTCAACCTTTGATACATTTCCCGTTGCCTGATTTATTGTATACACATAATTGTTTGGAATATGCGTGTACATGAACTCATAATCCTTTAAAAGTGAAACAATCGCCTCGAAATCGCCGACTGAAATGCTGGTGTTAAGAGTAATCTGCTGGTAATTGTTTTTTACCCCCTCAGCAAGCTGGTTATAAACAGAAAGCTGAGTTTGATTCAGATTATTGAATACATACTTTACTCTTCCGGTTTCGTTAAAACCACCTGATGGAGGAATATACACAGAGGTTGTTGTCGTCGTAGCGGGTGTCGATGAGGCTGTTGTCGTTGTGACGGTTGTTGTTGCTTCAGGTGTAGTGGTCGTAACCGGCTCACCTGTTGTCGCAGAGGTTTGAGATGTCGGCTCTGTTGCTTGCGTTGTCGATGTTTGAGTTATTTCAGTTGTTTGAGATGTGCGCGTTACCTCAGTCGAGCCCGCCGTACTCTGTGTTAGATCGGGTGAGCAAGCACTCAAAAGCAAAATGGAAGCACATAAAAACAAAGCAGAAAGCCTGTTTTTTATTTTAAAAATCATTCAGAAAAATCCTCCGGTTATATAATATCTTCGGTCGGTTGTGAAATAAATACGGCTTTTAGCTTAACGATTCTTTTTTCTTCAGTTGACAAAACCTTAAAGCATACACCCTCATGTACCGCTTCGGGAAACTCATTTTCGGCGGGTATGTGCCCCAATATATCGACGATAAACCCACCAATAGTGTCATAATCATGGTCCTCAGGCAAAGTCATGCCTAGTGCTTCAAACACAGCTTCGGGATCTGCCGTTCCTGAAATTTCAAATGTCCCGTCAGCCAAGCTCACAATCTCTTCAATCTCATCATCATATTCGTCTTGAATATTGCCGACAATCGCTTCAAGAAGATCCTCCATAGTTACAAGTCCGGCGGTGCCACCGTATTCGTCAACCGCAACGGCAATCTGTGATTTGGTTCTGGTAAATTCCTTGAAAAGCTCACCACAGCGATTTGTTTCAGGAATATAAAGAATATCTCTCATAAAACCGTCTAAAGGCTTGTCAAGTGAATCATCCTCACCGATAAGCTTTAAAAGGTCCTTAACATATATAACTCCCAAAATACTGTCGATAGTGTTTTCATAAACGGGTATTCTAGAAAGCCCCTCTTCAATTGCGAGGAAAACAATATCCTTAACCTTAGCGTCCTTTCCGACGGCGACGATAGCCGTTCTGTGAGTCATAACATCGGAAATTTCAAGGTCGTCAAATTCAAATATATTGTTTATCATTTCTTTCTGACTTTCTTCTATTGCGCCAGTTTCATTTACCGCGTCAACCATAAGAAGAATTTCCTCTTCTGTGACAGCTTCACGGCTTGAAACAAGTGAAAAACCCAAAAGCTTTCCAAAAAAGAAGGTCAGACCAGAAATTATCAAAGAAAGCGGAGTTAGCATAACAATTAAAATTCCAAGAACGCCACTGATGTTGACGGCGAACTTCTCACTATTTTTCATAGCAAGCTTTTTCGGAATACTATCACCGAATACAACCAACAAAAGTGTGGTAAGCAAAATTATCACCGCTATGGAAATTACGCTTGAAATAATACTCGTAATTCCGGCTGAAACAAGCGTGTTTTTCAGCGGAATAAAAAATGCAAGCGAGGCGGAAATTGAAAAAACAACCGCCGAAAAAGCCCTGAAAACAGACAAAGATATGAGAAGCCTGTTAGGCTTTGCCATTATGTTCAAAAGACGTTTCGCTTTATGATCAGTTTCAGAAAGCTTTTTAAGCTTTGAATCATTTATTTCTGTCACCGCAGTTTCAGCAGCAGTAAAAATCCCCTTGACAATCAAGATTAATATACAAAGAGCCGTCCCTAAGTACATTCGACTCCCGTCGTCCATTGTATTTCCCCTTTCAGTATGAAAACCTTCATATATTAATTTTACTTTGTTTTGTATATATTGTCAATAAGAATTGACTACAATATAAGGGCAATTAAACCTAATTATTTGGTTAATATTGACTTAACAGCACACCGACTGTATAATATAAATATAATTAAGATCGGAGATACAAAATGAACGAAAAAATAAGTGCACTGATTTCAAACATAGAAAAATCCATTATCGGGAAAACCGACGTTATTACACTTGTAATAACCGCACTTCTTTGTAAAGGACATATTCTTATTGAGGACGTTCCCGGCGTGGGAAAGACAAAGCTTGTTTCGGCTCTTGCAAAATCCGTCGACGGGAAATTCAGCCGAATTCAGCTCACACCGGATATTATGCCCTCTGACATTGTCGGCTTCTCTATGATTAACCCGCAAAGCAAAGAATTTGAATACCGTCCCGGTGCGGCAATTTGCAACTTTCTTCTCGCCGATGAAATAAACCGTGCCTCACCAAAGGCACAGTCGGCACTGTTAGAGGTTATGGAGGAACAGCAGATAAGCCTTGACTCAAAAACCATTAAACTGCCGTCGCCTTTTATGACGCTTGCTACACAAAACCCCGTCGAAACATATGGAACCTATCATCTTCCCGAAGCTCAGATGGACAGGTTTTTGATGAAGCTTAGTATTGGCTATCCGTCATATGACGACGAGATGAAAATTATTGATAAAAATGATAGCTCCGACGATATTAATTCTCTGACGGCTGTGCTTTCGCTCGATGATATAACGAAGCTTCAGGAGAGTGCTTCTCAGGTGAGAATAAACAACATGGTTCGTGATTTCATTATCAGAATAATCACCGCAACACGAAACAGTGAGCTTGTCAAGCTTGGCGTCAGCCCTCGCGGAAGTATTGCGCTGACAAAAGCCTCAAAGGCATACGCCTTTATCTGCGGAAGGGATTTTGTCACACCAGATGATATTAAGCGTTTGTCCGTCCCTGTCCTCTCACACAGAATAATGCTCTCACCCAAGGGCAAATCTGTTTTCTCAACCTCTGAGAGAATTATCGCTGAAATTGTTAACACACAATCAGTCCCCACTCTCTGATACAGGAAAGGTAAGAAATGAAAAACATTCCGGGCTTTCTTCTCACGCTTGCACTAAGCATTGCATACACCCTGATGATTGACGCAAATTCGGGGGTTGTGTTCATATCGGTTATTATTGCGGCTCCTGTTGTATCTATCCTCATGACACTGTGGATTAAACAGAGGCTTGAATTTTCAGTTTCCGTTTCTTCAACACTTGTAAATAAAAATGAAATACTCACTTTCAGAGTGACGTTTAAAAAGAACAGCATAATTCCTGTGCCGTTTATTCAGCTTAGGATTTTTTCAAGCTGTCATTTTTCAGTCCCCGAATACGACACCTTTCGCATTTCTCTTTCTTCAAAAGAGCCTGAAACTATTTCAGTCGAATTGACCTCTGTTGTTCGAGGAAAAGGCTATGCGGGAATATCCGAGCTTATTATCACCGATTATCTGGGACTTGTCAGCTTTGACTGCCTTAAAAACGAGACTCACGGTAAGAATGACAGAGCAGTTGAAATTTTCCCTAACGTTCCCGAAATCCCCGCTGACAATATTCTTCTTCGTGAAATGTGCGATGCCGTCGCATATGACGACAACGAGGAAACTGAGGACCAAAGCGTTTCCGCCGGCGGAATGCCAGGCTATGAGCATCGTGAGTATGAGCCGGGTGACTCAATAAAACGGATTAACTGGAAGCTTTCATCAAAACGTGATTTTCTTTTTGTCAGGCTCGATGAAAAACCAAAAATCACATCTCTTAATATTGTTCTTGATTTTAAGCGTGAGTATGATTTCGGGGATGAGCTTTTAAAGCTTAGAAATGAAGAGCGAATTATCGAGGGTGCTCTTGCTTTGCTGAGGCTTATTGCGGGACTTTCGCTGGAGTGCTGTTTTTTTTATCTGACGGCAGGCGGCTGGGCAGTGAAAAAAATTGAAACCGCCGCTGACATAGATGAGCTTCGCTATCTGATGGCGGGGTATGAATTTAAGGACAAATCTGCCGACAAAAATAGAATTCCAAAAACGTTTATTGAGGAAGCCTCTAAGCTTTCGTCACTTATGATTTTCTCATCAGCGCCGGATAAAGAGCTTTCAAAAGGCGCTGAGGAGCTTTATTCGTCCGGCGTTCTCACAAGTATAATACTTTCTGACAGTGGAGAAAAGCTTTCAGGCGCATGGTATATCACAGACGACTATGATTTTAAGAAGCTTTAAATAATAGGAGAATGCACTTGCTAAAAACAACAAAAACCGAACTGCTTCCCATTGTCCTCACCGTTTCGCTTGTGATGACACTCATGTATCTATTCAATCCCGACCAGATTTATCTGCTCGGGCTTATTGCGTTTGTGTTCTGCGCATTTCTGTTTTCGTTTTTTAATTATATCAGAACGCTTAAAAAGATAGCTCCCGTTATTTACTCTGCTACTCTTTTTATGATGCTCTATTTCACTTTTCAAACAGTAAAAAGCGGCATGTATTCGGAGAATGTCAGTATATTTGAATTCATATATCTCCCCTATGACGTCGGTGTGCGTTCAACCCTGTACTCACTTCTTCTTTTCATGGTGTCCTGTTATTTCTTCTCTTCGTTTATTTATTATTTCACAAGCGTGATATATCGCCAGAGCGTTGTTTTTATGATAATCCTTATACCCTGCGTGGTGTATGCAAAAAAGCTTGAGCCTCTCCCCTTTCCGCTTCTGGTTTTTATGGCGGCACTCTATATCTGCGTTATGATACACTGCAAACAGCGAATGCTGATGAAAAAAATTAAAGTGGTTATGGATGGCTCCTATAAAAAATCGCTGGGGCTTTTCATACTTATTACCTTAATAACTGCGACGATTATCCCAAAGCCTGAGCTGACACCTTATCGTGGTGTCATCGACAACCTCAGTAATATTAATCTAATACCGAGTGAGCGTATCGGTTTGTTCACCGATTTCTCTATGGGCACCACCTATAACAGCTATCTGTCGGACAGGATTCTTTTCTATGTCCGCTCTGACGAGCCTTTGTATCTCAAAAAGCAAGCGTTCGACATTTATGGTGACAAAGGAATTTGGGAGGTAATGACCAATAACAACTTCGACTATGGTCATAAGATATGGGAGGCTGAGGAGAAAGCCAACGACCCAGGAAAGTTTTTGCTCTCAGTCGGTGACGCTGTCACTGTTGATTCAGCTTTCGCCGAGCAGTATGGTCTTGACTCAAAATATGCCTACACTCTCCCGTCTTCTGAAAAAACCGCAATGCTAATCGGATATGACTTCTTGACTGCGGCATACCTTAACCCTATCGGGACCTTCGGTCTTTCTGTTTCCGATACCTATAAAACACAAAACGGCGAAATATTCTTAACCGGAAATATAAGCCTCAAGCAAGGCGACAGCTTTTCTTTGAATTATTACTCACAGCTTTTAAATAAGAATAAGCTGGACGAATTTTCAAGAAATTTCTTAAATGACAACTATGGTGACTTTCTCTATGACCTTAAATCCGTCCTCAAAAACAATGATTTAAGCGACGAAGAATACTATGACACCGTAAAATATAAAATTGAAGAGTATGAGAATGCTCAAAGCTATCTTGAAAACAGCTATGCCTTTTATTCATCAAAGCTTCGCTCACTTGCGATTGACCTGACAAGGGATTGTGAATCTGACCTTGAAAAAGCGATAGCTATCGAAAATTATTTCTGGACAAACGGCTTTAAATACAGCCTAAACTATAAACCGCCGTCGGGAAGCGAGGGTGCTGAATACTTCGTTTTCACAAGCAAAAAAGGTGCCTGCTCTGACTTTGCGTCAGCTATGGTTATAATGGCGAGAGAGGCGGGACTTCCCGCTAGATATGTCGAGGGTTTTGTTGTTCGTGAACAGACAGACGACGGAAGATATGTGGTTAGAGAGCTTCACTCCCATGCTTATCCCGAAATTTATATTTCAGGAAAAGGCTGGACGGTTTTTGAGCCGACCGTCAATTCGGACGAACAGCAAAGAACTTCTGACAAGGGCGGCTTTTCTCTTAGCACAAAGACAATCACTGCCGCTTTGCTTATTCTTCTGGGAATTGTGATTATTCTGATAATAATTTTCAGTAAGACCATAAAAGAGGCCGCTTTCAGAATTTCTCTTCGATTTAGAGGGAAAAGAAAGCTTTCGGCTTTGTTCACAAGACTTAGAATGATTGTTGCCCATAAATATGGATTAAGCCCCGATACGCTTTCAATCGGCGATACAGAACGAATTATCCGTGAAAGCTATAATATTGACGTTTCCGATTTTTCTGACAGCTTTGAGAGAATGTGCTATAAAGACGGTTTTCTTTCCGCACGTGGCTTCAGCAGGTATTATTCTCTTTACAAGGCTGTATATAAATCGGCGAAGAAAAATGGAGGATGACAAAATGACTAGACGTGACGTGAAGCTAAACTCACGCAAGGCACTATTTTCTGACCAAAAAATAGTTTTTCTATTTATAATAATTCAATATCTGGCAAACATTCTTGTTGCTGGTGCGCTCAACAAGCTTCAATGCAGCCTCTCTGATTATAATATAATAAGCAACTTTGGTGATTATATAATTAAACCGCTTGCTTATTATATCATTCTTCCGTTCATTATTTCATATCAGTATTTAATACTTCGAAATAAATACTATATTAGAAGAAAGAAATTTGATTTAACATCAAGGCGTGTAATTAATTTTAAGCGCTTTTTCTCATTTTATTCTTATAAGCATTTTTCAATGATTTTGTTAATATTTTTTATTAGCATTGTTCAAGTCAAGCTTTTTTCATATACTAAAAAATTCGTCAATGAGATAGTTACAAATTTCAGCGTTTCTAAAGACTTGAATGTGCTTGTTAATATTTTAATTTTGATAATTGTTATGCTTGTATTGTTTATTGGGTTGTTAATATTAGCTTATCAAAGTGTCGTGATTTTCTTTTATATAAAAGATATTAAGATAGGTGCCGGTTCTCTTCTTGCATCCTCATGGAAGTTTTTCATCAAAAATATCAAAAAGCTGATGTTTTTTGAACTATCATTCATTCCTTGGCTTTTGCCTAAAGGGCTTTTTTACCTAATGATTTTCTATGAAGTATCCGATAATACCTTATGGAATACGCTATCAATTGCTTTCACTCTTTTTTATACGTCGTATATAACTTTAAGCCGTATAAACTATTATAAAGATCTTTGCAAAAAATAATGCAAAATACACCATGCAGTAAAAATCTGTATGGTGTATTTTTTTATGTTTTTTTCAAAGAATATATAAAGATTAATTTTTTAGGAGTAACAATGGAATACGTAATTTTATTTTTTGAAGGTATAATAACTTTCATTTCACCCTGTACGCTCCCTATGCTTCCTATTTATATTTCATATTTTGCGGGGAAGGATGATACAGACGGGAAAAAATTCACCGCCGTTAAAAATGCCGTTGCTTTTGTTATCGGATTTTCGATTGTGTTCACACTTCTTGGCGCTTTATCGGGAAGTCTGGGTGCTTTCCTTTTTAGAAATGCACAAACTGTCAACATAATTTTCGGAATAATTCTTATTCTTCTCGGCATTAACTATATGGGAATAATTAAAATAAGCTTTCTCAACAGAACAAGGCGAATGAGCTTTAAGCACGACAAAGCCGGTTTTCTAAAAACCGTACTGTTCGGAATGATTTTCTCAGTCGGCTGGACGCCGTGCATCGGTGCGTTTTTAGGCTCCGCTTTAATGCTTGCGGCAAATGCAGGAACAGTTCTCAAGGGCGTTGTCATGCTCTTGGTATTCTCCCTCGGTCTTGGTGTTCCGTTCATTCTTTCTGCGCTTTTAATTCAACAG
Organism: Bacillota bacterium; assembly: GCA_023439835.1. GTDB lineage: Bacteria > Bacillota > Clostridia > Oscillospirales > Ruminococcaceae > SZUA-444. Next base: position 64,324 of record JAEXUW010000011.1, on the reverse strand, counting down.
CTTAAAAAGACCTTTGACTTTATTAAACGCAATTATAAAATCATCAACATATTTTCCGGTGCGCTTCTCATTGTTCTTGGAATACTGATGATGCTCGGATATTTCGGCTTATAATCTGAAAGGGGAAAAACAATGTCCAAAAAAGGTATATCTATTCTCATCATGAGCATTGTCGCGGTAATTGCTATTTCAGCCGTGACATACGGGGCGCTGTCAGATAATTATTTATATTTTGGTGATGAGGCATCTTCTATATTTGTTGCGGATGTTTCAGGGACCGACACCACTTTGACGGATGTTCCCATAATAGAAAGCACAATCGAAATGGCAACTGAAACTGAAGCTGATACAGAGCCTGTGCCTGAAGCTTCTTCACCACAGGCTCAAACCGAAGCTCCTGCAGCAACAAAAAAGCCGACACCGACAGTTAAAACAGAGCAGACTTTTTCAACCGCAGGAGCACCCGCACAGCCCGAAATCAACGGAAGCGCACCTGACTTTACGGTATACACCAAATCAGGGGGAGCCGTTAAGCTCTCTGACTACTTCGGCAAGCCGATAGTGCTCAACTTCTGGGCAAGCTGGTGCCCGCCCTGTAAAGCTGAAATGCCTGACTTTGATGAAATGTATAATAAATATTCGGCACAGGGCGTGATATTTCTGATGGTTAACATGACAGACGGAAAAAGAGAAACAATTGAAACCGCTCAAGCATATTTGAGCAGCATGGGCTTTTCATTCACAGCGCTCTATGACACAAGCCAAAGTGCTTCAAAGGCATATGGAATTTCATCTTTGCCGACAACCGTGTTTATTTCAAAAAGCGGTGATGTTTCAAGCAAGCATACAGGACAAATCACAAAGTCTGCACTGGAAAACGGTATAAACAGTATAAGATAAAAAATACACCGAAGGTCATAATGGCTTTCGGTGTATTATTTATGGATATGGATATTCTTGACTTATTTTATAATTTTATGTTATATTATGGTGTCAGATTGCGGGCTTGTTGGGTTGGTTATTGCCTCTTTAGGGAGGTGAATGTTATTGATTATTGCAGTATAGCTTTATTTTCAATTGACACCTCCACTTTATTGGAGGATGTTCAACATGGAATACATGATAGTACTTATTATTATTCTTGTATTAATATGCAGAATATTAGAAAAAAAGCAATAATAAAATAACCACCCGGCCTCGAAAACTCGGTGGTTATTTTATTCCATTATTTTGAGGCAATAATCATAAATGATTCCCGCAATCTGTACTGTTATAATATTATAGTTTCTTTGATTTGTCAAGTTTTTTCTACGCCGTTACTATAATTACTGGGCTGTATAATAAGTGCAGAATTAAATTTAATCGGTAACGCTCTCTGAAACAGGAGGGGCTTTCGGCGGAATTGCCGATACGCTGTTAGTCAGTGCCGTTACAAGCTCTGATAGTCTTGCTGACGGTTTTTCAAAATACGTGTTGTCAACTTCAATTATTCTTCCCGATATATAAGAGTCAAGTGCTTTTATACTGTCGGGGAGATTTTCTGTATCGACACCTTTTGCTATAAAAATCAAATAAGGGTCTGCCGCTGCAATATCCTCAGCACTCATTGAATAACCGCTTTTTTCAGCCGCAATATTATTCCCGAACACTGAAAGTATATCAGCTTCAAGAGTGTCCCCCGTTGCTACCGCTAGCTCATTCGTTTCAATATAAACAAAGCTGTGCGTGAAGCCTTTGTTCTGTGCAGAATACATTGCATCATCAAGCGTTATCAACTTTTCCTCAGTAATTTTTCCGGACGAAACCCTTCCATAGAATAGGGTTGATATTCCCGCATAAAAATCAACAAGCTCATAATATGTTTTAGGCGGGCTGAATGTAACAATCTTTATTCCGTTTTTCTCAAGCTCTTTTTTCTCGGCGTATGCGATAGGACTGAGCGTGATTAGAACGCTCGGATTTATCTCAACAATTCTACTTATATCAGGCGATGCGGGACTTCCCACAGTTTGAATAATCTCCATGCTGTCAGGGTAATTGCAGTATGTGCTTCTTCCCACAAGCCTGTCTGACATTCCGATATCACTAATGATTTCAGAAACAGCGGGCGACAGAGAAATAACAGTAAGAGGAGCCTCAAAAAATTCAACATTCTGAACACTGACAGGGAAATTAAAGCTCTCCACCACAGAGCTGTCTGCTAAAGTGGGGTCCTCATTATATATATCCGAACAGCCAAAAGCCGTAAGAAGCAAAAACGGCAGCAGTACAAGGGCCAATAACTTTTTCAAGTGAATTCTCCTTCAAAAATCTTTGATATTATTGTACTACATTTCTGGGAAAAAATCAAACGGAATATATTGTGATTTTCAAATTTCTTGAAGCTATGGTATCGGCGCTGTGTGACTTATAGCATATTCAACTGTCAAACATGGCTAACAAGCGATTTTATTGTAATAAATGCTCTTGACGTTTTGTTTGAAAACCATTATAATTAATTTTACATACACTTATCACGGTGTAGTATTTTTTGCATTTTTCATGCTTTAATTTCAAATAATCAGGGGGGACTTTAATGAAAGCTTGTGAAGCAATGGTAAAATGTCTGGTAAAGGAGAGCGTTAAGGTCGTCTTTGGATATCCCGGTGCGGCTATCTGCCCCTTTTACGACTCTCTTTCAGACACTGATATTCGTCATATTCTCGTCAGGCATGAGGCTAATGCCGCTCACTCGGCAAACGGCTATGCACGAATAACCGGCAAGCCTGCTGTTTGTATAGCAACCTCAGGACCGGGGGCAACAAACCTCATCACAGGAATAGCGACGGCTTATATGGATTCGATTCCGCTTGTTGTAATCACCGGTCAAGTCAACTGCGACCAGATAGGTCGCGACGTTTTTCAGGAGGCTGACATTACAGGCTCCGCCGAGCCTTTTGTCAAGCACAGCTATCTTGTCAAGAACGCTCATGATATTCCAAAAACATTTAAAGAAGCCTTTTATATTGCAGGAAGCGGACGACCGGGGCCTGTTCTCATTGACGTTCCGTTTGATGTTCAGAATATTGACATAAAGTTTGACTATCCAAAGGAAGTTGACATAAGAAGCTATAAGCCGACGGGGAAGGGCAACAAGCTTCAGATTAAGCGCGTTGTTTCGGCACTTGAAGAGTCTAAGCGTCCGCTTATATGTGCGGGTGGCGGAATTTTTCTGTCAAACGCAAGTGATGAGCTTCGTTTGCTGTCTGAAAAATGCGGTATTCCTATTATTACTACTATGATGGGCATATCTGCGGTAAGTGACGATTATCCCCTGTATTTCGGAATGCTTGGAATGCACGGAAAGCAGATTGCCAACAAGGCGCTCAATGACTGTGATTTGCTTTTATTAATCGGCGCAAGAGTCGGTGACAGGGCTGTCAAATCGCCTGTTTTTCTTCAGGAAACAACTAAGATAATTCATATTGATATTGATCCCGCTGAAATCGGGAAGAATATCGGGGCTAATATCCCTGTCGTCGGGGACGCTAAGCTGATTTTAGAACAGCTGGCGGAAGCTTCTGAAGTTACAGAGCGCAACGAATGGATAAAGCATTTGAATTCCATGAAAAAGACGCCCGAGTACAAGCCCGCCGAAAAAGGCTTTATAAATCCAATGAAATTCATCGCTGACTTGTCTGAGAGAATGCCCGCAAAATGCGTTGTATCGGCTGACGTCGGTCAAAATCAAATTTGGACTTCAAACAATTATCATATTAAAGACGGCGGACGTTTCATCACCTCCGGCGGAATGGGAACCATGGGCTATTCTATCCCTGCTGCTGTTGGCGCAAAGCTCGCCGACAAGAGCAATGAGGTAATCGCTATTTGCGGTGACGGCTCTTTTCAAATGCAGATGATGGAGCTTGCAACAGCCGTTCAGCATGATGTTGATATAAAAATCATTGTGATGAATAACTCAAGGCTTGGAATGGTTCGTGAGTATCAAAAGATTAAGCATGACAATCGGCTAACTGCTGTCTTCCTTGACGGGAGCCCCGATTTTATTCAGCTTGCACGTGCATATGGCATTGAAGCTATACGTGTTGTCGATGATGAAAGTGCCGGTGAAGCTATTGAAAAGCTTTCCTCAAAAAAGGGGATGCTGTTTGTTGAATGTGTCGTCAATCCCGACGACTCTACCTTATAGAAAGTTGCGGTGAATATATGAAACATACTTTATCAGTTCTTGTTGAAAACCATGCCGGTGTTCTGTCACGAATTTCCGGACTATTTTCCAGACGAGGTTTTAATATTGACAGCCTTGCTGTCGGTGTGACGGACAATCCCGATATTTCGAGAATTACTATTGTCGCTGAAGGCACCGAGTATACACTTGAGCAGATTGAAAAACAGCTCAATAAGCTTATTGACGTAATTAAGGTAAGGACACTTTGTTCTGACGAGCTTATTCAAAGAGAGCTTCTTCTCATTAAGGTTCATGTCGGTGCTGAAAAGCGTTCGGAAATAATGACTATCGCCGAGATAATGAATGCGAAAATTATTGACCTCAGTCATTCAACTATCACTCTTGAGCTTTCCGACACAACCTATCATCTGGCGAGATTTGAAGAAATGCTTAAGCCTTATGGCATTGCGGAAATTGTCAGAACAGGCGCAATTGCAATTCAGAAGGGCAGCGACGCTCTTCAAGTTAAGAAATAGCCTATTAATTCACTGAAAGTGTAATTTAATAAATCGTCCGAAAGGGCAAGGAGGAAAACAAAAATGGCAAAAATCTTTTATCAGGTGGACTGCGACAAATCTTTTCTAAACGGGAAAACCGTCGCTGTAATCGGCTATGGAAGCCAGGGACATGCACATTCACTTAACCTTCATGAGAGCGGCGTTGACGTTGTTGTCGGTCTTTATGAGGGAAGCAAATCTTGGGCAAGAGCTGAGGCTGCCGGACTTAAGGTTATGGTGGCGGCTGATGCGGCTAAGGCGGCTGACATTATTATGATTCTCATTAACGATGAAAAGCAGGCTGACCTTTATAACCAGAGCATTAAGCAGCATTTAACTGCTGGAAAAACTCTCATGTTCGCACATGGATTCAACATTCATTTCGGTCAGATTATTCCTCCGTCAGATGTTGACGTTATAATGGTTGCACCAAAAGGACCCGGACACACTGTACGTTCGGAGTATGTTGCCGGAAAAGGCGTTCCCTGTCTGTTTGCCGTTCATCAGGACGCAACAGGTCACGCTCAGCAGACTGCACTGGCTTATGCTGACGGTATCGGCGGCGCAAGAGCAGGCGTTCTTGAAACATCCTTCCGTCAGGAGACTGAAACTGACCTCTTTGGCGAACAGGCTGTTCTCTGTGGTGGTGTAACAGCTTTGATGAGAGCTGGATTTGAAACTCTCGTTGAGGCAGGCTATGACCCGCAGAACGCATATTTTGAGTGTGTTCATGAAATGAAGCTTATCGTTGACCTTATCTATCAGGGCGGCTTTAAGTATATGAGATATTCCGTATCTGACACTGCTGAATACGGCGATTATATTACAGGCCCAAAGATTATTACCGACGAAACCAAAAAGGCAATGAAGAAGGTTCTAAGAGATATTCAGGACGGTACCTTCGCTAGAGATTTCATAACAGAAAATAAAATGGGAAGAGCACATTTCTCATCAATGCGCCGTCTTGAAGCTGAGCAGCAGCTTGAAGAGGTCGGAGCAGAGCTTAGAAAAATGTACTCATGGCATGAGGATAACAAAGAATAATAAATTTAAAACTGCCCTCGATAATCGGGGGCGGTTTTTTTGTTGCACGAAAAAGCCGCGGAAGCTTTCACTCCCGCGGCTTATTTACGATATAAAATTATACCAACTCTATAATTGCCATCTCGGCTGCATCTCCACGACGAGGGCCGATTTTTATTACTCTTGTATATCCGCCGTTACGCTCAGCGTATTTCGGTGATATTTCATCAAACAGCTTCTTTGCAACGTTTTCTTTTGTAACGTATGCAAGTACCTGACGCTTGGAGTGGAGGTCGCCTGTCTTCCCGATAGTAATCATCTTCTCGGTCATCGCACTAACCTCTTTGGCTCTTGTTACAGTTGTTTCAATCTTACCGTTTTCAAGCAGATATGTGACCATAGCTCTTAGCATTGCCTTTCTATGATCGGTTGCTCTGCCCAATTTTCTTGTGCCTGGCATAGATATCACTCCTTACCTGTATGGTTTGTTATTCCTCTTCAGAGCTCAGGTGAAAACCGAGCGAGCTCAGCTTTTCCTTCACTTCGTCAAATGACTTCTTTCCGAGGTTTCTTACCTTCATCATTTCTTCCTCTGATTTCTCAATCAGATCGTTCACGGTGTTGATTCCTGCTCGTTTCAGACAATTGAACGAACGCACAGACAAGTCAAGTTCCTCAATGGTCATCTCTAAAATCTTTTCCTTGCCCTTATCGTCTTTTTCGGCGAGAAGGGTGTCTGGAACCGGTTCTTCGGATAAATCAATAAACAGGTTCAGGTGCTCGTTGAGGAGTTTGGCTGATAATGACAAAGCTTCCTTTGCGGATACGGTACCATTTGTCCATACCTCAATTGTGAGCTTGTCATAGTCGGTTATCTGTCCCACACGAGTATTTTCGACTGTGTAGTTAACCTTATGAACTGGCGTGTAAATGCTGTCAACAGCAATAACACCGATGGAAGACTGCAGGGTTTGTTTGTTTCTCTCAGCGGGAACATATCCGCGCCCTCTGTCGATTACAATTTCCATGAATAATTTGGCGCCGGCGCCAAGGGTAGCAATATGCATATCGGGAACAAGAATATCAACCTCTGAATCAGTCTTAATGTCGCCTGCGGTTACTTCGCATTCGCCCTCTGACTCAATATAGATAGTCTTAGGCCCCTCACCGTACATTTTTGCGGTTAGTCCCTTTAAATTTAGGATGATTTCGGTAACATCCTCTTTAACGCCGGGGATTGTAGATAGCTCGTGGTGAACCCCGTCAATCTTTACAGAATTAACAGCGACACCGGGCAGCGAGGAGAGCAGTACGCGTCTTAGGCTGTTGCCCAAGGTGGTACCATAGCCGCGCTCTAATGGCTCAAGAACAAACTTTCCGTATGTTCCGTTGCTTTTAAGCTCGACTGTTTCTATTTCCGGCTTTTCTATTTTTTCAAGCATTTAAAACCCTCCCGTTTCGCACAACTTTATGTGTATGAATTCCTTTGCATTTCGCAAATCAAAAGAAGCTCTGTTAAAAAGCATATATAAGGTAAATCCAAACAAAGCTTTAAAACCATCAAGCTTATTTCGAATAAAGCTCTACGATGAGATGCTCAGCTATCTCATAATCAATATCCTCAAGCTTAGGGCTACGGACTACCTTAGCTGAAAGCTCAGTTTTGTCCATCTCCAGCCATAAAGGAATCATTCTGCCCTTAGTTGTTTCAACAATTTCCTTAAACTTGGGGCTTTTTTTGCTGTTATCACAAAGAGCAATAACATCTCCCGGCTTAACTCTGTATGAAGGGATATCAACCTTCTGGCCGTTAATCTTGAAGTGACCGTGTGTTGCAAGCTGTCTTGCTTCTCTTCTTGTGAGCGCAAGTCCCATTCTGTAAACAACATTGTCAAGTCTTGATTCTAGACAGGTAACAAGGTTTTCTCCCGCCTTGCCTTCCATCTTCTCAGCTATTTCGAAATAGTGAAAGAACTGCTTTTCAAGAACGCCGTATATGAACTTGAGCTTCTGCTTTTCTTTAAGCTGAAGTCCGTATTCAGAAACTTTTCTTCTCTTGTTTGCATTAGGGTCACGCTTTGATGACTTTGAAATACCCATAACCATCGGGCTGATGCCTAATGTTTTACACTTTTTGAGTATAGGTTCTTTGCTTACTGCCATAATTACACCTCCTGAGATTAATTATACACGTCTTCTTTTCGGAGGACGGCATCCGTTGTGAGGAATCGGAGTAACGTCCTTAATAAGTCTTACTTCGAGATCCTCTGACTGTAAAGCTCTGATAGCAGCTTCACGGCCTGATCCTGGTCCCTTAACGAAAACCTCAACGATTTTCAGACCATGCTCCTTAGCGGCCTTAGCGGCAGTTTCAGCAGCAGACTGAGCGGCGAATGGGGTTGACTTCTTTGAACCTCTGAAGCCTAGTCCGCCTGAGCTAGCCCATGAAATTGTATTTCCCTGAGCGTCTGTTATTGTAACAATAGTGTTATTGAAGGTTGACTGGATATGAACAGCACCCACTTCAATGTTTTTTCTTTCGCGGCGACGTCTAATCGTTGTCTTTTTCGCAGCAGATTTTTGAGCCATGTAAATATCCCTCCCTTACTTCTTCTTGTTAGCGATTGTCTTAGCAGGTCCCTTGCGGGTTCTTGCGTTAGTTTTTGTTCTCTGTCCTCTGACAGGAAGCCCCTTGCGGTGACGCACTCCGCGATAGCATCCGATTTCGATAAGTCTCTTAATGTTAAGAGCTACGGTTCGGCGAAGGTCACCCTCAACCATTACGTTCTTATCAATGTATTCACGAAGCTTAGCGACATCGTCCTCAGAGAGGTCTTTTACGCGGATGTCGGGGTTGACGCCTGTTTCATCCAGGATCTTTGTCGCAGTTTTCTGACCGATGCCAAAAACATATGTGAGACCGATTTCGATTCTCTTATTTTTAGGCAGGTCGATTCCAGAAATACGTGCCATATTTTAGCTGCACCTCCATTTATAGGTCTGTTAGCCCTGACGTTGTTTATGCTTAGGGTTTTCACAAATTACCATTATTTTCCTTTGCGCTTAATAACCTTGCATTTTTCACACATTGGCTTAACCGAAGGTCTAACTTTCATTGTAATACCTCCTTAATTCTCAAGGCAGCCAAGCTGCCAAAACAGTGTTTCCACCGAATAATTCATAGTTCGCCTTATTTTGAACGCCAGGTAATCCTACCCTTTGTCAAATCATACGGCGACATTTCAACCGTTACCTTGTCACCCGGAACTATTCGAATGTAGTTCATTCTGAGTTTTCCGGAAACATGGGCGAGAATTTTATGACCGTTCGCCAGCTCAACCTGAAACATTGCGTTCGGAAGCGCTTCTATAACGGTGCCTTCAAGCTCAATTACATCTTCTTTCGACAAGAATACTCTACCTCCCCGGTTGGTACGGTCAGCTTTTTATGAGTTTTGACTTTTCACTCGATTTTATTCAAGGAAACGCAAAATGCATTTAAAAGCTTTCTCAGTTTTTTGTTTGTGAGCTCTAAAAGCTCAACCACACTGTCGGTTTTTGCGATGTGCTTTATGTTTTTCTTTTTCGGGGTTTCAAGCTTGCGCTCTTTTCCGTCTGAAATATACACAAAGCTCTTTTCGCATCTTATAACAACAAAATATCTTCCGCTGTCATGTCCGGCGGTTGATTTCACCACAGAGCCTGGAGAAATTTCCATCTTACGTCCTCCCTTACGGTCGTGTTAAAATAACCGCTCCGTCAGCCGTAATTACAATTGTATGCTCAAAATGAGCGGATAGCGAGCCGTCTCTGGTTTTTACAGTCCACCTGTCGGGCATTACCTTTACCGCTTCGCCGCCCTGATTAATCATGGGCTCTATTGCGATAACCATCCCCGAAACGAGTCTGACACCATGTCCCGGCTTTCCGAAATTCGGAACCTCAGGATCCTCATGAAGCTCTCTTCCAATGCCGTGACCGACAAACTGCCTGACAACCGAAAATCCCCTTGAGGTGTTATACTCCTCAATTGCATGCCCGATGTCGCCGAGTCTTGCACCCGGCTTTGCAGATTCGATTGCCTTATACAGACTTTCTTCGGTTGAAGCCATGAGATCCGCCGCTTCCTTTGATACATTTCCTACCGCAAATGTTTTTGCACTGTCGCCGTGATAGCCGTCTATATATGCGCCCACGTCAACACTGACTATGTCACCATCCATAATTTTTCTGGGTCCGGGAATACCGTGAATAACCTCATCATTAATCGATATACATGCGCTTCCGGGGAAGCCACCGTATCCGAGAAATGAAGGAACCGCACCCTTAGAAGTGATGTATCGGTTAATAATCCGGTCAAGCTCTAGTGTCGTCATGCCCGAATGTATCGATTCCCCGGCCAGCTGCAAAGCACCGGCAGTAATGCTTCCTGCCTTTAGCATTTTTGCAATTTCCTTATTGGACTTAACAATAATCATTTTTACGCCTCGATTGCTTTAAGTGTCAGTTTCGAGGTTTCTGATACCTCTTCCTGTCCGATTACGGATACAAGCTTACCTTGTTTCTCGTAATAGCCTTTGAGAGGAGCTGTCTGTTCATGATAAACTTTCAGGCGTGATATTACGGTTTCGGGCTCATCGTCCTTTCGGATGATTGTTTTCCCGCCGCAAAGGTCACAAACGCCCTCTGCCTTTGAAGGCTTGAATTCAGTGTGATATGATGCTCCGCACTTTTCACAGACGCGTCTTCCGGATAGTCTCTGCTGAATTGTTTCGTCTGCAACGAAAATTTCGATAACCTTATCAATATTCACGCCCATTTTGTCGAGAGCTTCAGCCTGAGGAACAGTTCTTGGAAAACCGTCAAGGATAAATCCGTTTGCACAGTCATCCTGAACTAGGCGTTCTTTGATAATGTCGATAACGACCTCATCCGGAACAAGCTTTCCTTCGTCCATAAAAGCCTTAGCCTTCAGTCCTGTTTCAGTTCCGTTTTTAAGAGCCTCGCGAATGATATTTCCTGTCGATATTGCCGGAATGTTCAAAGCATCGCAGATCACCTCTGCCTGAGTGCCTTTTCCTGCTCCTGGTGCTCCCAAAAGAATCAGGTTCACAGCAAGTTCCCCCCTTCTGTTATTCAAGGAAGCCCTTATGATGACGCATCATCATCTGAGATTCCAACGTTCTGACTGTTTCAAGTGCTACGCCGACGATGATTAGAATTGATGTTCCACCCATAGCAACATTCATTTGCGTCCATCTCTGGAAGAAAATCGGGAATATTGCAATGATACCGAGGAAGCAAGCGCCGACGAGAGTGATTTTTGAAAGAACCTTTGCAATAAATTCCGATGTTGGCCTTCCGGGTCTTATTCCTGGAATACCGCCGTTGTTTGAACGAAGATTGTTTGCAATCTCAATCGGATTATACTGCATTGAAACATAGAAATAATTGAAACCGATAATCAGTAAGAAATACAGTATCGCATACGGATAGCTTGACGTTGAGAAAAACTTCAAAAAGCCATCATAGAAGGAGCCAGTTTTTGGCTTGATAAACATCTCAAGTGTCGCTGGAAGCTGAAGCAGTGACATAGCAAAGATAATCGGAAGAACACCGCTCATCGCAACCTTAATCGGTATGTTTGTCGTCTGCCCGCCGTACTGCTTTCTGCCTACAACACGCTTAGCGTACTGAACTGGAATTCTTCTCTCAGAATTGTTCATTAGTACAATAAACGCAATCATGGCAATGAAAATAATGATAATAAGCGGAACAAACACATAATACTTAGGCTGACCCAGATCCAGATACTCTTTTAATGAAAGCATTGCTGCGGGTCCTCTTGATACGATTGACGCAAAGAGGATAAGCGAGATACCGTTTCCGATACCCTTTTCTGAAATCTGATCGCCGAGCCAAATGATAAACGATGCGCCAGCTGTGAAGCATGCGATAATAATGATTGCTGAGAAAATACCGTTAAAGCCAGTTGTGTATTCAAGTGCGCCAGCTTTTTTAAGTGTCAGATAGAATGCATAGGATAAGAATAATCCAATAGCAAGCGACACATAACGAGTAATTCTGTTGAGCTTCTTTCTGCCCTCTGGGCCTTCCTTCTGAAGTCTTTCAAGAGGAGGGAGCGCATAGGTCAGAAGCTGCATAATGATAGAGGCGTTGATGTACGGAGTGATTGACAATGCGAAGATTGTCGCTTTTGAGAAAGCGCCACCAGATAGCATATCAATATATCCGAGGAAGTTGTTCTTGTCGCCCATCATATCGTTGAGAGCCGCCGGATTCAGATAAGGAACAGCAATTTGCACACCTAATCTGTAAATGATGAGAATGAATAATGTGAAAAGAAGCTTTCTTCTTAGTTCCTGAACCTTCCAGGCATTCCGAAATGTTTCAAACACACTAAATCACCTCAGCCTTCCCGCCTGCCTTCTCAATCTTTTCCTTTGCTGTCTGCGAGAATGATGCAGCCTTAACAGTCAGCTTTTTTGTGATTTCTCCGTTACCGAGAATCTTTATTCCGTCAAGCTGCTGCTTAACGATGCCGGAAGCCTTGAGCATTTCTGCATCAACGACTGTTCCGTCAACGAATTTATCAAGATCCGAAACATTGATTACAGCATAGTTTGTACCGAAGATATTATTGAAACCTCTCTTAGGAATTCTTCTTGCAAGAGGCATCTGTCCGCCCTCAAAGCCTGGTCTTACACCGCCGCCTGAACGGGCATTCTGTCCTTTATGACCTTTTCCGGCGGTTTTACCCTGACCGGAGCCATGACCTCTTCCCAGACGCTTAGTTTCTTTTGTCGAACCCGGCGCCGGTGATAATTCATGAATTTTCATTTGATTCGCACCTCCTTGCTTACGCTTCAGTTACCTCGACGAGGTGGGATATTTTTGCGATTTTGCCTTTGGTCTGCTCATTATCAGGCTGAATTGTTACAGCCCTGATTTTTTTCAGTCCGAGTGAATGAGCAGTAGCAATCTGTTTGTCAGATCTTCCGACAAGGCTCTTTACCAATGTGATTTTAAGCCCTTTTGCCATAGCCTATTCCTCCTTAACCGATGATTTCTTTAACTGTCTTGCCTCTTTTTTCAGCAACTTCCTTAGCGGACCTTACTTCGGCAAGACCATTGATTGTCGCTCTTACAACATTGCATGCATTGTTTGAGCGAAGTGATTTTGTTCTGATATCCTTGATTCCCGCAACCTCAATAACGGCACGGACAGGACCGCCGGCGATAACACCAGTACCAGGAGCGGCAGGTTTCATAAGAACTCTTGCTGCGCCGAATGCACCGATGATTTCGTGAGGAATTGTTGTTCCTCTCAGAGAAACCTTGATAAGGTTTTTCTTAGCGTCTTCAATACCCTTACGGATAGCGTCAGGAACTTCTCCCGCTTTGCCGAGTCCGAAACCGACTGTGCCGTTTCCGTCGCCGACTACAACGAGTGCCGCGAACTTGAAGATTCGTCCGCCCTTAACTGTTTTAGAAACACGGTTAATGGCAACGACCTTTTCGCTGAGTTCCAGTGTTGAAGCATCTATTAAAGCCAAACTTACTACCTCCTCTTTAGAACTTGAGACCGCCCTCGCGAGCACCCTCAGCTAATTCCTTCACACGGCCGTGATAAAGATAACCGCCTCTGTCAAATACGACTTCGGAAATTCCCTTTTCTACTGCGTGCTTGGCAATAAGCAAACCGACCTTGTGTGCGCCTTCAGTGTTTCCTCCGCTTCCCTCAAAATCTTTTTCAAGACTTGAAGCAGCTGCAAGTGTTATACCGTTGACATCGTCGATAAGCTGTGCGTATATATGCTTTGCGGAGCGGAATACATTAAGGCGGGGACACTCGGATGTTCCTGAAATTTTCGCACGGACACGCTTATGTCTTTTTGCTCTCGATTCTGCTCGGTCAAGCTTTTTCACCATTGTAATTCACTCCTTTATTACTTCTTGCCGCCCTTGCTACCCTTACCAGCCTTACCTTCCTTACGGATGATACGCTCGCCTGCATAGCGGATGCCCTTGCCCTTATAAGGCTCAGGAGGACGCTTCTCACGGACTTCGCACGCAAACTGACCGACAGCCTGCTTGTCAATTCCGTTGATTATAATTCTGTTGGGCTGGGGAACTTCAATTGTAATCCCCGGAATTTCAGGAATGATAACCTGATGTGAATAACCAAGGTTCATCACAAGGTTACTGCCCTGCTTTGCTGCACGATAGCCGACACCCTCAATTTCAAGTGTCTTGCTGTAGCCTGCTGTTACACCCTCAACCATATTGGAAATAAGTGTTCTTGTCAGACCGTGTAGCGCCTTATGTCTGCTTTCGTCTGACGGACGCTCAACTGTAAGCGTACCGTTATCTAATGTGATTATTAAATCTTTGGAAAATGCTCTTTCCAATGTTCCTTTAGGACCTTTGACAGCCACGACGTTATTGTTAATGTTTACTTCAACTCCGGCAGGAACAGTAATGGGTTTTCTACCTATTCTAGACATTTCACGTCCTCCTTACCAGATAAAAGCAAGAACTTCGCCGCCAACATTCATTTCACGGGCCTTCTTGTCAGTCATTATTCCCTTTGAAGTGGAAATAACTGCTGTTCCAAGACCTTTCATGACCTTAGGCATATCCTCACAGCTAGAATAGATTCTTAGTCCGGGCTTTGATACCCTCTTAAGACCTGTAATAACCGGAGCTCTGTTCTCACTATATTTTAGAGTAATTCTGATTATACCCTGCTTTCCGTCCTCAATGAATTGAAATCCCTTTACATAACCCTCGTCAACGAGAATCTGTATAATTGACTTTTTCATATTAGATGCAGGAACGTCAACTGTTGCGTGCTTGGCAGAACTCGCATTGCGAATTCTTGTCAGTAAATCAGCGATTGTATCTGTAATTTGCATGCCGTTAACCTCCTTTGCAAATGCTTACCAGCTAGCTTTTCTAACCCCGGGAATCTGACCGTCATGTGCAAGCTCTCTAAAACAAATACGGCATACGCCGAATTTTCTCAAGTAAGCGTGCGGTCTTCCGCAAATTTTGCACCTGTTATAAGAACGGGTGGAAAACTTAGGCTCAGCCTGCTGTTTAAGTTTCATAGACATCTTTGCCATAAAAAATTCTCCCCCTTACTTAGCAAACGGAGCGCCCATTAGTGTAAGCAGCTCTTTAGCTTCTTCGTCGGTCTTCGCAGTTGTGATAAAGTTAATATCCATACCGCGGACCTTGTCGATTTTATCATATTCGATTTCAGGGAATATCAGCTGTTCCTTAATTCCTGTTGAATAGTTTCCTCTTCCGTCAAATGAATTTCCATTGATGCCTCTGAAGTCACGAACACGTGGGAACGCAACATTAAAGAGCCTGTCAACAAATTCATACATTTTTTCAGAACGAAGAGTGACCTTAACGCCGATTGTCATGCCTTCACGAAGCTTGAAGTTCGCAACGGACTTCTTAGCCTTACACTCAATTGCCTTCTGACCAGTGATCAGGGCAAGATCGCTAATGATAGCATCGACAACCTTTTTGTTTTCCTTGGCCTCACCGCAGCCGACATTGATAATAACCTTGTCAAGCTTCGGGATTTCCATGACGTTTTTATAGCCGAACTTTTTCATCATAGCAGGAGCTACGGTGCTGACATAATGTTCTTTTAATCTAGCCATATCGTTTCTCCTTAATTAAAATGTTCCGCCACAGTTTGCGTTCTTGCAAACTCTGGACTTTGTTCCGTCGGCGTTTAGCTTATGACCGATTCTTGTGGGCTTTCCGCACTTAGGGCAGACAGCCATAACCTTTGAAGCATAAAGCGCGCCCTCAGCCTTGACGATTCCGCCTGACTGACCGACTCTTGTCGGCTTAACGTGCTTGGTAACCATGTTGACACCCTCGATGATAACCTTCTGCTCCTTCGGTGAAACCTCAAGAACCTTTCCCTTTTTGCCCTTATCCTTGCCGGAAAGGATAACGACGGTGTCGCCTGATTTAACGTGTAACTTGTTCATTTTTACGACACCTCCCATTATAATACTTCGGGAGCAAGGCTGAGAATCTTGAGATATTCTTTCTCACGAAGCTCTCTTGCCACCGGCCCGAAAATACGGGTTCCTCTTGGGTTTTTATCTTCTTTGACTATGACAGCGGCATTCTCGTCAAAACGGATGTATGTTCCGTCTTCACGGCGAAGGCCTTTTGCTGAACGAACTATTACTGCTTTAACCACATCGCCTTTTTTAACAACGCCGCCGGGTGTTGCTTTCTTAACGGAAGCGACCACAACGTCGCCGATATTGGCGTATTTTCTGCGTGTTCCACCCAAGACTCTGATACACATAAGCTCTTTCGCGCCGGTGTTGTCAGCAACCTTTAGGTATGATTGCATTTGGATCACAGTGTGTTCCTCCTTTCACAAAATAGAGGTAGAAAATTAAGTTTATTACTTCGCTTTTTCAAGAACTTCAACTAAACGCCATCTTTTGTCCTTCGACAGAGGTCTTGTTTCCATTACCTCAACGCGATCACCGATGCCGCATTCGTTATTTTCGTCATGAGCCTTGAGCTTGACGGTTCTCTTGATAGTTTTCTTATAAAGCGGGTGCTGGATGTTGTCCTCAATTGCGACGACAATTGTCTTGTCCATCTTGTCGCTGACAACCTTTCCAACTCTCGTTTTTCTGAGATTTCTTTCACTCACAGCCTATTCCTCCCTTCGTTACTGTACGCTGGAATCTTGCTTACGAATGAATGTCTTTACTCGAGCAATATCCTTTTTTACTGCGGATAAACGCATAGGGTTTTCAAGCTGATTAACAGCGTGCTGAAAGCGAAGGTTGAAAAGCTCCTTCTTTAGATCAACAAGCTTATCATTAAGCTCACTGACAGTCATATCACGTAATTCATTAGCTTTCATTATTGCTCACCACCCGTTTCCTGAGTATCCTGCTTCGTAACAAATTTGCATTTGATAGGAAGCTTGTGCATCGCAAGTCTCATAGCTTCTCTTGCGATTTCCTCACTTACGCCGGAAATTTCAAACATAATGCGTCCCGGCTTAACTACTGCAACCCAGTATTCCGGAGAACCCTTACCTGAACCCATTCGTGTTTCAGCTGGCTTCTCTGTGACAGGCTTGTCGGGGAATATCTTTATCCATACCTGACCGCCACGCTTGATGTAACGTGTCATTGCGATACGGGCTGCTTCAATCTGGTTTGAAGTGATCCATGCAGGCGCAAGTGCCTGAAGACCAAACTCACCGTTTGAGACAGTGTTACCGCGCATTGCCTTACCTGTAAGACGACCGCGATGCTGTCTTCTATACTTAACTCTTTTTGGAAGTA
The DNA here is from genome assembly GCA_023439835.1 of Bacillota bacterium. Classification (GTDB taxonomy): domain Bacteria; phylum Bacillota; class Clostridia; order Oscillospirales; family Ruminococcaceae; genus SZUA-444. The sequence goes on along the minus strand of JAEXUW010000011.1, from coordinate 47,199 downwards.
GCATTACTTGTTACCTCCTTCATTACGGTTTCTTCTCGGGGGTCTTGAATTTGCCGGTCTCTGCGCGGGAACTTCACCCTTGAGAACCTCTCCCCTATAAATCCATACCTTAACGCCTAAACGTCCGTATGTTGTGTGTGCCTCAGCAGTTCCGTAATCAATGTCGGCTCTGATTGTCTGAAGCGGAATTGTTCCCTCGTGATAGCTCTCAGAACGTGCGATTTCAGCACCGCCAAGACGTCCTGATACGCGGGTTTTGATACCCTTTGCGCCAAGCTTCATTGCTCTTCCTATTGACTGCTTCATTGCTCTTCTGAACGAAATTCTGTTCTCAAGCTGAGCGGCAATTGATTCTGCAACAAGCTGTGCGTCTACGTCAGGAAGCTTAACCTCAACAATGTTGATTGCTACCGACTTCTTTATCATTGCTTCAACCTTATTGCGAAGCTTTTCGATTTCTGTGCCGCCTCTTCCGATAACAATACCGGGCTTGGCACAGTGAATGTGGATTTTAACCTTATCTGCAAATCTTTCGATTTCGATGCGCGGAACACCTGCAGCGTACAAGCTCTTCTTAATAAAATTACGAATGTTGTAATCCTCAACCAGAGTGTCGCCGAAAGTGCTTTTATTTGCAAACCAGCGGGAATCCCAATCCTTGATTACTCCTACACGAAGTCCGTGCGGATTTACTTTCTGGCCCATAGTTTACCTCCTCTTTCAGCATTATTCCTTCTCTTTGAGAACGATTGTGACATGTGACGTTCTCTTCAAGATGCGGAACGCTCTGCCCTGTGCTCTTGGCATAATCCTCTTCATAATGGGTCCGGGGCAAACAAAACATTCAGCAACATAAAGGTTGTTCTTGTCCATATTGTGATTGTTTTCAGCGTTTGCGATGGCCGACTTGAGGAGCTTCTCAAGGTATTCACAGGCAGCCTTGGGTGTGTGCTTTAAAGTTGCGATCGCAACTTCGGTGTTTTTCCCTCTGATTAGATCCAGAACAATCTGAACCTTTCTGGGGGCGATGCGAGCATTTCTTAAATATGCTCTTGCTTCCATTTGAATTCCTCCTTCCGGCCTACTTCTTTCCATTATTTGAGATTCTTGACCCCGCGTGCCCTTTATAAGTTCTGGTCGGTGCAAACTCACCGAGCTTGTGTCCTACCATATCCTCTGTGACATAAACGGGAACATGCTTGCGACCGTCATGAACGGCGAATGTATGACCAACGAAATCAGGGAAAATTGTAGAAGCCCTGCTCCATGTTTTGAGAACCTTATGTTCCCCAGCTTCGTTCATCTGTAAAACTCTTTTAATAAGAACCTCTTGTACGTAAGGGCCCTTCTTGACACTTCTGCCCATTATTCATCTGCCTCCTTTCGTATTACTTACCGTTTCTGCGTTTTACGATAAATTTATCAGAGCGATGATGCTTAGCACGTGTCTTGTATCCGAGTGCCGGCTTGCCCCAAGGTGTGACAGGTCCGGGACGTCCGATAGGTGACTTTCCTTCACCGCCTCCGTGAGGGTGGTCGCACGGGTTCATTACTGATCCGCGGACTGTCGGCTTCCAGCCCATATTGCGCTTTCTTCCGGCTTTTCCGATGTTGACATTTTCATGGTCGATATTTCCGACCTGGCCGATTGTTGCGATACAGGTTACAGGAACCTTTCTTAACTCACCCGACGGAAGTCTGATAAGCGCATAATCGCCTTCTCTAGCCATTAGCTGAGCCATATTTCCGGCTGCACGAACAAGCTGTGCGCCCTTTCCGGGATAAAGCTCAACGTTGTGAATAAAAGTACCGACTGGAATGCTTGTGAGAGGGAGAGCGTTTCCGGGCTTGATATCAGCGCCGGTTCCCGAGCTTATAACGTCACCGACGTTTAAGCCGTTTGGTGCGAGAATATAACGCTTTTCGCCATCCTCATACTGTAAAAGTGCAATGTGAGCTGAACGGTTAGGATCATACTCAATTGTCATTACAGTTGCGTTCATATCGAATTTATCTCTTTTGAAATCAATGATACGGTATTTTCTTCTGTTTCCGCCACCTCTGTGACGAACAGTGATTCTGCCGTAGCTGTTTCTGCCGGCATTCTTCTTTAAAGGTTCAAGAAGGCTTTTTTCCGGCTTAACCTTTGACAGAGCAGAATAATCAGTAACAGTCATTTCTCTTCTGCTCGGAGTCGTCGGCTTATAGCTTTTTATTGCCATTTGTTTCACTCCTTTTGAGGTTTCGCGAGGATTAATTATCCCCATACTTTCCTGCGGCTTTATGCCGCACGGTGCCGCTGTTTATCAGACAAGACCTTCAAAAAATTCGATTGTCTTCTCACCGTCAGCGAGCGTAACGATTGCCTTTTTCCAGCTTGGCTTATAGCCGCCGGTTTTGCCCATTCTCTTGAATCTGCCTCTGACGTTCATTGTGTTCACCTTTGCGACTTTAACGCCGAAAAGCTCCTCAACCGCCTTGGCAATTTCAATTTTGTTAGCACCCTTGGCAACCTTGAATGTGTATTTGCTCACCGCAATGCCTTCCATTGAACGCTCTGTGATGACGGGCTTAATGATAATTTCCTGAGCTATCATTATGCATACACCTCCTCAATCTTTGCGACAGCGTCTTTTACAACAATGAACTTGTCATAGTTTAAAATGTCATAAACACTCAGTGTGTTGACAAGAGTTGTCTTTACACCGGGAATGTTTGCTGCGCTCTTGATGATCATTTTATCAACTTCAGGCATTACGATGAGTGCCTTGCCAGTTACGTTTAGCGCACTAAGCATGTTGATGCAAGCCTTAGTCTTGAACTCCTCAAACTTGATAGCGTCAAGAACGATAATGTTGTTGTCGATAACCTTTGTTGAAAGAGCAGACTTCATAGCAAGTCTTTTGACTTTCTTATTAAGTGCAAATCTGTAGCTTCTGGGCTTCGGTCCGAGTGCTACTCCACCGTGTGTCCACTGGGGCGATCTTATCGAGCCCTGTCTTGCGTGGCCTGTACCCTTCTGTCTCCAGGGCTTTCTTCCGCCACCGCGTACTTCTGTACGTGTAAGTGTGGACTGTGTTCCCTGTCTCTGATTTGCAAGGTAGTTAACTACCATTGCGTGCATAACTTCCACATTCGGCTTTATACCGAACACTGTATCCGCTAGCTCAGTGTCAGCAAGCTGTTTGCCTGTCATGTCATATACTGATACTTTTGGCATCTTACTTCCCCCTTCCGCTAAGCCTTCTTAATGCAATCGGTAATTGTAACGGTTCCGTTCTTCGGACCCGGGACAGCGCCCCTGATTGCAATAAGATTATTTTCTGCGTCAATTTTCACGATTTCAAGGTTCTGAACGGTAACCTTTGCGTTACCCATCTGGCCAGGCATTCCCTTGCCCTTGAAGATTCTTGAAGGTGACGAGTTCGCACCCATTGAACCTGCATGACGGTGAACAGGGCCTGTACCGTGTGTTTCCTTTAGTCTTGAGAAATTGTGACGCTTGATTGATCCTGAAAAGCCTTTACCCTTGCTGGTTCCGTGAACGTCAACTACGTCGCCGACCTCAAATGTGTCAGCCTTAACGATGTCGCCCACGTTCAGAGCGTCAGTGCTGTCAAAACGGAACTCCTTAAGAGTTCTCTTGAGAGCAACGTCAGCTTTTTTGAAGTGACCTGCCTGAGCCTTGTTAACACGCTTAGCGCGAATTTCGCCATAGCCGAGCTGAACAGCGCTGTATCCGTCATTTTCAACGGTTTTCTTCTGAACAACTACACAAGGACCGGCTTCTACTACTGTTACGGGAATTACTTTTCCCGCTTCATCGAAAATCTGTGTCATACCGATTTTCTTGCCGATGATACCTTTTTGCATATTCTCTCCTCCTGATTGGTTATTGGTTGACAAAGCTGTCAACATGACCTGCGAATGATACCGTTTTGAAATCGCCTAGCGATTTCCGTTGGAAATTACTTGATTTCCATTACGACATCCACACCTGCAGGGAGTTCAAGGTTCTGGAGTGCTGCTGTTGTGTCGCCTGTCGGTCTGATAACGTCGATCAATCTCTTGTGAGTTCTCATTTCGAACTGCTCACGGCTGTCCTTATACTTGTGGACGGCTCTCAAGATAGTGATGATCTCTCTATCAGTCGGGAGCGGAATAGGACCGCTTACCTTAGCGCCTGAACGCTTTGCCGCTTCAACAATTTTACTTGCTGCCGCATCGACTACAGCGTGCTCATAGCCCTTGATCTTGATTCTAATTTTTTCATTGACTGCCACTTAAAATCGCCTCCTTATGGGTTTTATTGTGGGGGCACATACCGTCTCCGGTATGAGTAATTCTGTAACACGTTCCCGTGTGTTCCGCGATAATCAAATAAAAAAACCGAAAAACAAACAAGCTGTTTTCCGGGTGAATGTCATTCACATTATTCGACTAAAACACGCACACAAGGGCAGGGCTTCAACTTTCGCAAGCAAGCACAAAGCACATACAGTGTTCAATATTACAGTCGCCCGGTTTAAAATCGGACATACTCCATGAAAATTACCTGACATACCGTCAGCAACCTTTCACTTCAACGCATATCTGTTGCAGTCACGCAAGATATATTTTAACACGCCGGGCACCAAAATACAAGTGAATATTCAAATTAATTATGTAGAATTTTAAGGATATTTTCATTAAATAATTGTGCATTTTAACTGAAGTGTATATATTGTTGTCAAAAAGTCCGTCACGACACAGCCGATGAATCAATTTCAGTTATTTCACCGAGCATTTCAGCCTTGACAATAAAGCTTGAAACGACGCTTTCCTTGTTTTCTTCCAAAACGGTGCTGGTCTGAGCAATCTCTATGAATTTTCCTTCCTTACTAAAGGTATAAACAGTTTCAAAGCCTGTCAGGGTACTGCCGTCAGAACGGTTTATCGTCTTTTTGTCAAAGGTTTTGCTTACATTATAAATATAGTGAATCTGGGTTAGTCCGTCTGAATCCTCATACACATCAGTTTTTGAAACAAATCCGGGAAGATAAAACATAAATTCGCCTTTTAAATAGGTATAGCTTTTCTTTCTGGTGTACTTTTTAAACTCAGGGGTTCCGGCTTCGACGGGTATTTCACCCTCATCCTTGACTTTCAGCTCTTTTCCGTCATTATACTGATATCTTGTGCCGTTTTCAAAATAATCCGTCCTCAAGTAATGTAGCACATCATCGCTGTCATAGTAATAAACAAGCTCGGTTACAGGCGTCACCGTTTCACTCTCTTTGCTTTGAACTAGAATGCGTCCGCTGTTATAGCCGCCGAATTCTTTTCTCGCAGACTCGATTTTGTCAGAGCCGTCAAGAACTATCCTTGTACAGCCTGAAAAGACAAAAATGAAAAACAGTATTCCTATAAGACCGAGCTTTTTCATCAATTACTCCTAAACAATAGTTTATTACTTCAGTTTAAATATCAACATCAGAGCAGTACGGGTTTATTATTTTCCCGTTGCAGCGGATTTGGCTTGACTTTTCTTTTCCTTTTTATAATCAACCCAAAAAGAAAGCATCGGAACAAGCAAAACGACTGACGCGCCCATAAAAATCATACTCACCACAAACAATGCCGAATCGCCCTTGATAGCAATTGGGCTATCGTACAATTTTCCGTCAGCCAAGTATGCGGTTATCTTATCGCCTACAAAGAACTCCCATGTATTAGTGGCGCCGATCAGCTCATATTCGTCTCCTTTGTAATTAACAATAATGTCTGTGTCAACGTATGTTCTCCCCCGCGTTTGACTTCCTGAAATAACCTTAACTTCAACTTCCTGATAATCCATGTCCATGTTTTGAAGTATTACTCTAGTTCCAATTCCGCACAACAAAACAATTCCAAACAGCAAAGTGAAAATACCCGCCCACTTCTTCTTTTTCATGCGTTTCCTCTTTCATGATTATTCTTAAATGTTAAATTAATACGCATTGCCCCAGATAACCATATGCTTTGCTGGTTTTCCACAGCATACGCATTTATCCGAAAAATTGTCCTGCTCAAAAGGAATACAGCGTGAGCCGACTCCAGTTTTCTCCTTGACCAGTGCCTCACAGGCTTCATCACCGCACCACATAGCCTTGATAAATCCGTCGCCTTTCTCCTCAAGGGTTTTACTTATTTCATCGAGAGTTTCACAGCGATAGGTTCTCTTTTCACGATTTTCAAGCGCCTTGTTGAATATTCCGTCGTGAACCTCCTTGAGCTTTTGCGCAACTGCTGCCTCAAGCCCCTCAAGCGGAACGATAGACTTTTCGCGGTTATGCCTTGTGACGATCACGCACTGCCCGTTTTCAATGTCCTTAGGGCCGATTTCTATTCTGAGCGGAACGCCCTTCATCTCATATTCAGCAAACTTCCAGCCGGGCGAATTTTCAGAATCGTCAAGCTTCACTCTGAACTGCTTTGAAAGAGTATCCTTGATTTCATTTGCCTTTTCAAGAACCCCCTCTTTAAACTGTGCAATTGGAATAATAACAGCCTGAACAGGTGCGACAGCAGGCGGAAGGACAAGCCCGTTATCATCGCCGTGCGTCATTATTATTGCACCGATAAGTCGTGTCGTAACTCCCCACGAGGTCTGATGCGGATAAACCTTTTTATTTTCCTTGTCTGTATACATTATTTCAAAAGCCTTTGCAAAGCCGTCACCGAAATAGTGCGACGTGCCCGCCTGAAGAGCCTTTCCGTCATGCATGAGCGCTTCAATAGCATAGGTTGCCTCAGCGCCAGCAAATTTATCGCTTTCTGTTTTTCTCCCCTTGACAACAGGCATAGCGAGCGATTCCTCACAAAACTGAGCATAGACGTTTAACATTTTTTCGGTTTCAGCTATTGCCTCTTGAGCTGTGGCATGAATGGTGTGCCCCTCCTGCCACAAGAATTCTCTTGAGCGAAGGAAAGGGCGAGTTGTTTTTTCCCATCTTACAACTGAAACCCACTGATTATAAAGCTTGGGCAAATCTCTGTACGAATGAACTATATTAGAATAATGCTCACAAAAAAGCGTTTCTGACGTTGGGCGAACACACAGCCTGTCCTCAAGCTTTTCGCTTCCGCCGTGAGTAACCCATGCAACCTCAGGCGCAAAGCCGGCGACATGGTCTTTTTCTTTTTGGAGAAGGCTTTCAGGTATAAACATCGGCATACAGACATTCTCATGCCCTGTCGCCTTAAACATCCCATCTAAAATTCTCTGAATATTCTCCCAAATTGCATAGCCGTAAGGGCGAATAACCATACAGCCCTTAACGCTGGTATATTCAATAAGCTCCGCCTTTTTGACAATGTCGGTATACCACTTTGCGAAATCCTCTTCCATCGAGGTAATCGCATCAACCATTTTTTTATTATCCTTTGCCATCTTCACTAACATCTCCGTTATCAATTTCGTCGCAGCTTTCGCCGCTTTCATTTTTTATTTCATCGGCCTGAGGATCATAAATACTCCTCACACCGGTTTTATCAAGATCATATGCACTTTTCTTTCCCACCCTTTCGGGACTTTGCTTTCTGCTGTCAATTAACTTCGCAAGCTTCGGTGTTATCACAGCCAAAAAGAACACAAGCATGAGAAGTCCCAGCATTATAATCGCAAACTTCGTCATCAGCTTGAGCGACACCCAGTCCACAGCATAGAACAATCCAACCGCCCCTTTCTTACAGATACATTTTATTATACTTTGTTTTTTTTCAAAATTCAAGGGAAAAACGTGATAAATCAGAATTATAAAAGTTTCATATTCTGTTTTTCTTTTTTCATAAAATGTGCTATAATATAAATGTATGGCAAGTTTTTATACATATAGTATAAAATGCTGAAATAATACTATAAGGACGGTATTATGAGAGAGAGAACCGAAAACAGCTACTCAAAGCTATTTTCAAATACTATAATTTTTGCAATTGGCTCGTTCAGCTCGAAAATTCTTGTTTTCTTGCTGCTTCCCCTATATACAAGAACTCTGACACAGGGACAGCTGGGAACAGTTGACCTTATCGTACAGATTGCAAATCTGCTTATTCCCGTCGTTACTGTTTCTGTTGCCGATGCGGTAATCCGCTTCGGGCTTGATAATTCACAGAAAAAAAGTGTAATTTTTTCAACCTCTGTTACCATAACGCTAATAGGAATGCTGATTTTTATTTTCTTTATTCCTCTGCTTTCAAAAATTAAGTATGTTGAAAGCTATGGCTGGCTTCTTTATGTTTATGTATTCACAGCCTCTGTCAAGATGGTCTTTTCTGAGTTTGTGCGTGCACGCAAGCTTGTGAAGCTTTATGCCTTTAACGGGATTGTTACAACCTCCTCAATGATTATACTGAACCTTCTGTTCTTAGTTGTATTTAAAATAGGAATGACAGGCTATCTTCTTGCGATTATTCTGTCTGACCTGCTGTCAATAATGTTCCTGACGGTTATTGCGGACCTTCATAGGTTTTTTCGCTTGAGATGGTTTTCACGAGAAACCGCAAGAAAAATGCTGCGCTTTTCCATTCCGCTTATTCCGACAGCTATGATGTGGTGGGTAACAAATGTTTCTGACAGATTTCTCGTCGCTTATTCTTTGGGTGAAGCCGCAAACGGACTTTACACAATTTCTTATAAAATTCCGACGATAATAGCGACTATCTATGCCATGTTCAATCAGGCGTGGAATATGTCCGCCATAACAGAGCATGACTCGAAAAACAGAAACCGCTTTTATTCAAATGTGTTTGATTCAAACTCCTCAATGGTTTATATTGTCGCGGCGGGGATTCTTCTTTTTATCATTCCGCTTACAAAGCTTCTTGTTGCGCCGAGCTTTTTTATTTCTTATTACTATGCCTCTTATCTTGTATTGGCTACAGTATTCACCTGCTTTTCGGCGTTTCTTTCAAGCGTTTATACAGCGACAAAAAAGACAATGCGCTCGTTTGTGACCTGTCTTATCGGTGCGCTTGTGAATTTTGAGCTAAACCTTCTTCTCATTCCCAAATTTGGAATTAACGGCGCTGCGTTTGCAACCTTTGTGAGCTATTTTTTAGTATTTGTTATAAGGCTTATTGACACAAGAAAGCTAATCCGTTTTCGCTTTCTTCCGGGGAAGATTTTTATAAACACGCTGATTCTGATATTGATGTCTTTGGCGGTTATGAACCTTATCGGCACGATTTTATGGATGACGCTGATTTTCGGCTTTATGTTTATTGTTCTTCTAAATATGGGAATACTGATAAAGGCAATACGCACTGTACTTCCAAAAAAGATTTTAAGACTGATACCGTTTATCGGGAAAGGATGATATTATGCCCACACCTCATATTATGGCACAAAAGGGTGAAATCGCAAAAACTGTTTTGATGCCCGGCGACCCTTTGAGAGCAAAATTTATCGCTGAAAACTATCTTGAAAACGTCCGCTGCTATAACACTGTGAGAAATATGCTCGGCTTCACGGGGAGCTATAAGGGAAAGGAAATTTCCGTTCAGGGCAGTGGCATGGGTATTCCCTCAATCGGGATTTACGCTCATGAGCTTTACACCGAATATGACGTAGACAACATTATTCGCATCGGTACCGCTGGGGGAATAGCCGACAAGGTTGAGCTTCGAGATATTGTCATAGCAATGAGCGCCTGCACCAATTCAAGCTTTGCGAAACAGTTTGGCCTGACGGGAACATATTCTCCCTGTGCTTCATATGAGCTTTTGGAGAGTGCGGTTTCTTTGGCAAAAAGCCTTCGCACAAAATACTGGGTCGGGAATATTCTTTCAAGCGATACTTTTTATGATGCCGACCCCGATTATTTAAAAAAATGGGGCAAAATGAATGTGCTTGCCGTTGAGATGGAGGCTGCCGGCCTTTATATGACCGCCGCAAGACATAATAAGAACGCACTTGCGATTATGACTATTTCAGACTGCCCCTTGAAAAATCAGTTCACAACAAGTGAGGAGCGTGAGAAAAGCTTCACGTCAATGATGGAAATTGCACTTAATATATAGATTTTGCTTAAATTTTTAATTTCTCAATAAAATAATAATTTGTTTTGTCCTTTTATTGACACCGGAACAGATATTGCATATAATATATAAATATCAGAAGGAGTTATACAACATGCAGGTTCTGATTTATATAGTGCTGGCCGGTGTCTGTACTTTTTTTGTTTGGAAGGTAATGAGCGAGCTTAAAAGGCGGCATGGTATATGCTTCTCACGCTCGCCCTCTATTGAGCTTTGTATCACTTTGCTTTGCGGGATTATTTTAGCGGGAATTGTGAAGTTTCTGCTCATATACATACTGATTCCGCTGATGCTGCTTTTACTTGTGCTTGGACTTGCAAAATCAATAAAAAAATAAAATTTGGAGGAAATGAAATGGCAGAGCTTAAATTTGAGATTACAAAATCAATCGGCGTGCTTTCTGAAAACGCAAAGGGCTGGACTAAAGAGCTTAATATGGTCAGCTGGAACGACCGTGAGCCTAAATTTGATTTAAGAGAATGGTCGCCCGACCACACAAGAATGGGAAAGGGCATAACCTTGACTGAAGAGGATATAGCCTCGCTCAAAGAGCTTCTTTCAGACCTCGACGGAAATGACGATATTGACGAGGATGCAATGCTTTAATTTGAAATACGGCTCTCTTTGCATTATTAGCAAAGAGAGCTAATTTTTTTGTGGAAACGAGATTATTTCACCCTTTAAGTCGTTTTATTATTGAAGCGCTTTAAAAAGATAGAAAGGAGCCTCAAAACGGATGAACAGCTTAAAATTTTCAGAAAAGCTCACTAGATATAAAGACACTGTTTTTCGAACGGCTTTTGCTTTTTGCAGGAATACTGCCGATGCCGAGGACGTTTCACAGGATGTTTTCATTAAGCTCTATACGTCTGACATTGAATTCCATACTCATGATGAAGAAAAGGCGTGGCTTATACGTGTGACCGTCAACAAATGCAAGGATTTGAGAAAATCAAAATGGTTTGTCACCAGAACAGAGCTTGACGAAAATATTCCGGCTTCATCACAGGACGATACCGAAAACAGCGAGGTTTTAAAAGCTGTACTATCCCTTTCAGAAAAATACAGGATAGTTATTCACCTATATTATTTTGAAGGATATTCAGTAGGAGAGATTGCTGACATTACCAAAAGAAAGCCATCAACCGTTCAAACTCAGCTTCAAAGAGGCAGAGAGCTTTTAAAAAAACAACTTGGGGAGGGTTATGACTATGAATATGGAAATCAAAGAGCACTACTGCTCTGAAATGAACAGAATAAAGATGAGTGATAAATGTGAGGAGCGGATATTATCCGCCACGATAGCAGCAGAAAGACAATCACCTTCATTCAGAAAAAGAAAGAAAATCAGAATTGTTCCTGCATTAATCGCCTCCTTTATCGCAATTACATTAATGTCAACAGCAGTTTTTGCTGATAATATCAAAAACTATATTTCAGATATGTTCGCAAAAAATTCCGAGCTGATTGAAAGCTCAATTGTTTATCCCGAAATTCAAGTTGACGAGCCCTGGGCTATCATCAAAGTTGAGGAAATCGCAGCTGACGGAATAACCTATAAGGCAATTGTATCGGTTGAGATTCTCGATATCAACGAAAATCCATGGCCTGAAACTAACCCGAATAGTTTTATTTCTATGCAGCCGGTTTATGACGATGATAATTCACATCAAGGCAGCTACTTTGCAGCTGCTGGAGAGCTAACCGAATATCGTACCGAAAATAAGCGTTTTTTCAGCACTAGTATTTCCGCTGCAAGTGATGCCTATGGCTCTAACACTGTAAAAATTACACTTAGCCTTTTCGGAAAAACCGAAGTAGTGTTAGAATCCTATGAGTCTATAGAGGTTAAAAAATATGCACTTGACGGCAGCCTTGCTCCTGATAAATACTATGAGCCAGCTAGTGTCAAAATATCACCGCTTTCTCTCATAATCAGCGGCTATGACAAGGGTATGTATGAGTATGTTGAGGTAGGCGGAGTGATATCAGTAGAAAGTGTTCTGGTTGATGAAAGAATAAATTCACTGTATCTTCTTTATAACGACGGAACAAGAAGCAATCTTCTAGGCGGAGACCCTGATGAAACCGCTATCGTTTGCTCCTATCGCCAAATGGAACCAATCCCCCAATCAGGCGACCTTACTCTTGAAATCTATAGCACAGGTTTCTGGCATCCTGTTGATATAACAAGAGTCATCGGTATCGAGCTTGACGGAGTGTTCTATTCCTTTGAATAGCCGATAATAAATTCAGCCCTCTCCAAAAAACGGAGGGGCTGATTTTTTATTTCATTATTGTTCCGCCGCCGACGACAATATCGCCGTCATAAAACACAACCGCCTGCCCCGGTGTTATGGCACGCTGAGGCTCGTCAAATACCACCTTGACATTACCATTTTCACAGCTTGATATCGTACACGGCTGCTCTTTATGGCGATAGCGTGTTTTTGCACTGACTCTCATTGGCTCCGCCAGAGTGTCAACAGAAATCAGATTTACATCCTTTGCGATAAGCTCACTTTTGAAAAGCTCTTCCTCACCGCCAAGCGAGACGGTATTGTTAATAGTGTCAATTTCCGTTACGAACACAGGCTTTCCAAGAGCAATACCAAGCCCCTTTCGCTGACCGATTGTGTAGTGCAATATTCCCTTGTGCTCACCTAAGATATTGCCGTTTTTATCAATAAAGCTGCCCTTCGGAGTTGACGCCCCCGTATATTTTTCGATAAAAGAAACATAATCACCGTCGGGAACAAAGCAGATATCCTGACTGTCGGGCTTTTCTGCATTTATCAGACCGCTTTCTAATGCAATTTCTCTTGCGTCTGTTTTTATCATCTCTCCCATCGGGAAAAGAATTTTTGAAAGCTGTTCCTGAGTCAGTGAAAAAAGGACATAGCTTTGGTCCTTTGATTCGTCAAGTGCTTTTTTAAGAAGAAACCTCCCCGTACTTTCATCCTTATGAATTCTTGCGTAATGCCCTGTTGCTAGATAATCACATTCAAGAGCCTGTGCACGGCGAAGCATTTCATCAAACTTAACATAGCGATTGCAGTCAATGCAAGGATTCGGCGTTTCACCGTTTTGATATGACTGTATAAACCTGTCTATTACGTTCTCTTTGAAATTATTCTTGAAGTTAAAGGTGTAGTGGTCAACTGAGCATTTTGCGGCAACGCTTTTTGCATCCTCAACGTCCGAAAGAGAACAACAGGTTTTCGAAGTGTTCAGTCCGATATCCTCATTTTCAAAAAGCTTCATCGTCACACCGACAACGTCATATTTCTTCTTTAAAAGCAATAAAGCGACAGAGCTATCCACCCCTCCGCTCATTGCGAGCATAACTTTCTTTTTCATAGCCTCTCCAATTACAGTTTTAAAAAAATTTTAACACTTAAAATCAAAAAAGTCAATTGACTAATCATCATATTTAGTATATCCTGCATAATATATTGAAAACGTTATCCGCATAAAAATCAGACATAATTAATAAGAGCAGAAACGATGTGGAGGTAGATTATGGATTTTATTTTTGATACAGGAAGAATATATTTTAACCAACCAGACGGCACACTTCAAGCAGAGCTTCTTTATAAAGATGTTTCTGATACCGTCGTCAATATTACTAAGGTTTTTGTTGATGAAGCTTTGCGAGGTCAAGGCCTCGGCGGAAAAATTCTTGAGGCTTTTGCAAAAAAACTCAGAGAGGACAGCAAGCAAGCCTATCCGACTTGTTCTTATGCGGTAAAGTGGTTTCGTGAAAATGAAGAGTACAGCGATGTTTATGTAGATTTAATGGAATAGCTGTCCGCCAGTCACGCACAAGCGTATTTCACAAGAAAACACGTTGAACGGTAATATATTTTGTTTTCTATGACAATTGATTAACAAGCGCAATTAACGTATAATGAAAGAACGGGTGTTTTGTAATCCGATTTTTTATAAGGGGAGAGGCTTGTGCACACAAAAGTGGTTAAATTCGGCGGAAGCTCGCTTGCTGACGCAAAGCAGTTTATTAAGGTTGCCGAAATAATAAAGGCTGACAGCTCAAGAAGATTTGTTGTTCCTTCAGCGCCGGGAAAAAGATTTTCTGAGGATATAAAAGTAACCGATATGCTTTATTCCTGCTATGACCTAGCGGCAAAGGGGAATGACATTGACGATGCTTTCAAAGCGATAATTGACAGATATAACGGCATTATTTCTGACCTTGGCATAACGCTTTCTCTTGACAAAGAATATGAAACAATTAAAGCTTGTTTTATCGGAAGAGCAGGAAGGGATTATGCCGCATCACGCGGTGAATACCTAAACGGTATTATTCTTGCTGCATTTCTCGGTTTTAATTTTGTTGACCCGGCTGAGGTAATTTTCTTCACCGATAACGGCAGCTTTGATTCAGAAAGAACAAACAGCGTGCTTGGCGACAGGCTTTCAAAGCTTGATTATGCGGTAATCCCCGGTTTTTACGGCTCTATGCCCAACGACACGATAAAGACCTTTTCACGAGGCGGCTCTGATGTCACAGGCTCAATAGTTTCAAGAGCGGTGAACGCAGAGGTTTATGAAAACTGGACCGATGTTTCAGGCTTTTTGATTTGTGACCCGAGAATTGTTGAAAACCCAGAGGGGATCACAACTATCACTTATCGTGAGCTTCGTGAGCTTTCATATATGGGCGCTACCGTTCTTCACGAGGATGCAATTTTCCCTGTCAGAAAAGCGGGCATTCCCATAAATATCAAAAACACAAACAAGCCTGAGGATTCGGGCACGATGATTGTTGACAGCACTGACGAACCCGCTAAATACACAATCACCGGAATAGCCGGAAAAAGAGGCTTTGCTGTTGTAAACCTTGAAAAAGATATGATGAACAGTGAAATTGGCTTCGGGAGGAAAGTTCTTGAGGTCTTTGAAAAGAACTGTGTTTCTTTTGAGCATATGCCTTCAGGAATTGACACAATGAGCGTTATTGTGAACAAGTGTGAGCTTGAGGCAAAAAAAGAGAATATTATTGCTGGATTAAAAAGAAATGTCTGCCCTGACAATATTGAAATTGAAGAGGATTTAGCGCTTATTGCAATCGTCGGTCGTGGCATGAAATCAACAAGAGGAACGGCGGGGCGAATTTTTTCAGCACTTGCCCACAGCTATGTCAACGTCAAAATGATTGACCAGGGCTCAAGCGAGCTTAACATTATCGTCGGCGTGAGCGAAAAAGACTTCCCAGCCGCAACAAAAGCAATATACGACATTTTTGTTACACAAAGAATATAAAATTAACCCCTCTGAATTTAAAATCAGAGGGGTTTGTTTATCTTAAAATCATCATTATAATTAAAGCAATAAACACTAATAACTCAGCCCAAAAACAGCTAATAACATTTGCTGTGATTGAGTAGCCTATTCTCCTCGCTTTTGTTTTCCCCTCGAGATATTTCTTATATATAACTGTTTCCGAAATTATAATTACAACTTCACACAAGCTTATTACTAAACGTTCATTAAACATTGGATTAATAGCGCTGACGATAATAAGAATAACATATAAAAATAGCTGTGTTGAACCATTGACCAGTAAAAAAGTTTTCCAGTTTTTCCTTGTGTCCAATCCGAATGCTATAAGAAAAACACCTTCTATCACAATAGTCAGTAGGAAAGTTTTTAGAAGCTTGACTGCAAACTGATCTAATTGTCGCGAGAAACTGGAAACTATTTTCCCCTGAGAATAATCATATGTATAAACTGCATTGAAATTTGTTCTTTTATATGTTTGAGATGTCTGAATTTTTCCTGAACGTGTGACAATAATTACTTTAAAAGTGCTTGGTACGTTGTATGTATATGAAAACTCTTTGCTTATGCCTTTTGGTGTAACGGCTAAATCTGCTCCGATTCCGACCACATCATCATGTGAAAGAGCGCTCATCCAACCATTTTCTTTATACTCTGATAGATATTTGAACATATCCTCATCGATGTTGTAAAAATTCCTGCAAGTCGGATTTCGGTCGCCAACATATTCCATAAGATCAAAAACATAATCCTCATCAGGTGGGTTAATTACAGTAATTTTAATAGATGGCTTAGGCCCAAAATCAGCAAATGCCATTGAACTGAAAATGCATAAGAAAGATAAAACGAAAACCAAAATAATACCCTTCTTCAAAAAACAACCTACTTTCCATGAATTAATATATTGCTACAATTTGGAATATTATAACACGTTAGTTCCCCGAAGTCAAATATACAGATTAATTATTCAAATTCGTCATATTATCCAAAAAAAATTTATAAAAACAGTTGTGAAAAAATGCAAAAAGTGTTATACTATTTGAGTATAAGAAAATGTATTAAACGTTTATATATTTTGGGAGGAACAAACACAATGTTTAAAAAAGACATAGGAATAGATCTTGGCACAGCAAATACTCTTGTTTATATGAGAGGAAAGGGCATAATCATCCGTGAGCCTTCTGTTGTTGCGGTTGACGCAAGAACAGAGCGTGTGCGTTGTGTCGGGCAGGAGGCGAAGGACGTTATCGGAAGAACTCCGGGCTCTATTATCGCAGTGCGTCCTCTTAAAGACGGCGTTATCGCTGATTTTGACTACACCACCTGTATGCTTCAGGAATTTATTAAGAAGGCTCTTGCCGGTTCGATTTTTTCAAAGACAAGGGTAATCATCTGCATACCTTCAGGGGTAACCGCTGTTGAAAGAAGAGCGGTAAAAGAAGCCGCTGAAAGCGCCGGAGCAAAAAGGGTTTCTATTATTGAAGAGCCTATGGCGGCGGCAATCGGCGCAGGGCTTCCTGTTGCTGAGCCGACGGGCAGTATGATTGTTGATATCGGCGGCGGAACCAGCGAGGTTGCTGTTATTTCACTCGGCGGAATCGTTACATCACGCTCTGTTCGTGTAGCAGGCGACGAATTTGACCTTGCTATAATAAACTATGTCAAGAAGAAATATAATCTTCTTATCGGCGAAAGAACGTCTGAGAATATTAAAATCAAAATCGGCTCGGCTTTCCCCAGTGAAGAAGACGCAACAATGGACATTAAGGGACGTAATCTTCTCACAGGACTTCCTGAAAATATTACTATAACCTCGACCGAAATCCGCGAGGCGCTTTCAGAGCCGCTTTCTCATGTTATCGAGGCTATAAAAACCACTCTTGAAAGAACTCCGCCTGAGCTTGCCGCTGACATAATTGACCAAGGCATTACTCTTGCGGGCGGCGGCGCTCTTCTCAAAGGGCTTGATAAGCTGATAAACAACGAAACAGGTATGCCTGTTCACATCGCTGAAAATCCGCTTGACTGCGTCGCTGAGGGCACAGGAAAGGTTCTTGAAAACATTGAAAAGCTTCACGATGTTTTGAATGACGATGCTAAGTTTTGATATTAGTCAAGCTTAAATGCTTTGAGATGTTTTTGTATTTTGTCAGTATTTTTACCTAGCGAAACATTACGGGCAGCGAATGACTGCCCGTTTTTCGACTTTATTCAATAAAAGTCGGCATAAAATATACTAATTCAGCGATTGAGGTGACACAATTGAGAGAGTTTTTCAAAAGCACAAAATTTAAAGTGCTTGTCGGTTTGTTTGCCGTCATTTTCGGCATAATGATATATTCCGCAACAACAGGCGGTAGGGATTCTGCAATTGCGTCATTTTTCGGAAGTGTTTTTTCTCCGTTTCAAAAGCTGTCAACCTCAATTTCCGAAAGTGTATCCTCATGGCTTGATAAATTCGTAAATGCGGATAAATATTATGATGAAAATCAAAAGCTCAAGGATCAGCTCAGTGATATGTATAGCCAGATGGTGGATTATGAAAATCTAAAAGAGCAAAATAAATACTATGAGGAAATTCTAGGGCTTCAAGAGAAATATGACAACATGAAGCTTTCCGCACCATGCAAAATCATAGGGCGAACCACTAACGACACCTATCAGTCATTCTTTATTGATAAGGGAAGCCGTGACGGAATTTCTCTTCACGACCCTGTTATTACAAAAGATGGGCTTGTGGGTATTGTCGATGACGTTGAGCTTACTTTCTCTCGGGTAACAACCATTCTTTCGTCTGAGTATCCTGTCGGCGCATACTGTATTAGGACAAAGGACACAGGAATAGTCGAAGGTAACTTTGAATATGCTTCTGTTGGAATGAGCAGAATGAAATTCATTTCTCGTGAAAGCGAAATGAAAATCGGCGACATTATTGTATCATCAGGGCACAGCGGTCTTGTTCCGCAGGATCTTATTATAGGAACTGTTTCAGAGATTGTCAGCGATTCAAGCGGATTGTCACTGATTGCGAAAATAAAGCCTAATGCTGATATTGGAAGCTTGACAAATGTTTTTGTCATAACCGAATTTGAAGGTCAGGGTGAAGGTTATGCTGAATAACCGCAGTAGATTAAGAATAAGAATCACTATACGATGGATTCTGTTTTTTGTTATAACCGCACTTTGCTTTTCAATCTCAACAACAGGCGGGACGGGCAAGCCACAGCCCTTGCTTCTCATACCTTTAGTCATATCTATCGGCGCTTTTGAAAATGAATTTGTTTCAGGAATAACAGGCGCTGTCTGCGGATTCCTCCTTGATATAAGCATGGGGAAGCTTATTGGGACTAATGCCCTTTTGCTTCTCATGGTGGGCACTGTAACCTCACTTTTGTTTCTTCATCTTCTTAGAAAAAATCTTATTAATATACTTGTAATTACTTCTGTCGTCGCATTTATTCAGGGCATGTATGACTTCTTTTTCTATTATTCTATTTGGAGTGAAGATCATCACACTATCGTATTTAAGAAAATGACGCTTCCGTCAATTGCTTATACAGTGATAAGCGTTCCTTTTATTTATTACTTAATCAAATTTATAGAAATAAAAACAAACAATCCTGATTCGCCCACAATTGAAGAAAAGGACGACAACCATTCGCGTTTGTAATAACAAGGAGGGTAACATGGCAAAAATTCTTGAGAAAATTCGTGTTATTTTTTTGATAGTATTACTGCTTACCGCACTTTCGCTTGCGCTTGTACGATTAATGAAAATTCAGATTGTTCAGGGAGCAGAGCTTTTAGCACAATCAATGAGAAAAACATCCGGTATTCAAGAAGTATCAGCACCGCGAGGCGAAATAATTGACTCAAACGGTGATCCGATTGTCGTTAATCAAATCGGCTTCAATGTAATAATCGAGCAGGCTTTTTTCCCGACTGATGTTCAGCTTCAAAATAAAATTATTTATGACACGGTAAAAATTCTTGAGCACAACGGCTATTCGTGGAAAGACAATACGCCTGTATCAATGTATGAGCCTTATACTTATTTTGAGAATAAGGACGTTCTTGTGTCAAACCTCAAAACAAACCTTAGGCTTAATGTCTATGCTACTGCTCAAAACTGTATTGATAAGCTTATCGAAATGTATTCTATTTCAGACGAATATACTGCTCAAGAGAAACGAATTATTGCCGGCGTGAGATATGAAATGATCCTTCAGCAGTTCTCTGTGAGCAAGCGCTTCACTCTTGCTGAAAACGTGTCTTTTGCGGTTGTGACAAAAATTAAGGAATCCGGCTTTGCGCTAAGCGGTGTTGACGTCATTGAAGCCCCAGTCCGAATATATGTTGAGGGAGGTGTTCTTCCTCACGGTATCGGCGTTATAGGGCCTATATATTCCGAGGAATACGCAAGCCTTAAAGACAAGGGCTATAAAGTAACTGATTATATCGGAAAAAGCGGAATCGAAAAAGCCTTTGAGGATCAGCTCAGAGGAATAAGCGGTGAAAGGGTTGTTGTTCTGGGCAATGCTAACACACCCGTTTCTATCGAAGAAACTGTCACACCCACACCGGGCAACACAATTCAACTGACTATCGACAAGGATTATCAAACGGCAGTACAGGACATTCTCGCAGAGAGAATAAACTGGCTTCACGAAATGAACGACCTAGGAAAGGACGCACAGGGCGGCTCGATAGTGGTTCTTGACGTAAAGACGGGTGCAGTGCTTGCGCTTGCGACTTATCCGAGCTATGATATAAACGATTATCTGACCAACTATTCCGAGGTTGCATCCAGAGATTTAAATCCGCTATTTAACCGTGCAATTGATGGGCTTTATCGACCGGGCTCAACTTTTAAGCCTGTTACGGCAATTGCGGGGCTTACCACCGGTCTTGTCACAAAGGATTATGAAATATACAGCAGCGGCATTTACACCTATTATGAGGACTATACCCCTCTCGGAACAGAACCGCCCGGCTATTATAATGTAGTTAGAGCTCTTGAATGGTCAAGCAACATTTATTTTTATGACCTTGGAAGAAGACTGACTATTAGCCCTCTTCTCGAGTTTGAGGAGAAGTTTGGGCTTGGTGTTGATCTGGGGCTTGAAATCGGCGGAAAATCCGGATATCTTGCTTCGCCGGAAACTTTCTCAAGGCTTAAAATGGACTGGACTCCCGGTCAGGTGCTGATGGCTTCAATCGGTCAGTCAGAAATTGCCGTTACTCCGCTTGCCATGGCAACAGAAGCGCTTACGCTTGCCACCGGCGGAATAAGATACCGCCCGTATATCGTAGATTCTATTTGGAGCTATGACAGACAAACTCTCATTTCAAAAACAGAGCCTGTAATTGAAAGCGTCATTGAGGACCCCACAGGAACCGCCTTTCAAGCCGTTAAGGAGGGCATGGTGCTTGCTTCTAAAAAAACAATACAGTTTAATGCTATGTCAGCAAAACTGGGCGAGGACTGGTCACTTGTTACACTCCCCTATCCCGTTGCCATTAAAACGGGAACCCCTGAGTCTGGAAGAGGGACAGACAGCGCTGTTGTGGGCTTTTATCCGGCTGATGACCCAGAAATTGCCTTTGCAATAATGATTGAAGGCGGAGAATATTCAAAATATGCTGTCAGAAAAATTATTGATGCATATTATGGTTATAATACCGTTGTGCAAAGTGAACAAAATTGAATAACATTCTAAACTAAATCCTACAATATTAATTATTTACAAATAATTCTCTTTGACAAATCGTAATTTTGTGATAATATATAATATATGGATAATAATAAGTTCTTATAAATAATATATAGAATTTTTATCGGAAGGAGTATCCTATGGCAAAAGTTATTGCGGTAACGTCCGGAAAGGGCGGAACAGGAAAGTCGTCAATATGCGCAAATCTTGGCTACTCGCTGGCAAAACAAGGGCACAGAACCCTTATTGTCGAGCTTGATATCGGTCTGCGCTGTATGGATATTATGCTGGGAATGCAAGGCAAGGTTACCTATGATTTAGGTGACGTTGTTAAGGGTAAATGTGACGTTTATAAAGCTACCACAATCGTTCAGATGGCGAGCAATCTGAACTTTATCGCCGCACCCGCTGACCCGTTTATCACTATTAATGCACAGCAGATTAAGCTTATCACAAATGAGCTTAGAAAATACTATGAATACATAATCGTCGATACTTCTGCCGGTATAAACGGCAATGTTTTCGATATTGTTGCACAGAGTGACCTTATACTTATTGTAACAACCCCCGACCCTGTCTGTGTCAGAGATGCTCAGATGATGTCGGACGAATTCTATAAAAGAGGAAATCAAAAACAGCGCTTGATAATTAATAAAGCAAATAAAAAATTATTCAGCAGGGAACTTGTAAGAGATTTAGATGAAATAATTGACACAGTCGGCGTCCAGCTCATCGGTGTTGTCCCCGATGATAAGGAGATCATGGTTTCAACCGGAAAAGGTATGCCACTGATAGCAACCTCTATGGGATTTTTAGCGTTTGGTGCTATCTCCCGCCGTATTAAAGGAGAGGACGTTCCACTGTCAATAAAACTATAGAATATAAGGAGTGCGTCTATGAATATCGCTTTAATAGCACACGATGCAAAAAAAGAGCTCATGGTTCAATTTTGCATTGCTTATTGCGGAATATTAAACCGACATAATCTATGTGCAACCGGAACGACAGGAAAGCTTGTTGCCGAAGCAACCGGTTTGCATATTCAGCGCTATTTGAGCGGTTCTCAAGGTGGCGATCAGCAGGTTGCCGCAAGAATATCCTGCAACGAGATCGACCTTTTGTTATACTTTCGGGATCCGATTACACCAAAGCCTCATGAGCCGAATGAGCTTAACCTTTTAAGGCTTTGTGACGTTCACAATATTCCACTTGCGACAAATATCGCGACAGCCGAAGCACTTATTCACGCGCTTGAAAGAGGCGATCTTGACTGGCGTGAAATCGTAAATCCATCAAGAATGTAGATAATATAAAGGCAACGACCGGGAGAGTAGCTTTATTTTTTCAGCAAAGAGAGAGCGTGTCTGGTGAAAACGCTTCTGAAATTTTATGTGAAGGACACCCGCAAGCCGCTGTGCAGATAAAGCACAGCCGTATTCAGGCGTTAACGGTTTTGAGTGGGCAGGCTTGTTCTGTCAATCAGGGTGGTATCACGGCGTTACAGTCGTCCTTGCTTTAAGGGCGACTTTTTTATTTGAATAGAAAGGACAATCAACATGGAAATAAGAAAGCTGACACAAAAAGACCTAAATGACCTAATTAAGCTGTACACTGAACTGACAGATTTTGAAAATGACATTTCAAAAACACGTCCGGTATTTGAAAAGATGCTAAATGATAAGCAGTATTATCTTTTAGGGGCATGGGATAACGATCGACTTGCCGGTTCTGTTTTAGGAATAATTTGCGATTCTGCTGTGGCTTCAGGCAGGCCGTTCATGGTTGTTGAGGACGTTATTGTATCTGAAGAATACAGAAGAAAGGGTGTCGGTCTTCTATTGTTTGAAAAGCTTGATGAGATTGCTTTGAAAAATGACTGCCTCTATTCTATACTAGTATCAGGGGCAGCACGAAAAGGCGCGCATGTTTTTTATGATAAAGTCGGATATACTGATGAGGTAAGAGGATTTAGAAAGAAATATTTTTAATTAAAAGCGGAGGATTATATAATGGCACTTATATCACAAAAGCCTAAGGGAACCGCTGACATTGTTCCCGCTCAAGCTTATAAATGGCACACGGTGGAGAGTCTTGCTCGTGAAACGGCTGAGGCTTTCGGATTTAAGGAAATTCGCACGCCTATGTTTGAAGCTACCTCACTTTTTGAACGTTCAGTCGGCGACACAACCGACGTTGTTCAAAAAGAAATGTATACCGTTACAGCGAAGCAGCCTTTGAATGCTGAAAAAGAGGTTGCTTTCACTCTGCGTCCCGAAGGGACAGCAGGTGCGGCACGAGCAGTTATTGAAAATGGAATACTCAATGAGGCTTTTCCTCAGAAGGTATATTATATCATTTCATGTTTTCGACATGAAAAGCCTCAGGCAGGTCGGCTCAGAGAATTTCACCAGTTCGGCGCTGAAATGTACGGAAGCTCGTCGCCTTGTGCCGACGCAGATATGATTGCTCTTGCAAAAAGCTATATTGACCGGCTAGGAATCAAAGACATTGAGCTTTATATCAATTCTATCGGCTGTCCGAAATGCCGTGCTGAGTATTATAATGCGCTAAAAAGCTATTTTGAAGAAAGAAAAAGTGAGCTTTGTGAAACCTGTCTTAACCGTCTTGACAAAAATCCTATGCGAATTCTTGACTGTAAAAGTGAAGTCTGCTCAGAAATTTCAAAGGATGCGCCTGTGATACTTGATTATCTATGTGCTGACTGTAAGGAGCATTTTGAAAGCCTTAAAACTAATTTGTCGGCAATGGACATTAACTATAAAATTAATCCAAAAATTGTTCGCGGACTTGACTACTACACAAGAACAGTTTTTGAGTTTATAACAACGTCAATCGGCGCACAGGGTACTGTCTGCGGTGGCGGACGCTATGACGGACTGATTGAAGAAATCGGCGGAAAGCCCACTCCTGCTCTTGGTTTCGCTATGGGTATTGAACGTCTTATTATGACAATGGAAAATCAGGGTTGTAACTTCATTGCGCCTAAAAAATGCAATATTTTTATTGCTTCCATGGGTGACAAGGCGCTCTCAAGTGCGATAGTTCTCACAAAAAGACTTCGTGACGAGGGCTTCTGGGCGGAATATGATGTAATGGACAGAGGTCTTAAGGCGCAAATGAAATATGCCGACAAAATTGGCGCTGAATTTTCAATGGTGCTTGGCGACAACGAGCTTGAAAATGGCGCTGCCCACCTCAAGAACATGAAAACTGGTGAGCAGTCAGTAATACACCTTGATGAATCCTTTGTTGAGAATTTCTCAAATATTCAGATGGCCGATATGCTTTCAGACATAGAAAAAAGTCTTTAATTAATTTTGATTTTTAAAAGGAGAATAAATATGGCAGATACAATGAAGGGCTTGAAGAGAAGTCATTACTGCGGTGAAATCAGTGACAGCGGTGAGGTTACTGTTTGTGGTTTTGTGCAGAAAATCAGAGACCTTGGAAATCTTATATTCATCGACCTGCGTGACCGCACAGGCATAGTTCAGCTTTCTTTTAACGACAGCACTGATAAGGCGATTTTTGAAAAGGCCTCATCCTGCCGAAGTGAGTATGTTTTAATGGCGAAAGGCACTATTCAGCCCAGAGAGAGCGTTAATAAGGATATTAAAACAGGAGCAGTTGAGGTTTTTGTTTCTGACCTGAGAATATTGAGCAAAGCTCAAACTCCTCCCTTTGAAATAACTAATTCCTCAACCGTCAAGGACGAACTCAAGCTTAAGTATCGTTATCTTGAGCTTAGAAATCCTGAAATACAAAAAAATATCATCACCCGTCATAAAATCGCAAAAACAGCCAGAGATTATTTTTATGATAACGGCTTTCTTGAAATTGAAACACCGATGATGATACGCTCAACGCCTGAGGGTGCTAGAGATTATCTTGTTCCGTCTAGAATTCACAAGGGCATGTTCTATGCCCTGCCACAGTCCCCTCAGATTTACAAGCAGCTTTTGATGATTTCGGGATATGACCGATATATTCAGCTTGCAAGATGCTTTAGAGATGAGGATTTACGTGCCGACCGTCAGCCTGAGTTCACGCAGATTGACCTTGAAATGTCATATGTTGATATTGATGATATTCTTGAAATGGCAGAAGGCTTTGTAAGCAGGCTTTTCAGCGAGGTGTTAGGGGTGGAAATACCGCTTCCTCTTCCACGCATGACCTTTGCTGATGCTATGAGCAGATACGGCTCGGACAAACCCGACACTCGCTTTGGCATGGAAATTCAGGATATAACAGAAATTGCCGCAAAAACTGATTTTACCGTTTTCACAGGCGCAGTAAATGACGGCGGAAGCGTGCGTGCAATTGTCGCTAAAAACGCTGCCGCTGCTCTTTCCCGAAAAGAAATTGACAAGCTTATTGAGTTTTCAAAAGGTATCGGCGCAAAGGGACTAGCTTATATACGTTGGGTTGACGATGCACCAAGCTGTTCATTCTCAAAATTCTTAAAAGAGGGCCAGCTTGAGGAGATTATTTCAAAGGTCGGTGCAGAAAAAGGCGACGTTGTATTGATTGCAGCAGACAAAAATAAAATAGCACTCCCCGTTCTTGGTGCGTTAAGGCTAAAAATCGCAAAGCAGCTTGACATTGTTCCAGACGGGTATAATTTCTTGTGGATTACCGAGTTCCCGTTTTTTGAATATGACGAGGAATCAGGTGAGTGGCTTGCTATGCATCATCCCTTCACTATGCCGATGGATGAATGTCTTGGTATGCTAGAAACAGATAAGGGCGCTGTGCGGGCAAAGGCGTATGACCTTGTCCTCAACGGCACAGAGCTTTCGTCAGGTTCAATAAGAATCACCGACTATGAGCTTCAGCAAAAAATGTTCAGGCTGCTGGGGCTTTCAGATGAAGAAATTGAAGCAAAGTTCGGCTTTTTAGTGGACGCATATCGCTATGCCGCTCCCCCTCACGGTGGAATGGGAATCGGGCTTGATCGTCTTTCAATGATTATGTGCGGAGCGGACAGCCTAAGAGATGTCACCGCCTTCCCAAAGGTTCAAAACGCAAGCGAGCTGATGTCGGCTTGTCCTGCGCCAGTTGACGATAAGCAACTCAAGGAGCTTCATATAAAAACAATTACCGAATAGGCTTGCTAAAAAGACTCCCCATTAAATCATTTTGGGGAGTCTGAATATTTTAGCAGACGCTTACATACAATTATAAATATAATTTTAAATTTGGGGTTGACAAAGAACATTCAAAGTGATATAATAATTAAGCACCCTAAAAAGAGTGAATAATTTATATCGCGGAGTGGAGCAGCTCGGTAGCTCGTCGGGCTCATAACCCGAAGGTCGTTGGTTCAAATCCAGCCTCCGCAACCAACTTAAAATAAGCACTTTCAAGAAATTGAAGGTGCTTTTTTCTTGCTTAAAAAGAGCGTTTGGTCATTATTTGGTCATTGTTGTGATTTAAAAAGGCTTGAAAACACTTAAATTCACTTGAAATAATTAAAAGTAAAAGCGATATACATTCCTGCTTTATTGGAGTGCATATCGCTTATTTTATTCTCTTGGCAGCAGGAAAATTATCATTTTAATAAAAGAATAGAATTTTCGAACATCTGAAATAAATTCCTCACAAGTGCCAATATCTTTATCATTAAACGAATGAATAGCATTTCTTTTGCGTTGCACACTTTTAACCCATTCATTCCACCCATCGCCTTTATCCCATAAAATATCATTGCTGAATTGACGTAATTGTTCAAAGCTTAAGTTGGGTGGTTTTATAGGTGCTGTCTTGATACCTTTTTTATAAGCGTAATATTTATTATCTGAATTATCATAATCGTTATAAAAAACGCAGTAGAAAAGTTTTAGCCAACCTTCTACTAAACTTCCGAGATTAGCCCTAGCAAGCAATAGTTCTCCGTCTGTTATTGTTATATCTTTTGAAACCCAAATCTTAAGACATTCAGTTAAACTAAATAACCAATCTAGTCTAGCAACAGATAGCATATTTGCTACATTTGGAGGTGCCCAACCATATGGGGATTGCCAAAAGTCAAATGTTTCAGAAGATGAATCGATTATCTTTTCTAAAATTTCTGCTGTACTTAGTTCGTCAACATCGATATTTTGATAATTAAGCATATCAACCAACCCCATTCTTCCTATTCTTATTTGGGGATAAAATATCCTGCAAAGTATCGGCAGCAGCTTTCTAGCCTGAATGTGTTCCAGTATGTCTAGCAGTTCCTTTGCGGTGGAAGCAATGCGGGAAAAATCATAGATATGGGAACTTTAGTAGTTCGTTCTTAGGATCAGATAGTTCTTGATTGTTTTCAGGTTATCTTGTAAGGCTGAACTTCTGTGCCTGAACCGGAATGATTACACTGTCCGAGGCAGACAATGCATTTACAAGGAGAATTCCGAGGCTGGGCAGACAGTCGATAAATATGTAATCATAAGAGCTGAGCCGTTCATCACGAAGAATTCGGCGAAGGCTCAACCGTCCATTCAGGAATGCGCATTCCTGTTTCATGCGTATATCTTAAAGCCCGTGAGCGTTTAAGTTAAATTACTAATAGCATTACGCACATGTCAAAAGCAATTTATCTATTAATAATGAATTCTATTCTGACTGTACCAGATAATCATAATCATCTCCCAAATATTCTTTAATTACCTCTAACTTTGCTTTCAATGCGGCATTAAGCGCATCTTGAGTACAGCCTAAAAACTCACTGTTAATGTATTCACTGTACAAGGCATCAGAGTCGGATTCTATACTTTTTGAATAATCACTATTTAAATTCAACCACGATAACATACTGGGCATTGCTCTATATAAAGGAATCTCCATATAGTCCGATATTTCGGTAATTTCACAAAAAACAAGGTAGTCATTACCTGGGAGCATAATGTTATTTCCGTAAGAGCTTAGCATGGTTATTGTTCCGTCTGTGATATCAAATCCGCCGATTGCCGCAATATTTATTTTTTTATCTATAATACTGTAATCGCCTTCAATAACGTCCTTTACTATGACCTCCTGCATAAAGCTCCCATAATATTGCTTAATTCTTTCGTTTGGTGTAACAACAATTACCTGCCTTGGAGAATGAAGCGATAAGCAATCCGCAGAAATCGTACTTTTTAAGTATTTAATCATGTCACTTTCGATAATTTCTCCAGAACTATATTTTATCATTTCAGCATTTATTTGCTGAAACTCCGACACTGTGCTTATATCCTTTAATCCGCTGTTTGTTGTTGTGCTCATTGCAATTAAGCATGCTGTTAATGCGGCAAGTATTACTCCGCATTGAATTATGACCCAAAGCTTCATAAATCCATCTCCTCCAATGTGCCGTTAGCAATACGAAATTTAACATCACAAAGAGCAGCAATATCTTCCTTGCTATGGCTGGCGATTGCAATCAAAGCACCTCTGGCAGCCTCATCCTTAATAATATTATGTATCAACTTAATTCCTGCTTCATCAAGTGCGTTTGTCGGTTCATCCAAAAGCAGAATATCTGGCTTTTCCATTATGGCTTGTGCTAGAACAATTCGCTGCTTCATTCCCAGGGAGTATTTACGAAAAATCCTTTTATCCTCTGGATTCAAGCCGACTCTTGTTATTGCCTCTTTT
The DNA here is from genome assembly GCA_023439835.1 of Bacillota bacterium. Taxonomy (GTDB): domain Bacteria; phylum Bacillota; class Clostridia; order Oscillospirales; family Ruminococcaceae; genus SZUA-444. The sequence goes on along the minus strand of JAEXUW010000011.1, from coordinate 18,487 downwards.
ATCTGTTCATCGTTAATTTTTTTGTTGATTGAAGCCAGCAGCTGTAAATTCCTAAACCCTGTGAATTCAGGATAGAGTCCGATATTTTCAATAACAATACCAATGTTTGGCATTATTGCTCTCTGATTTTCCATTGACTCATCATTGATTTTGACAAAGCCCTGTGTCGGCTTGATAAGCCCTGCAATAGCTCGAAAAAGCATGGTCTTACCTGAACCGTTTACGCCGGTAAAGCCATATATTTTCCCCGACTCCATAACGAGGTTAATATTATCTAATACTTTGGTTTTTTTCAATACTTTAGTATAGTTTTCAATTTTTACGGTTATCATAAGTTCTTCCTTCCGTTGTTTAAATAGTGCGTACTGCACAATTACGTTTTAACATAATTGTTTAGCAGACATTAAATAACACTTTCTTTATCAGTCAGTCCAACATCAACTCTGTTTATCAGAATATGTCCTATGATAAACATAATTAATACATATATAAAATTTATGAGAATAGATATGGTTTTTTCAAAAAATCCGCCATGCCATAGTATCATGGTATTATCTATGGGATTCAATTGATAGGAGGACAATCTTCCGTTAAAAAATAAAATTTCCGGACCGTATATGGAACAATAAAAGCACAGCACGGTGAATACATACACAATAATAAAACTGAACGCACTACCGAATTTAAGTGACAAAATATTAATCATGAAGGTTGTAAGGAATGTGAAAAATAAAAAAGCTAAAAATGATGATACAAAAAGCAGCAGCGCTTCACGGATATTTTGTGGTTGTGCGTTGATTGCCGCAATAATCAGCGGAATAATTAGTTGGAAAAAGCAGTATATCCCAGTATAAATAAAAAGTGCGACGCTTTTTTTATAGTACCAAACAGATCGTTTTTTTTGCCTTGTGAGATAATAGATGCTGTTGACATGTAAATCCTTATAAAAATGCGTCCCGAAAAGCAGATTGAATATGAACGGCTGCGCAAGGCCAAACATGGAATGCATAAGATTCGCCTGTTCACGAGAGGAATGTGTCATTTGGTAAGCCATACCATAAAAGTGATTCTGAAATGTTCTAATTACTTCACCACCAAAACTTTCTCTCCCTAAAATAAGCATTATAATTTCAACAGAGCAAATCAATAGCGTGATGGGTATCGCACTAAGTATTTTTAAAATAATCGATTTATTGAACATAAAAATTTCCCTTTTTATTCTATTTGGTCGGATGACGACTTCCATTTTATCAAGCATAATGTAATAATAATCATAATTGTCAGTAATGATATAATGTAAAACAAGGATTTGCCATGCTCTGATTTCACCATTATATAGGGATGGATATTTACATTTATGTATGTTTTGGCTCTATTGGTGATTACTATATCAATTTTATTTTGAATGTAAGTAAGCAGGAAAAGAGGTAAAACTAAAAATACATTAAATTTTTTTATAAAAAAAGAAATTGAAAAAACAAAAGCACCCAACACACCCGCTACGCATGAGAAAAAGAATGAGTACAAAACATTATACCACTGAGGGTAATAAATATATAACCACTTGAAGGGAACGCCGCTACTTACGGATTCACGAATAAGATTATCTCCTGTAATTGTCGCAGTATGTGCATAAAGATTGCGAATTGAATCAATGAGCGTCCCATCGGCGGGGAATACAATTTGGTTAATCAGGACTGTAATAATAAACGGAATAAAAAACACCATAAAGCTCCCGATAAAAGATGCAGTGAGCTTTGCTAAGTAATAATTCTTTACCCCTCCCCTTGTTTGCACCAGCATATAAATTTTACTTTTTGCGTCAATTAAATAAGAAAACGAGAATGGAAGAATGAGGATGTATATATAATACAATCTAAACTGCTCATTATAATCCGACTCGGAATGTAAAATAAAAACATCGGACGATGCCAAAACATTAAAAACGTCATGTCCGGCGAAAAGAAAAGCATAATATAATGAATTCCATAGAGATAAAAGTAAAACCGCTGTGAAAGCAACTTTAAAGCCAAGCTTATTAAACATCAGCCTTAATTGAAATTTTAAATTTTTTTGATACATATATTACCTCCAACATAATAAAGCCATTAATAGAGCTCATCAGTTATGATATCTGAAGCTGTTGATGACACGGTTTTTGGCACGTAGTGCCAATGAGCCGAAGAATTTAATGTCAATGCGGCGTTAGCTGTAAAACTAAGGCAACAAATAATTGTACAAACTGTCACCAACATAGTAGTGATGTTTTTCACTTTTACTATTTTTTAAATTCCTTTTCAAATTATTTTATCAACATCTTGCCACAAAATAGTCTGATATTATGTCTATTTACACCATAATTCGATGAATCGTATTTTTTACAAATATATTATAAATATATATTACTTGGTATTTTTGGAAATGTCAAGTAATATTCCATATTTAACATATTTTCGCCATATTACTAAACATACAGTTATAACTGTTATAATCTTTGATTTTTTCACCTATTCTGTCCTTTTATCTCAATTTTGTCGGCTTGAATTATCTTTATTATCACTTTCATTAGCTAAATCCCATCATTGGTATTATCATTATTAATTACTTCAGTAGTGGTTGTTTCAGTAACAGTGGATTCAGATTTGTCTTCTTCGATATGTGAAGGTAATTTATCAATCCAAGTTTCAGCATTCACATCGAAAACTCCATGCTCTGTCCAATCTTTTACACTAAATTCCGCAACATCCGTCATTAATACTTTTTGAAAATATACCGCTGGGTTATTTGCACAAGTCGTTATTCTTGAATTTTCACCTTCAAGTAATCCTAAATCAAATGCATTAAAAGGGTCGTGCCATGAATTACGAACATAACCAACATCAACATCATCATATTCAATTACTTCAATATCATATAAAACAGCTTTTATATAAGCAAATCCTGGATCTGGTTTTCTAAGTGCAGTAGCAACTTTATCCCCCACTTGATAGGATGGCAGTCTTTCATATAAATTGCTATTATCAGATCTAAGTCGTACTGTAACAATTTGATTTTGCATTGGTTTATTTCGTGTATAATCATATAATACTTTACAATCATAAAAACCAAATGAAAAATCAATACCATCAGGATTATAGCCCGCTAAAGTTTTTTCTTCTTTAATATCATAAACTTTTAAAATTTCAAGTTTATAAAATCCATCAACGTAGTTACTATCGCCCTCATTAGGTCGTTGGTTCAAATCCAGCCTCCGCAACCAACTTAGAATAGGCACTTTCAAGAAATTGAAGGTGTTTTTTTCATGCTTGACGGTTAAAATAATCATGTGTATAATGAACTTATCAAGTTAAAAAGGCGGGGAGTGTCTATGTCAAGATTTATTGCGGGTGCTGTCTTTAGCAACAACATGGTATTGCAAAGAGAAAAAAACATAAGCGTTTTTGGATATGGTGAAAACACAAAGACTGTTATTGTCAGCTTAAACGGCGAAAGAGCTGAGGCGACCATAGGCAATGGCAGATGGTGTGCCACGCTTCCCCCTATGCTTGCCGGGGACGGCTATACAATGAGCATTGAGTGTGACAACGAGGTTATTAGCTTCACAAATATTGCAATCGGCGAAGTATGGCTTGCCGGCGGACAGTCGAATATGGAATTTGAGCTTCAAAACTGCAAAGGCGGAGCTGAGGCTTTAAATAATGATATAAACCCAAATGTAAGGTTTTATTACACGCAAAAAAACAGCTTTATAGATGAGAATTTTTTCGATAGAGAGCGACGTTCGTGTTGGAGTGTTTTTAGTGAGGAAAACGCTAGGAATTGGTCGGCGACAGGGTATTTTTTTGCGCGAAAGCTTGCTAAAGAGCTTGGAGTTACAGTAGGAATTATCGGCTGTAACTGGGGAGGAACCTCTGCCAGTGCTTGGATGTCAAGAGAGCGTCTTTTTGCCGACAGCGACCTTAAAACTTATATCGACGAATATGAAAAGGCTGTCGGAGGAAAATCAAAGGAGGAGCAGATTAAGGAATACAACGACTTTCTTGATTATCATAATGCGTGGGAGGTTAAAGCGGAGGCTTTATATACAAAAGCCCCTGATTTATCATGGGACGAAATACAAGAAATTTGTGGTGAAAACAAATGGCCGGGGCCTATGGGGTGTTCAAATCCGTATCGACCGCATGGTTTGTATGAAAGTATGCTTGAGCGTGTTATTCCATACACCTTAAAAGGCTTTATATATTATCAAGGCGAGAGCGACGACCACAAGCCACGGATGTATTTCAAGCTCTTCTCAAATTTAATTCAGCAATGGCGTGATGATTGGGGTGACGACAGTCTTCCTTTTCTGTTTGTTCAGCTTCCCATGCACACATATTCAGGCTCACCTGACAACAAGCATTGGTGCTTAATAAGAGAAGCGCAGATGAGAGTTTTTGCAACCGTCAAAAATACAGGCATTGCAATAATACCCGATTATAGTGAATACAATGAAATTCACCCAAAGGATAAGCTTCCGGTGGGTGAGCGCCTTGCTTTACAGGCTTTATATTCTGTTTATAAGAAAATTGATGAAAGCAAAGCATTCGGGCCGATGTATAAATCAATGCGAATTTTAGACCACGGCATTGAATTGTCATTTGATTATGCGCAGGACGGTTTAGTATCAAGCGGTGAGCTTAAAGGCTTTGAAATCGCTGGAGATAACAAGGTTTTCTTTAATGCGACTGCACAAATAAGAGGCGACAAGATTTTCGCATTTTCAAACGAAGTGAAGAAGCCTAAGCACATTCGCTATTGCTGGAGTAATTATGTTGAGGTTTCTGTATTCGGGAAAAATGCAATACCGCTTGCTCCTTTCAGAACATCGATGAATGATGAGATGTAAAACTATCTTTTTCAAACTGTGCGCTATGTTAATTTTTCTTTTGTGTAATAAAAAACACACTCAAAGGCACACTACATTTTAAAGAAAAGCTATAAGCCTGAAGAGATGTTGCAAACAATCAGGTGGTAAAAACCTTCATAAATTAAACGATAATAAATAAAACCGGAGAAGTTATGTCGATATTAAAACTTATACCCGCCGCCAAAAACTATATCTGGGGCGGAAACAGCTTGAAAACCACATACAACAAAAAAGCCCCCTTCGATAATATTGCTGAAACGTGGGAGGTTTCCTGTCATCCTGACGGCGAAAGTATAATTGAATATTCGGGGGAAGCGCTGGCTTGCTATATCAAAAGAAATCCGAATGCCTGCGGAGCTAATTGCGATAGATTCTTACAGTTCCCCGTTCTAATCAAGCTCATTGACGCGGCTGAAAATTTGTCTGTTCAGGTTCACCCAAATGACGAATATGCTCTAAAGCATGAAGGTCAGCTTGGGAAAACAGAGATGTGGTATATCGTTGACTGTCAGCCACAGGCATATATTTATTTGGGATTCAACCGAAATATAAGCTTGAAGGAATTTTCAGATTCCATAGAGAAAGGGACGCTGTGCTCGCTTCTTCAAAAAGTGACGGTAAAGCCCGGCGACGTGTTTTTCATTGAGGCGGGAACAATTCACGCAATAGGTGCGGGAATAATTATTTGCGAAGTCCAACAGTCGTCGAATGTCACATACCGTGTTTTTGATTACTGTCGCATTGGTGCTGACGGAAAGCCTCGACAGCTTCACATTCAAAAAGCTTGCGACGTTACCTCTCTTACTCCCGCTAAAAATGATTATGATTTTGACAATCACCTTGCCTCATGCGATTACTTTACTGTCGATAAAATAGATTCAAAAAATACTCGCTCAATTTTCGTTGATGAAAAGTCCTTTGTATCGCTGATTTTTCTATCCGGAAATGGAACAATTTCTTCACTTGATGAATCCTTAGTCTTTACTGCTGGCGACAGCTTTTTCATTGAGGCAAACAGCGGTAAAATTTCTTTTTCAGGTGAGTATGAAGCGATTATGACTTTCATTAAATAGTATAAATAAGCTGAGCCGTTCACAATTTAGTGAACGGCTCAGCTTGCTTCTGACATTACATATTATACTGCTCTAAGGAGGTTATACTCTTACTGATTATCTATATGTAGTAAAGTCTGCATTACAACATTTGCGCCCTTAACACATTTCTCTGCCGGTGTGAACTCAAGCTCACAATGGCTATGTCCCTTTACGCTCGGCACGAATATCATTGTTGTCGGAATAACGTCAATGGCATACTGAGCGTCATGACCTGCCCCGCTGTACAGCCTTTTGCTTTTATAGCCGAATTCAAACGCACTTTTTTCAACATAGTCAATAAGCTCTGGCGTGAAGTCGACAGTTCTGCGTGACCATGCTTCCTTATAGCTTACCTTGCACTTTTCGACCTCTGCGGGTATTTTCTTGATTATTTTAACTACCTTTTTAATAACCTCTGGGTTTTGATGTCTTGCGTCAAGCGTGAACCTGACCTCTTCGGGAATAACTGTGTGAATGTTTGGCAGTGCGGATATTTTTCCTGTTGTATATACAAGGCTACTATCTAACTCATCTAAAGCATCGTGAAGATATTGTATTGTTTTTACCGCAGCATATAAAGCATCTTTTCTGTATTTCATCGGGGTTGTTCCCGCATGATCAGCCTGGCCCACAAAGGTGAATTCATAATTGATCATTCCACAGACACCCTCGACAGCACCGATATCGACGCCCTCTGATTCAAGCACCGGCCCCTGCTCGATATGAAGCTCAACCAAAGCGGTGCTGTTTTCAGCGGTCATTCTGTTTGATATGTCGCCCATATATCCGCTTTCCTTCAGTGCGTCTTTAAAGGTATAGCCCGGTATGTCCTTTGCCTCTGATTTGAGCATTTCATCCTTGTTAAATTTTCCGCAAACAACCCCTGAGGACATCATTGCGGGCTCAAAGCGTGCCCCCTCCTCATTTGTCCATACGACGACCGTCAAAGGATGCTTATGCGGAATTTTCTCACGGACAATGGTTTCAACAGCCTCCATCGCCGTTAAAACTCCCAGAATTCCGTCATAATTTCCGCCCTGTCTGACAGAATCAAGGTGTGAGCCTGACAATATAGCGGGGAGGTTTTCAGATCCTTTGATTGTGGCGTACATATTCGCCATGTCGTCAGTAACAACCGTTGCACCAATAGCCTCCATTCTGCCTTTGAATTCTTTTCTAGCAAGCAAAGCCTCGGGCGAAAGTGAAAGCCTTGTTATACCACCTTTTCCTGTATCGCCGAACTGTGAAAACGCTTTGATTTTTTCTTCCATTCTTTCCAAACTACATAAAACCATAATAATTTCCTCTCTGCTTCTTTTAAAAGCAAAAACGCTGAATTACACGCTGAGATATTTTTTGCTCATTTCATCTGTCAGCTCTTCAATATTCCCAGCCTTGACTATACTGCCCTTCTGCATAATAATAAAGCGGTTTCCGAGCTTTCTGGCAAATTTTAAATTCTGTTCAACAATAATCAAGGGAACATTTTTCTCCTCATGATATCTGGTGAGAATTCCAGCAATTTCAGACACAATATTTGGCTGAATTCCTTCTGTCGGCTCATCAAGAATAAGAACCTTGGGATTCCCCATCAGCGCTCTGGCAATAGCTAGCTGCTGCTGCTGTCCGCCTGAAAGCACCCCGCCCTTTCGCTTGATATGCTCTTTTAATATCGGAAAATATTCGAAAACCTCTTTTACTTTTTCTTCATAGTTCACCTTGTGAGCCATTGAGCCAAGCTCAAGGTTTTCTTTAACGGTAAGCTGCGGAATAATTTCTCTTCCTTGCGGAACATAAGCGATGCCGCTTCTGCTTCTTTCGTGTGCTCTATATTTTGTGATATCCTTATTATCCATAGTCAAACTCCCCTCCCTAAAAGAAAGAAGCCCGATTATGCTTTTTAAGAATGTTGTTTTTCCGACGCCGTTTCTGCCGAGAATAACCATCTTATCATCTGAATTAAGCTCAAAATTTATACCGGATACTATCTGACTTTTTCCATAGTTCACGCAGACATTGTTAACACTTAACATACTAATCCTCCTTGAGATATACTTTGATAACCTCGGGGTTGCTGGTGATTTCGTCATATGAGCCTTCGGCGAGCACCGAGCCTTGATTTAACACCGTCACTGTCTGAGCAATCTGTTTTACAAAATCAATATCATGCTCTATTACGACAACGGTTTTGTCCTTCATTATGGTTTTTATCATCTCGCCGGTTTTATATGTTTCATCGGCAGTCATTCCGGCGGTTGGCTCATCTAGTGTAATAACATCGGGATTCTGAGCTAAAACCATTCCAATTTCAAGCCATTGTCTTTGACCGTGTGACAAAACGGTCGGAAGAGCCTCTTTAAAATCATACAGATTTATTTTTGTAAGTATCTCCTTGATTTCAGCTTTGATTTTTGCGGTTCTGCGATATGAAAAGGTCTTGAAAAGTGAGCTGTATCCAGACAAGGCAACCTCAATATTTTCATATACCGTCATGTAATCAAATACATTCGGGCCTTGAAATTTTCTTCCGACCTTGTACTTCTCTGAAATCTGATACGGTTCTTTCCCTGTGATTTCCTCTCCCCCGAGATAAATATGACCGCTGGTGGGAAGTGTTTTTCCCGTTATCATGTCGATGATGGTGGTTTTTCCGGCACCATTAGGGCCGATAATGACGCGAAGCTCACCCTTTTCGATTGAAATGTTTACTTCATTTACCGCCCGAAAGCCGCTGAATTCAACCGTTAAATCCTTAAGTTCCAGATACGCCATTATGACACCCCCTGTCTGCTCTTTAAAATAGCCTTATTGACCTTATGATTATACTGCTTGTCAAGAATTGTTCCGATAATTCCCTTTGGAAGAAGAGTTATTATGAGTATTAACACAACGCCGAGAACAAGCTGCCACATATAGCCTAAGGAATCAGACAGCATACTCTGAAGAAAACACACGAACAGCGCCCCAAACATTGCGCCGGTGAGATTTCCTCTTCCCCCAACAGCAAGCCAAATGAGTATCATTGTTGAAAAGCCGACGCCTGCGTTTTCAATTGAAATGAACGATGTCATCGGAACATACAAAACCCCTGCAAATCCGGCAATCGCACCCGCAATACAGAATATCGCCATTTTAAATACCGCCGGATTAAATCCCAGAAACTGAAGTCTTGCCTCGTTGTCTCGAACCGACTTGATTACTTTTCCAAAACGGCTTTCAGTCAGCCACAGGCATATTAGATAAACTACAATCAGCGCAGCAAAAGCTATGTAGTACCAATCCTTTGTTGTGACCTTGCTCCCAAAGAAGGTAATGTTTTTTAGCCCCTTGGCTATGCCGTTTACTCCGCTTGCACCGCCTGTATAAATCTGATTTGTTGTGATAAAAAGCTCAAAAAGTGCGGCGAAGGCCAAGGTGATAAGGTTGAAGAATACGCCCTTAATTTTGCTTGTGAAAATAAAATAGCCTAAAAACAGCGCAATCAATGATGGAATTAGTATCGCAAGAAAAACTGAAACAGGCACACTTTTGAGCGGCGCATAAAACCACGGGAGCTTCTCAAGCCCGCCGTATGCCATAAATGCCGGAAGCCCTTCCTGACTGGCTAGTGAAATACCTATAATGTAGCCGCCCAAGCCGAAGAATACCGCAAAGCCGAGATTCATAAGTCCTGCATATCCCCAAAGAATGTCCAAAGCCAGCGCAAGCATCATAAAAGTGATGAACTTCCCCGTAATCAAGGTCGTATAAAGGTCTGTGAACATCGGCAGGAATGCCAGAAAAACAAACATTACCGCCGCTAGTTGCTTTTCTATTGTAATTTTTTTAAGTTTCTTTTTCATATTTTCAAACCTTTCTCTTCTAGCGCTTGTCTTTTGATGCGAAAAGACCGTGAGGCTTGAACCGTATCAATACGATTATTATTATGAATACCAAGAGCTTTGCCGTGACCAAGCTCACCTGACTCGCAATAACCGATACGGATTCTTCAACAACCACTGAGCCGAGGAAGGAGCCGACAATTGAATTTAGTCCGCCTAAAATTACAACGAGGAAGCTGTCAACGATATATTCATGTCCCATTCCCGGCGTTACGCTTGCGATAGGTGCTAAAAGCACCCCGGCAAGTCCGCCCAGACCACAGCCGTATGCAAAGGTAATCTTATCAATTCTTCCGCTGTTAATCCCAAGGCACTGTGACATCTGTCTGTTTTGAGTGATTGAGCGAAGCTGCATTCCGTATGAAGTTTTATAAAACAAAAGAAGTGTTCCAAGCAAAACGGCAACTGCCATAAAAATCAAGAATATATTATAATAGGGTATTGTGATTATTCCAAAAGAAATTCTGCCTTTGATGGGAAGCTCAAGCTTCTGATTCTCAGGGCCGAAAATCATTCTCATAATCTGTTGAATAATATAGGTCAACGCAAAGGTAATAAGAAGCGTTTCGGCAACCTTTCCGTATAATTTTCTGATTAAAACATGCTCAACGATAAGTCCAAAAAATGCTGATACCAAAAAGCCGGCAAGCATTGCAAGTATAAACGGCAGCTTCAGCTGATTAACAACTATACAGCCGACATAGGCGCCGATCATAATAAATTCACCATGAGCCATATTTACAACATCTAACATTCCAAAAACAATAACAAGACCGATTGCCGCCAAAAATAACCCTGCCGATATACTTAATCCGTTAATTAGCTGTGAAAAAAATATGCTCATAAATACCACCTTTTTTATTAATCAACAAGGGCGATGTGGGCATCGCCCCTATTGACTGCTTAATAATTTTTCTCTGATTAATCTACTACGGGTGCTACAAGTCCGTCTGAGGAAGCTATGATATCAAACTTAATGTCACTGTTGACCTTTCCGATATAGGTATTTAGCCATGCGTGGTGATTGCTGTCATCCATGCGGATTTTTCCTGAGGGAGCATCAATTTCAATTCCTGCCGCTGCTGCTACTATATCCGCTGATTCAAGTGAGCCAGCCTTTTCGATTGCCTTTGCTAGAATATAAACTCCTCGATAGGTTGCCTCAGCACCGTTGTTGACAGTAGTTTCGGTTCCGAACAGGCTTTCATATTTTGACTTGAACTCATTGCTTGCCGGAGTATCAAGAGTGTTTATGTATGAGAAGCATGAGTATGAGCCGATTGCAGCTTCGCCGATACCCTTGATTGTTCCTTCATGACAAGCAACAGAGCATATCGGTGTTGTCGCCATATCAATTCCGTAATTTGAGCAGTCTGTATAGAAATAAACCGAGTCGTTTCCGGCAACAGCAGAGAAGATAACATCAGGCTTTGCCGCTTTGATTTTGTTGACGATTGATGAGAAATCTGTTGTTCCCGACGGTGCATATTCCTCACCGACGACTTCGCCGCCCATTGAAATGAGCAAGTCCTTTGCATATGAAACTGTATTTCTGGGGAACTCATAGTCAGAGCCGACAAAGAATATTTTCTTTCCGATGTTTTCAGTGATGAAGGGCATGAAGCCTGCGACCTGCTGACTGGGACAAGTGTTGGTGTAAAGCACGTTGGGTGAGGGCTTTTCGCCTTCATAGAAGGTGTTGTAGATAAGCAGTGAATCATACTGCTCAATTGTGGGGATAACCGCAAGACGTGTTGATGATGAGTTTGTTCCTACAATCGCCGTTACCTTATCCTGAATGATAAGCTTTTGAGCCTTTTCAGCCGCCATAGCCGGATCTGAGCCATAGTCCATGTAAATCGGCTCAATTGGAATACCTGCAATTCCGCCAGCCGCATTGATTTCGTCTATTGCCATTTGAGCTGCGTTCTTCATCGGTGTTTCAGAAATTGAAAAGTTACCCGTGGTGCTCAAAAGAACGCCTACTTTAATTGAGCTTGCTGAAATTGATGAAGATGAGCCTGTACCTGCGGTTGTTGATGCGCCCGCCGGTGTTGAAGAGCCTGTGTCTTTGCCGCAGCCTGCCATTGCAGTTAACATAAACGCTGCAGTTACTAATGAAATTAATCGTTTTTTCATATTATCCTCCCAAAATGTTATTATATGACAAAAAGGGCTTATACCGAACGAAATCAGTATAAGCCCCATTGCTCCATAAAAAATATTAAATTACCAAAGCTTCTTATAAATTGATATAACCGCTTCTTTGTCAACTGATTTAATCGTATTTGCCGGACTGCCGCTTGCTATTGCATCAGTCGCCATTTTGTCAGTCAGGCTGTCGAATTTCTCTTTTGAAATTCCATAGCCCTCCAGCGTGGGAATGTCAAGACTCCTGCAAAGCTCCTCAAGAGCGGCTATTAGCATATTCGCCGCTTTCTCATCGTCAGCCGTATCATCAGCCGCCCCAATTGCTCTTGCTATATCCGCGAATTTTTTATAACAGCCGTCAAGTGCGAACTTTAAGCATTCAGTTATCAGCATTGCGTTTGATATTCCGTGAGGAACATGAAATAAAGCGCCTATTGGTCTGCTCATTCCGTGAACCAGCGTGACGGATGAATTGTTTATGCAAATTCCCGCTTCATATGCGGCAATCGCCATTTCTTCTCTTGCTCTTCGGTTTTCACCGTCTTTATATGCTGATGGAAGATAACAAAAAATTCTCTTAATCGCATCAAGCGCATATAAGTCGGTCAGCGGATTTGCTTTTCTGGAGGTGTAAGCTTCAACCGCATGAGTGAGTGCGTCCATTCCTGTTGCCGCTGTAATTCCCGGCGGTGAGGTAACAGTGAACTCGCTGTCAATTACGGCAAGGTCAGGGATTAGTGCGTCACCCTTCAAGAGCATTTTAATGTCTTTTTCAGTGTCGGTAATAATCGTGAACTTTGTCGCTTCAGAGCCTGTGCCGGCAGTGGTCGGTATCAAAACCATCGGTGGAAAGCAGCCGTTGATTTCCTTCCCCATATAGTCAGATATTTCCCCAGAAAGCACTGTCATTGCGGCAATTGCCTTTGCGCTGTCCAGCGGGCTTCCCCCGCCCAGAGCAATCAGAAAATCGCATTTTTTTTCTTTGAACTCTAAAACCCCAGCCTTTATCATTGCTACGGTCGGCTCGCCGATTATGTCATTGAAGATTTCATAAGCAATTCCCCAGCCGATTAAACTATCGGTAAGCTTTTTTACCAGTCCTGAGGCTGTCACGTTCTTCCCTGTGACGATAAATGCCTTGTGCCCTAAATTTTTGATTATATCCTCTGCGAAGCTCAATGCATTTTCGCCCATCACCGTATTTTTCGGTAATAAAAATTTGTATGCCATTACACCACTCCGTTATATGAATTTTTCATCAACAATTCCAAGAACCTCATCAAGCTTATCAAGCTCCTCAGAAAGCTGTTCATTTGTGATGATGAGCGGCGGCGCCACGATGATAATGTTTTCATGAGTATAGGTCATAAACTTTCGCTCTTTTAAAAGCCCCAGGATTTTTCCCATCAGCCCATCGGGGTCTTTTCCATATGGAACAATTGCTTCTTTGGTTGTTTTGTCCTTAACAAGCTCGACCGCTGAAAACAAGCCGATATATCTGACGTCGCCCACACAAGTGTGCTTTTCTTTAAGCTCCTCAAGTCTTTCGCCTAGAAGCGCGCCAACCTTGTTGACATTTGAGAGTATGTCAGCGCTTTGATAGTAGTCAACTGCGGCATTGCCCGCCGCACAAGCCAGCGGATGTCCGCTGTATGTAAGTCCGCATGATAGCAGATTATCATTGAAATACTCTGCAATCTCTTTGCTTACTGCCACTCCGCCAAGGGGAACATAACCACAGGTTACTCCCTTTGCAAAAGTAATCATATCCGGTTTAATGTCAAAATGCTCAAAGCCGAACATTCTTCCTGTTCTGCACCAGCCTGTCATAACCTCATCGCAAATGAGCAGGATATTATACTTGTCGCATATTGCCCTGACTCCCGGAAGATAGCCCTTAGGCGGAATGATAATGCCGTTTGAGCCTGTTATGGTTTCAAGAACAATCGCCGCAACAGAACTCGGCCCCTCATATTGAATCTGTTCATCAAGCTTGGTGAGATAGTATTTTGAAGCCTCCTCCTCTGATGAAAAGCTTATTGCCTCTCTGTAAACATAAGGGTCAAAAAACTTAACAAAGCCCGGAACGCCCGGCTCAAGTGGGAATCTTCTCGGCTCACCTGTTAAATTGCCTGCGCCGAAGCTTGACCCATGATAGCTTCTGTATCTGCTGAAAATCTTGTTTTTGCCTGTGAACATTCTCGCCATTTTGACGGCGTTTTCATTTGCGTCCGCTCCTGCGTTTGTGAAAAAAACCTTTGCAATATTGTCGGGCATAAGCTCAACAATTTTCTTAGCCAGCTTTGCTCTAGATTCTGCTCCTGCTGACGGTGCAACAAAGCAGTATTTATCAACTTGCTCTTTTATTGCATCATTGATTGCCTTGTTTGCGAAGCCTAGATTTTGATTGACAAGCTGTGATGACATATCGGTATAACGGTTTCCTTCATAGTCCCAATAATAAATGCCTTCAGCCTTATCGACCGAAATTGGATTGATTTTGCTCTGCTTACTCCACGACTGAAGATTGAATTGTTTTAGTGTGCTGTTAATTTCTGTGCCGGTCATATTGTTTTCCTCCCAAAAATAAAACAACAATAAAGCAGATAAGCTCCATTGCTGTTCTGTTTTTGTTATTTAATTCATTAACTACATTATACAACGGTACAGTCGTCGTTGCAATAGACACGCAACCAGTTTTAAATGTGCAAATGCACATCCAAGACTGGTTGCTCAAAAAAACAATATTTAATTTACGCCTTTTCTCTCTTGTCACTAAATAATTCCAGTGTAACAATTGTGCATTTTTACAACATATCGACTCCAGACTACATTTGCTTTGGTATTAAAGCATGTTTTTTATATGTAATCCCATGTTCAGATAAAATCTTCCCTCAACCTCAAATGGATTATAACCCACTATTTTCTCAATTTTTTTAAGCTGATTTGCAACGGTATTTCTGTGAAGATAAAGCTCCTCAGCGGTGAGCTGTACGCTTGCATTAACCTCAAGATATGTTTTAAGAAGCAAAATAAGCTGTGTGCCGTTTTCTCTGTCATACTGCTCTATCTTTCCGATTGTATCCTTATAAAAGCTTTGAAGCACAGCCTTGTCATTAACGTCATAGAGGACCTTATATATCTTCAGGCTGTCATAAAAGCAAGCTCCCTCGTTGAGCTTGCAAGCCATTTCCATCGCTGAAACAGCCTTTTTGAAGTTCTTATTCTGATTAAAAAGCCCAAGCTTGTTTGAACTGACACCGATATGAAGCTCAAGCGATTTTATTCGCTTTTTTGAAAGAGCGGTGAAGTCACGGATAAAGGTTTGAATTTCGCTGTCACTATAATTCACCAGCGCAAGCGCAAGATGCTCTTTATAATAAAAGGAAACAAAAAGGTCGTGCATATTCTTTGCGCTGGCTTCTGCAATTAATTCTAAAATGTCACGCTGCTCATCGGTCAGCTCACTGCAGGACACGCACACAAAGCTAAAAGTGCTGTTTCTCTGATACCCGTATCTCTCAAGCTGAAGAATTTGAGTTTCAAAATCACCGACATTAAAAATTATGTTTTGAATGGTCACAGCCAGACTGCTTTCTATATTCTCACTTTTCATAATATTCGTGCAAAAATCCCTGGTCATATCGACCATGCGAGTTTCCCATGGAATTGTAAATAGCGGAAGGCTTACTTCATTGCAATAGTCAATAAGCTCTTGTGGGATTTCTTTTGTATGAGGGCCGATGTTGACAACAAAAGCACTTGCTTCAGCTTCGTGCAGGCGTCGCGCAAAGTTTATGAGCCAATCCTTGCTGTTATTGAGAATCCCCGCGGTGAAAACGAGCTCGCTTCCGTGAAGAAAGCAGGTTACGTCTGCATCCTCAATAATGTGAACCCATTTTACAAGCCTGTTCATGCCGGCTTTTCCTGAAATAAGCTTCATATTATAAAGAAATGTTCCGTTCTTGTATAGATTTTTAACCATTACCGCCATATTTTCACCTCATATAATATCCACAAAAAATCGCCCTGCTCTTTTTGAGAAAAGTTATCTTTTTATTATTTTATCATAATGCTTGTCAATTGTCACGCTGATATGCTAGAAATACCATGTGGAAAGTTATAGCTTTTTTTCACATAACCACATAAATAAAAAGTTTTATATTAACGCTTGACAATATAAAAAAACTATGTTATTATATATTTGTCGGTTAGCAATGGCTAACACAAATTATTAAGCCTATCTCAAATACCATTCATACATTTTTCTTGCACGCAGGGGGGTTCCTCCTGCGTGTTCTCCTCGTATTATATAAAAGTAGTAGTTTTTAGAGTTCCTCTCCAAGAACTTTAAAAATTTGCTATACTGTAATGGATGCTGTGGATTGGTTTGTCCTTTTAATTTTATAATAAAACGCACCCGAAGGTGCATTTTAATTGATGTTTTGTGGTTCACTTATTCTGTCACTGCCCATTCGGGCAGCTCGTCAAAGCGTTTAAATATGATGTTGTAAACCTTAAAAAATCATATAAACATTAATATTAATTAAACTAATATTTTCCCTTTCATCATCTTTACCACACCATTCATATTTCTTATTAGTTACTCGTTATAATAATTTCAGCCAATTACCATTTTAGTACTCCATTCACTATCTTTGCATATGGAAATCATATTGATTCCCTCAAATTCGGGGTGTTTATCCCATATATAATGATACGAAAATTTTATAGTATATGTTTTGTCAGTGTCTGTAGTAAAATCAAATTCAGGATCGCAATTGTAATAGTAAATTATGCCATCATCTTTATGTTCCTCTAAGCCAGATATGCCCTCATAATTATATGAAATAATTTTACCGTCAATATAGTCAAAAAGCGGTTGAATTTCCTTGAATGATTTATCGGAATAATTTTCTTTCATATAGTCGCTGTAAAAGGCAAACAGTCCCTCTGCATCTTCATTGACTACACATTCCATCATCATGGTTGCTTTGTCTTCAATTTCTTTATTTTTAACATGTTCATTTGATGCGCATGATGTCAAAATGATAAGCACCATTATCGAAAAGAATATAAACGTTTTTTTCACCAAATTATCCATAACGTATTATCCTCCTCGTAAAAATAAGGTTTTTATCTTTATCATCTATTGCAAAATCGATAAATTCAAAGCATCTAACTTCTATTCATTATTATGATTAACTTCATAATAGTCCCCCAAAACATATTTTTTCC
This sequence comes from Bacillota bacterium, assembly GCA_023439835.1. Classification (GTDB taxonomy): domain Bacteria; phylum Bacillota; class Clostridia; order Oscillospirales; family Ruminococcaceae; genus SZUA-444. The sequence continues at coordinate 1,214 of JAEXUW010000011.1, read as the reverse complement.
CATTACTACATTCTATAGACAATTCAGATATTCCCACTTTTTCTTTATTGTCTTCGCACACAAGATATGAATAAAACCGTATTTTATATATTTTATCTGTATTTGTTTTTACATCCCAAATGTATGGAGAAATACGCAAAACTGTTTGTTTCCCCCTATAAATAGTTGCCATGCTGCCAATAGCAGTAACGTCAAAAGAAATTACTTCACCGTCAAAAAAATCAACAGCTTCCTGTACCTTTACATCAAAATCACTTTGAGTTTTAATAGTATTACAGAACATATTTTTTAAGCTTTCAGTATTATTATTGCTTAAACATTCTATGATATTTTCACAGTCTTTCTGTGCTTGAATATCAGGGTCAATTCGATTATTGCCACATCCACAAAGAGATATTAGCATTGCAAAAATAATAAAGGGTAAACGAATTGATTGTAACATTTTATTCATTGTCATTCTCCTGAATTTAATCTACCATACTATCCACATGGTGTAGTTTTCGTCATAAAAATTATAAATTCAGTTAGTTAATTGTATGATTGGTGCTTATCGAACATACTTACCATATACCAACTATACATTCGTCTCCATCCGAAGATGATATTATAATAGAAGAAATTCCAACTTCATTTTCGTCATCTTCACAAGCAAGATAAGCAAAAAATCTTATCTCAAATACCTTTCCGGTATCAGTTACAACATTTTTAATAATCGGGGAAATTGTGAGTAAAGTAGTTTTTCCCTTGGATATGGTTTCTTGTCCAGTACCTGAATCAAAATCATCATACGAAACAATCTCACCATCAAAAAAATCAAATAATTCTTTAATTTGATTGTCTAAATCATAGGAATCTGTAGAATATTTACTGAACATACTCTTTAGTTCTTTTGAATTATTATTATTCAGGCATTCAATAATTTGTTCAGCCATTTTCTTTGTTTCATGCTCTGCGTTTATACGATTATTACTACATCCAAACATAATTGTTAGAATTGTAAGAATAATACATGGTATAAAAATATTTTTATACACTTTATTCATCTCTAAACTCCCTATATTTATTTTACCATACTATCCATAACGTGTTATCCTCCTCATAAATATTAGAAATTCAGCTTGTCTCATTAATTTTGATAATAATTACGCCCTATTGTAATAACACTATCTCTGTTATCACTATTAATTATTGTAATCTTTGTTATTCCTTCACAT
>JAEXUW010000026.1 GCA_023439835.1 Bacillota bacterium | reverse complement strand
ACAAATTATGCTCGGCGAGCATTCACAGCAAAAATACGGTTTGACTGTGTATCCAAATATAACAAACGCCGAGTTTGAAAACGCACAGCAAGTGTATCTTGATATTTATGGCTACTATGATGAGTATGATAGGAGTTTGCGGCTCTTAATGGTACTGTGAATTCGGACGTTGCATGATTTAATGTAAACTTCGGTTGAGAATTCATTGGTTAGCAAATCTTATCTTCATCGTCCCCTGAAGGTGAAATTTGCTAAGTAAGGAAATAGGTGCGAATCGCCGTATTACATGTATCCTGCGAATTCGGTTCATGCAATTATTGCCTTCAAACACCGCCTGATGTTTGCATGAACCACACAAACTAGATAACACCGATTGCCTCATCAAAATTCATGTTCAGATAAACAGTACCCGTTTAAGCAGGACAATCTTTATTCGAAAACTCTCATGCATATATTTTACCAAGACCGATTATTCGAGGTGATATATATGCCGAATGCAGATAAGAATTGTAATGCTCACGCGCCGCATGGGCTGGAAATACCAAAGACATTACAAGAGCGTATGTTAAAATTTTTTTTGAAGACTGAGGCACAGCGAAATAACGCCGAAAAGGATAAAGAGCCTCCCGAATCTGATGAGCCGCAAATTCCTATCGATATCAACGATGGGAGCAGCGGAAGTGATTAAAAAACATTCTCAATCTTCCAATTACCCGGTTCACGCAAGTTCATCAGTGAACATCAACGAAAATACCGGCGGAGGCTCCCCGCTGCAAACTGGAATTTATGTGCGTGTATCAACGGAAGAACAGGCACAGGAGGGGTTTTCCATCCGTGCGCAGGAGCAGAAGCTCAAGGACTATGTGCGCATAAAGGACTGGTCAATCTATAAAATATATGCCGACGAGGGCATTTCGGGCAAGGATATCAAGGGGCGTCCGGCGGTCAAAGAGATGATTTCCGACATTGAAGCCGGGCGAGTCAAAAACGTGCTGGTGTTCAAAATCGACCGACTAACACGTTCCACAGCGGACTTAATATATCTGGTGGATTTATTCAATGCCCATGATTGTGCATTTAACTCACTGATGGAGAGCATTGACACACAAACAGCAAGCGGCAGGATGTTTCTCAAAATTATCGGAATTTTCGCCGAATTTGAGCGTGAGAACATCATTGAGCGCACAAAGGTTGGTGTGGAGCGCAAAGTCAAGGAGGGTTATTCCCTTTGCACCGCCTCGGCAAGCTACGGCTACGACAGGGTTAAGGGTGAAAAAATCCAGACGATTAATTCCGATGAAGCGAATGTTGTTCGGGATATTTTTGAGATGTTTGTGGACGGTGGTTTAACTCTGACCGATATTGCACGACGGCTCAATCTGCGGGATGTTTCCACAAAGCTCAAAAAAACCTGGTCATCTACAAAAGTACGCCGGGTTCTTTCCAACTGCAACTATATCGGCAATGTACGCCATCACATGAACGACCCGAATAACAGCACAGAGTATGACGGCTTGCATGAGGCGATTATCACGCCGGAGCTTTTTGAAGCCGCACAATCCATTCTGAACGCAAACAAAAAAACGGTCATCACAAAACCGCCTAATGATGATAAATACTTCGCCGGATTTCTGGTATGCGCCGAGTGCGGATATAAGCTGAAAACCTACAACACAAAAAAGCAGTTGAAAACTAAAGTGCAGGTCAACATCGGCTATGTCTGCGGCAATCACACGCTGAAAACCTGCTCTGTCGGAAGCATGAGCCATAAAAAAGTGGAGGCGGCATTTGAAGAATACATAGCACAGATTGCTGACTTCGAGCCAGTCGATGCGCTTTCCCTTGTGGAGGAAGAACGAATCAAGCGAGATAACACTGAAACAGTCACAGTTCTGGAAGCAAAGCTGAAAAGCCTTGAACAGCGTGAGCGTGAAACGCTGGAGCGTTATGTGCACAATGATATTGAGTTTGAAGATTATCGAGAAATGAAACGACTGGTGGCGGCTGACAAACTGGTCATAAATGCCGAGCTTGAACGGTTCCGGGCAATAGAAGAACCGGCAGCAGTAAGCTTTCGGGAGATTGCTATGAATTTTAAAAAGAACTGGGATGGATTGACTAACCCAGAACGGCGTGCCTTCCTAAAACAATTTGTGGAGAAGATCATCATCCGAAGCGTAAAAGATGGAGGAAGTTTCTTCAGGAGGGTTGAAGTGGCGGAGTGTGTTTGGAGAGTGGATTAAAGCGGACAAATTAAGATACGTTCCTGAAATGTGTTTGTGCGCATTTTAGAAACGTATTCTTTTTGTGTTAGATCCCGTCAGTGCGGGTGTCGATAAATCGCTGAGCAGATTCGTTAAAGAGCAGGTGAAGTTAGTACGAAAGTAAAATGTGTAATTTTTATTAAATGTTCAAAAATATTGTTATAGCTTTCATGTGATATTACAAAATTCGGCATATATGAATTTTTATCCAGCAAAAATATTGACATTAGGTTAAAATAGATTTATCATTTACATAATATCTTTGTTACATAGTGGTATTTGGTCTAGAAATTAGGATGTGAAAACAGCCTGGATTTTTCACAGAAAGCGAAATTAATAAAATAAATAATGTTCTAAATAACGCCAATATAAATTATGGCAAAAATTTTCAAAGCATTAATTTATGCGATGCTTTAGTTGGAAGCGAAAATGTTGCTATTTCAATGGGTCAATACAATAAGGAAGATCATCGATTAGAATGACTAAGGAGAATTAACAATGAAAGTAATAATTAGTTCCATAATGAAAAAATGTATTTGTTTTATTTTGGTTATTTGCACCGTTTCTGCATCCGCATGCAGTAATAAAAAGGAGGTTAGCCAAGAGGTCCTTGATTTAATGCAGCTCATGACAACGCGTTTATGGGGTCTTTGTTATATGCTGGCAGTACATGTTGAAGGTTATTATTACTTTGATGCTATGTCTTACAAAAGCGAGATTATTGCAGAAGCTGGAGAAAACACCCTAGTAGCAACAATCATGACTGAAAGATTTATTAATTTGCTTAATTTCTATATTTTTGATTATCCAAGCTCTGAAAATCTTAAGGATAAAGAAGTATTCTCACAAATTGATTCTTTATTCGGGAACAAGTTGGATTATTTCAAGGGCAAGCTTACTGAATATGGAATTACGGCAGACAACCGTCTGACTGTTGAATGGGTAATGGAAAACCAAGAAGATTCTTATCTGCTTTTTGATGAGGAACACACATGGCTTTTCGGTTATTATATGAGTCGATTAGTTATTGAAAATAAAGATTTTGAAGTGTTCGATAAAGTATGTGGTTTGACTTTAAGCGAATATGAAGAATACAATAAGGTTTATAATGTAGTGAAAGATAATTATTTAGACTTAGTTGATTCAAAAAAAGTTCGGCAGATAATAGAAAACTTCAATAACTATTTCTTTGATGAAAATAATAAAAATCAAGGCGAAGAATATGAATTAGCGGCACATATTGTAAAGAGTGCAGGCTTTTCAGAAGAAAATCCAATGACGTTATACTGGGTTATGGATTACCCCTATGAAGCCTATCATTTGATGAAGGCTTTGCCTGACAGCGTGCGTGAAGAGATTTTCACGGTGCCTGATTTGTAATTTATGATACAACTTTTGGAGGTAACTAATAAAATGAAAAGAATATTAAGTTTAGTTTTGATTGTTTGCACTTGTATGTTAACAGCGTGTGGCAAATCAAAATATTGAAGTTCCAACAGATGAGGAAATACTCCAAATGTTTGAGACTGCAAAAACGATGGCATGGGATGCCGGCATTTTTATTCGCACAGATGAGGGGCTTCGTGAAGAAACGACAGGTGAAACAATCGAAGAGTATATTGACAGATACCGCACATTATTTACAGATGGATTTGTGAATAATCAATTTGACTTGATCGGCAGGATTAATGAATATGATGGCAAATATACGTTGTCAATGGATCAGCAGGCAGCAGGACAGGCTTGGTTTGATTATAAGACCAACTATGTTATTTTTGAGGATATTACCGATGAATCTAATTATACAGGATATGATACGGTGATAATAGGAGGTCATGGCACGCGCGGAAATGCTTACTCATATATGAGTAATCAGGTTGAAATAATTGAAAAAACAAGTGGCAGGATTATAATAAGGAACACCATTCATCATTGGCATCCTGATATTGATACACAATACGTGTGCCACGTTGAGAATAACAGTATAATTATTTACGGCGCATATGGTGGGTATGACGATGAAACGAAGCTGCCGATAATACTTGAGGACAGCCGTAAAGGTGAGGAAATTCCACGCGGTGGAATTTGGACATATTGGTTAATAACAAGCTATGATTATGATCTTGTATATGAAAACGGCGGCTGGAAATTTGACAATTTTGTTTTATGGGGATAGCAAAACCCCAACCCCCCAACTGACAAAAGCCTAGCGAAGCCTTTGTTAAAAAGTAAAACGGAGGTAATTATGATACAAAGACATTCATTGATATTATGGGCAAATCCTTCAAACGAAGACTTTCACGTAAGCTTGGCCAAAGCAAATAATCTCTTGCTAGCACTAAAAGAATTTGGACCAGAAATTGCACCAAACTATATAACATCTAAAAGAAAAAAGGATGCACTTAATTTTGATTGGAATGCGAATACATTAGAAGAACTGCTAAAAAAGGGAATAAACAAGGAGGGAAACAATCAGTTTCTTGATTTAGGTTACCGTATGAGTTTCTTCTCGTCATTAAGAGAGGATGATTCTGCAAGCATCAGCTTGTTGGTAGGAGCAAGTAATTCATGCACCACAAATAGCCTTATTGTAAATTTACCTTTGACACTGCCTGTATATGAAAGTTCTGATATTAATGACAAATTGATTTCAACCTTTAAAGAATGTGTGGAAATTTTCGATCCATTTTGGGCTTGCATTGGTAACAACGTAAACGTCAGGAGATTTGATGGATATTGGAGAGATGACTTACCTACTGCAATACATTGGGTGAATTACTTTGGAAACGGAATTTGTAAAATATTTGGAGATAAAAAAATTGAATCTGCACCAACATCATCTATAGAGAAATTTCATTTAGGTTATATAGTTAAATTAAAAGATAGCCCGCTTAATGATGAAATTGAAGATGATATTGAGTTGCAAAAAAAAGTCAATGAATATTTTCAATCATAGCATTTTATGCGAAATAGAAATGTTTATTCGATTTTCAACACTATGCTACGACCACCCTTCTGAACACAAACAGTCCTTTCGACCACCTAACAAGAATCTTTAAACCGTCGGCACTGCCGGCGGTTGTTGTTGCATACGCGACGATGTGTCTGACTTTGAGTCTATTAAAGGAGCTATAATCGTGCCTTTTCCATTATCCGTGACTTGGTATGTTTTGCACGCTGCGTTATACTACGATGATAGGACTTTTGCGGCTCTTAATGGTACTGTTAATCCGGACGTTGCATGATTAGGTGTACACCTTGTTAAAAATGAATTGGTATAGCAAATCTTATCTTCAGCGTCCAAAAGTGATGTCATAAAGTAGCTTACCGAAAGCCAGGTGGCTAGCCGACTTCTTTTCATAACGTCGCTGTCACTGTCCAAAACGGGACAGCTCTCCATATCCTGTCTGTAAATTTCACACAAAAGGTCATACCCCTCAGCCGTCTTGACAAGCTCGGAGTCAAAAAGCATAATTCTTGCGAAAGGGTCGTGAATGAACGGAAAGAAAGGCTTTTTAAGCATTTCCTCACGATAAAACCACGGATACCCGCCGAAGATTTCATCCGCGCACTCGCCGGAAATTCCGACGGTATGGCGGTTTTTCACAAGACTGCAAAAATAAAGCAGGGACGAATCAATATCCGCCTGACCGGGGAGGTCTCTGTAATAAACCGCATCCGTCAGCTTATTTGCAACCTCATCAATCGGCGCTGTGAGAATGTTATGGTCGGTTTTCAGATAATCCGCTAGATACACAGCGTATTCGTCATCACCCTGTGGCTGAAAAAGCGTGCTTTTGAAATATTTCTTATTGTCCTCATATTCAAAGGAATAGGTTGAAAGTGTCATGCCGCTTTTCTCATATTCCTTGGCGGCGACGCTTGTTATTATTGAGGAGTCAAGCCCGCCCGACAAAAACGTGCAAAGCGGAGCGTCAGAAACAAGCTGACGCTTTATTGCGTCTGTCAGAAGATAGCGTGTATGCTCAAGAATATCAGCACGGCTCTCGGTGTTTTCCTTTGCCTCAAGCCGCCAGTATTCCCAAAGTCTAAGCCCGTCTGAATCAAAATAACCACACTGTGCGGGCTTTAATTCGTGAATTCCCTTGAAAACGCCGGTGCCGTTTATTTTTGCGGGCATTAAAAATAATAGCTGCCACATTCCGTATTTGTCAATTTCAGGGGAGATGCCGGGATATTTGAAGAGCGCCTTGATTTCAGAGGCGAAAACAAGCGCACCGTCTTTAATCGTATAAAAAAACGGCTTTATTCCGAACCTGTCACGACAGAGAAAAACCGACCGTTTGTCGTCGTCATATACCGCAAAAGCAAAAATCCCGTTTAATTTTTCGGGACATTTTTCTTTGAAAATTATGTAGGAATACAAAACCACCTCGGTGTCACACCGTGTTTTGAATTTTACGCCAAAGCCTTTAAGCTCGTCTGAAAGCTCAGGCGCATTATAGATTTCGCCGTTATAGATTATAGTATAGCTTTTCCCCTCAAAAACCGCTGTCATGGGCTGAATTCCGTTTTCGATGTCAATGATTGAGAGCCTGTTGTGCTGAAAGCCCACACAGTCAGTCATGAAAACGCCTTTTTGGTCAGGTCCTCGATGAGAAAGTGTCGCCCCCATTTTTTCAAGATACTCACGCTTGTTGTTCACGCCGTTTTTGAAATCGGAAAATCCGCAGATTGAACACATGGATTATTCCCCCTTTGAAATAAGGATTGATTTGTCAAGGCGCCTGAAATCTCACACAGAAGTTTTCCCGCGTGAATTCAGACGCCTTTGTCTATAAGCATTATATTCACAGAAATTAAAAAGGTGATGAGTGCGAAATATTTTTACCGCGCTGTAATAATTTCGCAAAGATGGTGACTGTATTTCCTTGATTTTTTGTGGGTTATGATGTATAATTTATGTATATTCATATTTATTGGGGGGGATGTCTTTTTGCCGGGGCTAATTATTCTTGCCGCTTTATTGGGGGGCGGGTTTCTCTGCTATCTGAAATTAAAACGCTCGGTCAGGCGCATTTCACGTCAGGCATTCGGGACGGATTCGTTAATCGACGGCTATAAAAAGCAAAAGCGTGAGCTTTCGCAAATTCCCAAATCCGTATGCGCAATGACAAGAGTTTATCTTCCTCAGATTTTGCGTGACTTCCCCGAATTTAATTATGAGCAGTTTAAAATCAGGGCTGAAAATATGCTCCGCTCGGCTCTATCGGCGATAAGCTCAAATAAGGCTGAGCTTTTGATTAACGCAAGCTCTGACTTAAAAGAAAAGCTATCGCTTGTTATTGAGGAGAATGTGCGTCTTGACAGAAGAGAGGCTTTTGAGGACGTTAAAATTCATCAGACTGAAATAACAAGCTATAAAAAACAAAGCGGAACCTGCGTAATCACCCTTCAAAGCTCAGTCGGTCACCTTCATTACATAACCGCCGGCGGCAAGCTTATTGAGGGGGACAAGGAAATAGTAGAGCAGGTAAGATACAACACCGACCTTGTTTATATTCAGGACTTAAAGAAGGTAGGCTCCTCATATAATAATGCAGTGGGAACAAGCTGCCCTAACTGCGGGGCGCCGATAACAAATCTAGGGGCAAAGGCCTGTGAATACTGCGGTATGGCGGTTTCAGGGATAAATGTGTATGTCTGGGCAATAAGCGATTATAAAAAAATATAATTTAATGGAGGAATCAAAATGGGACTTATTAAAGCATTGGCAGGGGCAATCGGGGGCTCGCTCGCGGATCAGTGGCTTGAGGTTATTGAAGCTGACGATATGGGCGGAAGCACCGTTTTTACAACAGGGGTAACGGTCAGACAGAATGACAAGAGAAGCTCAAATTCAAAGGGCACTTCGGCGACCATTTCAAACGGCTCGATTATTCACGTCTATGACAATCAGGCTATGCTTCTTGTTGACGGCGGAAAAATTGTTGACTATACAACAGAGCCCGGCTATTTCAAGGTTGACAACTCATCTCTGCCGTCACTTTTCAACGGTCAGTTCGGTGACACATTAAAGGAAACCTTCGGGCGTTTTAAATACGGCGGTGTTCCCTCAAGCTCACAGAAGGCTTTCTTTATTAACCTTCAGGAAATCAAGGGCATTAAGTTCGGAACAAGAACTCCCGTCAACTATTTTGACGCTTTTTATAATGCCGAGCTTTTTTTAAGAACACACGGTACATATTCAATTAAAATATCAAACCCCATTTTGTTTTATATGGAGGCTATACCTAGAAACGCACATAAGGTTGATATAAACGAAATAAACGACCAGTATCTATCTGAGTTTTTGTCTGCTCTTCAAGCGGCAGTAAATCAGATGTCAGCAGACGGCATTAGAATTTCTCATGTCGCATCAAAGAGCGTTGAGCTAAGCAAATATATGAGCAACATCCTCGACGACGAATGGCGTGAAATGAGAGGCTTTGAGGTTCGCTCAGTCGGTGTGGCAAGCATATCCTACGACGACGAGTCAACAAAGCTCATCAACATGAGAAACAGCGGTGCAATGCTCAGCGATCCCACTATCAGAGAGGGCTATGTTCAGGGCGCAGTCGCAAGAGGTATGGAGGCTGCCGGTTCAAATTCAGCGGGCGGCATGGCTGGTTTCATGGGCATGGGCTTTGGAATGCAGGCAGGCGGCGGCTTTATGGGCGCTGCTAGCCAGAGTAATCAGCAGCAGATGCAGATGCAAAATCAACAGCAGCAGACACCTCCTCCCGCTCCGAGCGCACCGCCGGCACAGTCAGGCGGCGCAGGCTGGAAATGTGAATGCGGCGTCGTGAACACAGGTAAGTTCTGTTCGGAATGCGGAAAGCCCGAGCCTAAAAAGCCCGACGGCTGGAAGTGTGAGTGCGGCACAGTCAACACAGGAAAATTCTGTTCAGAATGCGGAAAGTCAGCTCCTCCCCAAAAAATAAAGTGCGACAAGTGTGGCTTTGAGCCTGACATTTCAAACGGCGTTCCGAAATTCTGCCCGAACTGCGGCGATATCATTAATGAAAGCGACAAGGCATAAGCTTTTCGTGGTTTGAAACAATACTTATTTAGGCGGCAAGTGTAAATTTGCCGCCTTTTAGAGAAGGGGTCGGGAAATGACTGTATTATCATATAAATGCAGAAGCTGCGGCGGTGAGCTGACCTTCAGCCCCCAGTCGCAAAAATTTGAATGCGGTTACTGCGGAAGCAGCTATTTGAAGTCCGAGCTTGAGCCTGATACTGTCGAAACGGCGCAAAGCTCCTCAGACAGCACAGCCGAAAGCACAAATCAAAGCACAGCCTTTGATGCGGTTTTGTATAACTGCCCGAGCTGTGGCGCTGAAATTGTCACAGACAGTACAACGGCGGCAACCTACTGCTTTTACTGCCACAATCCTGTTGTTATTTCGGGAAGACTTGGCGGCGAGTACGCTCCGAGCAGGCTTATTCCCTTTAAGCTTGACAGGTCAAAGGCTATCAAAAGGTTTGTTGAATGGACGAGGACGAAATTCTTCCTCCCCAAAGACTTTTTTTCGGAAAAATCAATTGAGAAGCTCACAGGTGTTTATTTCCCGTATTGGGTTATTGATTGCGACGCTGACGCTACGCTTGTCATGAACGCAAAAACCGTCCGCACCTGGACGACGGGGAACACAAGACACACCGAAACCAGCAACTACAAGGTGCTCAGAGAGGGTGAGGTTCACCTTGAGGATATGATTAAGACTGCGCTAAATAAAGCTGACAAAAAGCTGATTGAGAGTGTTCAGCCCTTTGACAGCAGTAAGATGGAAAAGTTTTCGATGACTTATCTTTCCGGCTTTCAGGCGGAAAAGCGTGACGTTGAAAGCGCTGAAATTTCAACAGAAACTGAAAACGACGTTAAGCGCTACTGCGAAAATCTGCTTTCTGATACGGTTACAGGCTATTCCTCAAAGACGACTGAGCAGAGTGGCACAACGATTAATAAAATTGATTATGAATACTGCCTTCTCCCCGTGTGGGTAATGACCTATAAGTACAAGGGCACCGACTATTTTTATGCGATGAACGGCCAGTCGGGGAAAATCTGCGGCAAGCTCCCCGTTGACAAGCTCAAGCTGTTTGTTTTCTCTGGAATTTTGTCGGCGGCTGTGGGACTTATCGGCATGATAGGGGGGTACCTGATATGAAAAAGCTGACGGCGACCTTTGTTTGCATGATTATGCTTGTGACCTTTACAGGCGACGGGCTGACTGTATCTGCTTATCAGTTCGATATGAAGGTTTATGACCTTGCGAATGTTTTTGAACTTGTTCAGAATGATAATCTTGAAATTCGTATTGCGGCATTGACTGAAAAAACTGGGATTGACTTTGGAATAATAACTACTTCAGATACATGGGGCAAGACGCTTGATGAATTTGCGGCGTTTTATTATAGGAATCATGGGTATGGTGACGACTGCGTGCTGCTGTTCCTAGACCTGCAAAGCAGAGTAGTTCTCATCACATCATACGGCGAAGCAGAATTAGACAGCGTTAGCATATATAAAATCATTAAAAAATTACTTCTCGGAAATGAAAAGGACGATTATTATGGCTTTGCTAATACTTTTTTAAATGAAGTTGAACCATATTTTGTTGAAGAGGTTAGCGTTGCTAAGATTCTTATCACCCCAATACTTGTTTTTAGCGGCATAACCTTTGAGTTAGGGAGGTATCTGATATGAAAAAGCTTATTACCGCCCTTTTGAGCATAGTGCTTTTAACAGTGCTTTCTGTTTCTGTGGGAGCGTATTCACAAGAGCAAAGGGTTTTTGACAATGCCGGAATTTTCACAAGCAGTGAGATTTCAAGCCTTGAGGACAGTGTGGCTAAGCTTCGTGAAAAATCAGGCTATGACGTTGTTATTCTGACGACGGACTATACGGGCGGATATGATACCGAAAGATACGCTGATTATTATTATGACAACGGCGGTTTCGGAAAAGACGGCGCAATCTTTCTGATTGATATGGAGCATCGGCGAATTTCCTTCTCAACCTCAGGCGAGGCGACACCGGCGGTTTCACAGACTAGGGCTGACAATATTCTTGATTATACTCAGGAGTATGCGATTGACGGGGACTATTACGGCAGTGCAAAGGCGTTTTTGAGAAAGCTTGAGCCGGCGCTTATAAAGTCGGTGACATCAAAGGAGCTTTTAATAATAATCCCTGTGGCGCTTCTGGTCGGTCTGATATTTTTTGTTTCAATCAAGAAAAAATATGCCTCTGTCGGAAAGAATGAAAACTATCCGTTTAGAGAGCAAAGCAAGCTCAATCTCACTAAAAGAGAAGATATTTTCATTAACAAGCACGTTACTTCTGTCAGGGTTTCGTCTGGTTCAGGGGGAAGTGGCGGTGGAGGCGGTGGCGGTTCAAGCTCCCGCGGTAGCAGAGGTTTTTAATTAATATTGCAAACACTCCGAATTAATTTTCGGGGTGTTTTTGTTTTGTCTGAAATTAAGAGGGTTGAAGATTAAATTCAAGGCAAAAAAGCGAAATCTTTATGTTTTCTTTACTTTTCTTGCTTGTGGGAGAAAAGCGAAACCTTTATGTTTTCTTTACTTTTCTTGCTTGTGGAAGAAAAGTGAGGTCGCTTTGCTTTCTTTTACTTTTCTTGCTTGTGGAAGAAAAGTGCGGTTGCTTACAACTCTTTACTTTTCTTGCTTGTGCAAGAAAAGTAACAAAAGAAGCACCCTCTCGCCGAGGGCTCTTGACAAGTTACACCGCTCACTAGCGCTTAGTTCACAAAGGTATTTGTGAACACGCAGTCGTTCGCTGGACTTGGAGTTGACTTGTTTTTTTGTTTAATATTGTCGCTTTTGTTAGCGGTACTATTGCGTTTGAGTGACGGCTGCGCCGGTTTTATAACGGTGATAAAGGCGCCGCTTTCGCTTGGGTACTGTTCCAACGGCTCGCCTATTTATAGGCTTGTGCCTTGAAGCTGAAAGGCGACATTTTCTAAGCTTATTTCACTATCGCAAAATCTGATACTAACTTCTAATAACTATTTTCTGGCTACTAAATGAGCACCCTCTCGCCGAGGGCTTCTGACGGTTCAGGCGCACACGATGCTTGCTTCTAGCAAGCATTTCGGTGCTAACGGTGATTAATAAAGTCTTTTTGTGAGTTTTGAGGCTTTGTTTTGGTGATATTGATACGTTGAGTGACGGCTGCGCCGGTTTAATAACGGTGATAAAGGCGCCGCTTTCGCTTGGGTACTATTCCAACGGCTCGCCTTTTGGTGGCTGTGTTCCTTGAAGTTTAAAGGCGACATTTGTTAGCTTTTATCACTGTCGCCAAATCTGATACTAACTTCTAATAACTATTTTCTGGCTACTAACAGCTCGCCTATTTATAGGCTTGTGCCTTGAAGTGAAAGCCGAACATTTTTTAATATTTCTCACTGTCGCAAAAGCCGATACTAACTACTATAAAATTGATTTTTCATCTAAAATATTAATTCTTTACTCTTCGGATTGAAAATTCGGAGTATTTTTTTGTGACATTCTACTAGCATTTATTAGAAAAAGTCAAAATCAACAAAATCCACAAAATATTTCTTTATTTTCTTTTTGAAGAATATATTTACAAATGACAATTTATCTGCTAAAATAGAATAATAAAACAGGAAAAAAAGGAGCTAATAAAATGAAAAATCTGAAGAAAATGCTATGCGCCTTAATGGCTGTAATAGTTGTTTCCTCCGCTTTTGCCGGATGCGACGATGAAAAAAAGACGTCATCTGCCGCCGCTGAAAGCACAACTTCCGTTTCTGATACGTCTGAAGCTGGAACAACCACAACCTCAGCTACAACAACGTCAGCTACAACAACAACCTCTTCCGAGGCTGAAACAACAACACTCCCAGGTGATGACAGCTCTACTGCTTCAACCACCACAAGTGCCGCTGTTAGTGCCGGCGGAACAGTTACCACAATTGCGAATCCTAAGCCTGCTGCCACAAACCTCAACAGTGCTATTACAAACAATTCAGACACTGTGGCATGGATCAAGATTTCGAATACCTTCATTGACTATCCGGTACTGAAAACCTCAAACAACTCCTTCTATCTCAATCACGACGAGAACAAGAACTACTCAAAGGCGGGCTGTCTGTTTGCCGATTACCGTTCAACTTTAAGCTCAACAAATCAGAGCAGCAACATTATCATCTACGGTCACAACATGGCTAACGGCTCATACTTCGCTTCTCTCAACAATTATAAGCAGCTTAAGTTCTATAAGAACAATCCGCTTATAACCTTCAACACTACATATAAAAACGCAAACTATGTTATCGTTGCTTGCTTCTATGCAAACACACTTGCTTCTGACGACAACGGAACAGTATTTAAGTACCACAACTATCAGAACTTTTCTTCACAGGCTGACTTCAATACCTGGAAGGATAATGTAACAAAGAGATCATGGTACACAAACTGGATTGATTACGGCATGAGCGACAAGTATATCACCCTTTCAACCTGCACAAATATGCTCAACGAGGGCAGACTTGTTGTTATTGCTCGTGAAGTAAGAAGCGGCGAGACAATCGATTCAAATAAAATCGGCACAAACCCCAACATCTACTTCCCACAGGATTGGAAGAACAAGTACGGAAACAGAGTTACTCCGTAATCTAAACAGAATATAAATAAGCCGTGAGGATTTCTCCCCACGGCTTTTTGTTTTGTAATTATTTCTTAGCTTATCGGCTGAGTCCCCAGATATCTCTTGCGTAGTCATCAACCGCACGGTCGGCTGAGAATACTCCTGCACCGGCAATGTTAGCAAGCGACATCTTACTCCACTTCATGCTGTCAACATAACATTCTGATGCGTATTTCTGAGCCTTTTGATATGCGTCAAAATCAGCAAGCACCATGAACGGGTCTGAGTTTTTAAGGGAGTTTGCAACCTCCTCAAAGGATGAGCCGAAAATTCCCGAATACATTCTGTTGATTGCTGCTTGAATAATTCTGCTTCCGTTAAAATAATCAATCGGGCGATAGGTGGGCTTCTTAGCGAGAACCTCATCCTTTGACATGCCGAAGGTGATGATGTTTTCCTCACCGACAGCCTCGTATATCTCAACGTTTGCGCCATCCATTGTTCCGATGGTGACAGCACCGTTTAACA
The DNA here is from genome assembly GCA_023439835.1 of Bacillota bacterium. Lineage (GTDB taxonomy): Bacteria > Bacillota > Clostridia > Oscillospirales > Ruminococcaceae > SZUA-444. The sequence continues at coordinate 5,226 of JAEXUW010000026.1, read as the reverse complement.
TGAGCTTCATGTTTCCGGTTCCGCTTGCTTCTTTTCCGGCGAGAGAAATCTGCTCTGAAATATCGCTTGCGGGCATGAGGTATTCAGAAAGCGTAACTCTGTAATCCTCAAGGAAGATAACGCTGAGCTTCTCGGCAATTTTCGGGTTCTTCTTCAGCTCCTCAGATATTGACCAGATTAGCTTGATAATCTGCTTTGCAAGGTAATATCCGGGCGCTGCCTTTGCTGCAAAAATATATGTTTTCGGGCAAAAATCCATATCGGGATTTTCAAGCAGCATATTATACTCGGCAATAATGTTGAGCGCATTAAGGTGCTGACGCTTATACTCATGAAGGCGCTTGACCTGAACATCAAAAATACTGTCGGGGTCCAAAATAGTGCCTGTGGTTGACTTGATATAATTTGAGAAATTAACCTTGTTCTCTCTTTTAACATCAGCCAGCTTTTTGAGGACGGTTTGGTCGTTTTCAAAAACTGTGAGCTTTCTGAGCATCTGGCCGTTTTTGAGAAAATCCCCGCCGATATATTCACGAAGGAGGTTTGTAAGCCCCGGATTTGACTGATAAAGCCAGCGACGATAAGCGATTCCGTTTGTGACGTTTTTGAACTTCAACGGGCGGTATTCATATTCGTCACGGAAAACCTCATGCTTGATTATTTCTGAGTGAAGCATTGAAACGCCGTTGACGCTGTGTGACGCACAGATACAAAGGTTCGCCATTTTGATTTGACCGTTGTCAACAATAGACATGCGGGAAACCTTGCCTGAGTCGCCTGTTCTGTCATAAATAGCGTGGCAGTAGCGGTCGTTTATCTCAACGATGATTGAGAAAATTCTCGGAATAACCGACTTGATCAGTGAGCAGTCCCACTTCTCAAGGGCTTCACTCATGACGGTGTGATTTGTATAGGCAAAGGTGTTCTTGACGATTGCCCATGATTTATCCCAGCTGTATCCACAGTCGTCGAGAAGAATTCTCATAAGCTCTGGAATTGCAAGGGTGGGGTGAGTGTCGTTTATGTGAATAGCAACCTTTTCATAGAGGTTGTCAAGGGTGCCGTATACGCTCATGTGATGCTCGACAATGTTCCCGATTGAGGCAGAGCAAAGAAAATACTGCTGACGAAGTCTTAATGACTTTCCTTCAAGATGATTGTCGTTTGGATAGAGAACCTTTGAGATTGCCTGAGCAACGGTGTTCTGGCCCAGAGCCTTTGAATAGTCGCCCTGATTGAACATTGCCATATCAAAGCCGGGTGCTTCTGCCTTCCAAAGTCTTAAAACTGAAACGCCGTCTGAATTATAGCCCGAAACATACATATCATAGGGCACCGCCTTAACGGTTGAGTAGTTTTTGTGCCTAACCCAGTGATACTGATTGTCCCAATGCTCCTCCAGCTCACCGTCGAATTTAACCTCAATCGCACGGTCAGGCTTTGGAACAAGCCATACGTCGCCACCGGGGAGCCAGTTGTCGGGAAGCTCAGTCTGCCATCCCTCTTCCATCTTCTGTTTGAAAATGCCGTATTCATAACAGATTGAATAGCCCATCGCCGGATAGCCCTGTGTTGCAAGACCGTCAAGATAGCAAGCTGCAAGACGACCAAGACCGCCGTTTCCAAGCCCTGCGTCAGGCTCGTTATCATAAATTCTGTCAAGATTCACGCTGTATTCTTTTAATACGTCGGAAACCTCGTTTACAATTTCAAGATTATAAAGGCTTGTTTTTAAAGAACGCCCCATTAGAAATTCCATCGAGAGATAATAAACCTGCTTTTTCCCGAGAGAATGAACCTTGTTGATAAAGCGTCTTCTCTTGTCGTGAAGAACATCAACAACAATCATTGAAAGGGCTTTGTATATCTGGTTGTCGGACGCTTCTTCTGGGGTGACATTGAAGCGCTTGTGAAGAGTTTCAATAAATAGTCCCTTGAATTTCTCTTTTGTCATGTTATTATTTTGATTATTTGTCATGCTGGTCCCTCCGATATTAATCGTTTAATATTTTTAATTATACACTGTTTTTAGAAATTTAACAATAGTAAAATTAACATAACGGTTAAAGTTACAAATAATTTAGGTAAAAATTATGCTAGTTGCACGTTTGAGTGCAAAAATACCCCCTTTTTGTGCTGTAAGTGAAAAGCCAAAAAGGAGGTTTTTTTATGGATAAAATCAGCCAGGAAACAAAAATGCGGTTTTTCTGGCACTATGCGAAGCACAGAAACGTCAAGGAGGCGGGAATTGCCGCCGGCTTTGAGGAAAATGAGGCTTATTCACAGGGCATGAGTATTCTTTCACGAAAAAGTGCGAAGCGGATTCTTTCGGCGCTTATCGAAAAGCTCACCATTCCGGGACTTGTAAAGGCGGGGCTTGAGCGGCTTGCGTTCGGGGATATAAACGACGCTGTCAGGCTTGTGTTTTCAGACGAGCCGCCGACAGAGCGTGAGCTTTCGGCGATGAATCTTTTCAATGTTTCAGAAATTAAGCGGGTTAAGGGCGGCGGTGTCGAAATTAAGCTGTTCGACAGGCTCAAGGCACTTGACAAGCTGTGGGAGCTTGAAAATTCAGCCGATTTGTCAAAAAGTGCTGACAGCTTTTTAAGCGCTGTCATAAAAAGCGCGGGCACTCAAGAAGAAACGGACGGGGAGGATTTCTCAAATGACGAGGTTTGAAAGCTTTTCACAAAAACAGCTCAAGGTTCTTTCATGGTGGAGCTTGCCAAAGACAGCTTCACACGATGCGATTATTTGTGACGGCGCAATCAGAAGCGGAAAAACCCTTTGTATGTCGTTATCCTTTTTCGCATGGGCAATGTCAAGCTTTGACGGCTCTGCCTTCGCCCTTTGCGGAAAGACAATCACTTCGCTAAAACGAAATGTCACAACACCGCTTCTTGAGATGCTAAGGGGCTTTGGCATGACGGCTTCTGAAAAGGTGTCGAAAAACTATATCGACCTTAGCTTTTTGGGAAAAACTAACCGCTTTTATCTCTTTGGCGGAAAGGATGAGGCGAGTGCGGCGCTTATTCAGGGGATAACACTTTCGGGGATTTTGCTTGACGAGGTGGCACTCATGCCGAGGTCTTTTGTGGAGCAGGCGCTTGCGAGATGCTCTGTCACAGGCTCAAAACTGTGGTTTAACTGCAATCCAGAGCACCCCTATCACTGGTTTTATCGTGAGTGGATTTTAAAGGCAAGTGAGAAAAACGCCTGCTACTTTCACTTCACGATGGAGGATAACCCATCACTTTCCAAAAAAATAAGAAAGCGCTATGAAACAATGTATTCGGGCGTTTTCTATGACCGCTTTATTCTCGGAAAATGGACCGCTGGCACCGGGCTTGTTTATCCGATGTTTGATAAGGAAAGGCACGTTGTTCCTTATCCTCCCGAATGTGAGGAGTTTGTGGTTTCATGCGATTATGGGACTGTTAATCCTTCATCCTTCGGGCTTTGGGGGAAAAGCGGCGGCAGGTGGTTTCGTGTAGGTGAGTATTACTACAACTCCCGAGAGAAGGGGCTTTTGAGGACGGATGAGGAGCATTATCAGGCGCTTGAGGCCTTATGCGCCGGAAAAAGCATTAAGACGGTGATTGTTGACCCTTCTGCCGCAAGCTTTATTGAGTGCATAAAGCGGCATGGAAAGTTTAGCGTCATACAGGCTAAAAACGATGTTATCAGCGGTATCAGGCGTGTCAGTGAGCTTTTAAGGCAGGGGAAGCTTCTGTTTTCCCCCGAATGCAAGGACACTGTGAGGGAATTTTCGCTCTACTGCTGGGATTGTCGTGCGGGAAGTGACGCACCGGTCAAGGAAAACGACCACGCAATGGATGATGTGAGGTATTTCGTGAGCACGTATCTTCACAGGGAAAATGACGACGGATTTTTCGTCGCATCAGTAAAGAGGTGATTTTTATCAGACTTTTTAAGGAAAAACATGAGCAGCTTGCAACAGCACAGGCAATCAGGCGCACAGACAGCGATATGTCATCGCTTTTTTCAAAAAGCCCTCCGCTTGAATATCCGCTTTATGAGCAGCTCAGGCTTCATGTTCCCGTTATTGACGCTTGTATCGCTAAAATTGTCAGGCTGACCGGAAGCTACACCGTAAAATGTGAGGACGAGCGCTTTCAAAGGGAGCTTGACGGCTTTGTCAGAGGTGTCAAGGTCGGTATTTCGGGAGAAACGCTTCAAAGCTTCACAGACTGCTTTCTTGATTCGCTTTTAACCTATGGAAACGCAGTGGGCGAGATTCTATGCGACGTTGAAACGGGGCGGATTTGCGGGCTTTATAACGCCGACAGCACGATTATCGACGTTATTCCCGGAAAAAGCCCGGTCGAGCGTGAATTTTATATCGGGCGGGGAAGCGAAAGGGTGAGAATTCGTCATCCCGAAAGGCTTGTATTTTCGGCGCTGAATCCGACGCCGAGGTCGCCGCTGGGGGTTTCGGTATTGCGGGGACTTCCCGCATTGAGCGGTATTCTCATGAGAATTTATGAGTGTATCGGGCAGAATTTTGAGCGACTCGGGAATATTCGCTATGCTGTGACATATAAGCCCTCCTCCGAAACGGGGGACCGCGGTTTCGCTCAGGAACGGGCGCAGGCTATTGCGGCGGAATGGTCAGCCGGAATGAATGCCGCTAAAAACGGTGAAATCAGGGATTTTGTTGCTGTGGGGGATATTGGGATTAAGGTTATCGGCTCTGAAAGCACGCTTATCGACACTGCCGTTCCCGTCAGACAGCTTTTAGAGCAGATTGTAGCAAAGCTGTCGCTTCCGCCTTTTCTTCTGGGGCTTAGCTGGAGCAGCACCGAGAGAATGAGCAAGCAACAGGCGGACCTTCTCACCAGTGAGCTTGAATTTTACCGCCGGCTTTTAAATCCGGTTATCAGTAAGATTTGTACGGCGTTTTTGAGGCTTTCAGGCTCTGACAGCGAGGTTTTTGTCGAGTGGGGGAATATCAATCTTCAGGATGAAACAGAGCTGGCTCTGGCTAGGCTCAGAAATGCGCAGGCGGCAAGGCTGGAGGTTAGCGGATAGTGGTTTGAATGGTTTTGTTGCTTTCTTTACTTTTCTTTCTTGTGGAAGAAAAGCGAAACCTTTATGCTTTCTTTACTTTTCTTGCTTGTGCAAGAAAAGTAACAAAAGAAGCACCCTCTCGCCGAGGGCTTCTGACGGTTCAGGCGCACACGATGCTTGCTTTTAGCAAGCATT
>JAEXUW010000016.1 GCA_023439835.1 Bacillota bacterium | reverse complement strand
TTCTTTACTTTTCTTGCTTGTGCAAGAAAAGTAACAAAAGAAGCACCCTCTCGCCGAGGGCTTCTGACGGTTCAGGCGCACACGATGCTTGCTTTTAGCAAGCATTTCGGTGCTAACAGTGATTAATGAAGCTTTTTTGTGAGTTTTGGGACTTCGCTTTGGTGACATTGATACGTTGAGTGACGGCTGCGCCGGTTTTATAGGGGTGATAAATGCGCCGCTTTCGCTTGGGTACTATTCCAACGGCTCGCCTTTTGGAAGTTATGTGCCTTGAAGCTTGGATTGAAACAAGGCATTAACCTTTAAAAACAATCTTTCCATTTATCATTACCATTTCCGGACTTGTCATTACGTTCAGCGGGTCGCCGTCAAATAAAACCAGGTCGGCATCCTTCCCGACGGATATTGAGCCGACTCTATTCGAAATTCCGCAGATTTCAGCGGGAATAATTGTCATAGCTTTAAGCGCACAAAGCCTGTCCATTCCGCCCTTAACAGAGATAGCACCGCTAAGCGGAAGATACTGAATGGGTACCTCTGGATGGTCTGTGCAGATTGCGGTTTTGACACCGTTTTTATTCAAAACGCCTGAGTTTTCGATGCTTTGACGGCTAAGCTCCGGCTTTGAGCGGTCGCACAAAACAGGGCCGACAATCGCCGGAATTTCTTCCTCACCCAAAATGTCGGCGACCATATAGCCTTCGGTTGCGTGGACGAGCACACAGTCAAGCTCAAATTCCTTGCAGATTCTTATTGCGGTGAAAATATCGTCGGCACGGTGAGCGTGAAAATGCGCCGAGATTTTCCTTTCAAGAAGCGGAAGAAGCGCCTCGCTTTTTATATCAAATTCGGGATCATCAAGAGTATCGTCGTTTTTTGCGTTTTCAATATCAAGTGCGTATTTTTTGGCTTTAAAAAGAGCCTCTCTGATAAGCGCGGCTGTCGCCATTCGAGTAACGGGAGTTTCGTTTTTGGAGTTGTAGACCGATTTTGGATTTTCACCGAGAGCGAATTTCATTGCTACTGTTTTAAAGAACATATCGTCAATACGTCTGCCTGTGGTTTTTATCGCACAGACCGAGCCGCAGATTGTATTAGCACTCCCCGGGGAAACAACGGCGGTGGTTATGCCGGCTGCACGAGCTTCTTCAAAGCAGCGGTCAAAGGGGTTGATTCCGTCGGCGGCACGAAGCTGAGGAGTGACAGGGTCGGTTTCCTCGTTGCTGTCGTCCCCCTCAAAGCCAAGCCCGTCCTCGATTATTCCAAGATGAGTGTGTGCGTCGATAAAGCCGGGGAATAAAAGCTTTCCCCCCGCGTTTATATCGTCGTCGCCTGTGCTTTTGGGAGCACCCTGCGACACTTTTAATATTTTTTCACCCGATATCTCGACATATCCGTTTTCGATTATATCGTTATCCATTGTGTATATTTTTGCGTTGTATATTAACATAAACCCTCCGACAATTATAATTTTCCTGTTGAGCCGAAGCCGCCTTCACCTCGTGCGGTTTCAGAAAGGGTATCCGACTGTTCGATTTTTGGGAAAAGCACCGGTGTCACGACAAGCTGGGCAATTCTTTCGCCGTTTGTAATTTCATAGGGCTGGCTTCCCAAATTGATTAATGGAATCTTTATTTCACCCCGATAATCGCTGTCCACAACGCCCACACTGTTCGCTAAAGTAATCCCATACTTTGAGGCAAGAGAGCTTCTCGCATAAATGAGCAAGGCGGTGTTTTTGTCATCACATTCGACGCTGATGCCGGTGGGAAGCATTTTTATCTCGCCGGGTGAAATTGTGACGGGTGAATCTATGCAGGCGAATAAATCGGCGCCGGCGCTGTGCTCGGTTGCTCTGAGAGGAAGAGAGGCGCTTTCGGTAAGTTTTTTTATCAGCAGTTTCATGGTAATCTCCATAATGATAATGTTTTTTGATTTGCAGATTGACTTGAATTGGTTGGTTTCTTGTGCAAGAAAAGTAACAAAAGAAGCACCCTCTCGCCGAGGGCTCTTGACAAGTTTCCCCGCTCACTAGCGCTTAGTTCACAAAGGTATTTGTGAACACGCAGTCGTTCGCTGGACTTGGATTTGACTTTTCATTTAGCGTTTTATTGACGCTTTTGTTAGCGTGACTATTGCTTCGAGTGACGGCTGCGCCGGATTAATAGCGTTGATAAATGCGCCGTTTTCGCTTGGGTACTATTCCAACGGCTCGCCTATTTATAGGCATGTGCCTTGAAGTTGATAGGCGACACTTGTTAGCTATTCTCATTGTCGCAAAAGCTGATACTAACTGCTAACAACTATTTTCTTAATACTATTAGATTATCCCCCTGTAATACAAGCCTCTTGTAAACTCACCTGAGGGTTTTTCACCCGATTTATAAGCATGAATTATTTTGTTGATTTCATCGGCGCTTTCATTTGTGAATTTCAGAGTTATAAATGAAGCGCCTTTGATTTCAGTGAGCCTGTCAGCCATGAAAAGAACATCGCTGTTGAAGATTTCACAGGCGTTTTCATCGCATATTACAGGAAAACTACGTCCCGTTCGGTCGGTTAGCTTGTGAGTACAGCTTTTACAGCCGACAGCCTGTTTTATTGGGCAGTTCACAGTGAGCATCAGCGCAAGTCGCCCATAGCCAATGACGCCGATTGGAATTTGTGATGATAATTTTTCTATCTGGTCAAGCGTGCATTCAAAGGAAAGCTGACAGTATGAAACTCCAAGCTCGGAAAGCTGTTTCAAGGCAAGTGAGTTTGTAATGTTAAGACCATAGCCGCCTGACATTTTCATGCCTAGCTCACGTCCTGTTTTAATGTGGGCAAGGTTCTGGCACTCAATTCTTTCAAAGCCCGACGCTTTTAATGCTTTAAGCTTGTTTGCTATTTCGCTTTCGTTTTTCATATATCGAGGAAGCGACAGTATTAGCTTACTCTTATCAATAAAGGCGGTTGCTTTTTCGGCTTGGTCAAGCGGAATTGTCACAGCCTCGACCTCTGAAATGTTGGCTCCGTCAAGAGCGGCTGCGGTTTTTACGTCAAGACGAAAGCGTGGCTTTTTCAAAATCTCGCTTTTAGGGAATTTTTCATCAAAAGGATAAACTGTTTTTATGATTGTGTTTTCTTTAATTCTTAGTGTGTCAAGGCTTTCGATTGCGGTTCTTCTAAGCTCATTTAGCGCGGATGCAGGAAGCATTAAGCCGTCGTCAATATCCGCAACGGCGCTTTTGTATTCATATATGGTTCCGCCAAGCTTTGAAAGCTGTTTTTCGGCCTGTGCCAAATCGGTCGGGCGGTTAATCGCAGGCTGAGGAGCTTCGCCCGTTACGGTTGTGCTTTTCCCGTCGTCATCGGTAACGGTAAGCTCGGACGGCTTGTCAAGCTTTAGTTTCAAATCAAAGCTGACGGAGGCGGCTTTTCTTTCTTTTCTGTAAAGCTCGGACAGAGCCGGCAAAACATCTGTCGCTGAAACAACGTCCTCTTTATTTCGTGTGCCGAACATTGCCTCGCCTGTTTTCCCCGAAAAATAACCGTCGGTAAAGCCGCTTCTTGAAAAAACCGCCTGAAGCGTATCAAGGTCAGGCTCTTCACCGTTTATCGCCGCACGGCAAGCTGTTACAGCCGCCGCAACATATTCGGGACGTTTCATTCTTCCCTCAATTTTTAACGAGGAAACGCCCATATTCAAAAGCTTTGAAATGTGCGGAATGTGACACATATCCTTTAAGGACAAATCGCACCGCTTTTCGCCGAAAACAGCGGAGAACGGAAGCCTGCATGCCTGTGCACAAAGCCCTCTGTTAGCACTTCGTGAGCCTATCATTGCGCTCATATAGCACTGCCCCGAAACGGACATGCACAGCGCACCGTGAACAAAAACCTCGGTTTCAATTCCAAGCTTCGCAATTTTATTGATATCGGCGCCCGACATTTCTCGAGAAAGTATTACTCTTGAAAAGCCAAGCTCTTTGGCTGTCAATGCGCCGTTTTGAGTGTGAATTGTCATTTGAGTTGAAGCGTGAAGAGGCATATCAGGCAGGATTTTTCTCGCAAGATATAAAGCGCCCAAATCCTGAATAATCAGCGCGTCAATGCCGATTTCAGCAGAATAGGCAATAGCACGCTCAAGCTCTTTTTGCTGACTGTCAAAAAAAAGCGTATTTATGGTCTGATATATTTTAGCACCGCTTTTGTGCGCAAGCTCGCAAGCCTCTTTAAGCTCGTCATTATCAAAGTTTGTTGCGTTTTGTCTGGCTGAAAAGCTTTTTGCGCCGATATAAACAGCATCCGCGCCGCATCTGAGCGCTGAAATTAGCGACTCCATACTCCCAGCGGGAGCGAGAATTTCGGGCTTAATACTCATTAAACGGTTTTTCCTGCTTTCAATTTTGCTTCAAGCTCATCAAGCTTTGCTCTGAGCTGGCGGTTTTCCTTCTGAAGCTCATCACATTTAAGCCTTGCTTCACCGGCATCGTCAACATAGTCCTTAATTTGCTTTCTGATGTTGTCAATGTTGTCGTTTGCCTTCTGACAATCGTCATATGCCGACAGCGCAATCAAAACGCACGCATCGACGAGCGAAGCCGCCGCCTTCCCCGACATCATTTCAGCGATATGGGCATCAAGTCTTTTGGCAAGCGCCTTTGTGTATTCAGGGGATTCATCTGTCTGAAGGGAGTATTCCCTGTTGTAAATTTTAACCTTAACCTTGTTAATCATTTTCATACCTCGCTTTTCATATTTTCCGTACAAACATATATATTTATTATAATACAACATGAGGAATAAAAAAAGAGCTTTTCACGAATATTTCAGTATATTGTGAAATAAAAATGTATAGTAGCAGCTTTTAGATTATTAATAGTATATTTTTTAAGTTGAAATTAGTATGTTTTGTGTCAAATGAAACAAAAATTTCTATTCGTGCCAAAAATTAATTGACATACTGATGAAATTAATATAAAATTAATATATAATATTTTGAAAAGGGGATATTCAAAATGGCTAAATTTTGTACATCTTGCGGATCGCAAGTTTCTGACGAAGCAAATAATTGCCCGAACTGTGGGGCACCGGTAGGAAGTCCTGCTCCTGCTGCATATACGGCACCAACGGCTCCGGTTTCACCGGCACCGGCTGTTACATATGCTGCACCACAGGCACCTGCGGGACAGACACCTCCGGCTAAGAGCGGGAACACTGCAACCTACGTCGGTATCGGCGTTGTTGCGGTAATCGCAATCATAGTAATCGCACTTATCGGTAATCTTTTCGGCGGTGGCGGTTATAAAAAGCCTATCGACAATATGATTAACGGTATCGTTAAGCAGGACGCTGATAAGTTCCTTGCTGCATTCCCGGCGTTTATGTCAAAAAGCATGAAGGGCTATATCGACGACGATTATCTTGAGGATATGTATGATGAACTTGTTGATGACTACGGTAAGAACATAAAGATCACATACAAGGTCACAGATAAGGAAAAGCTTGATAAAGATGATCTTGAGGATTATCAGGATGAAATCAAGAGCTGGTACAGCAAAAAGGTTAAGATTACTGAAGGATATGAGCTTGAGGTTGAGATGAAGATTAAAGGCAAGGACGACAGCGATGAGAATGTAGATGATATTGTTGTTCTTAAAATCGACGGTGAATGGTGTATTTACGGCGGCGGATTATTCTAATATTGTTTTAAATTGGCCCCTGCTTTTTAAGCAGGGGCTATTGTATTCGATAAAAAACGGCAAATACCAAAAACATAACTAAATACAATGCATTAATTGACATTTTAATTAATATAATGTATAATTAATAAAAAAATACAAAGGGATATTTGTTATGGCTAAATTTTGTACATCTTGCGGAACGCAAGTTACTGACGAAGCAAATAATTGCCCGAACTGTGGGGCACCGGTAGGAAGTCCAGCACCTGCAGCATATTCAGCACCATCAGCACCTGCACCAACTGCATATGCAGCTCCTGAAGCATCTGACGCTGGAGCAACAACACCAAAGAGCGGCAACACAGCAACATACATACGCATCGGAATTGTTGCGGTAATCGCAATTATAGTTATTGCACTTGTTGTCGTCTTTTTTGGGGGACATGATAAAGATGATAAAGATGATATAGAAACAAAGCCAAGCTATGAAACACCAATTGACAACATGTTTGAGGGGTTAGAGAAAAAGGATAGTGACAAGTTCCTTTCAGCATATCCTAAGTTTATTTCAGATAGAGTTGAAGATTGGTACGGAGATTTTGATGATCATATGGATGATATGTATGACTCACTTGTTGATGATTACGGCAAGAACATCAAAATTTCATACAAAGTCATTGACAAGAAAAAGATTAACAAGGACAATTTAGAATATTATGAGGATGACATCATGTATATGTTCGATGAAAAGGTTGATGTTTCCGCCGGATATGAGGTTGAGATAGAAACCAAAATCAAAGGTAAAGATGATGAAGAGGAGGATGATATGGACTTAACCATCCTTAAAATCGATGGAGACTGGTGTATTTACGAAGGCAGAATGTTCTATTAAAATTTAAAATCAACCCCTGCTTTTTAAGCAGGGGTTTTGCTTTGCACAAAAAGCTGTCCGCCAAAATTAGCGGACAGCTTTTCTTTTTAAAGAGGTCTATAAATTTAAGAATAGAAGAAACATTATTTAGCGGTTAGTTGTTGCTGAAAAAGGGGTCTTGGCTATCATCTGGAACTTCAATCTCGCCCAGCGTTTCGCCACCGTGACTGGTGTTGATTGTGTTTTCGCCGCCGCGTAAATCAAGGACTGATATAACGCTCATATCTGTTATAGAGGTTGAAACAATTCGCCCCTCGGCACATACATAAAGGGTATCACCGATGTTCACTGCCCTGACAAAGGCATTGTCTGAGGTGTCGTGCGTTTCAATCATGCCGATTTTGACAAAGGCTTTTGTTTCGTTGTCAAAGCGGAACAGATAATAGCGATTGCAATTGTCCACGCCATCAAAAAAGCTTATTGGAATTCCGATTAAATTCTTTGAGTGGCTAACAAAAAGCGCCTTGCGATCCAACTCGGCGTAGGAGCTTGCCGTAGAAATATCACTGTCAATGCTGTCCTTTGCTATTTCCACAATTTCTGTGCCACTAGAAGCGTCAAACATTGAAAGCTTGAATCCAATTCGTGTGCCGTTAGCGTCTGTATCAGTCCCGAAGCTCAAAAGCATTCCGGTTCCGTACTTGACAAAAAAGGTTGAATAATTAGCTGTTTTTAAGTCGGTCATTATCGATGGTGCTGAAGGCTTAGTAAAATCAATTCCTGTGGTCGGTGTATTTTGATTACCCGAAAGGATATAGCCGACTGAGCCGTCAAATTTTACTGAATTAAGATTCTCGCCCGATGCGAAGCCGGAAAGCTCACCGATTTTTTTAAGTGAAGAATCATATACATAAACGTTGTTGGTGGTTTCACCGTTTTCGGGGTTGTAATCAGAGGTTGCAATTCTGAAATTACCCTTGAATTCGTCCATACTGCCACGGCTTAAAATATAGCCGGTTACCTTTGTGTATGCGGAGTGTGTAATCATTCCGCCTGATATTGAAAATTTTGCGACGTTGGTGAACTGCCTATTATTCTCCCAATTATAGCCGGCGATATAGGCGTTGGTTTTTGTCATGAAGACCTTGCCGTCATAGCCGAGAATTGCCTTCGTTGAAACAACGGGGTCGGCTGAGGTGACGTTTAGCCCGCTTAAAATCGTATAGTTCGTGTTATTGACGATAGCAGGAATGCTTATATCACCGGCGGAAATAAATTTCTTCTCACCGTTGACTGAATAGGAAGGAACATACTTTTCAAAATCCTCTTCATTGTCAATAACAGAATAATAGCCGTTTGAATAGCTGGTTACTATATAAGCGTCGCTGTCAATCATTTTTGAGGTAATATAGCTTCCGCTTTGTTCATAGGTGGTAAGGATAGAGGGGCTTTGCTTGTTTGTTATATCATATATGTCCGCAACCGTTGTGTATTTCGGAAAGAAGCACGCAAAATCGGAAACGGATGAATTAGCCGTTAATGAGGAGTTTGATGCCGACGTATCGGTTTTCTCTGTGATTACCGATATTACAACCAGACGGTCAGCTGTTATGAACAATTCAACAGGGGGTGGACGCTTTGTCTTTGTGCTTGCAATCAAAGTCATTTGACCGTTGTCTGTTGATACAATGTTCAAGCTTCCGTTTGCTATGTAATAAAGGTTATTGCCGTCGGTCTTGACAATGTCCGCATCGCTGATACCGCTAAACTGCTGAAGTGACGGAGAGTCATCGCCATCTGGGTCTGTATAGTTATCCTCTGTTGCCGCTGTTAAGGCGCTGTAATAATTCGAAGTCGAGCCCGACGCTGATTCGAAGGTGTTAGGCTTAGAGGGAGAGGGATCGGACGGCGTGTTTCCCTGAGTGTCAGGTGTGCTTGTGGTAACATCGTTGTTCCCGCTGACATACACCTTTCGGAAGGTGTTGTATAAAGCGGTATAATCCTCGGCTGTGCGAAGCTCTGTATCAAAGCCCGCTGGGTTTTGCACCACAATCGGGACATCAGGTTCACCATGATTGAAATAAACGGCTAAGCCGACAACCATCACAACGAATGCGGCGGCTGTTGCGGTAACTCGCTTGAAAAAGCCGGTGCGGTGAGTTTTTATGCTCTCGGTCGGTTTTGAACCGCCTGATACTTTTATATCTATCTTTTTATCTTTTATTATAGGCTGGCGCTTGTTTATTTTTGTTTGAGCGCTCTGAGCCTGTTTTAGCATAAATGCAATATTTTCCGGCTTGAGCCTTTCGGGTATTTCTATATCTTCGAAAAGCTCACAAAGAATATCATTTCTTGCCACAACCCTCTCTCCTTTCCTCTAAACTTTCAGCTGTTCTTTTAGTCTTTCTCTTGCTCTGTGCAGGTGAGATCTGACTGTTGACGAGTTTATCCCCGTCAGCTTTGAGATTTCTTCACCTGAATAACCGCCGATAATGCTAAGGGAAAATACAAGTCGTTCATTTTCACCTAAGCGCCCTACCTGCTCCATTATTTCAAGTCCGCTGAAGCTGTCGCTTTCATCCTTTTGTTCTATCTCTTCGGGCATTTCGACAGTGTTCGTTCGGGACTTTATGTACTCCGCCTGTTTTTTCTTTATCTTGACGGTAAGTATTTTCACTATCCATGCCTTGAATGCTGTTTCGTCCTTGAGCCTTTTAATGCTTGCAAAAGCATCTAATACCGTATCGCTCACGACATCGGCGGCATCATGACTGTTTCTCAGATTGCATAAAGCTATATGATATAAGTCCTTATAGACAAGGGAATATAGCTCGGCAAAAGCATCGGCATCGCCGCTGACGGCTTTTGACACGCAATCGGAAAAGGTACCCTTCATTCAATCACCCCGTATGATTATCCTCCTCATCACTCCTTTTCAAAACCTGTTATAAACTAAGTGCTAAAAAAAGTGGTTTTTGTTGCAAGAAAATGAGGAAAAATTTATTTTTTTTATTTGTATTGATATTTTTAATGCTTGGACTTTTTAATTATATCATAAATGTCGCCTCTTTTCAACAATTGGAAAATATATATTTCTTAAAATTTATCGTATATTATTTATTATACAAAATGAAATATCTAAGAAGTGGTGGTGTTGAAAACTTTACACTTTCAACACCACAAAACACGCTGTTTTCAACACTTTCAACAGGGTTTTCAACAAAAAAATTGAATTATACAGACTGTAACGTTTGAAAATTGACTTATCGGCGCAAAAATGTTGAAAATTCTGTTGAAAAAAGAATAGTGAAAATAAACAAAATTTTGCCCAGAGATTCTGGCAAAAATCCGATTGACAAGAATATTTGTAATTATATCCCATGAAACAAGCCGTCTTGCTGTCGCTGATACGTAGGATTGTTAAAAATTTAGCAGTTATTTCGGGATTTACTTGACTTTAAAAATCAAACGATTTATAATGTTTTTATAACTAAATTCAAGTGGAGGGTTCATTAAAATGAGCAGAGTTTTTAATTTTAGCGCAGGTCCGGCAATGCTCCCCGAAGAGGTACTCAAAATTGCGGCCGATGAATTACTGGAGTATAAATCAACCGGTCAGTCTGTTATGGAAATGTCCCACCGATCTAAAGAATACGAAGCAATCATTAATGAAACAGAGGCTCTTCTGAGAGAGATCATGTCTGTTCCGGATAACTATAAAGTATTGTTCTTACAGGGGGGCGCATCCTCTCAGTTCGCTATGATTCCGCTGAACCTTATGAACAAGTCAAAAAAGGCTGATTTTATCATCACTGGTCAGTGGGCTAAAAAAGCGTATCAGGAGGCTTCAAGGTTCGGCGAGTGCAAGGCGTTGGCTTCTTCTGCCGACAAGACCTTTTCGTATATTCCTGACCTTGACGCAATAAGCTTCACACCTGACGCTGACTATGTTCACATTTGTCAGAACAACACAATTTATGGCA
The DNA here is from genome assembly GCA_023439835.1 of Bacillota bacterium. Classification (GTDB taxonomy): domain Bacteria; phylum Bacillota; class Clostridia; order Oscillospirales; family Ruminococcaceae; genus SZUA-444. The sequence goes on along the minus strand of JAEXUW010000016.1, from coordinate 109,841 downwards.
CACGCTTTTCAAAGCTTCCCCAAACGGGTGAAACACCTCTTGTTTCAGACATGTCATCCTGTATTCTTTCGGAGCCAGTTGACGTGTCAAGTTTCGGCATTATCTATGCCGGCGCTCAGAAGAACATGGGACCCGCCGGCTTGACGGTTGTTATTGTTCGTGAGGATTTAATCGGAAACGCACAGGCGATAACACCGACTATGTTCGACTATAAGACACATGCTGAGAACGGCTCAATGTATAACACTCCCCCGACCTATGGAATTTATATTCTCAAGCTTGTTCTTGAATGGGTTAAGAGCAAGGGCGGACTCTCTGCTATGAAGGAATTAAATGAAAAGAAGGCGGCTATCCTTTATGATTTCCTTGACAGCTCAAAAATGTTCAAGGCAACTGTTTTCGGCGCTGACCGCTCACTGATGAATATTCCTTTTGTAACTGGAAATGATGAGCTTGACGCTAAATTCGTTTCTGAGGCTAAGAAGGCTGGCTTTATCAACCTAAAGGGCCACCGTTCTGTCGGCGGAATGAGAGCGTCGATTTATAACGCAATGCCTGTTGAGGGTGTTGAGAAGCTCGTTGAATTCATGAAGGCGTTTGAAGCCGCAAACTGATTACATAGTTAAATAACGGAGGGGTTATAATAATGTATAATATACAGACCTTGAATAAAATTTCCGCTATCGGAACAGATAATTTCGACAAAAATAAATTTATTATCTCTGATGCGCCTGAAAATCCTGATGCGATAATGGTGCGCTCGGCTTCAATGCTCGATATGGATTTCGGAAATAAGCTTCTGGCTATCGCAAGAGCCGGTGCTGGGGTAAACAACATTCCCGTTGAGAAATGCTCTGAGCTTGGAATTTGTGTATTCAATACTCCCGGCGCAAACGCAAACGCAGTTAAGGAGCTTGTGATTGCCGGAATTCTCCTTTCCTCAAGAAAGGTGCCGGAGGCTATGATATGGGCTAACGGATTAAAGGGCAGCGGCGCTGAGGTTCCTAAAATGGTTGAGAAGGGCAAAGGCCAGTTTGTCGGCCCTGAAATAACAGGAAAAACACTCGGTGTTGTCGGACTTGGCGCTATCGGCGTTCTTGTTGCTAATGCCGCTGTCGCTCTCGGCATGAAGGTTATCGGTCACGACCCTTTTCTTTCGGTAAGTGCGGCGTGGGGGCTTTCACCCTCTGTTAAAAATGCAAAGACACTTTCAGAGCTTTATGCTGAAGCTGACTATATAACGCTTCACATTCCTTATAACAGTGAAACTAAGGGTTGTGTCAATGCTGAAACAATCAGTCAGATGAAAACAGGCGTTAGAATTCTTAATTTCGCTAGAGGCGAGCTTGTTTGTGACGCTGATATGATTACCGCACTTGAAAGCGGAAAGGTATCATGCTATGTCACTGACTTCCCGAACGATGAGGTAATAGGAGTTAAGGGTGTTGTTGCTATTCCGCATCTGGGTGCTTCTACCCCTGAATCCGAGGACAACTGTGCATACATGGCGGCTGTTCAGCTTATTGACTATGTTGAAAACGGAAACATTAAGAATTCCGTTAATCTTCCCGATGCTGAAATGGCAAAAACGGGAGATACAAGAATTTGTGTTATTCACAAGAACATTCCCGCTGTTCTTTCTCAAGTTACGGGAGCTGTATCAGGCTCAAGCATCAACATTGAGAATATGATTAATAAGTCGAAGAAAGACTATGCATATACTATGCTTGATGTAATCGGTGAGGTTTCGGCTGAGATTCTTGAGAAAATCAACAAGATTGACGGCGTTATTAAGGCGAGAACAATCAAGTAATTTCGGAAAAGGGGGTTTTCAATGAGCGAAGCTGTTAGGCTTGTTATGTGGATTTTACTGCCGATGTTTGCTGTCACGTTTATTTATCGAGGACTTGACGGAAGGCTTAAAATGACTGAGCGGCTGGTTGAAAAATATCCTGTTCTTAAAAGAAAAAAATATACCATTCAGATTTTTGTTCCCACAGCAATTGTTGTTATAATTGCCGGTGCGGCGGTGTATCTGGGGTTATCCCGAGAGGTGTTTTTTTGCATCGCCGGGTGTATCGCCGGATTTGTCAATGGCATAATGGTTACTCTTACGATTAATGACAAATAAATCATGCGCCGCATTTTTTTGCGGCGCATAGTTGTTTCAAAAGAAAAATAAAGAGATAAATGGAGAGAACAAAATGAACGGGGAAATACTCTATCTGGTTATACCGTGCTATAATGAAGAGGAAATGCTTCCCATAACCGCAAAAAAGCTGATTGAAAAGCTTGAAGAGCTGATTGGCACGGGTGAGATTTCGCAAAAAAGCCGAATGCTTTTTGTGGACGACGGCTCAAAGGACAAAACATGGGAAATAATTGAGCGGCTTCATCATGAAAACAAGCTGTGCTCGGGGGTTAAGCTGTCGAGAAACAAGGGGCATCAAAACGCACTTCTGGCTGGCTTGATGACAGCAAAGGAAAAGGCGGACATTGTCATTTCACTCGACGCCGACCTTCAGGACGACGTTGATGCGATTAACGCAATGCTTCAAAAAAGACGTGAGGGCTGTGACATAGTTTACGGCGTGAGAAGCTCTCGCAAGACGGATACTGGCTTTAAAAGAATTACCGCACAGGGGTATTACAAGCTTTTGAAATTTTTGGGAGTTGATATAACCTATAATCATGCGGACTATCGGCTGATGAGCAAAAGGGCGCTTGAGGGGCTTGAGAAATTTAAAGAGGTTAATCTCTTTCTTCGTGGAATTATCCCCATGATAGGCTTTAAGTCGGATGTTGTAACATATGAAAGGCACGAAAGAGTCGCCGGTGAATCGAAATATCCGCTGAAAAAAATGCTTGCTTTCGCATTTGAGGGGATAACCTCGCTGAGCATTAAGCCGATAAGGCTTATTACGTCGCTGGGATTCTTCATTTTCACAGTAAGTATTGTTATGATGCTTTATTCGTTGGTTGTGTGGCTTTGTGGAAAAACTGTTGCCGGCTGGACGACTATTGTGCTTTCGGTTTGGGCGATAGGGGGACTTCAGCTTCTTGCTATTGGGGTTATCGGTGAGTATATCGGAAAGATTTATCTTGAAACGAAGGAGCGCCCCAAGTTTTTAATTGATATGGTTTTAGATGAATAAAATTACCGCCGCAGAATAAGCTCTGCGGCGGTTTTATAACGGTGATAAAGGCGCCGCTTTCGCTTGGGTACTATTCCAACGGCTCGCCTTTTGAAAGTTGTGTTCCTTGAAGTTTGGATTTTCAAGGTTTAAATTGCTAGGCATATAAGAAAGCGACTTGAGGATTTATACCTTCTTCATTTCAAACCAGAAGGTACTGCCCTTCCCTTCCGAGCTTGACACGCCGAAAGGAAAGCCGTGAAGCTTTAAAATCTCTTTAACAATCGAGAGCCCAAGCCCTGTTCCGACGGTTTCTCTTTCAGCCTTTTTGTCACGATAGTATCTTTCAAAAATCAAAGGAAGCATCTTCTTGTCAATCCCCGCACCGGTGTCAATGATTTCGATTTTCACCTTGTCGGCTTTATCAGTCAGCTTTATTCTGACGGTTTTATCGTCACCGGTGTAGTTCACGGCGTTGTTAATGAAGTTGTAAAGCACCTGTTCAATCTTCTGAACATCCGCCTTGACGGTGGCTGTTGTATCTTTTTCAAAAATGAATTTGAAGCCGTCACGCTCCTCAAAAATCCGGTAGCGGTTTAAAACCTCTTCAATTTTTTCTGAGATTTCAAATTCACAAAGCTCCAGCTTTTCGTTTCCGCTTTCAAATTTAGAAAGCTCAAGCAGTCCGTTCACAAGTGCTGAAAGCCTGTCCGCCTCGTCGATAATGATTTTTAGATGTTTTTCACGCTTTTCTTTGGTTTCGCCAGAAAGGTCACGAATCATTTCGGCATAAGCTTTGATTATGGTGAGTGGCGTTCTAAGGTCGTGAGAAATATTCGACACAAGCTCTTTTCTCAAAGAGTCAACCTTCGAAATTTCTTTTTCGGCATAGGTTAAAACCTCGGCTAGCTGCTGCGCTTCAAAATAATCTCCGCCGTCAAACTCCGCTGAAAAATCACCCTTTGCAAGCTTTTGTGCGGACTTTGTTATTTTTACAATGGGCGTTGAAATCTTTTTTGAGATGAACATTGTTATGATAAACGCAAGCTCCAAAAGAATGACGGTTATATACATTAGCTGTTCTTTGATGATTGCCGCCGTCGAATCAACAGGCTCAAGCATTGAATTTAAAAAAACAAAGCATTCGACATTATCCGCTGTTCCGATAAGCTCGCCGTACACCAGCATTTTCCTGTCAAAGCGGTCGTCGTTAACTCTGTAATAGAAAAACCCCTGCTCACTTGAAAGAAGCTCACTGCGCCAGCCGAAGAGTCTTGTGCCAAAGTCACGGTGTATTATGCTTGTTCCGCCCATCATTTCAAAGGAATACAGGCTGTTTCCGTACTTGTCGGTGATTTCAATGCTGAGGTCATTTTCAATCGCCAGCTTCTCAAGTGTATGGGAAAAGTCGCTACTCCCGAATTCCGACCTGATAATTAATGCTGCCTTTTTTATATCTCGGGTCTTCATTGACTGATAATAGCTTTGAAGAAAAACAAACTGAAACGCCCAGAGAAGAAGCAGTATAAGCACTGTGAAAAGCATGAAATACAGCCAGATGTGATATCTCAAGGTGTTTGATTTTCTAAGCACTTTAGATTTTTTCAAACTTATACCCCATTCCCCTGAGTGTGACTATTAGATTTCGGTATTCGCCCAGAGAGTTTCTGAGCATTTTAATATGAGTGTCAACCGTTCTGTCATCACCGTAAAAGTCAAAGCCCCAAACCTCCTCAAGAAGCTTTTCTCTTGAAAGCGCAACATTCATATTTTTCACAAGAAAAAATAGAAGCTCGTACTCTTTTGGAGTCATTGGGATTTTTTCGCCGTCGATGAGAACCTCACGAGCGGTGAAATTTATTTCAAGCCCATGATATCTGACAATGTCATGCTTAATCGACGCACCGGGGGCGCCGTTCCTTTTTAAAACCGCACGGACTCTCGCCATAAGCTCCTTCGGTGAAAAGGGCTTGACAATATAATCGTCAATGCCAAGCTCAAATCCAAAGAGCTTGTCATACTCCTCCCCACGGGCTGAAAGCATTATCACAGGAATTTGTTTTAGCTTTCTGATTTCCTTACAGGCGGAATAGCCATCAAGTCGGGGCATCATTATATCCATGATAATAATGTCAAAATCCTCTTCCTTGACCTTATCAACTGCGTTCATTCCGTCTGAAGCCTCGGACACGCTAAAGCCCTCAAATTCGGCATATTCACGCACAACCTCACGGATACTTTTTTCATCGTCAACCACTAGAATTCTTGACATTTTATGACACCCTTTCCACATATTATATTCGTTATTAATTAGTTAAACAGTTAAATTAGTTTGCAATTGCTATAATCTGTACATTATTTCGATACTATTGTATCACATTTTTGTGTAAAGTGTGTGAAAATTAAAGAAAAGTTCTATGTTTTGAGCAGATAGGATTAACGCAATTGAATTGACATCCACACTTTAATTTTATATAATTATTATAAGGAAATCAATGCTTTTAATAAAGCTTTTTAGCAACTCATGGAGGAGGTGGCTAGCGATGTCACGACGGACAAAAATTTTAATCGGCGTAGCAGCTTATTTTTGTATTTCATCACCGATTGCATATATATTAATTAAAAACACTGATATGCTTTTGTTAGAGCTTTCGGTGTATTCTGTGTTGTCTGTTGCTATCGTATTTTCTGCTATATTTCTTAACACTCGTTATGTAAAGCAAAATTATGAAGATGAGCGCACGATGCTTTATAACATGCTCGAAGATGTTGACGCAATGATTGCGCTATGGTCACCCGACAAGGGAGTTTTGAATGTCAATGAATGCTTCACGATGATTACAGGATATGACCTTGAGGCTCTTTCGAATACTCAGCTGTGGCAGAGTGTTTTCAGGTATGAACCCTCCCAGAACGACGAGACAATCTGTGCTGATAAGGAAACTACTATTTTCAGCAGTGAAAATCAACAGCTTAATATTCTTTGGAAAACAACCAAGATTGAAGATTGTAACGCCGGCTGTGTTTATATGTCTATCGGCGTTGACCTTTCTGAGCTTTCGGCTATTCAGGATGAGCTTTGTGCTTCTCAAAGAAGGATGGAGCTTTCTATGGAGCTTTCAGGAATAGGACTTCTATACAGGCTTGTCGGCTCTGATATGTACTTTATGTCGAAGAATTTGCAGAAGCTTTTGGGCTTTTCAAGCGAAAATGTTTCGGTAATCGAGTTTAGGGAGAAAATTCATCCACGTGACAAGAACATTTATGATACATATTTAGCAAACACTGAGGAGCGTGCCTTTGACGAGCTTCACAAGGTAACAAGCATTGAAATTAGAATTGAATGCATGGACGGCGGATATCACTGGTTTAATTACAGATATCAGGCTTCAGATTATTTCGGAAGCAAGTCGCTTGCGGTTGGCGGATGTCTTATTGACATTTCAAAGGATAAGGAAAAGGATACGCTTATCGAAAAAATGGCGTATATCGACGAGGTCACACAGATTTTTAACCGTAACCGCTTTATGATAATGGGCCAAGAAACGTATTCCTGTGCTAAGGATCTGGGGCTTTCTTATTGGATGGTTATTTTTGATGTCGATAAGTTCCATATTATCAACGATACCTGCGGCTATCAAAACGGCAATGCACTTTTAAAGGCTATTGCTATTGAGATTCTCAAAAAGCTTTCTGACGGCGGTTTTTGTGCAAGAATTGGCGGTGATAATTTCGCTGTAATCATTAAAGATAACGGCGACGATAACCTCCCCCTACTTATAATTAAGGAAATTCAAAACAGTCTTCTTTCGCTTTGTGTAGATATTTTTGCAAATCAGACAATTACTGTTTCAGCCGGATACTGCAAGATGCCTGCTGACGGTGCTGATTTCGCTGAAATATTAGAGCATGCGGAGTTTGCACTTAGACTCGGTGAAAATCCGAGGGCGAATATCGTCAGGTATGACAACAGCGTTCACGACAGAATAATCGCGCGTTCACAGCTTGAGAAGGAGCTTCAGAAGGCGCTTGACAATAATGAGCTTGTGCTTTATTATCAGCCGAAAATCAGCCTTTCAGACAATAAAGTTGTCGGAATGGAGGCTTTAATAAGATGGGTTAAGCCTGACGGCTCAATTATTCCACCGGGCTTGTTTATTCCAGTGGCGGAAAATTCATATCTTATCACTCGTATCAGTGAGTTTGTTGTTAATGAGGCTTGTCGCCAGAATTATGAGTGGCAGAAAATGGGATTGCCAAAGGTATCGGTATCGGTGAATCTGACGTCTGTTGATTTTTATCAGACGGATGTTTGCAAAACAATTCAAGACGCAATTGACACCACTGGTCTTTCCCCTGAATGGCTGGAGGTTGAGCTTACTGAAAGTCTTGCTCTAAAAGATGTGGATCAGGCAATCAGACAGATGAATGAGCTTCGTGAAATAGGCATAAATCTTTCTATGGACGATTTTGGAACAGGCTATTCTTCACTGAGCTATATTCAAATTCTTCCGATTACTCTATTAAAGCTTGACAGGTCGTTTATTATGTATCTTGAGGAGGATGATATTTCCCGCCAGATTGTAACGGCTGTCATCAATATCTGCAAGTCAAAGAAAATTCGCATTATTGCGGAGGGTATTGAAACTCTTGCTCAGGCTGAAATACTTAAAATTTCAGGCTGTGACCATGCTCAAGGCTATCTTTTTGGAAAGCCAATGCCCAGCAAGCAGTTTGAGGAGTATCTCAGAAAGGCAATTTAGCCGTTGGTTTTTCGTACATAGAAATTACATTGCAAGCAGAGCATTTTTTATGTTTTGCTTGTAATTTTTTTATCGTGAGGTTATAATTAGTATAATGGAAAACGAAAGAGTGAGGAGCATAAATTTATGAGAAGAATTGGTATTTTAACAGCGGGCGGGGATTGCCCCGGACTTAACGCAACAATCAGGGGTGTCGCAAAAGCCTGCTATGAGAAATTCGGCACAGACGGTGTTGAACTCATTGGAATTCAGGACGGCTTTTCGGGGCTTATCACAAATGATGCCAGAGTGATGAAGCCGAATGAGTTTTCAGGCATTCTCACTCAAGGCGGGACGATATTCGGAACAGCAAGAACCCCTTTTAAAACAATGCAGATTATCGGTGACGATAAGGTTGACAAGGTCAAGAACATGAAGGATACCTATAAAAAGCTCAAGCTTGACTGTCTTCTCACTCTTGGCGGAAACGGAACGCACAAAACCGCTAATCTTCTATCGGAGGAGGGGCTTAACGTTATCGGCCTCCCCAAAACGATTGACAACGATATATGGGGGACGGAGGTTACATTTGGCTTTCATACTGCCGTCGATATCGGAACTGACGCACTAGACAGGCTTCACACGACCGCAAACAGCCACGGACGCATTATGATTATGGAAATCATGGGGAACAAAGCAGGCTGGCTGACGCTTTACTGCGGGCTTGCCGGCGGGGCGGATATTATTATTGTGCCTGAAATTCCGTTTTCGCTTGAGGCAATTTCGGCGGCGGCTGAAAAGCGTGCACATTCGGGCAAGGCTTTTTCGATAATTGCCGTTGCGGAAGGGGCGCTTGACAAGACCGAGGCTATTCTCAAAAAGAAAGAGCGTGCAAAGCTTCGTGAGGTTTCGGGCGAGATAACCGCAACAAACCGCATTGCGGCTTCAATCAAAAGCAATACCGGCATAGACACACGTGTCGTCGTTCCCGGGCATATTCTTCGAGGGGGCGCACCGTCGGCTTATGACCGTATTTTAGCCACTAAATTCGGCGTTCATGCCGCCGAGCTTTTATCGATAGAAAAGTACGGCTATTCTGTCGCGAAAACGGCACAGGGCATAACCGAAAACAAGCTTATTGATGTGGCGGGGAAAACCAAGCTTGTCGACCCGCAAAGTCAGCTAATTAAAACTGCAAGAGATATCGGCGTGGCATTTGGCGACTGATAATTATATCCGGATGAGTATATTCTGCTCATCCGGATATTTTTATATTTTAAAAATTCTTTTGAAATTTTCGCCGAGGATTTTCTTGTTGTCACTGTCAGAAAGCTCTAGTGAGAAAAATCTGTCAAGCTCCTCAGTATGATCCCACATTGGATAATCAGTGCCGAACAGAAGCTTGTCAGTGTCAAATCGGGACACTATTTTCCTTGCATAATCAACCGAAATAACACCAAGCGTGCTGGACGTGTCAAAATAAATCTTGTCAAGCGTGAGAAGATACTGCGCGGCTTCCTCCCACCGTTGATAGCCCCCCATGTGAGCGCCGAAAACCTCAAGCTCTGGCATTGCCTTTTTCACCGAATACAGCCTCTCCGGTGAGGAATAGTCATATCGATTGTCCCCCAAATGAATAAGGACAGGGAGGATGCCCGCTATCTTTTTGTAAATTACGCAGGCTTTTTCATCATCAATATTGAAATGCTGAAAATCCGGATGAAGCTTTATTCCCTTTAAGCCGGCTTTGATAATTTTATCAATTTCAGCGTCTAGATTTTCGGTGTCGGGGTGAAGCGTTCCAAACCCGATGAATTCAGAGTGGAGCTGACACTGTTCAATAATGAAGTCGTTGATTTTTTCCGTCTGCTGTGGTACAGTTGCCGTTGAGCATACAAGATATTTTTTCACCCCGATTTTCTCACCGCTGTCAAGGAGCGTCCTGCTGTTGCCTATGTATCGCATTGGCATTTCGTAAAAGTCGCCTATTGCCGACGACGCTTTTTCGGCGATTTTTTCAGGGAAAATGTGAGTGTGTGCGTCGTAAATCTCGTAGTCGCTTGAGCTGTGCATTTTAAAAGTCTCCTTCTTGATAAACAAAATTCAACAGTGGCAGATTATACTGCCACTGTTTAAAAACAATATTAAGCTTCCTTCATTGCTTCTAGAAGTCTGATTGCCTCGCTGAGCTGGTCCATTATCTTATATGTGATTTTGTTAGAGTCCTGAATTGAATCATGAATATTCTCGGTGAACTGATTGATATTTGCAATTTCAGCCTCAATAAGCTCGGCAGAGTTTTTGCTGACGTCGGCGAGGTTTCTAACCTCCTGAGCGATTACGCCAAAGCCCTTTCCGCTCTCCTTTGATCTTGAAGCTTCAATTGAAGCGTTGAAGCCGAGAATTCTTGTGTTAAGCGCAATTTCTTGAATTGACTTGACAGTGTCTTTCGCCTTGTCGAGCTTTTCAACCATTTCTCGTGAAGCAGTATTCATAGCGTCAATCTGCTTGTTTAAGGTGTTGATGGTTTTTTCGTTATCGGCAAGGATTTTTTTAGTTAAAGCAAGTGAGCCTTTTTCGCCCGCTATCGCAATTGAGCCGATTTCAGCGTCAACAGTTGCCCCTCTTGCTGCAGTGTTTGCTATCGCATTAAGCATGATAAAAAGAAGCTCAACATGCGCTTCAATGCTTATCATCGGGATTGTTTTAACCTTTTTAACCTCTGAGGCATAGGAGGTTGCGGGAACAGAAAACTCAGACGCACCTTTTGTAACGGTTGAAGCATCAGGCTCCTCCAAGAAAACCTGCCCTCCGCTAAAAGTGCCGACGCATCCGCCCTTGAACATTATCGGAACGGAAAACTCAACAAAGCCACCGATGCTCTTCATAACAGCGGGACGGCCTGATTTTATCGCCTTGGTCATTACAGCTTCATCAAGCATACGAATCTTGGACTTGTCCTTTAAAAAATCGCAGATATAAGATGAGGAGGATACTTCGGTTACCGCATCGTTTAGGTCAGTGCAGTAAATTGCCATTCCTGTTGCTTTTGAAAATGAAGTCTGAATCTGATTGATAATATTTTGGTCGAGTACTTTATAAAGTGAGATGCTCATAATTTCCGCCCCCTGAATCATTTAGTATATATCTAATTTTAAATCTTTTGTGCAACATTGTCAATACTGAATGCTTTTATTAAGGATAATTTTATTATTTTCATATGTATTCGCCATTGTTTTCGTTGAAAATAACAAGTAATTGTAGTATAATTAGTTATGCAAAATTTGAAAAAGGGAGAATTCCGACTTTTCGGGCTTTTATGAAGTATTATTTATATGGTATATCTGATGCTGGCGATTTCAGAGAGAACAATGAGGATTGCTTTCTTATAAACAATATAGTTAAGACAGACACTAGCTTTGAGTGTGTTTGTGAGGCACCTTTTCTCACCGCTGTATGTGACGGCGTGAGCGGAACTAGCTTTGGCGAGATTGCCTCTGACATGGCACTTTCAGAGCTTTCACGAATATCCTACTGCTCGTCGATTGATCTTTTTCGTGAAATTATGCTTATTGACAAAAAGATGAAAAGATACGGGCGAAACAATCCGCAGGCTTTAAACATGCAGACTACTCTTTGTTGTGTCGGAATTGACGAGAATGACAGGGTTATCAGCGCTAATATTGGCGACAGCCGGCTTTATCTTTATTCAGGGGGAGCTATTTTTCAGATAACGACCGACCAGTCGCTTGTTCATATGCTAAAAAGTGCGGGACGAATGACCTTTGACGACGTGAGCAGTAGCGTTATCTTCCCCGTGCTTGGGAATAATGAGCACTCTGCTAATCCTGATATTGTTTCAGTTCGGCATTGTTTTTCTGAAAGCGATATTATGCTTTTATGCACCGACGGCTTATCTGACTTCCTCACTGAGGAGGAGCTTGAAATAGGCTTGTCGCTTGAGCTTCCGCTCTCTGAAAGAATTGATACGCTTGTTGAGCTTGCGCTTGAGCGTGGAAGCACTGACAATATAACTGCTGTCGCTGTTTGCGTTATAGAAGAATGAATTTTTTGATTTTAATCGTATATAATACCTGTATAATTTATGTGAGGTGTTATGTATGCAGTTATCCCCAAAGGAATTTGATAAAATGTCAAAGGACGCGTCAATAAAGTCGAAAAGCTGGATTAACATTCCTTCTGCGTTTATAATCGGTGGCTTTATCTGTTGTATCGGGCAGATGTTTTTGGAGCTTTATAAGTCGGCAGGCATGAACGAAAAAAACTCTGCGCTTCTGGCTTCTGTTACACTCGTATTTATATCGGCGCTTTTGACAGGGCTAAGACTATATGAGAAAATCGCTAAGCACGGCGGTGCGGGTACGCTCGTCCCCATCACAGGCTTTGCCAACGCTGTTGTTTCACCGGCAATTGAATTTAGAAGCGAAGGCTTTATTCTTGGCGTCGGCGCAAAGATATTCGCTATATCGGGCCCTGTCATTCTATATGGAGTTGTCGCCTCTGTTATTTATGGCATCATATATTTTATTATAAACGCATAATATTGACTTTTACGCTGTTTGTGTTATTATTAAGTTACTACACAAAATGGCGGTGATATATTGCTTACTTCACTATTAAAGCGGGAAGATTGCGCTAAATGCAAGATTTGCTGTTCGTTTGACAGCTATGATTTATGGGAAACTCCTGTAATTACTGATGAGCTTGTTAAGGTTATTGAAAAGAGTATTCCTGAGAAAATTGAGTATATTGAGCTAAACGGCTTGAGGCTTTTGAAGCTTTGTCGTGAGCCTGATGAGGATTTGTATTATTGCAGTCTTTTGGATAAGGCAACAGGCTGTCGCTTGAAGGAGAACAAGCCGTTTGAGTGCCGAATTTGGCCTTTTAGAATAATGAAGCTTGACAATTCACAGCGGGTTATTACTATTTCACCTGTTTGCCCCGTGATGTTTTGTAAGCCTTTATCGGATGTTTTTGAGCTGGCGAGTGCTCTTGCGCCAAAAATATTTAGTCAGGCGGAAATAACACCTGAGATTGTTAAGCCTTATTTGCAAGGCTATCCTATATTGGTTACAGATAAAAAAGAACGGCAGTAGCCGTTCTTTTTTATCTTAAGTCGGGAAGCTCCTCAAGAGTGAGGACCTTCTCATGACTGTATATTCTGATAAGCTGGTCTTTTGTTATGTATTTTTCTGAAAAATCACCGTGCTCGTCGATTGTGAAGTCACCGCACCACACGCCAAAGAATGACCAATAGGCGCTATCCCTGAAAATTAGGTCGGGTGACGGCGGGTTTGCACATTCCGACAGGGCGATAAGCTTGTTTTGCGAAATTTTGTTTAGCTGAATATAGGTGTTAATCTGGCTGTTTTGACTTCCCGCATCAAGATAAATATCAGCTGAAATTATATCGCAAAGCTCGTCCCCGACGTACCATGACGCCATTTGCGCGTTCCACACCCAGATAAGATTGTTAAGCTCGTGGTAATTTGTCTGTCGCCTGTACATCATTTCCCAAAGCCATTTGTAAGCGTCTTCACCGTACGAACCCCACCAGAACCAGCCACCGCTGGCTTCATGAAGCGGACGCCACAGCACAGTGACATTGTTGTCTTGGAGGGTTTTAAGCTGTTCTGAAATCATGTCAATATCTCGGACGAGCTGATAGCATTCCTCGGTTAAAACGCCGTCGGAGACAAGCTCGGCAATTTCCTGAAGGCTCATTTCTGAAACGTCAACGTCGGTAACGGCATTTTGAAGGCTGAATTCGGTTTCCTCGGTGTAGCAGGAGCGCCCGCCCGACGGTGCAAGCCAATGCCACACATAGCTCACAAGTCCGCCTGTTTTTGACCATTCAATAGCGTGCTCGATCTCGCGTGTTTGATCGGCGTTGGCGGTCGTGTAAGGAAGCATGTCACCAAGGCGCATTGCCGGATATCTACCGGTTGTGCGGTATATAACCTCAAGCTCCTGATTTGTTCCGACAGAAGCGTATTGACCGCTTATTATCTTCTCGCCATAATTTTCAGTCAGAAAATTCATGGTGTTTTTTGTTTTTATGTTTGCGTTTTCATTGATAAGCTCTGGCGTGAGGTTTTGAGCTATTTCAATTATGTCGGTGCTGCTCGTGATGTGAATTGAATCTATGTCAATGCCGCCCGTTACTTCAGAAATGCCGAATTTGGCGACACCTTTTTTCAGAAAAATATTTTTGAAGGTAATCGCCTCAAAATCGCCACTCCCCGATGTTATGAATTCGCCGATGATTTCGTTGTTGGCGGTGAGATTGTTATTCTCTTTTTTGTCGGAGGCGACCACGATGGTGATGTTATAATGCTGGTTTGTGGGGAGCATTGTGCTGACTTCAAACTTGTTTGCGCCGCTGTGGTCAAAGCCTGTTATGTATCCGGCGCCGGAGTAGCCTGTTCGCTTTTGCGCAAGCTTAAGACTCCCCCCTATGATACCCATTTCGGCTTCAATAGAAGTTGAAAAGTTTTGATATATCACCTCGGGAACGTCGGCGGTTATTTCGTCGGCTGTGGTGACCTGGGCATCTGTCGGCAGTGAGGTTACATCCGCAAGCGAACTGTCAGAGGTAGCGTCGCCAAAAGATGAGCTGTCATAAGATGAAGGCTTGTCAACTGCGGCACAGCCCGCTGTGAATATATATAAAATTATTGTCAGGAACAAAACAGCTTTTTTCATATATCCTCCGTACAAATCATTATACTAAATATATCACAAAATCTGTTTTTTTTCAACCCAAATTGGAAAAGTAAAAAAGAATAAAAAAATGCTGCCCATTCTGCATATGGACAGCATTGTTTTTCTCTTTAGAGTACGATATTAGAATTCGTAATACTCAGTGCTTAAATTAAGCTCTCTTCTTAGAAGCTACGATTGCAGCTGCAGCAAGTGCTACAGGAATAACTGCAAGAGCGATAGGAGCATTTCCTGTTCCTGGGTTAGGAACGTCTGTTGAACCAGTTGATGAAGATGCATCAGGAGCTGAAGGCTCTGTTGCAGCTGAAGCGTCATCCTTTGTGAAAGTGATGCTCTTAATGTAGATGTTCTTGTACTTATCGCTGAACTTTGAAGAAATCTTTACAGCCCAGTCAGTTACTGTTCCATTACCTGAACCAGCAATGTACTTTGAAAGCTCATCCCATGAGAATGAAACCTTGTTATCTACGATATCCTTAGCTTCAACGAGGTTTGAAGTTACATTCCAGTTGAGAGCAAGACCGATATCCTTAGTTGTTACTGTTGTTGAAAGAAGAGGAATATCCCAGCTTCCAGGAGTCTGAGGACCTGTAAGGCCATCATCAGAAGCGTCAACAGGAACTAATTCGAATTCGAATGTGAGAACGCCGTTAACAGCATCTGTGAAGAAGAGGTTAGCGTTCTTGCGGAAGTTTACAGGAAGCTTAATGTCAGGTGTTCCAGCAGGTGCACCAGCGCCTAATGGAAGCTGATCAATTTCAAGGTCAGAAACAGATGTAGCGCCCTTGATGTCGTATGTGTAAACGTCCTTCTTAACAACTTCGCCCTTAAGCTGTACAACGTCAGCGCCAGGGATTTCATCTGTAAGTGTGTTAAGAGCAGTTCTGAGGTCGCTTCCAGGTAATGCTGAAACGCTGTCGATCTGGATTGTTCCAGCTGTAGGCTTAACACCTGTTGACTGAATTTCGCCAGTCTTAGCTGTGAACTGAATGTTTCTTACTACAGCTTCTGTAGGAATGTAAACTTCACCAGCTGATACAGCCTGGCTGTTTGTCTTTACTGTGATAGCCCAAGTAGCCTTGTTATTATCATTTGTATCAACAAAAACGATTTCCTTAGTTGACTTAACTTCTGCGTTAGCTGTTCCGCCAACTACGTGCTCAGCATAAGTGATTTTACCCTTGAGCTCAGCGATAGGCTGGTCAAATGTAAGAATGATTGTGCCAGCGACCTGTGTGTCAACAGCAGCAGCGATTTCAGCTGTGCTTAAGCCAGCTCCAGCGTCAGCAACAACTACTGCAGGAAGAGCTGTTGAAGTGTTAACCTCAAAATCTCCTGCCCAGTTTGCTGCCCATACCTGTGATTTTAAGCTGTATGTCTCTTCTTTAGCTGATACAGCCATTGTAGCCATTGCAGATACAGCTACTACGCTAGCGAGAGCGCCAGCGATTGCTTTTTTCATCTTCATGAAAAAATTCCTCCTTTAATTTTGTTGAGCTTCTTTTATTTATTCCCATAGTGGTATGGAAATCAAAAAAATAGGGTGGACAAGGGAATTTCCTCTGTCCGCACAAAATATCATCCAGAAAAATAATATTTTATGCTATTATTTTAACATTAAGGCTAAAAAGTGTCAATGTGCGATAACTCTAAATCTTAGTCAATAAATTTATGTAATTTGTACATTTTAGCCTAAATTTATTAGTATAGCCGTCGATTGGCATGATTATTAGTGTATTTTCCTTTAAAAGTATAAATTTTATAGGCTCTAGGTGTTAAGATTTTATAAATTATATGGCTTAAATCGGGTGTTGTTATGCCTTTTAGCATAAATTGACTTAAACGATATCATATAATTTGACAATTGCTATAAAAAAGCCAGTGTTCTTAGTATAAAGATAAAGGAAAACAGGGTTGCGACCGACAAAAGCGTCCCCAATACAACGATTTCACCGGCAAGTTCACCGTCACAGCCCATGCTGTACGCCATGATAGAGCTTGACACCGCACAGGGTGAGGCAAAAACCGTAATAAGGATTGCCAGTTCCACTCCACGAAAGCCAAGCATTACCGCAATCGTTATTAATATTATAGGAATTACGGCAAGCTTTGTCAATACTGTTGCAAGAACTAATTTAAAATTTTTCAGAAAACCGCCGACTTTAAACTGTCCCCCAAGAATGATAAGAGCAAGAGGAACGGCAATATCTGAAATGTCAGAGAAGGTTCTGTCGAGGAATATAGGAAGTCTAAGCGCAAGCACCTTGAACAAAAAGCCTGCTGCACAGCCGATTATAAGCGGATTCATTGCAAGCTCTTTGAGAATAGATTTGACGCTTATTCGGCTTGATTTTTCTGAAAAAATCGTCAGGGTGAGAGTTGCTAAGACATTAAAAAGCGGAATTACAACAGCAACGCTGACTGCCGCGGGGGCTTTAGCCTCATCCCCAAACATGTTTATTGCCACAGGCATTCCGAGAAGAAGAAAGTTGCTTCTGAAAATGCCCTGAATGACTACTCCTGCTCTTGGGCGCTCTTTCACCATTCGTGGAACAATTATATAGCACAGTGCGGTGATAATGAGAATTCCCAAAACACAAAAGGCAATAAGCCTGCCGTAGCCTGAGCTTATCTTTTCTGAGGAATATATATCGTAAAACAGCAGCACTGAAAAGGTTATCCTAAAAGAGAATTTGTTTGCGGTTTTGAGCCACTCGTCGCTGAACATGCCGATTCTTTTGAGAATGTACCCCGCCAGCACAAGCAAAAACAGCGGAAGAACAGCATTGAGCGAGAAAAATAAGTTATCCATGATACTCCTTTACATAATAAAGGCGGAAGGGCTAAAAACCCGTCCGCCCATAAGATTACTTGGCTCTGGTTGCGATTTCGGTCACAAGCTTTGAAACAAGCTCATCCTGTGACATTGTTTCGGTTTCGCCTGTTTTTCTTGAACGGACGGCGACAATTCCCGCCTCAACCTCTTTATCCCCCAAAACAAGCATATACGGAATTTTTTCAAGCTGTGCCTGTCTTATTTTATAGCCGATTTTTTCATTTCTGTCGTCAAGCTCACATCTTACTCCGGCTCTGTCGAGCTTATCCATTATCATTTTCGCATATTCAAGCTGATTGTCTGATATAGGCATAATCTTAATCTGAGTGGGTGAAAGCCACAGCGGAAGTGCGCCGGCATATTTTTCAAGAAGAAGCGCCAGTGTTCTTTCATAACAGCCGAGCGAGGTTCTGTGAATAATATAAGGGCGGCGGCGTGAGCCGTCTGTATCGATATATTCCATTTCAAAAAGCTCAGCGAGCATCTGGTCAATTTGAATAGTGATGAGCGTATCTTCTTTTCCGTGAACATTCTTAATCTGAATGTCAAGCTTAGGCCCATAGAAAGCAGCCTCGCCGATACCGACCGAGCATTCAATACCCAGATGTCCTAAAATCTTTTCCATCACGCTCTGAGCTTCGCCCCACTGCTCTGGAGTGCCGATGTATTTAGCACGATTATCGGGGTCCCATTGAGAGAAACGGTATGAAACGTCATCTGAAAGCCCCAGCGTGTCAAGCATGAACTTCGCAAGCTCAACGCAGTTTCTGAATTCCTCCTCAAGCTGTTCAGGGCGGAGGATTATGTGCCCCTCTGAAATTGTGAACTGACGCACACGAATAAGACCATGCATTTCGCCGCTGTCTTCATTTCTGAAAAGCGTTGAGGTTTCACCCAGTCGCATGGGGAGGTCACGGTAAGAGCGCTGTCTGTTCAAGAAAACCTGATACTGAAAAGGGCAGGTCATGGGACGGAGTGCAAAAACCTCTTTATCCTTTTCTTCGTCACCGAGAACGAACATACCCTCTTTATAATGGTCCCAGTGGCCAGAAATCTTATAAAGGTCTGACTTCGCCATGAGCGGTGTTTTTGTGAGAAGATAACCACGACGCTGCTCCTCATCCTCGACAAAGCGCTGAAGAAGCTGAATTACACGTGCACCCTTGGGGAGCATGATGGGAAGCCCCTGTCCGATTACATCAACTGTGGTGAAATATTCAAGCTCACGCCCGATTTTGTTGTGGTCACGAAGCTTGGCTTCCTCAACCATTTTTAGATATTCGTCAAGCTCAGCCTGTTTTGGAAAGGCTGTGCCGTATATTCTTGAAACCACGGGATTTTTTGAATCCCCCATCCAGTATGCGCCGGTACAAGCGGTGAGTTTGAAGGCTTTTATTGCCGAAACAGACATAAGGTGAGGCCCCGCACATAAATCAATGAAGTCACCCTGTTTATAAAAAGAAAGCGAATCCCCCATTGAAGCGTGCTTTTCGATAAGCTCAAGCTTAAACGGCTCGCCTCTCTCAGTCATGAGCTTTATGGCTTCATCGTGAGAAAGCTCAAACCTTTCAAGCTCACAGCCTTCCTTAACAATTCTTTTCATGACATCTTCAATTTTTTTCATATCATCAGCCGAAAAGGGCTTTTCAACCTGAAAATCATAGAAGAAACCGTTATCTGTCGCCGGCCCTGTCGCCAGCTTAGCATCGGGAAAAAGCTCCTTAACCGCCTGAGCCATGAGATGAGCAGATGTATGCCTGAAAGCGTGTTTGCCGTCGGGCGAATCAAATGTAAGAACCTCAAACTCACAGTCGCTTTCAACAATTGTTCTCAAATCACAAACCTTGCCGTTGATTTTGACAGCGCACGAAGCCTTATAAAGCCCCATGCCAATGCTCTTGACAATTTCAGCGGCGGAAAGCATAGCCTCAACCTCTCTCACGCTGTTGTCCTTTAAAGTTAGCTTTATCATAATCTTACCCCCATATATTTAGAAAAACAATTTGTATTTCAATATTTATTCTGACCGACAGAAAGCAAATAAACCGCACCGAGAGTTATGCCGAGCATTAAAAGCGACCAGAATATGTCGCTGAAAATATGCAAAAGCGAAACAAAAGCAATAACGATAACCGAAGCGCCGAATGCCATTATAATACGACCGGCATAGACACAGAAAGCCTCAGCATCACTTACTTTTCTTAAATGATAGGGCCTTAAAAAATCAACCCTTTTCTTAAACCAAAGAAATGCCCCAAGAACCGCACATAAGGTTCCCGCAAAAATAAACAAGATTTGAAACATATTCGCCCTCCTACTTTCTGACTTGTGTTGTTTTGGATGATTCGGTGATAAAAATTAAAAAGCTCCGCCCCTAAAAAGGGGCGAAGCTAATACTCCGCGGTTCCACCCTGATGCACGGCTTTCGCCGCCTCATAGTCTGCTCTTAACGCGAGCACATCGTTGTGCTTTTAATTCACACACGCTCAAAGGCGGTATGCTTCCCCACCACGGCGCTCCGCTTACAGCAAATGCGGAAGCTCTCTGAACCCGTTTTATAAAGAAGCCGTCCTCATCACAGCTTTGACAGGATATCTTTATTTGGTCATTTTATCACTCGAAAGTACTTATGTCAAGACTTTTTGTAAAAAAACTTCAAAATATTTCACTTTTGCATAAAAATTTCTTGACAGAGAGTTATATTCATTATAAAATATTATTGTATTGCATTGATTATGTGATTATGCTCCAATATAAAAATATAGAAAAGGAGGTTAAAGATTATATGCAGACTCCAATAGTAATATTGTTATGTGCTGCAGCTTTTATAATAGGCGCTGCGATTAGCGGAATGATTTTGTTTCAAAAAGGCATTGAACACAGAAAGAAAACTGCCGAGGCCGCTGTCGGATCCGCCGAAAAGGAAGCTGAACGTATAATTGAAGACGCATCTAAATCGGCTGAAAATAAGAAAAAAGAAGCCCTTTTAGAAGCTAAAGAGGAAATTCACAAAAACCGCTCTGAGGCGGAAAAGGAACTGAAAGAACGCAGAATTGAGCTTTCCAGACAGGAAAGACGTATTCAGCAAAAAGAAGAGAACCTTGACAAGAAGCTTGACAACATGGAAAAGAAGGAAGAACAGCTTCAGCTTAAAGCTAAGCTCTCTGAAGAAAAGCTCGCTGAGGCTGAGGTTATCAAAAAGAGCCAGCTTGATCTTCTTGAAAGAATTTCTGAATTCACGATGGAACAGGCGAAGGAGCATTTGCTGAAGCTTTTGGAAAATGAGCTTGTTCATGAAAAGGCACTTAAAATTTCACAGTATGATCAGCAGATTAAAGACGACTGTGAGGAAAAGGCAAGACATTATATCTCACTCGCCATCGCAAAATGTGCGGCGGATCAAGTTTCAGAATCTGCTGTATCGGTTGTTCCTCTTCCCAGTGATGAAATGAAGGGAAGAATAATCGGACGTGAGGGACGTAATATCAGAACCCTTGAAACTCTCACCGGAGTAGATCTTATTATCGACGACACGCCGGAGGCTATTACGCTTTCGTGCTTTGATCAGGTCAGAAGAGAAATCGCAAGAATTGCTCTTGAAAAGCTTATTTCAGACGGAAGAATTCACCCGACGAGAATCGAGGAAATGGTTGATAAGGCAAGACGTGAGGTTGAGCTTAAAATTAAGCAGGAGGGTGAGCGTGCCGTCCTTGAAACCAATGTTCACGGCCTGAACCATGAGCTTGTTAAGCTTATCGGAAGACTTAAATACCGCACAAGCTATCGTCAGAACGTTCTTAATCACTCGATTGAGGTCGCTCATCTCGCCGGAATAATGGCAAGCGAATTGGGCGTTGACGCAAACCTCGCCAGAAGAGCGGGACTCCTCCACGATATCGGAAAGGCTCTCAGCTATGAAATCGAAGGCTCTCATGTTCAGATAGGTGTTGACGTCTGTAAGAAATATAAAGAAAACGCAGATGTTATTCATGCAATCGAGGCTCACCACGGTGACGTTGAAATCAAAACTGTTATTGCCGCACTTGTTCAGGCGGCTGACGCAATTTCAGCTGCAAGACCTGCCGCACGAAGCGAAAACTATGAGAATTATATAAAACGGTTACAGAAGCTTGAGGAAATCTGCACTTCTTATGAGGGTGTTGAAAAATCCTTTGCTATACAGGCGGGACGAGAAGTTAGAATTATGATTTGTCCCGAACAGATCAACGACGAAAAAATGATTCTTGCTGCAAGAGATATTGCAAAGAGAATAGAAACCGAAATGGATTATCCCGGTCAGATTAAGGTTCATCTGATAAGGGAAAGCAGAGCAATAGAATACGCTAAATAACAAAATCAACCCCCTTCTGACTATGTTGGCAGGGGGTTTGTGATTAATTCGTCGGGGGAATGTTTATGACATCAAATTTCATTGTGGATATGAAGATTAAAACCTTTCACAGAATAGTAATGCTGTATTTCATTTTGTTTTTCGGGGTTTTAGCTATTACAAGCCTGAGATATTATTATGATGAGTATGCGATTTATGACATTGCATATTCCCTGTCCTATTTCGGATACGGCGGGCTTATTTTGTTTTTAATTTCATGCTTGAAAAAGGATAGTGATTTAAGCGGAAAAAAAGTGCCGCTAATTATGTTTTCGGTGTTTTTTATACTGACAGCACTTTCGGTGGTGTTTTCAGTTGATATGTTCACTGCGATTTACGGAAACAAGGGAAGATATGAGGGCTTTTTATCTATCCTTGGCTATTCAGGACTTTTTCTGACAGCTTCTATTCTTGGAAGCAGCCGAATGAAAAAGATTTTTTCAGATGTTTTTGTCGGCTTCGGCACTGCCTATGCCATTCTTGGAATCTTACAGAGCATTTCGGCACTCGAAAAATACATTCCGTCATATTATAAGATTATTCGACAGAGAGTTGAAGGGTATCTTGCCAACGGACTGACAGGCTCACCTGTTTTTCTAGGCGCGCTTCTAACAATGCTTGTGGCTGTGTCGCTTTCAGGATTAATGTATGATGATAAAAGGGCAAGAAAAGTTTTATACGGCATTTCGGCGGTCATCTCGATAGTCTGTGCTTTTCTCACAGATGTGATACAACCACTGATTGGAATATCTGCGGCGTTTATTACTATCGGTATAATCGAAGTGATTAAGCGCAAGAAGTTCCCCGAAGAAAAAAAGAAAGGCATTTTAAAATCTTCTTTGGGAAGCTATTCGCTTATTTTCACAATTGGTGCAATTGTCACAGCGGCAATGCTCCTCACTGGGGAGGCTAAGCTTCAAGACAAGAGCGTAATTTATGAGGATAGTTTTTACAGAGCATATGTGACGGGCGACCAGAACGCTAAAGACAACGGAAATATCTATCTTCATATGCAAAGCGAGGGACTTGATATTATTAAAGACAACCCGATATTTGGAGCGGGTCCGGACTGCATTACACGAAAGCTGTATATGACGCCGTCGTCGTCAGACACAAGCGTGGAAGGCAACCCCGACGCTGAAATAATTCTTCTGCTTCCGGCCGGGTCAATTGACAGACCGTATAATGAGTATTTGTATATCGCAATGTCGAGAGGAATACCCTGTCTGCTTGCTTATCTTGCGTTTTTGTTTTTCACGCTGAAAAAGGGATTTTCAAAGGTTGGCGGCTTTTTTAAGAAAAATGAGGAATGGACGGCTGTTGCGTTCACAGTGGCAGTGGTTGCTTATTTGGTACAGGCGTTTGTCAGCATGAGTGATGTGAGTGTGGCGCCGTTTTTTTGGATAATGCTAGGGTTTATTCTCACGAAAAAGAAAGCTGAAGAATAGAATATATTGACAGCATAAAAGCCGCCTCTTATTACAGGGCGGCTTTAGTTTTGGTGAAAAAGGGTTTTTGATTTGGCGTGGTTCTTCACTTTTCTCACTGTCGCAAAAACTATTGCTAACTACTAATAACTATTTTCTGGCTACAAAAAGAGCACCCTCTCGCCGAGGGCTCTTGACAAGTTACACCGCTCACTAGCGCTTAGTTCACAAAGGTATTTGTGAACACGCAGTCGTTCGCTGACTTGGATTTGACTTGTATTTTTGTTTTATATTGTCGCTTTTGTTAGCGGAACTATTGCATTTGAGTGACGGATGCGCCGGTTTTATAACGGTGATAAAGGCGCCGCTTTCGCTTGGGTACTATTCCAACGGCTCGCCTTTTGAAAGTTGTGTGCCTTGAAGTTTAAAGGCGACATTTGTTAGCTTTTCTAACTGTCGCAAAAACTAGTGCTAACTGCTAATAACTATTTTCTGGCTACTAACAGCTCTCCGAGGGGTATTGCTTATCACACTATAATG
Source organism: Bacillota bacterium (assembly GCA_023439835.1). GTDB lineage: Bacteria > Bacillota > Clostridia > Oscillospirales > Ruminococcaceae > SZUA-444. The sequence goes on along the minus strand of JAEXUW010000016.1, from coordinate 86,028 downwards.
ACATTATGCATACAATAAATCAGACGTCAACATGGTTACAGACAATTCCCGCCGACGTTATGTCAACAAACGCATATGATGGTAATTTTCCGTCACGGGGGAGAGCGACACTCCCCGGGTTGAGAATGTGCAAACCGTCTTCATAACGGTAGAACCGCTGATGGGTATGCCCGAAAAGAACGACTGATGCACCGTTTTCACGACCGAGTCGGCTGATTGCGTCAACCGAATACTTGACATTGTGGGAATGCCCGTGCAGAAGGAGTATTTTATGCTCACCTGCATTTATAACTCTTATATCGGGCAGCAATGAATTTACATCACAGTTTCCCCGAACGGCAAGCACCTGTTTTTCAGGATAAAGAGATGCAGCATATTCAATATCACGTTCGCCGTCGCCCAAAAACAAGAACATATCAGCATCTGTATTTCTTCTGAAAACTTTATCTAGTGCATCAAAACTTCTGTGCGAATCAGAAACCGCAATAATTCTCATTTCTCTCACCCCCAGTTTTACTTCTATTTTCGGGTATTATAACATAAAATTTAAATAATTTCAATTTATTCAGGAGGTCGCTATGAACGTTAATCAAAGAGCCCTTGAGGCAATGCTTGAAGCAGTCAGCAAAAAACTCGGAACATCCCCCGATGAGCTTAAAAAAAATCTTGAGAGCGGAAATATGAACGGCGTTATCAAGGGCATGGATGAAACGCAGAGCGAAAAGCTCCGGCAGGCACTTAACAATAAGTCACTTCAGGAAAAAATAATGTCTTCACCCGAGGCACAGGAGCTTGTGAAAAAGCTTTCGGGGGGAGCAAAAAAGCCCGAATAATCAGCATAACTTCATCATATAGAGAAAAGAGGCGTGAAAATGGACGATTTGATGAGCAAGCTTCAGGATGTCTTGAATGACGAAGAAAGCATGGGCCAGATAAAAAAACTAGCAGGAATGCTAGGCGGCGACGAACAGGGCGGCTCAATGCCCGATCTGTCGTCTGTTTTCGGCGCTTTCGGGCAAAAAGAGGATAACGGTTCAAAAAATAATTCAGCGAATCAGGACGGCTTTGATTTTTCAAAGCTCACCGCTATTCAGCAGATAATGTCACAGGCAAACAGAAAAGATACGAATACAGAGCTGCTGTATGCGCTTAAGCCTCTGTTAAAATCAGAAACGCAGCTGAAGGTTGACAAGCTCGTGATAATCTTCAAGCTGATGGCGATATGGCCGCTTCTAAAAGAAAGCGGAATTTTAGGAGGAGATTTATTTGATTTCCTATAATCAGAGGGATTTTGAAACTATGCGTCAGGAGGCTATAAAGCGTATTCGTGAAATGCATAAGCATTCACAGCAGTCTGTCTCGGATAATGGTGAAAGTGCAAATCACAATGCTTTCACAAACAGTACAAGCACCGAAAACAAACACAACAGCTCCACCGAGAATATGAATCAGACGAGCTTTAGAAATAACCGGCAAAATATGAACAACCAGAATTTCCGCCAAAACAATAATTCTCAAAGCACAAACAAAAGCCAGAACGCTAATCAGAGCAATCAGCGAGGCGGGAATCAGCAACAGTTTCAAAACAATAGATCAAGTGGCGGCAACCCTTTTGCACAGCTTTTCGGCTCAAATCTGGGTGGCTTTAATAAATATAAGCAGAACAATCCTCAAGCCAATCAGCCTCAAAAGCCACCTCAGGCGCAGATGCCACCAGAGCCGCCAAAGCAGGGCGACGACCTTGTTTCGGACATAAAGGATAAGCTGAGCGGTATGCTCAAGGACTTCAATATAGACGATGAAAAAATTATACTCGGGCTTTTGATTTATGTTTTGTATAAAAACAAAGCGGACCTCAAGCTTTTGATTGCGCTTGCGTATCTGATAATTTGATATTATGACAACAACAAAGTCCCTCTGCATTTCGCAAAGGGACTTTATAATTATTGATATTAGTTGATAATTGCTTTTTCTGTCTCTCTGTCGAAGAGGTGAATCTTCTCAGGATCGATAGCAATTGTGATTGTTTCAGAAGGACGAGCCTGTGTTCTCGGTGATACTCTTGCAGTAAGAGGAATACCCTCACAGTCAAGATAGAGGTATGTTTCAGCACCCATCATTTCAGTTACTTCAACAAGACATTCGATAACGCCTGTCTTTGCATTTGAAAGGAATACTTCTTCATCGTGAAGAGCTTCAGGACGAACACCGAGAATAACTTCCTTGTCAACAAGGCTTTCAAGCTTCTGCTCGTCAATCTTTGACTTAGGAACATCAACTTCGAACTTCTTCTCTGAAGAGCCGAATACAACAACATATCTGTCGCCGATCTTCTTAAGGTCAGCATCGATAAAGTTCATCTGAGGAGATCCGATGAAACCGGCAACAAACTGATTAACAGGTGAATTGTAAAGGTTTGTTGGGGAGTCGATCTGCTGAATATATCCATCTTTCATAACACAGATTCTATCACCCATTGTCATAGCCTCTGTCTGGTCATGTGTAACGTAAATGAAGGTTGTTCCGAGCTTCTTGTGAAGCTTTGAAATTTCTGTTCTCATCTGTGCTCTGAGCTTTGCGTCAAGGTTTGACAGCGGCTCGTCAAGAAGGAATACCTGAGGCTCACGAACGATAGCACGGCCTAAAGCAACACGCTGTCTCTGTCCGCCTGAAAGAGCCTTCGGCTTTCTGTCGAGAAGATGTGATATGTCGAGGATTCTTGCAGCTTCCTCAACCTTGCGTCTGATTTCATCCTTAGGAACTTTTCTGAGCTTCAAGCCGAAAGCCATATTCTCAAAAACAGTCATGTGCGGATAAAGAGCGTAGTTCTGGAAAACCATTGCGATGTCACGGTCTTTAGGAGCAACGTCATTGACAAGTCTGTCGCCGATATAAAGCTCACCTTCGCTGATATCCTCTAGTCCTGCGATCATTCTAAGGGTTGTTGATTTTCCGCATCCTGAAGGACCGACGAGAATGATAAATTCCTTATCTCTGATTTCCATGTTAAAATCCGAAACGGCAACTACTCCGCCCGCATACTTCTTATAGATTTCTCTAAGTGATACACTAGCCATTATTATAGGACCTCCCTAAAATTTATCTGCTAATTTTTTTGATTATTAGCTATGCTCTTATGATAACAAATTTATCTGCTTAAATACAAGAGCCTTTTTTACTAAAGATTAAAAAACGTCTTTATTTAAAATGACTAAAAATTGACACCGGTTTAAATGTTTTGAACCGCTAAAACAGGGCGTTCCAAAAGTTTTTCAACATCTTTGTGCATTATTTCTTTGCATTCACCGGGCAATAAATTCGGATCAAGATTCAGACTTCCGATGCGAATTCGCTTCAAAAATACCACGCTGTTATCAAGTGCTTCGAACATTCTTTTGACCTGATGAAACATACCCTCATGAAGAATAACCTGGCAAGCTCTGTCGCTTTCTTCATCAGCAATAAAACCGGCGGGAAGACATTTCTCGCCTGATTTTAAGGTTATTCCTTCATTAAAGCGCTCTTTATAATTGTCGCCGACAGCGCTTTCAAGCATGACATAATACAGCTTGGGAACATGGCTTTTAGGAGCGAGCATTCTGTGCGCCAATTCGCCGTCATCGGTAATAAGAACAAAGCCCTCGGTATCCTTATCAAGCCTTCCCGCCGGGAAAAGTCCTTTTCTGTTTAAATTTTCTGGAATTAACGAAAGCACAGTAGGGGATAGTCCGTCCCGCGTGGAACAGACCACCCCCTGAGGTTTGTTGAGCATGATATAGACATGCTCTTTATATAGTATTTCTTTTCCATCAACGCATACAGTGTCCTTATCTGGATTTATCTTGACATCATAAGTGACAGCACGGACAGAGTTAAGCAAAACCTTCCCACTTTTGACGAGAAGCTTAACACCGCTTCTTGATATATCGGGGAGGTTGTCGCAGATGAATTTGTCAAGCCTGACGCTTTTATTTTTCGGGGAACTCTGTGACGTCTGTTCCTTCTGTTCCGATAACGACGACTGTTTCGGCTGGTGAGGTTGTTTGGGCGGGTGCGATTGCCTGTTCGTCGGCGCTGGAGTCATTATTTTTCAGTCCTTTTCCATCAATTGGCATAAGCCCGTGCATAAAGCCGTTTAGCTCAGTGCTGCAGATATCGCCTGCTACAAGCTTGCTCTCGCATATAACTAGATGAGCGATGATTCCACTTGGCTTATCAGGATAATTATACACGTCATAAGTATAAATTTCAACTGTCTTTCCTTTATAATCGCTAAGATCAAAGCCCTGTTGTTTTTGAAGCTTGTTATAGCCGATATAAATTTCATTGAACGTCACTGGAATTTTCACAACCTTGCAGTCATTTTCCACAGCGGATACATCCCAGCCGAGGTCTTTTAGAAAAGCTGTTCTGTCGGCGTTGGTGGGAAGATTATACTTATCCTTAAGATTATTTCCACCGCCAAAATCAAATACCCATACTGCAATCAGCACAAGAATTGCCGCAAGGACAATTACTACTGCTATCGGATTCGGCTTTTTAACTTTAACTGTTTTTACAAACATAGTATCCCTCTTTCCTAGTGAATTATAATAATCTATATGATTGGGCACAACAAATAATGACAAGCCGAACAGGCTTTTAAAGCTTTTTTCGCTGAAAAACGATAGAGATATAGGCAAGCTCTTTGTTTTCATGCTTTTTGTGCAAATAACAGTGAAAAAACATATGTTATATTAGTTAAAAAAAACCTTGCATTTTTAAAAAAATGGTGGTATAATACTTATATTCAATAGTAAATGCTGAAAGATCGGAAACTTCCGGTCTTTCCTTATTGTATGGAGGTTAACCATGGCAGGAAGTAAAAGTTCAACTACCGCCGAGAAAATATTTGCGCTTGCAAAGCCGCTTGCTGAAAAGCTTGGGCTTGAGATTTGGGACGTTCGCTTTGAAAAGGAAGGCGCTTTATGGTATCTCAGGGTTTTTATTGACAAGGACGGCGGCGTTACGATTGAGGACTGTGAGGCTCTCACACGCCCTTTGAACAAGCTTCTTGACGAGCTTGACCCGATTGACATAAGCTATATTTTTGAAGTCGGTTCGACAGGGCTTGGAAGAAAGCTTGTTCGTCCGGCTCATTTTGAGAAATTTTTAGGAAGTCCTGTAACTGCACGACTTATCAGGGCGGTTGATTCTATAAAAGAAATCAGCGGACTTCTTTCAGAATATAATAAGGAAACAGTTTTAATAGAAGGCAGTGACGCGAACAAAACCGAAATAAAGCTTTCTGACTGCGCTTATGTCAAGCTCGATGATGACAGCGACCTTTTTGAATAATATTGGGAGGAATTGGGAAAATGAATAAGGAGTTTTTCGAGGCGCTTACACTTCTTCAGAAAGAAAACAAAATTTCGGCGGAGGTTTTGGTTGAAAAAATTCGTCAGGGTGTCATGAAGGCTATTAAAAAGGATAACCCTGACTGTGAAAATATAAATATTGTTATTGACCCTGAGAAGAATAAATTTGAAATGAAAATTCTCAAAGACGTTGTTGAGGGTGAGCCTGAAAACGGAAACCAAATCAATATTGACGAGGCAAAAACAATAGATCCTAATGCGATGATCGGCGGAGTTTGTGAAATAGCACTTTCGACAGCACAGTTCGGGCGTGTTGCTGCTCAGTCGGCAAAGCAGTCTATTCGCCACGATATAAAGGAATTTGAAAAAGAGCATCTGCTTTCACAGTTTCACGATAAGGAGCATGAATGTGTTCCTGCTACCGTTCAGAAGGTTGAGCCTGTGACGGGGAATGCAGTTCTCACCATCGACAACAATGAGGTATATCTTCTTAGAAATGAGCAGATTCCCGGTGAGGTTTTAAAGCCCGGTGATATTATCAAGGTTTATGTCGTCGGTATAGTAAATCCCGACAGAAAGCCCACAATAAAAATTTCAAGAACGCACCGTGACCTTGTCAAGAGAATATTTGAGCTTGAGGTTCCCGAAATATATGACGGAACAGTCGAGGTAAAAGCAATTTCAAGAGAAGCCGGCTCAAGAAGCAAGATTGCCGTATACAGCAAGGACTCTAACGTTGACGCTGTCGGCGCTTGTATCGGACCTAAGCGTTCAAGAATAACAAACATAGTGAACGAGCTTTGCGGCGAAAAAATTGATATAATCCCTTTTTCTGAAAATGATGATGAGTTTATCGCAAGGTCGCTTGCTCCCGCTGAGGTTATTAGCGTAACCTTATCCGACGACGGCACTCGCTCATGCACTGCTGTTGTTCCGAACAATCAGCTTTCTCTGGCAATCGGCAACAAGGGTCAAAACGCTAAGCTTGCCGCTAGACTAACAGGCTATAAGATTGACATTGTTCCCGAAATACCCGTTACCGAATAATACATTATATTCCGCGTTAATTAATGGGGTGATGATATGAAGCCGAAGAAAATTCCCTTGAGAATGTGTCTGGGATGCGGCGAAATGAAGCAGAAAAGAGAGCTTGTCAGGGTTGTCCGCTCGCCTGAGGGTGAAATTTCTCTCGACAAAACAGGGAAGAAAAACGGTAGAGGCGCTTATATATGCGGAAGCATTGAGTGCTTGAAAGCCGCACGAAAGGCAAGAAAGCTTGAAAAGGCATTCAGCTGTCAAATTTCAACCGATATATACGATTCTCTCGAAAAGGAAATGAACGATGAATAAAGCCCTGTCACTGCTGACGATGTGCCGTCGTGCCGGAAAGCTTTCAATGGGAATGGATCCTGTTAAGGACGCTTTAAGGGAAAACACGCTTCGCATAGTCCTCACAACCGCTGATATTTCAGCAAACTCTCTAAAGGAAATACGCTTTGTTTGTGAAAGAGCAGGCGTGAAGGTTTTTCCGCTTGATGCCGACATGAATCAGATTTGGGCGGCACTCGGGAAAAAATCGGGAATACTCGGGGTTTGTGACAAAGGTTTTTCAGATAAATTTGAGCGTATTTTTAGCTCTTTAGAAGATGTTTAATATGAATATATGTTGATATAGATGATGATTTTGACCAATGATTTTAGGAGGATAATTAGCCTATGAGTATGATTTCCAAATACAAGCTGCACGAGCTGGCAAAGGATTTGAACGTTTCAAATCAGGACGTTATTGAACTTCTGGCGAAGAATTTTGAGGGAAGCAGAAAGCCCATGACAACTCTCCCGCAGGAGGAGATTAATTATGCGCTTGAATATTTCTCACAGAATAATCAGGTGACAAGCTTTGACGCGTTTTTTGCCGCCAAGGCTGTCAAGAGTGAGCCCGAAGCTCCAAAAGCGGCGCCCGAAGTGAAGCCTCAGCCTGAAAAGCCCGCCGAAGCGCCTGTTGCGAAGCCGGCTCAGAAAGACGCTAATGTCGCTAGAAAGCCCGACAGACTTCCTAATCAGAATAATAACAAACCTTCTTTTCAGCCAAATCAGAATCGTTCAGACAGGGCTGAAAGACCAAATAATCAACAGTCTTATAATTCTCAAAATCAGTCTGCGGCAAGACCACAAAATCAGCCTGTTGGAGCAAGACCACAAAATCAGCCTGCCGGAGCAAGACCGCAAAATCAGCCTGCCGGAGCAAGACCACAAAGTCAGCAGGTTCAGAAATTCCAGAACAAGTCGCAGCAGAGACCAACTGTTTCGCCTGTGAAAAATCAACCTCAGCAGCAACCTGTAAAGCAGCAGCACGTGAAGCAGCAGCTAAACACAGTTGCGCCTAAGGACAATAATTCAGCAAGGGCAGAGGTTGTCACAAGAACCGTTGACACAAGAGGAAGCTATATTGAGCTTGACAAATATAATGAGAAATATACCAATTTGGCTGAAACCCAGAGAAACACAAGGGATAATTTCGCTAAAAAGCAAAAGATAAATCAAAAGTCTGCACAGAAGAATAAGCCACAGTTTTCAAGAAAGGAAACCGAAGCCGAAAAGCTTAAAAGACTTGAGCTTGAAAGAGCTAGAAAGCAGCAGCTTAAGGTTCTTATTCCTGACGAAATCGTTGTGTCTGAGCTTGCGGTAAGACTAAAGGTTACCGCTTCTGACGTTATCAAGAAGCTGTTTATGCTCGGCGAGGTTGTCACAATAAATCAAATTATCGACTACGATACCGCCGCTCTTGTTTCTGAAGAGTTTGGCGCAAAGGTTGAAAAAGAAGTCATCGTCACTATTGAGGAGCGTCTTATCGACGAAACGCAGGATAATGACGAAAATCTTGTCGAGCGTTCACCTATCGTTGTCGTTATGGGGCACGTTGACCACGGAAAGACCTCACTTCTTGACAAAATTAGAAACGCAAATGTAACCGCAAGCGAAGCAGGCGGTATTACACAGCATATAGGCGCTTACAGAGTAAATTGCAAAGGCAAGGAAATTACCTTCCTTGATACACCGGGGCACGCCGCTTTCACAGCTATGAGAGCAAGAGGCGCAAACATGACGGATATTGCAATTCTTGTTGTAGCGGCTGACGACGGCATAATGCCGCAGACTGTCGAGGCGATTAATCACGCAAAGGCAGCGGGAGTTTCAATTATTGTTGCAGTCAATAAAATGGATAAAGAAAACGCAAATCCCGAAAGAGTAAAGCAGGAGCTAACAGAGCATGGACTAGTAGTCGAGGAATGGGGCGGAGATGTCATTTGCGTTCCCGTTTCGGCGATAACCGGACAGGGAATAGACGACTTGCTTGAAAATATACTTCTTATCGCAGAAGTGAGGGAACTGAAGGCGAACCCAAACAGACTGTCTAAGGGTATCGTAGTTGAGGCAAGGCTTGATAAGGGCAGAGGACCTGTTGCCACTGTTCTTGTTCAAAACGGAACGCTAAAAACAGGCGATGTAATAATTGCCGGAACAACCGTCGGACGTGTCAGAGTAATGACAAATGATAAGGGGCAGATTGTAACGGAAGCCGGACCATCTGTTCCTGTTGAAATAACGGGACTAGCCGAAGCACCGGCAGCGGGCGACACCTTCAATTCAGTTGAGGATGAAAGACTTGCCCGTGAGCTTGTTGACCAGAGAAAGTTCAAGGCGAAGGAAGCTCAGTTTGCTCAGTATCAGAAGGTCACCCTTGATAATCTGTTCAGCCAGATTTCACAGGGCGAAATGAAGGAGCTTCCGATTATCGTCAAGGCTGACGTTCAAGGCTCTGTCGAAGCTGTTAAGCAGTCACTTGAAAAGCTCACAAACGAAGAAGTCAGAGTTAAGGTTATTCACGGCGGTGTTGGTGGAGTTTCAGAAAGCGACGTTATGCTTGCTAACGCTTCAAATGCAATTATCGTCGGATTTAATGTCCGTCCCGACCCTGTGGCAATGGAAAACGCACAGCGTGACGGTGTTGATATCAGACTTTACAGAATCATTTATGACGCTATTGAGGAAATCTCGACGGCTATGAAGGGAATGCTTGCACCTAAAACCCGTGAGGTTGAATGTGCGAGAATTGAAGTGCGTCAGGTTTATAAAATCACAAATGTCGGAACTGTTGCAGGCTGTTATGTTGTCAACGGCAAGGTGATGAGAAACTGTGAAATACGTATTGTCCGTGACGGAATTATCATAGCGGTTGACAAAATGTCAACGCTGAAGAGATTTAAAGACGATGTCAAAGACGTTGCACAAGGATATGAATGCGGAATTACACTTGACAGATTTAATGACATTAAAGAGGGTGACATATACGAAGCGTTTATAATCGAAGAATACAGGGATTAATATTATTAATCCGTCAGGAGGATTGTTATGCCAAACTTCAAGTCGGGCCGTCTGGCCGAGGATATGAAAAGAGAAATTTCCGCTCTTGCAAGAGAGCTGAAGGACCCGAGAATTGCAGGCGGGCTTCTCACAATAATCAGATGTGATATTTCCAGTGACAATTCGTACTGCAAGGTATATGTAAGCAGTATTGACGGATTTGAAAAAGCAAAGGAAGCTGTAAAGGGATTTGAAAGCGCATCAGGATATATAAAGAGAGAGCTTTCAAACAGACTTCATTTAAGGCGTTGCCCTGAGCTTAAATTCATTGCCGATAATTCGATGGAGCATAGTGTTGAAATCAATAAGCTGTTAAAGGAATTTTCTTCCGACGATAACAACACCGTCTGATTCAGGGGGAAGTATAAAAGATGGATATAAATGCAGTAGTGAATTTTCTTGAGGAATGTGACAATGTTAGCATTTTGACACACAGAAATCCCGACGGTGATACGCTGGGCTGTGGCTTTGCCCTTTGTGAATTTTTAAGAGCAATGGGGAAAAAGGCGAACGTTTTGAATAATGACGAGCTTCCCGCAAGATACAGCTTTTTGTACAGCGATTATTCCCCGATGGAGTTTGAAGAGGGATGTGTCATTTCTGTTGACACCGCCGACGAAAAGCTTCTCGGTGAAAATCTGTCAAAATACAAAGAGCCTGGTATGATTGACCTTTGTATTGACCATCACATTTCTAATACGTTTTATGCAAAGCAAACACTTCTCGACGGGAAGGCTTCGGCGGCTGCCGAGGTGCTTTTTGAGGTTTTCAAAGCGTCGGGAAAGCCGATTAACACACTGATAGCGAAGTGTCTGTATACCGGAATAGCGACAGACACAGGCTGTTTTAAATATGAAAGCACTACGTCAAGAACACATGAAATTGCAGCAGAGCTAATGAAATTTCAAATTGACTATGCAAAAATTAACCGCGCAATGTTCGACGTTAAGTCAATGGGCAGAATACTTGTCGAGCAGGCTGCGGCAAAAAGCATGGAATTCTTCTTTGACAACCGCTGCTCTATGATAATCGTCAGCTCTGACCTTATCACTCTCAGCGGAATAGACCCGGCTGAATTTGACGGACTTACATCCATTACGCTTCAGGTTGAAGGGGTTCAGATTGGACTTTTAGTAAAACAGCGTGAAGAGAACATATTTAGAGTTTCAGTTAGAACGACAGATGAAATTGACGCTTCTGCCATTTGTGCCGAATTCGGCGGCGGCGGGCACGTCAGAGCTGCCGGCTGTGAGATGAAGGGCGAGCTTCCCGACATTAAGAAAAGGCTTCTGAGCGCTTGCTGTCGTGCGCTTGATATGATAGGATGAACGGGATTCTTCTTGTAAACAAGCCCCAGGGGTTCACGTCGTTTGACGTTATCGCAAAGCTTCGCGGAATATTAAAAATCAAAAGGCTTGGGCATTCGGGCACGCTAGACCCGTTGGCGACCGGTGTCCTTCCCGTTTTTATCGGGAAAGCAACAAGAGCCTGCGACATACTCCCGAACAATGAAAAAAGCTATACCGCCGGCTTTAGGCTTGGAATAAAAACCGACACACAGGATATCACCGGCACAGTTTTAAAAAAGTCTGATATAGTGACAAGCCGACAGGACGTTTCTAACGCTCTTTTGAGCTTTCTGGGTGAAACCGACCAGCTTCCGCCGATGTATTCGGCTGTTTCTGTTGGTGGAAAACGCCTGTATGACTTAGCTAGACAGGGCATTGAGGTTGAACGCCAGTCACGAAAAATAAACGTCGCCGAAATAAAGCTCCTTGACTTTGACGAGAAAGAACAAGAAGGCACAGTGTTTATCTCCTGCTCAAAGGGGACTTATATTCGCACTATTATTCACGATATGGGCGAAAAGCTTGGCTGCTTTGCGGCGATGAGCTCTCTTGTCAGAAACTCCTCAAGCGGATTTTTGCTTAAAGATTGTTTGACCTTCGACGAAATAGTCGAGCTTAAAAGGTCGGAAAGGCTTTGTGAGGTAATTATTCCGATTCAAAAGGCTTTTGAAGAATATGAAAAAATCTTTCTTGACGAAATTCAGACGGCAAAATATAAAAACGGTATTAAGCTTGATTCCGCGAGGGTGTGCTTCACACCGGGAAATGAAATATATCAAATATTTAGCTTTGACGGTTCTTTTCTGGGGCTTGGGAAAGTAAGCTATGATGAAAATGAGCTGTCGGTGTTTAAGAACTTTTTTGAATAATCACAGCATAGGGGGCAGGATGTGGAAAATCTCACGAACAGCACAAGGGTTCCCGAAAAGAGAACCGCTGTCGCGCTAGGCGTTTTCGACGGAATCCACAGAGGGCATCAGGATGTCATAAAATCGGCGCTGAGCTTTAGAGATAAAGGGCTTTCGTCGGCTGTATTCACGTTTTGTGCTAAAACCGTAACCACAAAAGGAAACGGCAGGCTGGATATGCTTATCAGTGATGAGCTTAAGCTTGAAAAGCTCGATGAAATGGGAGTGGACTATGTATATTCCCCTGAATTTTCTGAGCTTAGGAATTTAACCTCTGAGGAATTTGTTGAAAAAATTCTTGTGGAAAAGTTAAACGCCTCTGTAGCTATTTGCGGTGAAAATTTCCGCTTCGGAAAGGGCGCCTTCGGGGACAGCAGAGAGCTTTCAAGGCTTTGCTCAAAGCACGAAATCAGCACGATTATTCTTCCCTTCACATATTTTAACGGTGCGCCGATAAGCTCAACTGAAATTCGGCGTCATATTCGTGAGGGAAGCATAGATATAGCAAACTTTTTGCTCGGCTATGATTTTCAGTTTCGTCTCAAGGTCGTCCACGGAAACTCAATTGGGCGGACTATAAGCTTCCCCACGATTAATCAGTATTTTCCGCCGATGCAGGTTGTGCCCAGATTCGGCGTGTATGTTTCAAATGTGTTAATTGATGGAAAGCTTTATCCGTCGGTTACAAACGTCGGGGTAAAGCCCACAATCGGCGGTGAAAAATCTCCACTCGCCGAAACGCACATCATCGGCTTTGACGGGAATCTTTATGACAAGGAAGTAACCGTTTATTTAAAGAAATTCATTAGACCGGAGATTAAATTTGACAGCATTGAACAGCTTAAAAACAGGCTTTCAAAAGACCTGAAAAAAGCTGAGGAATATCTATACTTCAAACAACCGAAAGGCGGATATGAAAATGAATAAGGTGAGGACGAGGTTTGCGCCAAGCCCGACAGGATATATGCACATTGGAAATCTGAGGACTGCGCTTTATACCTATCTTATAGCAAGAAAAAACAGCGGCGACTTTATTTTGAGAATTGAGGACACTGATCAGGAAAGATTTGTCGAGGGTGCTGTTGATATTATTTACAACACCCTTAGAAAAGCGGGGCTTAACTGGGATGAAGGCCCTGATATTGGCGGACCGGTCGGGCCGTATGTTCAGTCTGAAAGAATGGGAATGTTCAAGGAGTATGCACAGCAGCTTGTAAAAAGCGGGCATGCATATTACTGCTTTTGTGATAAAGACAGGCTTGACGAGCTTCACAAAATTCAGGAGGCTTCACATATCCCCCCGATGTACGACAGACATTGCCGAAATCTTTCAGAAGCTGAGATAAAAGAGAAGCTAGACGCCGGCACACCGTATGTTATCCGTCAGAAGATGCCGCTTGAGGGCGCAACCACCTTTCACGATGAGGTTTATGGTGATATTACCGTTGACAATTCAGTTCTTGACGACCAGATTTTGATTAAAACAGACGGTATGCCCACTTATAATTTCGCAAACGTCGTTGACGACCATCTCATGGGCATTTCTCACGTCGTGAGAGGAAATGAATATCTTTCATCGGCACCGAAATATAATCTATTATACAAAGCCTTCGGCTGGGATGTTCCTGTGTATATACACTGCCCCCCTGTTATGAAGGATTCAACTCACAAGCTGTCAAAAAGAAACGGCGACGCTTCGTTTGAAGATTTGATCGCAAAAGGCTATCTCATTGAAACGGTTGTGAATTTTATCGCACTTCTTGGCTGGGCGCCAAAGGGTGAGCAGGAAATCTTCACACTGGATGAGCTTATAAACGAATTTGACATCAGTGGCATTTCAAAGTCGCCCGCAATATTTGACTCTGTCAAATTAAAAGCAATCAACGGCGAATATATCAGGCGTTTAGAAAAAGAAAAGTTCATTGAATATGCGCTTCCTCATATACGTCAGGTATGCAAAAGAGAGGATGTTGACATTCCGCTTATTTGCGAGGTATTACAGCCGAGGACGGAGCTTTTCACTGATATTCCCGAGCAGGTTGATTTCATCGACGCTCTGCCCGAATATGACCTTGAAATGTATGTTCACAAGAAAATGAAAACCACGCTTGAATCGTCGCTTGAAGCTTTAAAAGAAACTTTACCTGTTGTCGAGGGCATTTCAGACTGGACTGTTGAGGCCGTCCACGAGGCTTTATTCTCTTTGATTGAGAAAATGGGCGTTAAAAACGGCGCAGTGCTTTGGCCTTTGCGCGTTGCAGTTTCAGGAAAGCAGTTTACCCCCGGTGGCGGAATCGAGCTTTGTAAGATTATCGGCAAAGAGGATTCTATAAGCAGAATTAAGAAGGGCATAGAGCTTCTTGAAAACAAGCTTCAGGCTTAAGGAAAAATTTCCTCATAAGTATGCAATATTATTTCAAAATATGGTATAATAATTATGAGAATTACAAAAAGATAAAAAAGCTCTCAGAGTTTTTGGGGCGGTTCAGACATTTTTTTCACACACTCTGAGATATAATTAAAGATAGAAAGGATGATTATATTAAGCTTGCTTTTTTAAAAATATAATGAGGAGGAATGGAGAATGAGCAAAAACAGTTCAACCGGAGCGCCGACATTTTTTAAATATAAGGGGTTCCCACTCGTGAGAAATGATAATACGATTTATTACGGGAACATGTCGGATGAGCAGGTTGTCATGATACAGATTATAGCGACCGAAAAAGTTGGCGATCTTGATGTTGCCACAAAGGTGAGGATTTTTAGAATGCTGACAGATGAGAGTCTGCCCGCTAATGAAAGAATTGTAAAAACAACTGAAAAGTCAAGTCTTTATGAGGCGCTCGATATCGCAAGCGCATGGCTTGAACGTTCAGGCGGATAATAAATAAGCTACAACCCCCATAGGCAGAATTAATCTGCTTATGGGGGTTGTTTTATTATCTGATTTTAAAATTCAAGCTTTTTGTCAATATAAGCGACAAGCTCGTCAATTTTTACTCTGTCCTGTTGCATGGTGTCCCTGTCACGAACAGTCACACAGCCGTCCTCAAGAGAATCAAAGTCAAAGGTGATACATAACGGCGTTCCGATTTCGTCCTGACGGCGGTATCTTTTTCCGATTTGACCAGCCTCGTCATATTCGACCATGAACTTCTTTGAAAGCATTGTATAAAGCTCAGTCGCAGGCTCCTTAAGCTTTTTAACCAGCGGGAGGACAGCCGCCTTAATCGGAGCAAGAGCGGGATGAAGGTGCAAGACTGTTCTTGTGTCGCCCTCACCTATCTGCTCTTCGTCATAAGCGTCTGTTACTACTGATAAAAAGAATCTCTCAACGCCGAGTGACGGTTCAATAACATAAGGAATATATTTTGAATTATCATCGGGATCGAAGTATTCAAGTGACTTTCCGCTTGTTGTCTGATGAGCGGTTAGGTCAAAGTTAGTTCTGCTTGCTACTCCCCAAAGCTCACCCCAGCCAAACGGGAACATAAACTCAAAGTCTGTTGTCGCGTTTGAATAATGCGACAGCTCATCAGGGTCATGGTCACGGAACTTCAGACTTTCTTCTCTTAACCCGAGGCTTAACAGCCAGTTTTTGCAGTATTCCTTCCAAAAAGCAAACCATTCAAGCTCTGTTCCGGGCTTGCAGAAAAACTCAAGCTCCATCTGCTCAAACTCACGTACTCTGAAAATAAAGTTTCCTGGTGTGATTTCGTTTCTAAACGATTTTCCTATCTGAGCAACACCAAAGGGAACCTTCTTTCTCGACGTTCTTTGAATATTCGCAAAATCAACGAAAATACCCTGTGCAGTTTCCGGACGAAGAAAAATTTCATTCTTGGAATCCTCAGTTACACCCTGAAAGGTTTTGAACATGAGGTTGAATTTTCTGATATCGGTGAAGTTTGTGCTTCCGCAATTCGGGCATTTGATGTTTTTTTCTTTGATATATGCCATTAGTTGCTCATCAGACCAGCCGCCGGGATTGTCAAGCCCTAAATCCTCAATGAGCTTGTCGGCGCGGTGACGTGTTTTACAATCCTTACAGTCCATAAGAGGGTCAGAAAAGCCGCCGACATGGCCAGAAGCCACCCAAGTCTGGGGATTCATCAATATAGCGCTGTCAAGCCCGACGTTATAGGGACATTCCTGTACGAATTTCTTCCACCATGCCTTTTTTATGTTGTTTTTAAGCTCCACTCCATAAGGCCCGTAATCCCATGTGTTTGCAAGCCCGCCGTAAATTTCACTTCCCGGATATACAAAGCCTCTGTTTTTACAAAGAGCCACAATTTTATCCATTGTTTTTTCAGTGTTGGAAAGCATTGATTTGACCACCTTTATTATTATTTAACGGAAAATCCGAACTGTCACAATATACTTATTTTATAGGAAAGAAAGCAAGAAGTCAAGGGAATTAGCAAGATTAAGGGCAAGATATGGGCAACTTTGAGCATTTACGAATTTTTGCGATAATTTACAACGGTTATATATATTTTGGCTTTCTATTTTACGAACAGGCTTTACAATTAAATAGCAATCATAAAGAAAAATTTGATAATGAGGAGCTTAATAATGAACTTTAAAAAACTTTTTAAGTCAGTAGTTTCTACTGCTCTCGCCGGCGCTGTTCTTCTTGGAATGACAGCCTGCGGCAAAGACGATTCGTCGGTTGAACAAGCGGCAGGAACAACTCAGCCCGGTGCCACAACAACAAAGGCGCCCGAAAAAAACAATGAGAAAATCGTTCTTGTATGGTACCCTAATGAATCAGCAGAGGACTATAAGCCGGCTCGTGAGGAGTTTGCTAGACTTCTTGAACAGGCGACAGGCAGACAGGTTGAGCAGAAGCTCACAACTGACTATGCAATCGCTATTGAGGCAATCGCAAACGGAACGGCAACCATCAGCTTCATGGGCGCACAGGGATATATAGAGGCAAACACAAAGTCAAAGGGCAAGGTTTTACCTTTGTTTGTTAACTCAGGTGCATCGGGAACGCTAGAAGACGCTATCTACTATTCTTTCCTCAATGTAAATGAAAACGATGCAAGCCAGTATTTAAAAGACGGTGTTTATTCAATCGACAATATTGTCGGAAAGAAAATGTCATTTGTCAGCAACAGCTCAACTTCAGGCTTTAAGGTTCCCACAGCCGGAATTATGGCTCACTTCAAAGGCGACGCAAAATGGGGAAGCCTTGAAACTGATGACCTTATCGAAGGCGGAAGCAACATGTTCTTCTCTGAAGTTCTTTTCGGCGGCTCACATCAGGGCTCAGGCGTAAACCTTCTTTCAAAAAAGGCAGATGTTGCGGCTTTCTGTGACACTGAAATTGCACCGTATGCAGACTGCGTTGAAGGAACAGAAGCAAGACCCGGTGCGGTTTATCAGATTAAGGCGAACGCTTCAGCTCCCTTTGATGTCTATGTCGGCAAAAAATTCGTTGTAATCAAATCAACTCCTGTTCTTAACGGACCTTTTGCTTATAATACTGACAAGCTTTCAGCAGATGAGGTTAAGGCAATTCAAGACCTGTTCACATCGGATGAGGTCAAGAACAATCCTCAGATTTTTGTCGCTAAGGATTCTGGCTATGTTGGAATGTTTAAGAAAACCGGCGAAGAGCAAATTGTTCTGGTTGACGATTCGTGGTACAACCCGATCAGAGAGCTCGGAGCATAACAGTAAAAGATTAAAGGCGATATTGTACATATGCGTTAATTGAGAAATTCAACAGCCAAGACGCAGCCTGCGTTTTGGTTGTTGTTATATTGGTTAAGGAAAAAAGATTAAGGAGAAGTTATAATGCCGTTACTTGAATTTAGAAATGTAAGTAAGACTTATAATAATGTAACCAGAGCGCTTGACGATGTGAGCTTTAAAATAGAGCCGGGCGAGTTTGTGTCGATAATCGGCTCTTCCGGTGCGGGAAAGTCAACAATGCTTCGCTGTGTGAACAGGCTTATTGACTCGACGACCGGAGAAATAATTTTCGACGGAATGGACGTAACAAGGCTTTCAAAGAAAGAGCTTCGCACAGTAAGAACACAAACTGGAATGATTTTTCAGCACTATAATCTTGTGAACAGGCTCAGCGTTATTGAAAACGTCCTTCATGGGCGGTTAGGGCAGAAAACAGTGATAAGCGGAATGCTTGGACTTTATACAGAAAAGGAAAAGGAAGAGGCGTTCGAGATAATTAATCTGTTAGGACTGGGTGAGCAGGCATACAAGCGCTGTGATGAGCTTTCTGGCGGTCAGAAGCAGCGTGTCGGCATTGCAAGGGCGATTATGCAGCGCCCAAAGCTGATAATGTGCGATGAGCCGATCGCATCTCTTGACCCAAACTCAGCAAAAGTAATCATGGATCATCTCAAGGATATCAACAAGAAGATGAACATCACCTGTCTTGTTAATCTTCATCAGGTTGATGTGGCGATGAAGTATTCGGAGAGAATCATTGGCGTCAACGGCGGAAAGATTGTATTCGACGGCTTGACCGAGGATTTATCCCCGAAGAAAATACATAGAATTTACGGCTCAAAGAAGGGCGAGCTGATAACAGACATCGGTGAGGATAAAAAGTCATGATGAAGGATAGGCAGGATGTTTTCAGAAAAAGAAAAATTAAGTACACGATTATTTTTATTGTTGTTGCTGTAATATTTTTCGGCTCATCAGCGCTGACAGACTTCAAAACCACAGATGGCATTTTCGCTATTCCCAGAGCGATAGGCTGGATGGTGACCAATCTTATTCCGGATCAGAAAGCGTGGGAGCGCTTCCCAAAAATATGGAACAAGCTTATTGAAACGGCGCTATTGAGTGTTGCGGTAACAGTTGTTTCAGGGATTTGTGCGTTTGCTTTTAGCCTTCTAGGTTCACGCACCACTAAGGGAGTGGGCTGGACAGGCAGGGTTGTTCGTATTGTCGCTTCTTTTTTCAGAAATGTTCCCGACGTTGTGTGGGCAATGCTTTTGATGTTCTCGTTCGGGCAAAACATAATCACAGGCTTTTTAGCGCTTTTTTTCACAACCTTCGGGCTTTTGACAAGAGCGTTTATAGAAACCATTGACGAGGTAAGCTCAGAATGTGTCGAAGCACTGACGGCAACAGGAGCTGACTTTGTTCAGATAGTTTTTCAGGGGATAATTCCGTCGTCAATCGCGGGAATTATTACTTGGATTCTTTATATGATTGAAACCAACATACGTTCCTCAACATTAATCGGTATTTTGACAGCGACAGGAATCGGCTATATGTTTGACCTGTACTATAAAAGGCTTGATTTTGGAACGGCGAGCCTTGTTGTTATTGCGATTGTTGTTTTGGTAATAATCATTGAGCTTATTTCAAATAAAATCAGAAAGGCGATTATCTGATATGATTGAAACAGAAATAATTAAAGAAGAACAAGCCACCGTCAAGTATATCACAAAAAGCCGTAGCGGCAAAATTAAAATCGCCGCAAAGAACAAGAGCACCATGGCAGTACATATCACGCTGATTTTTCTTGTTGTTATAACGGTGTATGCCTTTTTCACCTTTGACTATAAAAACATTGATTTTAGCGAGGCGATGCATGACACCCTGAGGAATATTGGAACGGCGTTCTTTCAGCCACGACTTCGCTATGATTCGTTTTTAGGGGCGCTATATCAGCTTTTGATAACCTTTTGCTTGGGCGTTCTTTCGACAATATTCGGGACGGTTATAGCGTTCTTTGGCTCATTGCTTTGTGCAAAAAACATCGCAAAGGCGAACACCGCGAACATTGTCAAGAGCATTGTGGCGTTCATTCGTGCGGTTCCGACAATATTATGGGTGTTGATTTTTGCGGTTTCGGCGGGACTAGGAAGCGTAGCGGCTGTGGTAGGGCTCACATTTCACAGTGCGAGCTATCTCACTAAAGCGTATGCGGAGTCGATAGAGGAAATGGATTATGGCACCATTGAGGCGCTTAAAGCCAGCGGAGCGTCATACTGGCAGATTGTATTTCAGGCGATTGTTCCGGCGTCAATCAGCTATATGGTTGCGTGGACGTTCATGAGATTTGAAATAAACTTTGCCAATGCTGTCGCTGTCGGTGCTGCTGCGGGTGCGGGTGGAATAGGTTACAGCCTTTTCATGGCGGGAGGGTTCTATTTTGACCTTCGTGAAACAGGCTTCCTGACACTGATAATAGTGGGCGCGGTAATTATCCTTGAAATCATTTCAACAAAATTAAAGGAGAAGGTAAAGTAATGCAGAAGAAACGGCTTTTTTCAATAATGTCCAAAACGAAAACAAGCCTCTTAAAAGACTTGTCGGAGGTTATATCGGATAAATATAAAGTGACGATAATAAAAGAGCCTTCAAAAACCCTCGCAATGATAAAAATGCGTGAGCCTGTGAAGTCCGGCCTTTTCTATATCGGTGAGGTTATGGTTACTGAGGCTGTCGTTGAAATAAACGGCGTGAAGGGCACTGCTGTCACTATGGGAGATGATTTTGACAAGGCGCTTTATATGGCTGTGATTGACTGTGGTTTTAACTGTGGCTTTGATGAAATGAAGGCTGTCGAAATCAAGCTCATTTCACTAGAGGAAAAGCAGATTAAAAAGCGTGAGAAAGAAAATGCAATGCATCTCAAAACAATGGTGAGCTTTAACTCAATGGATAAGGGTGGCGACAAATGAAAAAGATACATAGCTTTGATGAGGTTTTTGACAGCCAACAGATGTTTCGGCTGATTTTAAAGGCGATGTCAAATCCGCTTAAAATTGTGGAGATAAAAAAATATGCCGACAAGCTTTTTGGCGAAAGCAAGGAGCTTCTTGCGATTGCCTTGACACTTCTAGACAATGAGGTTACATTTTTTTCATTTGAAAATAAAGAGCTTGATGAGAATATAGTTTCGCTCACACTGTCAGAAAAATCAGACTGTGAGAATGCCGACTTTATTTTCACCGATAGCCCTGAAAATCTATTTTATGCAATAAGCAATGCAAAATGCGGAACTCTTTCAGACCCGCATAAATCAGCGACGATTATTGCAAAAATTAATACCGGCTGTGACACCTCCATCACTATGAGCGGGCCAGGAATTGACGGCAGGATAACACTTGTGACGGAGAATATGGTTTTTGAAGCGATATCTCAGCGGGATAAAATGTGCTTTGAATTCCCACAGGGGATTGATTTGATCTTCATTGATGATGAGAGCAGGCTTTTTTCAATTCCCAGACTGATTAAGAGGGAGGGTTAGGATATGGCTTATGTTGCGGTTTCAGGCGGAAAGGAAGCCATTGAGGAAAGTATACGCCTCCTTGATTATTACAGAAGCACAACGAAAAAAGACCTTCATTTGAAAGCGATAGAGAAAAAAATGGGACTTTTGGTTGACAGGGTAATGAGCGAGGCAGGGCTGTATTCAAAAAGGTACGCCGCGCTTGCGCTAAAGCAGTGTGAGGGAGCAGTTGAAGAAGCGGTGTTTCTTTTAAGAGCATATCGTTCAACGCTCACACGAAATTATTACACCTGTGCTGTCAATACAAGCGATATGAGAATAGTTCGCCGAATTTCAGCTGCATTTAAAGATATCCCCGGCGGACAGATTCTTGGTGCAACCTATGACTATACTCACAGGCTAATAAATTTCGACATAGAAAATGAAAACAGCATAGAGCTTTTTGAGAAAATGCAGGAAATCCTTAAAAATGCCGAGCGTGAGGAAATAACACTCTGCCCGAGAGTTTCAGATATTCTCAAAAGTGAGGGGCTGATTGACAGCTTTCCTCAAAACGACGAAAAGCCCTTTGATGTGACAGAAAGCATGCTAGAATTCCCTTCGCCGAGAAGTGCCAGACTTCAGACGCTTTCAAGAGCGGATACGGGCTTCATTTCAGGGCTTGCCTATTCGTGCTTGAGAGGCTATGGGCTAGTTCATCCGACGGTGGGCGAGCTCAGAACAGGCTATATCGAGCTTGAGGTGCCGTACCTTTTCGACTCAAAAGAGAGCATTTGTATCGGTGAGATTCTAATAACCGAGGTTGAATGCTTCACCGAGGCTGATGACGGCGACAAGCTCAAGCTTTCAATCGGCTATGGCGCTGTTTTCGGCAGAAATGAAAACAAGGCTATTGCTATGGCTGTTATCGACCGAGAAATCGGGTGCGATGGCTCTAACCCCGCACAAAGCGAGGAGTTCGTACTTATGCATGGCGACAGCTTGGAAATGAACGGCTTTATTTCACATTTAAAGCTCCCCCACTATGTCACTTTCCAGTCAAAGCTGGATGCGGTCAGAAAAACAAGGGAGGGGCGATGTGATGATTAACCGATACAATTTTGCCTTTCTTGACGAGGGTTCAAAAAGAGAAATAAGAAGAAGCACCTTAAAGGCTGTTGCCATTCCCGGCTATCAGGTTCCGTTTGGCTCTCGTGAGCTTCCCATCGGAAGAGGCTGGGGAACGGGCGGAATACAGCTCACCCTTTCGCTTATCGGAAAAGACGATGTATTAAAGGTTATTGACCAGGGAAGCGACGAAAGCGTTAATGCTGTCAACATAAAAAAATTCGTCGGACTTTGCACCGACGTTAAAACCACAGACAGCACGAAAAAGGCGACAATAATACAGACACGTCACAGAATTCCGGAAATACCCATGAATAATGACCAGATTTTAGTGCTTCAGGTTCCGCTTCCCGAGCCGTTGAGAATTGTCGAGCCCCGTGAGGAGGTCACAAAGAAAATGCACGCAGAATGTGATTATGCTCCCATCTGGCTTCAGCTTTATGAGAGCCTTATCAAATACAATAAAATCACAATAGCCTCTGAATACCCTTGTCTTGTTGAGGACAGATATATAATCAATCCCAGTCCGATTCCTAAATTCGACAACGATAAGCTCAATGGTTCAGAGTGTCTTTATCTTTTCGGTGCGGGAAGAGAAAAGAAAATATATGCGATACCGCCGCACACTAAGGTTGTTTCGCTTGCGTTTGATGATGTGCCCTTTGAAAAAGAGAGCTTTAAGGGTAAGAAATGCCGCCTTTGCAACAGCGATAACACTTACCTTGATGAAATGTTCGACAGCGTCACAGGCGAAGCGTATTATCAGTGCAGCGATACTTCATATTGCAGGGAGGTAAGTCGAAATGCTGATAGATAACAACCCCGTCCTCAAGGTTGAAAATCTGGTTGTGAGATATGGCGACGGCTGTCCGCTATGTCAAAGCAATCTTGAAAAGAACAGGTGCAGGTTATGCGGGAGCGTCTGGGCGTGCAACGATGTAACTTTTGAGCTTTATCCCGGCGAGGTGCTTGGAATAGTCGGCGAGTCAGGCTCGGGCAAGTCAACGCTCATGAAAAGCTTGTATTTTGATATTGAGCCGACAAGCGGGAGCGCTTTATTATCAGAGTATCAAAACGCTAAAAAAAATATATGGGAGTCAAGCTCGAGTCAGCGCAGAGCAATTAAAAACACAGTTATGGGCATGGTATATCAAAGCCCTGCGCTTGGTCTTAGAATGGACTATTCAGCGGCTTCAAATATTGCCGAAAAAATTATCGCCGCCGGCTCAAGAAACGCAGAGAAGATGACGAACAGAGCAAGAGAGCTTCTGACGGCGGTTGAAATTCTCACATCGCGAATGAACGAGGCGCCCAAAAACTTCTCGGGCGGAATGCAGCAGCGTGTTCAGATATCAAAGGCGCTTGCGAACAATCCGTCGGTGCTTCTTCTTGACGAGGTGACGACAGGGCTTGACCTTTCGGTTCAAGCAAAGGTTTTAGACCTTATCAGAAAAATAAAGTCTAAATTCGGCATCTCAATTCTTCTGGTTTCACATGATTTAGCGGTAATACGAATGCTCGCCGACAGAACGGTGGTCATGCTTGACGGAAAAATTATTGAGAGCGGGTTGACAGACCAGATTTTAGAGGATCCACAGCACGCATATACACAACAGCTTGTTCATTCACTGATTTAAGGGGGCTTTTGCTTGAAAGCAATTATAAACGGCAGAATAATTTCAGAGGATAGTATTCTTGAAAACATGACGGTGATTATTGACGGTGACAGGATTGCGGATATTACAGACAACACAAAGGAATATGAGTTTGAGCGTGTTATCAATGCGCATGGGCGATATATCATGCCCGGGTTCATAGACGTTCACAGTGACAAGATTGAGCAGTTTATTCAGCCTCGCCCGACAGCGACACTGGATTTTGAGCTTGCGTTAAAAGAGTGTGAAAGAGAGCTTCTTTTTCAGGGAATAACAACGATGTATCATTCGGTATCGCTTTTTAAAGATGATTTTTTCGGCTCGGCAATTCTCAGAAACAAAGACAATGTCAGAAAAATGGCGGATCTGATAAACGATATACATAACCGCTTTCATCTTATTCACCACAGGTTTCATCTAAGAATTGAAATTGACAACCTTGAGGCGTATGACATTGCCCGGGAAATGATAGAAAATAAGCTTGTGCATGAAATTTCTTTTATGGACCATACCCCAGGACAGGGGCAGTATAAAAACCTTGAAATTTACAAAAAGGCGATATCGGGCTATAACGGCGTTGAGTTTGCGAAGCTCGGCTTTGAGGGCGTGTTGGAGTATCATGGGGGAAAGTCAACGCTAAGCTTTGAACAGCTGAAAACTTTGACTGAGCTTGCTCATAAAAACAGCATACCAGTTGCGTCGCATGATGACGATTGTGCCGAAAAGCTTTATACAAACAGCGAGCTTGGTGTTGATATTTCAGAGTTCCCCATAACAATTGACACCGCAAGAAAAGCGAAGGAAATGGGGTTTTATACAATTGCAGGGGCGCCGAACATTCTTCTTGGCGGTTCACATTCGGGAAATATGAACGCCGCCGACGCAATCACAGACGGCTGTGTTGACATACTTTGCTCTGACTACTACCCTTCCGCTATGCTCCATAGCATTTTTATCATGAACAAAAGATACGGCGTTCCGCTTTGGGAAATGGTCAAAAAGGTGTCGCTCAATCCGGCAAGGGCAATGAAAATTGATGAGGATTACGGCTCGCTCAAAAAGGGGAAAAAGGCGGACATTCTCATCGTTGATTATATTGACGGCTATCCGGTTATTACCCACTCGCTTGTTGACGGGGTAGTTTCCTCACGAGTTGAATACAGGAGGTAGCAATGGCGGTTTTAAAAATTGAAAATCTTACAAAGAGCTTTTTTATACATCATGTCAGCCGTGAAATTAAATCCTGCTCAAACATCAGCTTTGAGCTTGAGCAGGGCGGCTTTATCGGAATAGTCGGTCTGTCGGGAGCGGGGAAGTCAACGATTCTCAAATGCATAAACCGTACTTATCTTCCGCTTGAGGGGCGAATTATCTATGACAGCGCCGCCTTCGGTGAAATTGACCTTGTGAGCGCTAGCGAGCGTGAAATTCTATTTTTGAGAAAATACGAGATAGGCTACGTTTCTCAGTTTTTGAATGTCATGCCGAGAACGACCGCCAAAGAGCATGTAATGAATGCACTTCTTGATATGGGTGAGAATGAAAAAACCGCCGAGATAAAAACAGGCGAGATGCTTTCTTACTTCAGACTTCCCGAAAGGCTGTGGGATATTTATCCGAATACATTTTCCGGGGGAGAAAGGCTGAGGCTCAATCTGGCGCATACAATGGTGAAAAGACCACGCCTGATGCTTTTGGACGAGCCGACCGCATCGCTTGACAACAAGACAAAGCTGCTTGTTAAGGAGATGCTTCAAAAGCTCAAAACCAGCGAAACCAGTATGCTTGGCATTTTCCACGACCTTGAGTTTATGGAGGGGGTATGCGACAAGGTGTTCAATATCTCACAGGGGGAATTTTCATGCTGAGTGCCGACCTTCACATTCATTCCACAATTTCGGACGGAACTTATTCTGTAAATGAAATTATTCAATCGGCGAAAAACGCAAAGCTTGACGCAATCGCAATAACCGACCATGACACCCTAGAGCACCGCAACAGTATTCCTGTAACTGACGGGTTGCAGGTGCTTTGTGGGATTGAAATATCGGCGATTGATAAAGTGACAAAAACAAAGGCTCACATTCTTGGATACAATATAAAAGAGCCGAAAAAGGTTGAAGCACTCACCCATCCCCTTTTAGAAAGAAGACACGAAAATTCGCTTAGACAGATTAAGCGCCTTGAAGAAAAGGGATTTTATTTCGACCTTGATAAGATTTCAAAAGCAAACGGAAAGTTTATTTATAAACAGCATATTATGGAGTTTCTTGTTATGACAGCACAGGTCAAGGACATGTTCGGGAGCTTTTATAGCACTGTTTTCAAAAACGGCGGAATATGCGATTTTGACATTGAGTATATCGATGTGAGAACGGCAGTGAGCACGATTAATTCAGCCGGCGGAAAAGCGGTGCTTGCTCACAGCGGTCAGCAAAAAAACTTCTATCTGATTGACAAGCTTGTGCCGCTCGGGCTTGACGGGCTTGAGTATAATCATCCCGAAAACAGTGACGAGGATAAGGCGAGTATTCGAAAATACGCTGAAAAGTACGGTCTGTTCCTCACAGGGGGAAGTGATTTTCACGGCGACAACGACTCAAAGTCAGTGAAAATCGGCGATTATCTTTCAGAGGAAAGCGGGGTTTTGGCGCTATGCTGAGTATAAATCCAAATATCGGAGAAAATGTATCTCTTAAAAACGTCACTTTGGGGAATTACACTGAGATTAAAGCCTTCAGCGAGCTTTTTGATGTTGAAATGGGTGACTTTTCATACTGCGCCGGATACAATCAGATTTATTATGCAACCATCGGGAAGTTCTGTTCATTCGCAACAAATGTGAGAATCAACCCCGGCAATCATCCGACCTATACCAGAATAGCACAGCACCATTTCACCTATCGAAGTGAGCTGTTCGGCTTTTGTGAGGATGACAGCGAATTCTTCAACTGTCGAAAGCAACAGAGTGTTTTTATCGGGAATGACGTCTGGATAGGTCATAATGCGACGATAATGCCCGGCGTAAAAATCGGAAACGGTGCGGTTATCGGCACCGGCGCTGTCGTCACAAAGGATGTGGAGTCTTATTCTGTGTGGGTCGGCGTTCCTGCCAGAAAAATCAATATGCGGTTTTCTGACGATTTAATTGAGAAAATTGAGAAGTCAAAATGGTGGGACTGGGACTATGACACCATTAAATCAAGGCTTTGTGACTTTCGGGATATGAAAAGCTTTGTTGAGAAATATTTATAGAGCATGCGTGAGAAATTAAGCATAAAATCAGTGTCTATTATCTGAATTTGAGCAGCAAAAAAGCCCGACAAGCGTCGGGCTTTTGATTTTCGGCGGAAAATTTTCCTGCCGCGTTTTTTATTTCTTCTTTTTGCCGGCATAGTCGGCGGTTTTTTTGCTGTTTTGCCAGTCAATCCAAAGCGGACAAGCGATACAGATTGACGAATAGGTTCCTGAAATCATACCGATGATAAGCGGGAACGCAAAGCTGATTATTGAGGTTACACCAAAGACCAATGCGACAATACATACGACAATCATTGATATGACTGTTGTAATAGTAGTATTGAACGAACGTGTCAGAGATTGGCTGATGCTTGTGTTGACAAGCTCAATCAACGGCGTTTTAGCGCCCATAAGCTTTTTGTTTTCACGGATACGGTCATAGATAACGATTGTGTCGTTTATTGAGTAGCCGAGAATTGTCATGAGAACCGCCATGAAGTTTGCGTTTATCGGAATGTTAAAGATGATGAACGTTGCATAAACAATTACACAGTCATGAATAAGAGCGACTACTGCGGTAACACCGGCAGACCAACCGCTGATTTTCTTGAATCTAAATGCAATATAAATAATCAAAACAACAGCAGCAAATGATACAGCAACAAGACACTTTTTAAAGAATTCGCCGCCGATTGACGGATTAACGTCATTTGAGCTTAAAAGCTCAATATTATTACCGGGGAATTTCGTCTGAAGTGCGGTTGTGAGATTATGCTGTTTGTCGGCTGTAAGCCCTTCGTTTGAAGAAAATGAAAGCTCGACATATTTAGTTCCGTCTGAGAAGTTTTCGCCCTCTTTTGCGTTAACCGACTGACCGACAGATTCAGCCGCTGCCGCCGCAACCTCACTGCTGGAAAGCGTTCCTGTATACGAATAGGAAAGCATTGTTCCGCCCTTGAATTCGATTGAAACCTCAACCCCTCTGATAAGGCTGATGAGAACGGCGAGAAGGATTATTCCGAGAGAAATGCCGTAATAAAGCTTTCTTTTTTGAACGACGTTATATACCTTATTCATTTTCAACACCTCCATAGAGCTTTTTATTGCGGAAGGCCTTGAATTTTGAAAGTGAAGATATCATCAGTCTTGAGCAGGTTACACCGAAAACGAAGTTCAGAATAACGCCGACCATGAGTGTGAATCCAAATGAATAAATCGCACCGGCGGTCGATGGCCCGAACATGAAGAATATCGGATAAAGAAGCTTTGAGAAGAGGCTGTCAGGCGTGCCGAAAGCACCCATGAGTATCATTGCTACAATGATAACTGTGATATTTCCGTCAAAAATCGCCGAGAAAGCTCTTTTATATCCCAGTGCAATTGAGCCCTCAAGAGATTTGCCCTTTCTAAGTTCTTCCTTGATACGCTCGGCTGTGATTATGTTAGCGTCAACACCGATACCGATAGCAAGAATAATTCCTGCGATTCCGGGGATTGTCAGTGTGAAGCTTGGGAACACGGGGAAGAAGCCTGAAATAGCGGCAACAGAACCTGCAACCTGCCCAATCAGTGAAATTACAGCGACAAAACCGGGAAGCCTGTACATGATAGTAATATAGATAGCTATCAGAATAAAAGCGATTATTCCCGATAAAACCATTGAATTTCTAGCGCCTGTTCCAAGTGTCGGTGAAATTACATTCAGGCTTGAGGTTTCAAGCTTGAAAGGAAGCGCACCCGAATTAATCTTGTTAGCAAGAGTGGTTACCTCTTCCGCTGTGAATGTGCCTGTAATTCTTGCACTTCCGTCAGTGATATGTGAATTAACGGTGGGGTATGATATACATACCTCGTCCATCCAGATTGAAATTGTTTGATTGACAAGTCTAGCGGTCGCTTCTGAAAACTTTGAGGCACCTTCACTTGTCAGCTCAAGCGAAACAAAATATTTCTTTTCCTCTGAATTATAAAGAGCCTCTGCCTTAGAAACGTCTTTTCCCTCAAGAATGACAGTTTCTTCAGTTATGCCTGTATATACGCCAAGCTCGTCGGTTTCATAGCCCTCTCTAAAGGTTAGCCTTGCGGTTTCGCCAAGCTCCTTTACAGCTTCCTCGGGGTTGAAGTCAGCCTCGTCAGATTTCCAAGGGAAACGAACGATTATTCTGTCATTCCCATAATCGACATAAAGCTCATTATCGGTGATGTTCAAAGATACAAGCCTTTGTTCAATAACCGACTTTGCCGCATCCATTTCTGCTTGTGTTGCGTTATAGCCTTCCGGCGGAGCAAAAGTTACATCAACACCTCCGCGGATATCAATTCCCCAACGAATATCCTCTGCGCCCTTAATGTATGTGGTTTTTTCATCACCGAACTGTGAGCTTATGCCATAAAACGTCACAAAGGTGAAAACCGCTATGCACACGGCAACAATAAAAAACACTGGTTTTTTTACACGTCGCACATTTAATCCTCCCATTATTTTCTAAATTGTCATTCACAAATATGCTTGAAGAATTAATTTCCTCAGAATATTTCTTTCTTGACATTCACCTTATAAGTATAGTCTTATTTTCAAAAAAAGTCAATAGATATAATTGCTTCAGCGAACAAATATCAAATGAATTTTATGACTTTTTTATACGCTGAGTTCGCCCTTTTCACCCAGAATATCCTTGTTCTTTTCAAGAATGGGACGGATACAGCTTTCGATGAATTCTGTGACCTGCTCTGAGCTTCTTCCGATAAATTTTTCGGGAACCATTATTTCGTCAATTTCAGCCTGTGTAATCATGAATGCTGAGTCGGCGACAATTCTTTCAATAAGGTCGTTTTCACGCCCTTCTTCCTTGACGGCTTTCCCGGCGGCAATCGAATGGGTTCTGAGCTTTTCATGAAGCTCCTGCCTGTCGCCACCCTTTTTCACAGCGCTCATCATAATATTTTCCGTCGCCATGAAGGGAAGCTCCTTCATTACCCTTTGCCTGACAACCTTAGGATAAACCACAAGTCCGTCGGTGACGTTGAGCATGATGTTCAGTATTGCATCAATTGCCAGAAAGCCCTCGGCAACGGCGATTCTTTTGTTAGCGGAGTCGTCAAGAGTTCTTTCAAACCACTGTGTAGCAGAGGTGAATGCCGGATTTAACGTATCGATAATCACATATCTGGCAAGAGAGGTGATTCTTTCTGAACGCATAGGGTTTCTTTTATACGGCATAGCGGACGAGCCAATCTGGTTTTTCTCAAAAGGCTCCTCCATTTCCTTAAAGTTTGCAAGTATTCTTAAATCATTAGAAAATTTGCTTGTGCTTTGAGCGATTCCCCCAAGTGTTGAAAGCACCTGCGCATCTATCTTTCTCGAATAAGTCTGCCCCGAAACAGGGACGACACCGTCGAAGCCCATTTCCTCACAAATCATTTTTTCAAGTGTTTTGATTTTCTCGCTGTCACCCTCAAAAAGCTCAACAAATGAAGCCTGTGTGCCTGTTGTTCCCTTTTGGCCTAAAAGCTTTAGCGAAGAAATTCTGTACTCAACCTCTTCCAAATCCATGAGAAGCTCATTGCACCAGAGCGTCGCCCTTTTCCCCACCGTTGTGAGCTGTGCCGGCTGAAGATGTGTATAGGCAAGCGCGGGCATGTCCTTATATTTTTCACAAAAAGCCGAAAGCTGTGCGATTACGCTTATAAGCTTTCTTCTGACGAGCTTTAATGCGTCACGCATTACGATAATATCAGTGTTGTCGCCGACGTAGCAGGAGGTTGCCCCAAGGTGAATAATCGCCTTTGCATCGGGACAGCAAACTCCATAGGTGTGAACGTGCGCCATGACGTCGTGCCTGACTTGAGCCTCACGTTTAGATGCCTCTTCATAATCTATATTGTCAACATTAGCCTCAAGCTGGTCAACCTGATGCTGTGTTATGGGAAGCCCAAGCTTCATCTCAGCTCTAGCAAGGGCAACCCAAAGCTTTCGCCAGGTTGAAAATTTCTTGTCGGCAGAAAAAATGTACTGCATTTCCTTGCTTGCGTATCGGGTGCAAAAGGGACTTTCATAGCTGTTGGTCATTATAATAACACGCCTTTCGATAAAATACAGTATTATTCTAACACAAAAGCGACGAATAAACAATATTTCACGATAAAAAATAATCCCTTCAAAGAGGGATTATTTTAGGGCGTTATTGTGACTGGATAGTGGTTTTAAGTATATCAAGCGCTTTTTTAAGCTGAACATCAGTTGTTTCGTCAAGAAGAGCAAGCTCAGCCTCAGTATCATTAGACATTGAAACATCATAATTAGGTTTAAGTCCAATACCGTTGAAATTCGGGGTTTTTGAAGTTTGGTAGGTTGCCGTGGTGAAGGTTATCGAGCTTCCGTCAAGAAGCTCATAGGTGTTTTGCATTACGCCCTTTCCAAAGGTTGTTGTGCCGACGAGCTGAGCCTTGTCATAATCTCTCAGAGCCGCCGAAAAAAGCTCCGCCGCGCTGGCTGTTCTTGAGTTCACGATGCAAACCATGGGGAGAAGAACCTCTGAAGAATTTGATGTACCCAGAACAGAAACCTCACCGCTTTTATTCGTTGAAGTGGCTATATCACCTTCAGGAAGAAGCAAATCAAGCATTTTCATGGTGGGGTCAAGAAGCCCGCCGCCGTTGTTTCTCAAATCAAAAATCAGTGCCTTTGCCCCCTGCTCCTGAAGAATTTTGACCGCTTTAGAAAACTGGTCAGAGGTTTTATTGTTGAATGAGGTGATTTTGATATACCCTATATCGCCTATCATTTTTGAAGTGACAGAAATTAATTCAATTTCCTCTCTTGTGAGCATGATGTCGCTGTCAACACCGTCTTTTCTGATTGTGAGAGTAACGCTTTTCCCCGCCTCACCGGTTATTTCGGCGACTGAAGCGGCATAGCCCGCTGAGATAACAGAGGTCCCGTTGACTGAAACTATAAGCTGACCCGGTTGAATGTTCATTTTTGCCGCCGGTGAGTTTTCGGTCACCGATTCAATATGGATATAGCCGCTTTCATCCTGAGTTACCGATATTCCCACGCCGACCATAATTCCATTGTGGCGGTTTTTGTTGTTCTGATTTTCCTCGGCGGTGTTATAGCTTGCATAATTATCGTCTAAAATTCCGATATAGCCGTCAGCAACAGCGTCAAGAATATCCTGCTTTGTGACTGTTCCCAAAAAGTTTTTTGAAACGTAGCTGTCAATTTCGCTGAGCTTTCTATAAACCTCAGCTCTCTCGTTTACGTTTGCAAGCTTCTCGTTGTAAATATCAAGCGAAAAGGTTGACGTCAAAATGAAGGTGATGGCTGAGGCAATTGCAATAAGACTTATTGCGGCGCCGAGTGATATTTTCTTGTTCATATAATGCTCCATTCGAATTTCTTATATCAAATACATGCTCCTATCATTTTTTGTTAAAACGATAGGAGCAAAATTTATTTTATGAGAACCACTTCATCGGGTCGTTTGCGACACCGTTGACGCGTATTTCAAAGTGCAGATGATAGCCTGTTGAGTTTCCGGTTGTTCCGACCTTGGCGATGACGTCGCCGCGGTTAACCGTCTGTCCGACGGATACAAGCACCTGATCACAGTGCCCATAAAGTGTTGAATAGGTTCCGCCGTGGTCGATAATAACATATTTTCCATAGCTGTATCCCGGAATATAGCTGTTGGAGGCGTATATGACCTTCCCTGAGTTTGCCGCCACTATATTTGCGCGGTATATTCCTTTTCCGGCGATGTCAATACCCTTATGAAGTCTTCCCCATCTCATTCCGTAATATGATGATATGTAGTTAAAGCCGGGCACAGGCCACAGGAATGTTCCGCCGACGTATTTGCTCTGAAGGTCCTGCATTTGCTTTATGACCTTTTCAATTTCGGCTTCGGCGTCTTCCTCTGCTTTTATTGCGGCGGCAGTCATGTTTTTATACTGCTGCTCCTGCGCTGCTAGATAATCAATCATATCCTGACTTTTCGCATAAAGGCCGTCAAGGTATTCTTTATTTGATTGATATTCCGCTCTGGTAGCTTCCTCCTCGGTTTTCTGAGTTTCTAAAGTCAGCTTTGTCGCTTCATATTGATTTTTCATGTCAATAAGCGATTCAATCATGTCGTTGTCGTGCTTTGCCACTCTCTTGCACAGCTCAAGCTTCATGAGCATATCAAAAAAGTCAGTCGAGCCTAAAAGAATTGCTGCCATTGAATCATTTCCCGAAAGATACATAGCACGAAGTCTTTGCTTGAAATCCTCAACGCCCTGAACTATTGACGCCTCCTGCTCCACCAAAAGGTCTTCTGTTGCTGAAATTTCAGCCTCAAGAAGAGAAATCTTCTCATCAAGGTCTGTTATTATACTTTCAGTGACCTCAATTTGATTGGCGATAGCCTCTTTGTTTTCCTTTTCCTTGGCTATGCTGTTTTGCGTTGCAGAAATCTGATTAGCGTATTCTTTTTGTTTTTTCTGGCTTTCGACGATTTTTGCATTAAGCGCGTCACGCTCCTGCTGAAGCTGGCTTAGCGTTTTCGCCTCGACAGACACGCTTTGAGAGCCTTGTTGTCCAACAAAAACAAAACACATCACAACAACCATCATCAGCGAAAATGTTTTTCTAAACGATAAACCCCTTTTCATTAAACAACCTCCATCTTAAGCAATGTCATATTTTATACCTTCAGGTGTTTTCTTGTGCTTATAACTGTGCCGAAAGCGCCGAACAGAACCCCTGCCGCGCCGTAGGCTATTGCGGACTTAATAAAAATGCTCTCAAACGGAATCATGCTTGAAAAGCCGAGAGCGATGCGAAGAGAATCCCGTGAGGTGAGAATGTTGAAAAGCGATTCATAGGCAAAGCGGGTCGCAACCAGTGCCCCTCCCGCTGAGAATAGTCCCAGAATTGTTCCCTCAACAAAAAAAGGGATTTTTATAAACGCATTGCTGGCGCCGACATATTTCATTATGTTGATTTCTTTTCTTCTTGCGAAAACGCTTGCTCTTGTTGTGTTTGAAATGATGACCATACAAACTATTACCAGAGCGGAAACAATCGCCGTTGAAATTATCGCCACAACCGTTTTAATGCTGACAAGAATATCGGTGAACTCTTTTGGAGAGCTGACAGATTCGACATAGTTGAGTGATGAGATGGCAAGTACGGTTTCGTCAATTTTCTCAAGCTCAGAAACTCGCACTTTAAATGTGTTAGGAAGCGGGTTTGAATCGGCAAATTTGAAAAGCTGCTGCTCCTCCTCCGACATTCCGGCAGTCATATCCTGCCACGCGTCTTCTTTTGAAAAGAAAACAACCTCAAAAAGATTAGGCACCTTTTTGAGCATGACGTCAAGCGTCTGAATATCTGTTTCGGTGGCGTTGTCAGAAACCTGAACGATAATCTGGTTTTTATCTTCAATTCCGCTGATAAAAAGGTTAATGTTAATTGTCACAAGAATTGAAAGCCCGACCATCAGCATAGATACAGTCATTATACAAAATGATGCAAAGGACATAAGCCTGTTCTTCCAAACGCTTGTTATCCCCTGATTTACCAAATAACTAAAGCTGCTTAGCTTCATTACTGCCTCCTATTATTTCATCAAAGGCAATAGTGCCGTTATTGATATTGATTATTCTTCCGCCGAAATAGCGGACAAGGTCATGCTCGTGCGTTACCATCAAAACGGTTGTACCGCAGGAGTTTATAGCCTTCAAAAGCTCAACGATTTCATAGGACAGCGCCGGGTCAATATTTCCGGTTGGCTCGTCCGCAACGATAATTGCGGGGTCGTTAACAAGAGCTCTCGCTAGAGCAACTCTTTGTTGCTCACCGCCTGAAAGCTCATGCGGAAATTTTTTAGCCTTGTGTGCCAGTCCGACAAGGCTGATAACGTATGGCACACGGCTTCTTATGTATTTTCTCGGCGCGTCAATTACTCTCAGAACAAAGGCAATGTTGTCATACACTGTCATTGTGGGGATAAGCCTGAAGTCCTGAAATACCACGCCGATGGTTCTTCTTAGCTTTGGGATTTTTCGCCTTTTGAGCTTTGTCACATTAAAGCCGTTGACATAGACACTTCCGGTATCGGCTTCAATTTCTTTGAGGATAAGCTTGATCATGGTGCTTTTTCCGGCCCCTGAAGAGCCGACAACAAAAGCAAAGTCGCCGTCATTAATTTTCAGGCTGACATCGTTTAGTGCCTGAACGCCACCGGCATATGTGACGGACACATTTTTTAATTCAACCACGGATAAGCTGCACCGCCTTTATTTTTTAAAGATAGAGCTTCATTCGCGAGCGGATTTAATCCTTAAACAGGCGACATTATTCATAAGCTAAATCAGAATTTTACCGGATTTGCAGAAAGATATTTTTTAACCATGAGCGCAATCTTGAAAATAATTGCATGGTCAAACTCTCTCAGGTCTAAACCGGTTAGCTTTTTGATTTTCTCGAGACGATAAACAAGCGTGTTTCTGTGAACAAAAAGCTTTCTTGATGTTTCAGACACGTTTAGATTGTTTTCAAAGAAACGCTGAATTGTGAACAGAGTTTCATGGTCAAGGGATTCAATAGAGCCTTTTTTGAAAACTTCACGCAGGAAGGTTTCGCAAAGAGTTGTGGGAAGATGATAGATAAGACGTGCAATACCAAGGTTGTTGTATGAAACAATAACCTTGTCTGTGTCAAATACCTTTCCGACTTCAAGAGCAATCTGAGCCTCTTTGAAAGAACGTGCAAGATCCTTGATGTTATCCACCACTGTTCCGATACCGACATTGACTCTTGTGTAGAATTCACTGCTCAAGGTGTCGGAAATAGAGCGTGCCAGCTTTTCAAGATCTTTTGACTCAACGCCCGTTTTAACTTCCTTGACAAGAACTATGTCAGCTTCGGTGATGTTGAAAACAAAATCCTTGTTTTTGTCGGGGAAAAGATTCTGAATAACGTCAAAAGCGGATACATCATTTGATGTAAGGCTTCTGATCAGGAGTGTAACTCGGCTTACGTCTGAATTGAAATGAAGTTCGCGCGCCTTGACACAAACGTCCCCAGGGAGAACGTTGTCCAGCACGACGTTTTTTATAAAGTTGTTTCTGTCGTATTTTTCGTCATAATACTGCTTGATGCTTGAAAGCGTTATCGCCAGTATGCTTGAATACTTTGCGGCAACTTCATCTATGCCCTCGACAAAAACGGCATAGTCAGGCTTCATATGTGTTCCAAACGGCTTATAGGTGAATCCGTCACGGACAAAAATATCATGTGAGTCATTTAGATCAAGCGAAACAAATTCGTTAGTGCTTCCTATTTTTGAGAGATCGCTGCATGCGATTATTGACGCGTTTTCGTCGATAACGCCGATGACGCTGTCGATTGTATCACGCATCTGATGAACCACGCTCTGAAATAATCTGTTGGACATTTTTGATATCCCCTCTTCTTGCATAAAATTTTTCAGTGTAATTAGCTTATCATTACTATAATACATAAAAAATTAACGCTTTGCAAGATTTTTCTAGTAAAAATAGTCAAGCAAATTGATAAAATTTAATGATATTTCTGCGAACATAACGAATATATTACAAATTGTAACACATTAAGCCCGAAAATGTGTGAATAAAATATTAAATGTGCGGGAATTCGCAGGTCTGACGCGCATATTTCACCATTTAAAGAAGCAAATTGTAATTAAACTGTAATATATAGCTTGCCCTGATTATTACACAAAATTCAAGGCAAAACAAAAGGGGAGTGTAACGATTACACTCCCCAATGAAAGCAAATAATTATCTAGCATCCTCGCTGAATCCGCTTTCAACAAGGTCAACTAAACCTTCGACTGCAGCCTGTTCGTCTGCTCCGTCAGCGATAATGCGAATAGCAGTACCCCCGACAATACCGAGAGAGAGGATTCCTAGGAGGCTCTTAGCGTTAACGCGGCGCTCTTCCTTTTCAATCCAGATAGAAGATTTGAACTCATTAGCTTTCTGAATAAAGAAAGTTGCAGGACGTGCATGCAACCCCACCTGATTTTCAACTACTACATCTTTAACAAACATATTTATTCTCTCCAATCGTAAGAAATTCTAACACATAATTCATTACTTCATTATTATACAAGGTATATTTTGCATAGTCAATGTGCAATTATGTACAAAGTGTCCTATAGTGGTAAATTTCTCTTCTTTAGATACGTTGGGGGATTAATTAATGCTCGGTTTTGTACACTATTGCCATAAGTTATTGACAATTATAATTATTCTGTCTAAAAAATTATAGACTAAAGGGAATTTTAAACGTTTAAGTCGAATTTTCCGTCAACAATTTCACAAACTCAATATCCTCTTTTGAAAGGTCGGCGAAGTTCAAAAGGTCTGGTCGCATTTTTAGAGTGTATTCGAGTGATTTTTCACGGCGCCATTTCATTATATTTGCGTGATGACCCGATAAAAGAATCTTCGGAACCTCCATCCCCTCCCAATTTTCGGGGCGTGTGTACTGTGGGTATTCAAGAAGGCCGTTAAAGTGGCTCTCGTCTTCATAGCAATCCGCTTTGGACAGGACTCCCTCCAGCATTCGGACGACAGCATCGACCAGCACCAGAGCAGGAAGCTCACCCCCAGTCAGAACGTAGTCACCAACGGAGATTTCCTCATCGACGATTTTTTCGATAATACGCTCATCGACGCCTTCATAATGCCCACATAATATAAATATGCTGGAAAGCTCAGAAAGTTCCGCCGCACGCTTTTGTGTCAGCGGCTTTCCACGTGGCGACATGAATATTGTGTGGGGCTTCTCTCTTCCCTCTGTTACGCTTAAAAAGCAGTTATATATGGGGTCAGCCTGCATGAGCATCCCCTGTCTCTCGCTGTAAGGCGTATCGTCAACCCGTCTGTGCCTATCGTTTGTATAATCTCTTATCTGATGGCACTGTGCTGAGAATATTCCTTTTGCTCTTGACCGCCCGATAACGCTGGTTGAAAGATATGCCTCACATATTTCGGGGAAAAGTGTTGCTATATCAATCCTCATCGTCAAATAGTCCTTTCAAAGGGCGAATAAGCATTTTGTTGCTCTCAATATCGGTTTCTATGACAACATCGGCAATAGCGGGGATATAAAGCATTTTTCCGTCGGGAGCTTTAATGTGATAGACGTCGTTGGCACCTGTTTCGGTGACGTCGTCAAGAACACCATAAACCTCACCGTTGTCAGCGTTTGAAACCTCAAGCCCGATAAGGTCCTGAACAAAATAACAGTTTTCATCAAGTGAAACATCATCTCTGTCCATATACAATATTTTATTTCTCATAGCCTGTGCTGACTCAACTGTGTCAACACCCTCAAGCTTCATGATAACCATATTTTTGACGGCTTTAGAAGATTTAATGCGAACTTTTTTTTCGCCGTTTGAAAAATAAAGCTCATCAAATTCACATAAAAATTCTGCGCTGTCACACCATGGCTGAACTTTAACCTCGCCCTTAAGTCCGTGTACGGATACGATTTTTCCGGCTTCCAGAAATTTTTTCATCGGATGCTCCTTTTACTTTTTAAGTCTTTTTCCTGTGACTGAGTCAACCTCGACTTTAAAAACTGTTACAAAATCAACAGCCTTTTCATTGAAAGAAAAGCTTTCCGCCGAAGAATACTGCTTCATTATCAAGGTTAAAGCTTCAAGCTTGTTTTCTGTAATTATTACTGCTTCTCCAAATCCGACAACGCTTTCAAATTCCATAGTGTATGTGCAGGCTTCCTCCCCCGTAACCAGAGAAAGAGAGCAGTCAGCCTCGAAGCACACCTTGTTGTTTTTTTTCAAAAGCTCAAGCTTTTTCCCTGAATTAGCACAGTGAAAGTATAGCGTCAGCTTTTCGTTTTCAAATGAAAAGCCAAAATTCATGGGCACAATATAGGGGTACTCCTCATCAAAAAAAGCAAGACTGACACTTTTGGATTTTTTTAATATAGAAATTATATCTTGAATGTCGGTAATCTCCCTGTCTTTTCTTCTCACAAAACCACTTCCTTAAATATATTAGTATTATTGTACCAAATTTTCTTCCTTAAATAAAGGGGGCCGATAAATTTTGTTTTCAAGCACTTGACAAACACGCAACAAGCGTATATAATGATTTATTGTAAAGTTAAAAGCTTTACACCAGAGAATAGTGTTTTTTCCGACAAAAAGCGAGGTGTGTTTATGGCGAAAAACCTTCAGCTTTCAGTTTTGCTTGATTTTTACGGTGACATTCTCACCGAAAAGCAGAAGGATGTTATGGAGCTTTATTATAATGAGGATCTCTCTCTTTCTGAAATTGCCGAGCATGAGCATATTTCACGACAGGGCGTTCGTGACAGCATTAAGCGCGGTGAAGAAACTGTTTTAGAGCTTGAGCAAAAGCTCAAAATGGCGGAAAAATTTAATCGAATGTCTGGGCTTTTTGATGAAATCAAAGAGAAAACCGAGGCTATTTATCAGGAAAGCTCGACATACAACTACTCAAAAATAATCACAAACACAGCCAGAGAAATTCTGGACGAGATGGAAAAGCATAAGGATTTATTTTAAATATATCGTGAGGGTTTGATATAATGGCGTTTGAAGGTCTGTCAGAAAAACTGAATAATGTGTTTAAGCGCTTGAAATCAAGGGGAAAGCTAAGCGAATCAGACGTTAAGGATGCTATGCGAGAGGTTCGAATGGCACTTCTTGAAGCTGATGTAAGCTATAAGGTTGTCAAGGATTTTATTTCTAAGGTAACAGAGCGCTCGGTCGGCGAAGAGGTTCTTTCAAGTCTGACCCCGGCACAGCAGGTTATTAAAATTGTTAATGAAGAGCTTTGCGCGCTTATGGGTGACGCAAACTCAAAAATAAAAATGCCGCCCCATCCGCCGTGCGTTATTATGATGTGCGGACTTCAGGGAAGCGGAAAGACAACTCACAGTGCA
The DNA here is from genome assembly GCA_023439835.1 of Bacillota bacterium. GTDB lineage: Bacteria > Bacillota > Clostridia > Oscillospirales > Ruminococcaceae > SZUA-444. Next base: position 45,776 of record JAEXUW010000016.1, on the reverse strand, counting down.
AAGCTTGCGAAATATTTTAAGGCTCAGGGGAAAAGGCCTCTGCTTGTTGCCTGTGACGTTTATCGTCCGGCGGCTATCAATCAGCTTCAGATTGTCGGCGAAAAGGCTGACGTCAAGGTGTTTGAAATGGGGCAGATTAGTCCCGTTAAAATCGCAAAAGAAGCTTTGAGGCACGCTAAGGACCACGGCAATGATATGGTTATCCTTGACACTGCCGGTCGGCTTCATATCGATGAAGAGCTAATGGCGGAGCTTAAGAATATTAAAAGCGAGGTTTCACCGAATGAAATAATGCTCGTCGTTGACGCAATGACGGGACAGGATGCGGTAAATGTCGCAAAATCCTTTGACGACGCTCTGGGAATAGACAGCGTATTAATGACCAAGCTTGACTCAGACACAAGGGGCGGTGCGGCGCTCTCCGTTTTAGCGGTAACAGGCAAGCCGATTAAATTTGTCGGAACAGGCGAAAAGCTTGACGAGTTCGAGGTTTTTCACCCTGAAAGAATGGCATCACGTATTCTGGGAATGGGCGACGTTCTGACTCTGATAGAAAAAGCTACCACCACTGTCAGCGAGGCTGATGCAAAAAAGCTTGCAAAGAAAATGAAGGAAAACACCTTTGACATGAATGACCTTCTTGAGCAGATGCGTCAGATTCAGAAGATGGGGCCTTTAAAGCAGGTTTTAGGAATGCTCCCCGGTGTCGGAAGTCAGCTAAAGGATATTGACCTAGACGAGGGGCAGGTTCAGCTTAAAAGGACGGAGGCGATCATTCAGTCCATGACAAAGGCTGAAAGAGCAAAGCCTTCTTTAATAAACCCGCAGAGGAAAAGAAGAATTTCCGCAGGAAGCGGAACAAGGGTTGAGGACGTTAACAAGCTCTTAAAGCAGTTTGAGCAGATGCAGAAAATGATGAAGCAGTTTTCAGGCGGCGGAAAGAAAAAGAGAATGGGACTTCCAGGACTTGGCGGGGGCGGTTTCGGATTTTAATTGACGGAGAGTTTTTATGAATGATGACGCATTAGTAATTGTTTTATTTATTGTCGGTGTGATTACGCTTTTAGGGAGTATTTTTGACTGGGATTTTTATTTTGAATCCCGAAAGGCTAGGTTTTTTGTCGATATTTTCGGAAGAAAAGGCGCTCGAATATTCTACGGAATTTTAGGAACGGCACTTATAGTGCTGGGAATATACATGAAATTCTTTAAAAAGTAAAGTGCCGCTGAAAACTTCAGTGGAAAGGGAGCACTTCCCTCAAAAACGAACAGGGGGAGCTTTTTTGGGTGATCAAAGGCTTTCAGACGGAAACACAATATTTTGGGGCATATTCTTCATAATTGTCGGTGTTGTTAAGCTGGTGAGCATTATTGTCGGCGTCATACGAAAAAATCAGACCGATAGTAGATTTGATAGAGCTCTTGAATTGTTTTTCACACTGTTAATTATCACCTGCGGTGTTCTGGCTCTTCTGGGAATAGGCGAATTTGTTCCGGCGGACTGACAAGTATAGAGCAGTTTCTTATTTTGCTTTTACCCTCATTGAGGATAAAATATATATTCACAAATATAGCGGAGGTGAACAAAATGGCAGTAAAAATCAGACTGAGAAGAATGGGTGCTAAGAAAGCTCCTTTTTATCGTATAGTTGTTGCTGATTCAAGATACCCAAGAGACGGACGTTTCATCGAGGAAATCGGATTCTATGATCCGACTAAGGAGCCGACAGTTGTCAAGGTTGACGCTGATAAGGCTAAGAAGTGGATTGAAAACGGTGCACAGCCTACTGATACAGTTAAGACTATTCTCAAGAATAACGGCGTTATTTAATCTCAAAAGCCAATGTTCCTTATGGCTGACAAACAGCAGGAGGGGTTAATATGAAGGAATTACTTGAAACAATAGTATCCGAGCTTGTTGAGGATAAGAACTCTGTATCCATTACGGTTGATGAGCCGAATGAAGAGGGTGTGGTGGTTTATCACCTTCACGTTTCCTCAGATGATATGGGAAGAGTAATCGGCAAGCAGGGGCGCATCGCGAAAGCAATCAGAACCGTTATGCGCGCGGGGGCTTCCCGCATTAACCAAAAAATAATGGTTGAAATCGAATAATGAAAGCACAGCTCTTTTGAGAACCTCTGTTTTTTTTGAGGAACTCATGGGCTGTTTTCATTTTTAAGGAAAAATATGCTTGGTGACTTGCTCACAGAATATGTGTAAAATTGCGGTTATAATATGACCATAAGATCAAAACAACATATAATTCTAATAAAGGAGAGATTGATATGTCAGCAATAAAATTAACAAAAGCAAATTTCGAAACAGAGGTAATGAATTCTGATAAGCCCGTTCTCATTGATTTCTGGGCAAGCTGGTGCGGTCCGTGCAAAATGCTTTCACCCGTAATCGAGGAGGTCGCCGGCGAAACAACCGACGCTAAGGTGTGCAAGGTTAATGTCGATGAAGAGCCTGACCTGGCTGCACAGTTTCAGGTTATGAGCATTCCCACTCTTGTTTTCATGAAAAATGGCGAGGTATCTAACGTTTCAGTCGGATACAAGCCAAAAGCTGAAGTCCTCAAAATGATTAAGTAATTTCCTCCATAACATATTTAAAGCGTCAGGCTTTTTGTCTGACGCTCTTTTTTTATTATATTGAGGCAAGCTTTTTGAGAGCCTTTTTGTCAACAACCTTAATTTCACCTCTTGAAAGCGTAACATACCCCTCATTTGCGAAATATTTAAGCATTCGGGTAACGACCTCACGGGCACTTCCCATATATTTCGCTATCTGCTCATGAGTGAGCTTGACGGTGTCACCGCCTGTTGTTGAAAGCTCATCGATTATAAATACGGCAAGTCTTTTGTCAAAGCTCATAAAAAGAATCTGCTGCATAGTCCACATTACATCTGAAAATCTTTCAGACGCAAGCTTGTATGAAAAGTTTTGAACGCTAAGGTTGCTTTCGTTCAGCTTTGCGAAGGCGTTTGCGCCGACAACAAGAAGCTCGCAGTCGGTTTCTGCATCAATATGAACGTCAAAGGTGATGCTTTGAAGAATACAAGAAGCGGAGAGTATGCAGACATCCCCCTCATAAAGACGATATAAAGTGACCTCCCTGCCCTCCTCAGACAGCATATAGGTTCTCAACGTTCCGCTCTTTATAATTATTGTGCCAAGACACTCACGCTGACCGCTGTGAATATTCTCCCCCTGCTTGTATCTTACAGAAGAAATCCCTGAGAGCATAAGCTGTTTCTCAGCATCAGAAAGACTATTCCAAAAGCTAAAGTGCTTTTTCAAGAAAATTATCAGCTCGGGTTCCGCCATTTCATCCCCTCCTTTATCATTTTTATAAATATACCATATTATAGAGATTATTTCAACCATGTTGATTTATTGCTTTTCTTTTGGCAATAATATTAAAAACTTTGAAAGCGGTGAGGTTATGAAGCTGTCTGTTGCGATGACGACTTTTAACGGGGAAAGGTTTATAAAAAAACAGCTTGAGTCATTGAAAAATCAGACAAGACAGCCTGATGAGGTTGTGATTTTCGATGACGGTTCAATTGACGATACCGTTAATATAGTCAAGCGGTTTATTAAAAAGCATCAGCTGACAGGCTGGCGACTATTCGCAAGTGGCGATAACGTCGGCTTTAAGCGCAATTTCTGCCGTGCGGTTTCAAAAACGACGGGCGATATTATCTTTCTTTGCGATCAGGACGATGTTTGGAAGCCCTACAAGCTTGAAGTTATGTCCAAGCTGATGGAAAAGCATCCGGAAATACTAGCACTGGGAACTGCTGTCGAGCTTATTGATGCAAGCGGGCGAAAGCTCCCCGAAAGCAAGACAATGTGCAATCGGATAGGCGCTGAAATAATCGGAAGCGCCCCAGTAAAGCTTATTGCCCCTCAAATTGCCGGCGGTAATCTCTTCCCCGGCTGCACCATGGCTTTTTCGTCAAAAATAAAAGGCATTTATCTTGAGGAAGCCCCATGTATGCTGTGTCATGATTATTTGATAAATATTATCGCTGCTTTAAAAAACGGGCTGTATTATATTAATATTGCGCTGACGCAATACAGAATTCACAGCGGGAATGTCATCGGTATTTCAGGCGAGGGGCGACGTCCGCTTAAATCTGAAAGAATCAATGAAAGCGTTCAGATTGTCAGGCTTATCAGAAAGCATACAAAAAGCTTGAGGGGGGACAGTGAGCTTTTGAAGATGCTTATACTTCATTTAGCAAGAGCGGGGCTGTTAAAAAAATTCAGCATTAAAAAGCTGTTGTTCTTGTCACGTCAGGCGTGTGAAGCGAGGCGGTATTATCCGTCGTCGAGATTTTTAGCGGACATATGCTATGGCATGGGGCTTGAAAGGATTTTTTGATGGTTGAGCTGTCAATTATTATTGTGAATTATAATACCAGCGCACTGACCGAGCAGACGGTTGCGTCGGTTCAAAGGACTGTGAAGAGACACTCGTTTGAAATAATTGTGGCGGATAATTCATCGGATAAATTTGAGCTTTTTAAAAACAAGGGCGGTTATAACAATGTCAGATTTCTAGAAATTGAGAACAACGGCTTTGGAAATGCGTGTAATCTTGCGACGGAGTATGCACAGGGTGAATTTATTCTCTTTTTAAATTCTGACACAATAGTTTTTGATAATGCAATTGACGGATGTCTTGAGTTTATGAAAAAGCATAAAAGCGTCGGAATAACAGGGGCTAGGCTTACCCTGACCGACGGAAGGCTAGACCACGGCTGTAAAAGAGGCTTTCCCACGCCACGAGTATCGCTTTTTTATTTCTTGAAGCTTCACAAGCTCTTTCCCCGCATTAAGCGTTTCGGCGAATACACAAAAAGCTACATTCCCGAAAATGCGGTGGCAGAGGTGGACTGTGTGTCAGGGGCGTTTCTTTTAATTCGAAAAAGTCTGTTTTCAATACTGGGTGGCTTTGACGAGGATTTTTTCATGTATGGCGAGGATATCGACCTTTGCTATCGGGCGAAAAAGCAAGGCTCAAAAATAGTGTATTATGGAAAATCTGAAATACTGCATTTAAAAGGCCAAAGCGGGCTTCACACAAAGTCGGATACGGTGATTTCACATTTTTATAATTCAATGCGAATTTTTTACAACAAGCATTATAAGAAAAAATACGGCAAGCTTGTTCATATCGCCGTCATGTCTGGAATAACGCTCAAGCACCTCCTTACTCAAAAAAGAAAGCCCCGCTAACGGGGCGATGTACTATATTTCCTTCAGTTTTATTAAAAGCATGCTGAGCTTATCCTGTGAAATGTTTCCCTTCGCAAAGCCGATAACCGTCGAAAGCGGAAGCCCTTGAGCCATTCCAACCATGGGATGCTTCATATACTGCGGAAGCTCACGCTCCAAAAGCATTTTTGCTTTTGGGTTTTTCAAAAGCTCACCAAGTGTAATGCTGTTATTCTTAAGATCCATAAAAACCCTCCTTCATATAACGCAGTTGCCAATAACCATTTATAAGCATAGCGTGCATCATATATTATAATATGTATATTAGCTAATCAAGGTTAATATCCCCCGTATTCGTTTTGAATGCGGGAGATATGTTAATAAAAAATACATCGGTTATTAACAGCATTGACAGATTGTCGATGTTAATGTAAAATATATATCATAATTGTTGTTTTATACTGCATTTTATTGAGGTGGAATTATTGCAAAAGCTTAAAGAACACAAAGACTTGATTTTAGAATTCTTTAGATACTGCGTTGTGGGCGGTATCGCTTTTCTTGTTGATTTCGGGATACTTCATCTGTTTTATTCAGTAATTATCGGTGAGGAACAACGACATTCACTTTTTGTTTCAACCGCTCTCGGATTTGTTGGGGGACTGATTGTAAATTACATATTGTCTTTAGTTTTTGTATTTTTAAAATCAAAATCCGAAAAGAAAGGAAGAAATCTAAAGGCTTTTATTGTGTTTTTTGTTATAGGAATAGTCGGACTAGCTTTAACTGAACTTGGCATGCACTTTGGCGTAAAGGTAATTCATATTAATTATATGCTTGTCAAAATTGCTGTGACAGGTGTGGTTTTAACATGGAATTACATAATGAGAAAAATCCTAATATTTAAATAGTATTTTTTGGGAGGACAAAATGGCAGATAAAACAGCTATAATTATCGGGGCGGGGCCAGCCGGATTAACAGCAGCATATAAGCTTTTGACAGAAACGGACATTAAGCCTGTGATTCTTGAAGAATCTTTTGATATCGGCGGCATTTCAAAAACGGTTGAGCATAACGGCAATAGAATTGATATCGGCGGACATAGGTTTTTCTCAAAAAGCAGGGAAGTTACTAGTCTGTGGGATAAAATCATGCCTGTTCAGGGGAGCCCCTCGATTGATGATGTTTTATTAGATACCAAAGACAAGGATTTTTCAAAGAACGGACCAGACCCTGAAAAAGAAGACCGAGTTATGCTTATCAGAAGAAGAGTATCTAGAATTTTTTATTTAAGAAAATTCTTTGATTATCCGATATCAATTAAGCCCCAAACGTTTATAAACATGGGATTTATAAGGACTGTTAAGGCAGGGTTTGGATATGTACGTTCAGCTGTCTTTAAGCGTGAGGAAAAATCGCTCGAGGATTTTTACATAAACCGTTTTGGAAAGCCTTTATATCAAATGTTTTTTGAGGATTATACAGAAAAGCTGTGGGGGGTTCACCCGTCTGACATCGCTCCGGACTGGGGTTCGCAGAGGGTTAAGGGGCTTTCGGTTTTCAAAGTATTAAAGGAAGCTATATGCAAGCCTTTTAAAAAGAACAAAAAAGAAGTTGAAACATCTCTGATTGAGCAGTTTTTTTACCCCAAAAAGGGGCCGGGACAGCTATGGGAGTATCTGGCGAAGGATATTCAAAGCATGGGCGGTCAAATACTGATGGGACACAGGGTGTGTAAATTTGATAATACTGATTCAGGGATAATTGCTGTTGAAGCTGATAATGGGGGGAATTGCGTAAAATTGGAATGCGATTATGTCTTATCTTCAATGCCTGTTAAGGACCTTTGTCGTTGTTTGCATAATGTTCCTGAAAGCATAATGAATATTACCGACAATCTCCCCTATCGTGACTTTATCACCGTGGGACTTCTTGTCAACAAGCTAAAAATTAAAAACCTGACAAAGCTTAAAACTGTTTCTGATATTGTTCCTGACTGTTGGATTTACGTTCAGGAAAGAGACGTAAGGATAGGAAGAATTCAGGTGTTCAACAACTGGTCGCCTTATATGGTAAGCGATCTTGAAAATACTGTGTGGATTGGACTTGAGTATTTTTGCACAGAGGGCGATGAAATGTGGAACAGCACCGATGAGGATTTCATAAAAGATGCAATAGATGAGCTTATCAGGATTGATGTAATAAATAAAGAGGATGTTTTAGACAGCGTCAGAATAAAGATCAAAAAGGCATATCCCGCATATTTTGGCAGTTATTCGAGATTTGACGAGGTGAGGAAATATTTAGACGGCATATCCAATTTGTATTGTATAGGAAGAAACGGTCAGCATAGATATAATAATATGGACCATTCAATGCTCACGGCAATGAGGGCGGTTGATGCAATAAAAACCGGCATTTCAAATCGTTCTTCAATCTGGGACGTTAATACAGAGGAGGAGTATCATGAGTCAAAGCAGCAGGCTTAGCAAGTTGTTTCATAATAAAATATGGACTTTCTTATCAGATAAAGATAACAACAAAAAAAGCGCTAGAATATTTTATGCTGTGATAATGCTGCTGTCGTGCGGGTTCTCTTTGTTTATGGTCAGCCGGCATGAGTGCTTTAGAGATGAGGCTCAGGCGTGGCTGATTTCAAGGGATGTTCCATTGTCAGGGCTTTTTACTCAGCTTAAATATGAAATTCATCCTATCTTGTGGTTTTTGGTTCTTATGCCTTTTTCAAAGCTTGGCTTCCCTTATATAACAATGCAAATTATTAGTTGGCTGTTTGTATCGGCATCTTTGTATATATTATTGTTTAAACTTAATGTCAATAAGCTTTTAAAGGCAACTCTTGCCTTCAGTCCGCTGTTCTTGTATTGGTATCCTGCTGTATCCAGAAACTATTCACTAGCTGTGTTCTTGTTGTTTTTATTGATGATGTATTATCCCAAAAGGCATGAAAAGCCGATAAGGTATGCTGTCACAGCGGCTCTTCTTTTCTCGACACATCTTATTATGCTGGGAATAGGGCTTGCTGTTATCGTGATTGAAGTGGCAGATATAATTGTAGATAAAAGAAATAAAATTAAGCTATCTATAAGACGATACATAGCACTTGGCATTGAAATTTCCGGTGCTTTATTTTTGTACTTTCAGCTCTCTGATGCGGGCAACTACAATAAAGATGTAGGTGGATTTGAGCTAGAGGCGCTTGGTTTTGTTGACCGCCTGTTTACTGAGTTGTATTGTGTGCTGGCTGATGTTTTTTGTTTTGACACAACAACTAAATTTTTCAGTTATTATAACGATGGAGTTTTGGATATACAATTTATATTGAGCACACTTGTTTTGATGTTTTTGATAATGCTATTTGTTCTGCTTATAAAAAGACCTCGTCAGCTTGTATTATATATTCTCGGTGCTGGGTGTATAGTCGGAATGCAAACGACCATTTATTTTAGCAACCCACATCGAACAGGCTTTTTGCATCTGCTTTTTTTATTTATTATCGTCACTCTTGATTATGAGAAAATCCATCCGCCAAAACAAAGGAAAGACGGAAAAAAGGATATTAATATTAACAATAAATCAGTGCTGACGGTGTTTGTTACGCTGATATGCATAGCGTCAATAATAATATCTCCATTTACTTATTTTATTAAAGACATAAACGGAAATTTTTCAGGCTCAAAAGGCGTGGCAGAGTATCTGGATAAAAATGTTCCTGATGATGTAACGGTGATTGGCTTTTGGGAAAACAACATTACCAGTATAATTGCATATACAAAAACTAGAAATGAATGGTATAGCACTCATTTTTATCAAACGTATACATATGTAACATGGAGCGATGCTTATAAGGAAGCCTCAGAAAAATATCGTTCTCAGATCTATCTTGAGTTGGAGTATATTGCTTTCTGTAAGAAATTTGAGATAGAGTACACAATGGAACGTATACGATTTTTAGATAGCTTTTATGAAACAATCAAGATAATTAGCAATAAGGATGACAAAGTAGTTGTTGTTTTTTCAAAAAGCATAAATGATATTTTCAAGTATGACCATAGTATTAATAAAGACAAATTCGTTTTGGTATACACCTCTGAATCCATGTATGATACAGAGGAAAGCTTTTTTGTTTATGAGCTTACAATATAGTTTTTACATATCCCCCGTATTCGTTTTGAATGCGGGGGATATGTTAATAAAAAAACCGCCACATTTATTAAAAACGCAGCGGTTATTATAATATCAAAAAGTAGTATCAACAGAGTTATCTGTATCTAATATTATCTTTTTTATAGCTTGATTTTTTAAAATGGCGATAATCCTTTTGAGGCTTTGAACCCCTGCTCCTCTTATCACTTGAAATAGAAGGGCCTTCAACAATCTCCATACTTACACTTTGCTTTTTGATTTTGGTTTTATTCATCACGCTGACGACGGTCTGAGCGTCCTCTCTTGAAAGCTCAATATCGGTATAATCTGGGAATATATTGATTTTTCCGATGCGTGAAGCTGAAATGCCCGTTTCTTCTGTTATTGCACCAACAATAAAATTAGGGCCGATTTTTGCTGAAGAGCCTATTGTTGCACGAACCCACGCCTTCCCTGAAGAGCCGTGTGAAATTCGCGACGACGGAACACTGCCTGCTGTCGCCACATTTCTCACCTTTGCAAGACGCTTGTTTTTACTTCCTAGCTTAGCACAAAGTGCCGCAGCAATTTCAACGGCATCAAAGCCCTCCGCTCCCATATCCTCAACAAAGCTCTTCCAGCCGTCATCAACGCCGTTTGAAATAAGCTCTCTGATTTCATTAGAAAAGTCAGACATTCTGCGCTCTGCAATGCTTTCAATTGTCGGAACAGTCTTTTCTGAAATTGTCGCATCCATATATCTCTCAAGATCCCTGATATTCGTGAGCTGTCTGCGGTTTGCAACAAGCGTATGGCTTGCTCCGGTTTTGCCAGCACGGCCTGTCCGCCCGATTCTGTGAATATAATATTCATTTTCAGTCGGAATGTCATAATTGAAAACAGCCTCGACATCATCAACATCAATTCCTCTGGCCGCAACGTCTGTCGCTATCAGAATCTTTGCTCTTCCCGACTTGAATTCATTCATAACAGCAGTTCTTTGTGACTGCTTCAAATCTCCGTGTAGTGCAACAGATTTAAAACCGCTCTCATTAAGCTCGGCGCTCAAAACATCAGTGGCGCTTTTTGTGTTACAAAAAACCAACGCCCTTTTAGGCTTGTGATATTCTATCAAAAGCTTTAATGCGTCATTTTTCCCCGCCTGTGGAATATTGTAATAGCACTGTTCTATTCTGTCAACCGTCTTTTTGCCCTGGTCAACGGCAACCATCACAGGGTCGGTCTGAAAATCCTTTGTGAGCTTTAAAATCGCCGGTGGCATGGTCGCACTGAAAAGCACGGTCTGGTGTTTTTCGGGAACAGTCTCCAATATAGTTCTTATATCGTCAACAAAGCCCATGTTTAGCATTTCATCAGCTTCATCAAGCACAATGGTCTTAAGGTTTTCAAGTCTTAAGGTTTTTCTGCGGATATGGTCCATTACTCTTCCGGGAGTTCCGATTACAATTTTTGCACTTCTTAGCTGTGTAATCTGAATGTTCATTGGCTGTCCGCCATATACGGTGGCAATTGATACGCCACTCACATACTTTGAAAACTTGTGAATTTCATCTGAAATCTGCATAGCAAGCTCTCTCGTCGGGCTTAAAATCAACACTGCCGCCTTATCACTGCTTTTCGACACCATTTCTATAATAGGAATAGCAAACGCCGCAGTTTTTCCCGTTCCTGTTGAAGAACGTCCGATTACGTCCTTTCCCTCAAGAATAATCGGGATTGCCTTTGACTGAATTTCTGTCGCCTCGGTATAACCCATTTCGTCTGTTGCCCTTAGTATTTCCTTAGAAATACCTAATTCATTAAATCTCATAAATCGCCTTATCTTTCCTTAATATTGGTATATTTTTTCGCTAATAATTTATTATACCATAGTTATATCCAAAATGATATACTAATATAATTATTTCACAAAAAAGATACTATTATTTTTTGGGTAACAAAATTTGATTTTTACGATAAAAAACAAGCCCGCCGCATATGAATTTAATGCGGCGGTAATTATTATCTGTCAAAGCTGGGGTTATATGCATAGAAGTTGTTATGGTCAAGACTATCGGTGATGATTCTGAGCGCTTCACCAAAACGCTGATAATGAACGACCTCACGCTCTCTTAAAAACTTGATTGGGTCACGCACGTCGTTGTCGTCACAAAGCCTGAGAATGTTGTCATAAGATAAACGTGCCTTTTGCTCAGCCGCTAAATCCTCGTTTAAATCTGCAATAGGATCACCTGTTGACTGAAACATATCAGACGTGAAAGGTGTGCCTGAAGCGGCAATCGGATAAAGACCGGTTGTGTGATCAACAAAATATGTGTCAAAGCCGCTGTCTTTAATCTCTTGAATCGTCAGATTTCTTGTGAGCTGATAAATGATAGTGCAGACCATTTCGATATGCCCTAGCTCTTCTGTACCTATATCATTTAAAATGCCTTTAACTTCAGAAGAGGGAGCCGTATAGCGCTGACTTAAGTATCTGGTTGCCGCACCAAGCTCGCCGTCTGGGCCGCCGAACTGGCTTATTATTACCTTTGCCATTGCGGGATTAGGTGTTTTTATTTTTACAGGATACTGTAATTTCTTTTCATACTGCCACATATATTACCCCTCCATTTCCCACGGCCACGGTCCTTCAACCCATTTCCAGCTGTCTGTGCTGGCGGACTGAGCGATTGTTATCGGACCGTAAAGCCTGACGTATTCGTCGGTGGCGGTTTTTTTAAGCTCACTGTATTTTCTGAAATAATCTAACGCCTCTTTGCATTTTGGATGAGAGTCAAGAAAAAGGTTTAGTTCAATCAGAAAAAAATCGTACATCTGTATGTTTTTCATCAACTTATCTTTTTCCTGCATTTTTTACAGCCTCCTCACCTATAAAGGGTTTGTCAAGTGATGGGAATATTGTTCCTCTTGAAAGGGCGACAGCCTCGTCATAAGGTCTTTCCCACTGCTGAAACGGAACATATGCCATAGCGATTGGTGTATACTGCGGAAAAGGTGTTCGCGTTTCACAAACGGCATCATTACGGCTTGTTACAGGGGGCGCGTAAGCGCTGGTTTGTCCGCCGAAAATCATATCAAGTATGCTTTGGTTGGTACTTTCTATCAATAGTATCTCTCCTTACTAATTTATTTGCCTTGTGCAGAAAAGTGCACACTCCATAATATGTCACTATATTACATATTGTGATATGAATGTGTATTTTATAAAAATATCTGATAGCGTGAAGAAATTTTCTTTGTACTCGTTAAATTAGCTAACAATTTAAACAAAAATGCATTTTGTTTTTATTACAGTTTTAATAAACATGAAAAATAGCGAAGGAATTTTGGCATTTGTTATTGAAATAATTAACATGTAGTGTTATACTTAATGATACCATATTATGCGTATTCATATTTTATGGAGGTGCAGTTTTTGAAAAACTATGTTTATGTGGCAAAGGATACCTCTGGAAGACCTATTAAAGGGACTATTGCAGCAGAGTCAGAACAAGAGCTTGTCAATATAGTGCAGGATAAAAACCTGTTCTTGGTGAGTTATAAGGAGTCTTTGACCAGAGAAAGCGATGGTACATACAAATTTTCCACAAAGGATCTGGCATTTAACTGTCGTCAGTTGAGTGCAATGCTTTCTTCGGGACTTACACTGGTAAAAGCTCTTGATATTCTTTATAAAGAGCAGACAAATCAAAAGGCGAAGGATTGCTGGCGGGATATCTATGAGGATGTTCAGAAGGGGCAGTCGTTCAGCGAAGCTTTAAATTTAAGGGGAGGTTCATTCCCGGTTATTTTCCGCACGATGGTTGCCGCTGGTGAGTCATCGGGTACTCTTGATACGGTTATGACCCGTATGAGCGACCATTTCGCCAAAGAAAACAAGATGCATAACAAGGTTAAAGGCGCACTAATGTATCCTATTATACTAATGAGCCTTTCAATTGTTATCGTAATCGGTCTTTTTACTTTCGTTATGCCAGTATTTTTTGGAATGTTCGGTGATTCAGAGTTGCCACCGCTTACACAGGCAATGATGAATTTCAGTAATTTCCTAAGAGATAGATGGTATGTTGTGGCCTTTTTCGCTATAGTAATAGTTATCACTTTGATATACTCACTTAAGACACCTGCTGCCAGATTAAAGCTTGATAAACTTATAATAAAATCAAAACTGGTAGGCAAGCTTGTTGTAAAGGTTTATACAGGCCGTTTTGCCAGAACACTTTCTTCTCTTTATTCAAGTGGTATTCCGATGGTTGAATGTCTTGAGAGATCCTCTGCCGTGCTTGGAAACAGATATATCAACGAGGAATTCAAACAGGTCGTTGATGATGTAAAGCAGGGTGAATCGCTCTCTGTTTCAATTCAGAAAACCGGAATATTTGAGTCTATGTTCTGTTCGATTATTTATGTCGGTGAAGAATCCGGCGCACTTGACGATATTCTCGTTAAAACAGCGGATTATTATGAAGAAGAAGCGGATTCGGCTATATCAAAGCTTGTTTCCATGATTGAACCTCTCATGATAATCATTTTGGGTGCTGTAATTGGTACTATCATCGTATCAATCCTACCGGCTATGACTAATATGTATAATCAAGTACAATAAGAGGAGGAATAGGTTTTGTTATCATTTGACGTTACCGATAAACAGATAAAAATTGTCAAGGGTGTACAGAAGGGCGGAAGAATCAGTATTTCTCAGACCGCTATTGTGGATGTTCCCGAGGGCGTAGTAGTAAACGGTTATATTAACGATATCGCCAGACTTGCAACCTTTGTAAATGACAGACTCAGAGAAAAAAGGATGTATGACAAGGAGGCTGTTCTTTCAATCTCCTCAAATCAGATAGTTTTTAAGGAGCTTAGTATTCCTAAAACAAAAAGCTCTGAAATTTATACTATGGTTCAAAATCAAATGCACCATAACATGAACATTTCAAGTGATTACAGCATCTCATATACTATAGTAGGCGAAGTTCAGGAGGAGAAGAATCATTTCTATAAAATCCTTGCTGAGGCGTGCCCTTTTGAAATGGTCAATAACTTCAAGAAACTGTTTAACATGCTGTCAATTCAGCTGAAAAATGTAATTGCCAGCGCAAACTGTATTTCAAGAGTTATTCTTCAGGACAATAAGAATAAGGACAGAATGCCGCTGCTTGCTATTCAGATTGATGACAATTACCTCAATCTCAGCCTTTATGACAATAACCAGCTCTCCTTTGCTCGTTTTGTCACTATTGATAAAGAGGATTATGATTCAAGCGATTATGTAATGGAAGCGTTGAGTGAAAACGTGTTCCAGATGATTCAGTTTTGTAAAGCCCACGGTGGAAAGGGTATCAGCGATATCATGTTCTATGGTGAGGTTAGGGATTATATTAAATACACTAAGATTCTGGAACAGCAGGACGTTAAAACTCACATTCTTTCGGTTCCGACTATACTTTCGGGATATGAAAATTTTGAGTTTACCGCTTTTGCAAACGCAATCGGCGCTATGTATAAGCGTAAGAAGGAAACCGAGCGTGTTAACCTTCTTGATGTTGACACGACAGTCAGCCGTGACGTTGACAGCAGTTTTCTAGTATCGGCAGTCGGCGTATTTGTTGCTTGCGCAGTAGTTGTCGGCGGAACCTTCGGTTACTTTAAATTTAAAATTGACGGCGTTAATAAGGAGAAAGACGAAATATACAGCTATATAAACAGCTCTGAGGTTCAAGAGAAGCTTGCGGAAGTTTCAAGGCTTGAGGGTATTTTGACCAAGGTTCAGGTTTATAAAACTGGTGCTGAGAATGCAAATGTTGCTCTTGCAAGCCATCCTAAGCTGACAAGTGAAGTTTTTGATGTTCTGTGGGAATGCGCTGAGGACAAATCAGCTTATAACGAGATTGCTTTTGATGAAGGCGAAGGATATATTCACCTATCCGTTGTCACCGTTGATAAGGCTTATCCGGCTGACTTAATCGAAAATCTTTTGAATGCAAATTATTTTGAAGCAGTTGCATATGAAGGCTTTAGCAAAGAAACCATAACCACCAAAGACAGTTTTGGCCGTGATCAGGAAGAAGACTTCTTTGTTTATTCTGTTTCAGTAAAGGTAAAGGCTGGTGATACAAATGAAGATTAATAAAAAAGAGAAAATGATCCTTCTGGTTGTAATCGCAATGGTTGTATTAGCTGTTGGCTATATGCTTGTATTCAAGCCTAAGAGTGCCGAGCTTAAAGATAGTAAAGATGCACTTGAAAGTGCTCAAAATCAAAAGGTGACTACCGAGCAAAGAGTCGCGACACTTGAAGCGGTTAGGAAAAACATTGATACTGAATATGATAATTCAAAAGATCTATCGGATAATTTCTTCCCTATAATGGCGAATTATGAGCTTGACAGATATGTTCAGGGAATCTTTCAGGCGGATGCTCTTGATTATGATGGAATTGAGCTGACAGCATTAGAGGCAACTCCGCTTGAGCATTACAGAACGAAGCTTACATATTTATCATTCCCGCTTTACGAGGCATCTCATATTAATTCAACTTTACCAATGCCTTCAGACGGAATTGTTCCTATCGGTGAAATACTAGCATCTTCAACAGTGACTTGTGAACTCACAGGAACACTTGAGGACGCTCTGAGATTTTTTGACAATCTTCAAAGTGCTGACCGTATTAGTGTTATTGTTAAAAATTGCACAGTTGCACCACATTCGTATGAAGAAGGCGAAGAAGTACCGGAGCCTGCCGCACCTTCTCCAGAACAACCTGCAATACCGCAGGCTAGCTCTAACGATGAGGATGCTCCCCCAAAAATAACAATCAGCGAATCAAATTTAGATGTGACAGGCATAATCGACATGAGTATTGAAATCCAATTTTTCTATATGAGCCCATTGGAGAAGCCGAAGTATTAACCAGACTATGAGAGGTGGTTTGAGTGAAAAAGTTTAAATTTCAGAAGAATAGGGACGGCGCAGTTTTGATAACCGTAATAGCGGTATCAACTATTCTGATGGTGCTTATTGTGAGCGCCCTCACTGTCGCTGCGACTTCTCAAAGGCAGACATATCAGCAGTACGAAAAACAGCAGTCCTATTATATCGCAAGAGCGGGGCTTGACTCGTTTGTTGACAATTTGGTTAGCACGCCTGCCGCAAGAGCCAAATTCGCCTCTCTCGCCTCAAGTCTCACAACATCATCAACGGCGACTTCGGGTGTAATAGCCATCCCCGATGCCGGAAAATACCAGCCGCATTATCAGTTGAGCTTCACAAAGCACAGTGCCGATGTCGTGAAAATCAGCGCAGTGGGCACGTATAACGGAGTACAGCAGACGGCGGCAGTATATGTCAGGGTTGCCTCATCTTCTTCACCAAACACCTTCACCGAGGCTCTTAAGGTTGACGGCGGTGTTGATTTTGGCAGTAACTCGGTATTTGCTTTTGGTGGAGCAAGTTTAAACACGATAGGCACGGTAAACATTACCAACAACTCTGGATTTTCTGGTGGGTTTTATGCGGCTTCAAATGTAGTTGTTAAAACTCAAGCGATATATGATTTGACAAAACAGAATGTCTCTATATTCGGCGGAGATATGCATATTGATAATATGCCTAAATATATTAATTCTTCACCCAAAGTGGATAATACTGACGGATATATTAATGTAGGCGGAAAACTTTCTCAAGAGAACTCAAGATTCTGTGTTGGGCAGACTGATGACACATCGGGCAGTGCCACGAGCCCTGTCGATGTATATTGTTCTGATGCCTCACTCAAACAATTTTATCAGACCGGAAACTTCTATACCTATAAAGCTAAAAACCCTGGTGAATCAGGAAACGGTGATTTTAAATTAAGCGGTAACGCTGTAATTAACGGAGATCTATATGTCGAAGGTAATTTGGAAGTTGACGGAAGACTTGTGGTAACTGGGAATATATTTGTCAAAGGGAATATAACCTCAGAAAGCGGTAACGGTGGTCAAGGTATTATAGTTAATGGATACACCGAATGTCACGGAAATATGCAGTATAATTCAAGCAACTGCAATTTTGGCGGCGATGTATATGTCGGAGGTAATTTACAGGACAATAATCAAAACACAAAACAAGATGTTTTTGGCTCAACAACATATGTTTTTGGAAGCAACAACGTACCCAGTTTGACTACACCTCCGGCTGTTGCGCCTGCTCCCAAAACCTTCCCGAATGATGTCACTTATGCTGACGGCGATAATTCAAGGGGCAACAGGCCTGAGCTTCTCCCCCCATCTAAGGTTTTTGATTACGAAGCTTCCCCCACACAAATGTTTACTGATTCTTCAAACGAGAAATATATAGGTGATAAGATTGTCACCGGCGTCCCCCCGACTACAAGTATCACAGGGAGCTGTGATCTTCAGGGCCTGACGCTTAATCAAGTAGACCGAGTGGATATTGAGGTTTCAACTGATGATATTTATATCAGAGTGCCGAGTGATTATGATTTTAAAAGTAGTTTGTTTTTAATCAACAACCCGACGACTGATAAGTTTGTATATTTTGTTGTTGATGATGTTGGTGACGGCTCAAAAACCGTCAATATGAATGGGCTTAAAGTGCTTTCGACCGACACATACAATGGTCTTGGCGGAAATTTTAATACCTCGAACGGTAAAGTTACATTTAGTAAAGAATTGTATTACG
This sequence comes from Bacillota bacterium, assembly GCA_023439835.1. GTDB lineage: Bacteria > Bacillota > Clostridia > Oscillospirales > Ruminococcaceae > SZUA-444. The sequence goes on along the minus strand of JAEXUW010000016.1, from coordinate 27,692 downwards.
GCGAAGGCACCGCACCCGCTGGCTCATATAAGCCGGGTGAGATCAAGACGTTCTTTATCGCAAATGACGGCAATAAGATTTCGATGGATGCTAATAATAATGGTCCTTGTTTAGTCGAAATGTGTATGTTTGCCCCAACCAGTAAGCTTATCGCAAATGGTGGATATGGTTTGAAAGTTAATAATGGCATTACAACAGAAACGTACCCTACTCAGGTAATCGGTGCAGCGATTTTTGGACAAATTGAGGGCAAAGACCAGCCGACATTCCTATTCTACCCTCCGGCTAACGGCTCAATGTTTGACACAACACCGCCGGGCGGTTCAAGCACAGTGGTTACAGTCATACAGTACGATAAGAAATAGTGAAAGGCGGTGCTTTATGAAACTGAAAAAAAACCAAAAGGGTCTGACACTTATTGAGGTTCTTATTGCAATGACGCTTTTTGCTATATTCTCACTGGTTTTAGCGACTGCCTTTGCGGCGACTTACCGAATGAATCTCAACAATCACAAGCTTAATAAATCAATGGATACTCACGGCGCACAGATTGAAGCGGGCACTCCCTCGGGAACGCCTGCTGGCTGGACCTTTAATGTTACCGTCAACGGAGCAACATATGATATCGACATGGATGTTTATCGTATAGGATCGCCCGGTGACGAAGCTAGATTCATATTTTTCAAGAAACAGCCTTAAAATTTTACGTCAGGAGGTGGCAATTTGAAGAGGGTAAAAAAGAACAAATCCGGTTTCACTTTGATTGAACTGATTGTCGTAATGGCTATGATGGGCATTCTTATGATTGGGATTCTAAATCTTGTTATGCCTACCAATGCGCTTTACAGGGATTCAACCGAATATCAGTACGAGCGTGCGACGAATGAAACCATTAATAATTTTATTCAGGGGAAAGTCCGATACGCAACTGATATGATTATACTTAATAATTGCACAGCCTTTCCTGTCGGGTCGGGAGCGTATGCGGCTTACTCTGCAATTGAAATAGACAATGTTGCTCGCACATACAATAACCGTACGGTCAAGGGCAAAATAAATGTTAAGAGTGTCATTTCATTTGGAGGAGCCACTACTCAAAACTACATGAACGATGGATTTTACGGCGAATATAATTACATTTTCAGTTTTTCTGCAAACAACGGGAATTTGACGACAAACATTGAGATCGACAAGGTCAACAGAGTCAACGGCGTTGATATGCCTGAGAAAAAGTTTGACTCATCGTCAACGATTAGCCTAATTAACATCTCTCCCCCGGTCGGAACCGGCGTAATTAGAATCATTGACTGCAGCGATGGCTCACAGCTTTCTACACTGCCTATGGATTTGTCCGTTTCCCCGTCTGCTTCCGGTGCCGGCAATACATACATTTTGTATTTGCTGCCCGACCCATCAACGATCACTTAATCTGATTTTAATCAATCAAAAGCAGCCCGTTAAGGACTGCTTTTGAAAGATTATTTATGGACGAGCCCGATATATGTCAGATATGCGTCCGCTGCTTTTTCACCGAAGAAGGTTGACGCTGCAATTCCAAGCGATAGAAACGGCCCGAATGCAAAGCGGCTTGAGTTTGTCTTATACTTGATAATCATTCCGACCGCCGAGCCTGTAATCAGCCCTATAAAAAATGCGACGACTATGGGTTTTACTCCAAGAAACAGCCCTGCCGCTGCCATAAGATAAACATCCCCTCTGCCCATTGCTCTTCCTTTTGAAAGAAGTTCAATCGCAAGAAGAGGAATGCTGATGGCAAAAGCTCCGATTACATGACTTAAAATTGAAGTTTGATTTGAAAATATGTAGTACGGAACGGACAGCAGACCGATGAATATCACGACCGGCGTGCTGATAAGCTGTGTATCCCAATCCATAAAGAATACTACCACCAGCGCTGAAAACATCAGTGAAATTACTATTGATGTTAAGGTGAAATCAAAAAAGAAAAACACAAGCATCCACAAAAGTCCGTTTAAAAGTTCAATTGCCGGATATCGAAATGATATTTGTTCACCGCAGTTTCGGCATTTTCCCTTGAGAATAAAATAGCTAAGCACAGGAATAAGGTCATATCTTTTGATTTTTACTCCGCATTTCATGCAGTGGGAGGAGCCTTTGATAAGTGATTCTTCCTTCGGAAGACGAAAAATGCACACGTTTAGAAAGCTTCCGATTGTGATTCCAAACAGAAAAATAAACAGATAGAGAATGACATATCCCATTAATGTTGCCTCCTTGAATCTAATATAATAATTTTAACATATTTTTTTGTCATTCACAAGGTGCAAAACCGCATATTTATTAATGTGTATTATTTTTGAATATAATATGGAAAGCTGCGCTGGTTTTTGCAGCTTCCAAATTAAAATACAAACGCTTTGGAGGTTAATATGAAAAACGGCCCAATAGGACAATATTTAGTTGAGAAAGGACTTTTGTCAAACGAGCAGCTTCAGACAGTCCTGAACACTCAGAAAAACACTAAGGGAAAGCTATTCGGCGACCTGGTTGTTGAGCTGGGGTATATTTCAGAAATTCAGTTTATCAAGGTTCTTTCGGAAAGACTGAACGTGCCATATGTTGAGCTTGCGTCGGCAAAAATCTCACTTGAGGCTGTAAACAAGGTTCCTGAGTCTATTGCGAAGAAATACAGTATTATTGCGATAAATGTTCATGGAAAAAGGCTGATGGTCGCCACGAACGACCCGTTTAACTTCTATGTTTTTGAGGATATCAAGGTAATTGCGGGCATGGATGTTATGCCTGTGCTTTCCACAAAATCAGAAATCACAAAGGCGATCGGTAAGCTTTATTCAATGCAGAAAATCGACAGCGTGGTTGAGAATGTAAACAAAGAGTTTATAACCGATGATGAAGCCGCTCTCACTGAGGATGCTTTGCAGGGTGAAAGAATCGAAAACGCTCCTATCGTTAAGCTTGCGACGACAATTGTCGAGAACGCCTTCAGAACAGAAGCGACTGACATACATATTGAGCCTTTTAAAACCTTCACAAGAATCCGTATTCGTGTCAACGGTGATATGGTTGAGATGATGCAGGTTTCAAACGTGGTTCATAACTCACTTGTAACACGTTATAAAATCATCAGCGGAATGAACATCGCTGAAAAGCGTGTACCGCAGGACGGCCGTTTTACTCAGATTGTTGACGCAACAACACTCGACGTCCGTGTATCCTCACTTCCGACTGTAAACGGCGAGAAGATAGTTATTCGTATTCTTTCAACCGGCGATGTCGGGGTAAGAAAAATCACCGACCTCGGTATGAACGATTACAACTACAAGCGTTTTTCAAATATGCTCAAGGTTCCTCACGGGGTTCTTCTGGTAACAGGACCGACAGGTTCCGGTAAAACAACAACCCTTTATGCGGCACTTGGTGAGCTGGCGAAGCCTCACGTTAACGTCGTAACAGTCGAGGACCCGGTCGAGAAAAATATTGAGGGAATCAATCAGTGTCAGGTTAACGCAAAAGCCGGAATGACATTTGCTGCTGCCCTTCGTTCAATCCTCCGTCAGGACCCTGACATAGTAATGATCGGAGAGATGCGTGACTCTGAAACATCCGAAATCGCTATCAGAGCCGCTATCACAGGTCACTTGGTTCTTTCAACACTTCATACCAACGACGCTGCTTCAACAATTGTACGTCTTGTTGATATGGGCGTGCCTGCATACATGGTTGCGACCTCTCTTATTGGAGTAGTTGCACAGCGACTAACAAAGGTTTTGTGCCCGCACTGTAAAAAGCCCAGAATGTCCACTCCCGACGAAAGCGAGCTAATGGGAGTTGAAGGCTCAGTTCAGATATTCGATGCGTGCGGCTGTAAGGAATGTAACAATACAGGTTATAGAGGAAGAACAGCTATTCACGAAATCGTTTTGAACACACCTGAAATGAGCGCTATTATCGCAAACAACGGTACAATGGATCAGATTAGCAAGCTTGCAAGCAAGCAAGGCACAAAGCTTCTCAGAGATAACGTAGCAGAGTTGGTTCAAAAGGGTTCCACTTCAATCGAAGAATTAGTCAGAGTAACATTCTCAATATAATTCTTGTAATAAAAGTAATTTTATTTGGAGGACAATATGGATATAGATAAAATTTTGGACGAAGCCAGAGTGCTTGGTTGTTCAGACGTGCATTTCACAGTTGGAATTCAGCCGATTGTAAGACAGGGTGGCGTTTTGAGAAAGCTCAGTGCTTACGGTGAAATGTCAGAGCTTGACATTCTCAGAATATGCGAGGTTATCACCAACGACAAGCAGAAGATGTCAATCAAAAACCTAAACGATACAGACTTTACTTATGTAAGCCGACGAGGTTATCGTCACAGAGTCAACGTCTATCGTCAGAGGGGGAGCACTGCTGTCGCACTTCGTCTTTTGAGAAGTGACATTCCTACTTTGAAGGATCTTAATCTCCCGCCGATTCTTGCTGAATTTTCATCACGACCGAGAGGGCTTGTGCTTGTAACAGGGCCAACCGGTTCGGGTAAATCGACAACACTTGCGGCGATGATTGACCATGTTAACGTTACAAAAAGCTCACACATTATTACAGTAGAAGACCCGATAGAGTATCTTCACAGCCACAAGCGCTGTATGATAAATCAGCGTGAGGTCGGGCTTGACGTTCCTGACTTTTTGTCGGCACTGCGTTCTGCTCTTCGTGAAGACCCTGACGTTATCCTCGTCGGAGAAATGCGTGACTTTGAAACAATCAACGCCGCTATCACCGCCGCTGAAACAGGACACCTTGTCATGTCAACACTTCACACAACTGACGCCGCATCGACTATTGACCGTATCATCGACGTTTTCCCAGGCCATCAGCAAAGGCAGATCAGAACACAGCTTGCCTCTGTTCTTGTCGGAATTTGTACACAGACGCTTATTCCGAAAATTGACGGATCGGGACGGCTTGCCTGCTGTGAAATCCTAAACTGTACCGACGCTATCAGCGCAATGATTCGTGACGATAAGGTTCACCTTGTTCCCACAGCTATTCAAACGGGAAGAAATCTGGGAATGCAGTCACTCGATCAGGAGCTTGCGCGTCTTGTCAAGGAAAAGCAGATTACTATGGATTCTGCGCTTGAGCGTTGCACCAGCCCAGCTGAGCTTGACAGATTTTTAAAACTGACCCCACGGCAGTAATAAATTGTTAATACTATTAATATAGATAGTGCAAACAATATGAAAATGTTATCATCAGCTTGGGATGTTGCACAAGTTTTTATTTCGATTTTCTATGTATTATAGAAATTAGTTACAATGCTTGTAACCGCTGTTGACAAAATTATCTTATATGTTATAATAGTATTACATCAAAAGGGTGTTAAATAATTAAACAATCTCTATTGCGTTGTTTAGTTATTTAATATAGAGCCTCGTTTACCGAGGTAAATAACATAATTTTTTAGGAGGAATTTTTCATGAAGAAGAAACTCGAAAAAGGCTTTACCCTCATCGAATTGATCGTTGTTATCGCGATCATCGCTGTACTAGCAGCTGTCCTCGTTCCGTCACTACTCGGATATGTTAAGACTGCTAAAATTTCATCTGCTAACGCAGGAGCTAAGACTGTACATACTGCAGCATCAGCTTGGGTAACAGACCAGAACATTGAAGGCACAACTGTTCCACCTTCAACGTGGTTTGCTAATACAACTGCAAACAACACTACTGCTGGTACTGCTAACCTACAAAAGGGTCTTGGTACAGATTTTAAGGGCTGGTTTGGATTCATGACATCCTCAACAGGAACATCGGTTGACTATGCTCTTTATTGTAAGTCTGGAACAGCTTTAGGAGCAGGACAGCTTTCAAAAGCAGGACAGGAAGGTAATAATGGGCAGAACATCGTTGGATGCTATCCTTTAGCACCGTAATAACTAAGCAATTTGAATCAAAAAAAGCACCTGCTCATGCGGGTGCTTTTTGATAATAACGAGGTGATCGGTTATCATGAAAAATAAAAAGGGTTTTACTCTCATTGAACTAATCGTTGTTATTGCGATTATCGCTGTACTTGCCGCTGTATTGATTCCGTCTCTTCTCGGGTTTGTTCACAGAGCAAGAGTATCACAGGCAAATTCAAATGCCAAGAATGTTCATACTTCTGCTTCGGCGTGGCTGACTGATTTCAGTACGGAGGGGAACACCGTTGTATCCTCTGCTATTGTGGTTTGTTCGGCACAGAATTCTCTTAGCGGCACTATGTCTGCTTCAAACGACGTTGACCTTTCAAAAGCATGGTCGGCTAGCAGCTTTAAGGGTTGGTGGGGTTTTCAAATTAACAGCAGCGGAACTGGTGTCAGCGTCGCTGTTTACAGCAGTAAGACTGCAATTGTTGCGGCTGATGTAAAAAAATACACTTCAGATGAACAGGATGCAATGGGACAAAGCATTGTCGGATGTTATCCAAAGGATTAATATTATTTAAAAACAGTGGGTGACCGCTGTTTTTTTTGTGGAAAAATTCCGCCTTTTATAGTATAATAGTATATATCAAGTGCGGAGGTGGAGAATGACGACGGGAAAATTGATTACAATTATACTATTCGTAATATTGTCGCTGTTTATTACTGCAATTGTTAACGCTATTCGTCTGAGGGGAAAGCACTATGAAAGCCGCCCCTATGATATGCATAAAGACGGAATCAACCCTGACGGCCACGCAAAAAAACTTTCCGAAATGGTGAAGATACCGACTGTCAGCGAAAGGGGAAGCTCTGACCTTTCTCAAATATATGAGTTTCACCGCTGTCTTGAAAGGCTTTTTCCGAACATTCACAAAAAGCTCAAAAAGCTTGATATTGACGGCGCTTTGCTCTTTCACTGGAAAGGCAGAAGCTCAAAGGAGAAGCCGATTCTCTTAATGTCACATCAGGATGTCGTCGAAGCGTCGGGGAACTGGAAGCATCCGCCTTTTTCCGGGGAAATATCAGACGGGAAAATATGGGGGAGGGGCACTGTTGACACAAAGGGCGCACTGTGTGCTATTCTTGAGGCGGTTGAACACCTTGCCGAACAGGATTTTGTGCCGTTTTGCGACGTGTATATTGCTTCTTCAAATAATGAGGAGATTACCGGTGACGGTGCGGTAAAAACAGTAGAATATCTGTATGAAAAAGGCGTTGAGCTTGCGCTTGTTATGGACGAGGGGGGCGCTGTCATGGGCGGAATGCTAGGCTCTGACGCATCCTCCGCCATGGTCGGCATCTTAGAAAAGGGCAGAGCGAATGTGAAATTCGTCGCTAATTCCCCCGGCGGTCACGCCTCAATTCCATTCAGGAACAACCCTTTTGCAAGACTTGCTCGGCTTATTGACACTATCGAGAGAAGGCCGCCGTTTAGAAAGAAACTGACAAAGCCTGTTAAAGAGATGTATAAAGCAATGCTTCCCTACATGTCGTTTAAATATCGTTTTTTTCTGGGGAACAGCTGGCTTTTCGGCTGGATTATTCCTCACATAATGGCAAAAATGGGCGGACAGGCGAACGCTCTGGTTTCCTCAACCTGCGTTTTTACGCAAGCTCAGGGAAGTCAGGGAGCAAATGTTATTCCCGAAACGGCTGAGGTGACGGCGAATATGCGGTTCATGGTGCATGAGCCTTTAAAGGCTACCTTCAAAAAGGTGAGCAAAATCGCGCACAGGCTTGACATCTGGATGGAGATGATTTCGGGGTATGACGTTTGCCCGTCGGCAGATATGAACACCTATGCCTACAAAAAAGTTGTCAAGCAGATTCGTGAAACCTTCGGCGAAATACCCGTCGTGCCTTATGTCATGCTGGCGGGCACAGATTCAAGGCACTATACAAAAATATGCCCATGCGTTTTGAGGTTTGTTCCGCTGACCTTCAGCGAGTCGCAACAAAAAAGCGCTCACGCCGTCAATGAAAATATCAATATCAGCTCACTCACCCGTGCCGTGAACTATTATGTTGATTTTTTAAAGACCTATGGCGAAAAAATTTGATTGCTGTTTTGTAATTATCTTGTTAACCTATTGATTTTTTTATTATTTGTGGTAAAATTAATTCAAGGAAGAATTATCTTTCGGTTTTTTAAGGAGGTAAGAAAAATGGCTTACAAAATTACTGATGAATGCATCAACTGTGGTGCTTGTGAGGCTGAATGCCCTGTAACTGCAATTTCAAGCGGAGATGACAAGTATGTTATCGATGCTTCAACCTGCATTGATTGTGGCGCTTGTGCCGGTGTTTGCCCTGTTGGAGCACCTGTGGCTGAATAATTTGCTCTTAAAAAGACGGTTGTCATTTTGACAGCCGTCTTTTTTTATGCTTTACTTAATGTCTATTCCGCCCATGATAACCGTGCCGATTATTGAAACAGTCGGAGCGTTTTCATTTGGTGTTGAAACGTACTTATTTTCAATTCCGCCAAGAATCGGTGTAACGTTTGTGAGAACTCTCACATTCGGGGGGAGTAGGATATCAATGCCGCCCATCACGCAATAGCAGACAATTTGACAATCCTGATTGATTATTGCTGACCTTAGATTTAAATCAACGCCGCCTAAAATAGCGGTGCAGTTTGTTCCTTTGAATTCGATATTTGCATAATTGGGCTCTCTTCCGCCAAGCACAGCGGTTTCATTCGTGGAGCACCCGTCTTTGTTGATACAAGGCTTGTGTCCGCTTTTAAATGACCCGCCGAAAATAATGCCGACGCCTATAAGTATCAGTCCGAGAGGTGCGCAAATCTTCCACACCATGCGGTATTCGATGATATCCTGAGCCGAAAGAAGCAGCGTTCCGCCGATTCCAAGAAAAATCAGATTGCCCACATTTACACCATGATTAATAATGCCGAGTATAGCCGGAACAATCAAAAATAAAGTCCACCAGCCGTCAAAAAAGATCGAAAAGCCCCACCAGTCTAATACGTTCCCGAGAAAAATCAGTCCCATACCGATAAAAATTATACCGATTACTGCGTTTGATAGTTTGTTTCTCATAAAAACACCCTTTCGTAATATTTATATTTCATATTATATTATATAATATATAATATGTCAAGCAAAATAATACTCCGCCAAAAAAATATTTTAGCGGAGTGAATGAGGCTTATTTATTTTCGAGAGAAGCTCTGATAAAGTCTTTAAATAGCTTGTGCGCCCTGTTTGGTCTTGATTTGAATTCAGGGTGGAACTGAACGCCGACAAACCACGGATGATTCTCAAGCTCAATAATTTCGACGAGCTTTTGGTCGGGTGAAAGACCGGCTAGAATAATTCCAGCCTCCTCAAGCTGTTTTCTGAAAGCGTTATTAAACTCATAGCGATGACGGTGACGCTCATAAATAAGGTCCTCACCGTAGATTTCCCTGACCTTAGTGCCCTCAACAAGCTTGCAGGGATACAGACCGAGCCGCATTGTGCCGCCCTTTTCGGTGATATCCTTCTGATCCGCCATAATGTCAATGACAGGATACTTTTCTTCACCGAATTCGCTTGAGTTAGCGCTTGGCATTCCCGCCACATGACGAGCAAATTCGGCAACAGCCATCTGCATTCCAAGGCATATTCCAAAAAAAGGAACATTATTTTCTCTGGCATACTGAACTGCTCTGATTTTTCCTTCTATTCCCCTGTCACCAAAACCGCCGGGAACAAGAATTCCGTCACAGTCAGAAAGCATTTCTTCGACCGTTGCGTCAGTAACATCCTCAGAGTCAACCCATTTGATTTCAACATTTGCATCATTTTCAAAGCCGGCATGACGAAGCGATTCGGCAACAGAAAGATACGCATCGGGGAGTGCAATATACTTCCCGACAAGACCGATTTTGCATTTTTTCTTAGCGTTCTTCTGTCTTTCAACCATCTGAATCCACTCTGAAAGCTCAGGGGTTTTGTTCTCAAGTCCCAGATGCTCACAGACAATGTCGGCAAGCCCTTCCTTCTCAAGCCACAGTGGAACCTCATAGAGAGAGGGTGCGGTAAGATTCTGAACAACGTCCTTAGTGCGGACGTTGCAGAACAGGCTGATTTTGTGGCGCATATCCTCAGGGATTTCCTGCTCACTTCTCAAAACAAGAATATTCGGCTGAACGCCCAGAGAAAGAAGCTCTTTTACGGAGTGCTGAGTCGGCTTAGATTTAAGCTCATTTGAGCCGGCAATAAACGGCACCAGCGTAACGTGAATGAATATCGCATTTTCACGTCCAACCTCTTTTGAGGCTTGTCTTATTGCCTCAAGAAAAGGCGTGCTTTCAATATCGCCGACGGTTCCGCCGATTTCGGTGATGACAATATCGGAGTTCTGTTCTTTTCCGACACGATAAACACGGTCTTTAATTTCGTTTGTTATATGCGGAATAACCTGAACAGTGCCACCCAGATAATCACCACGTCGCTCTTTATTCAAAACTGTCCAGTATATTTTTCCTGTGGTAACATTTGAATTGACTGAAAGGTTTTCGTCGACAAATCTTTCATAGTGACCGAGGTCAAGGTCGGTTTCTGCGCCGTCGTCGGTGACAAAAACCTCACCATGCTGATAAGGGCTCATGGTTCCCGGATCGACATTAATATAGGGGTCAAACTTCTGAAGGGTGACTTTATATCCCCTTGCTTTCAAAAGCCTCCCCAGCGATGCGGCGGTAATACCCTTTCCGAGTCCCGATACAACTCCACCGGTGACAAAAATATACTTGATAGGCATAGTTTCAATCCTTTCAGCGATGCAACACGTCTTTATATTTTATACGGAAAAATTGGTTCCCCCGTAAATCCATTATTAATAATTGTACTATTTTTGTAAAGAAAAATCAAGGCTTATATTTCATTTTTGGGAATTTTAATAAAAATATACTCAAAACAAAAACCGGCACTGACAGCACCGGCTTTTTTAAAAATAATTACACCTTTATATAGTACAGATAATCATAATAGCGATCGGGCGTTTGCGATTTATCTTTTCGCATGGTATAAAAATAAATATAGTCACCGTTTTGTTCAAAGTTAAGATAACTTAAGTCGACAAAAGCGAAGTGATCTTCGCCAGCGTTATTTGTCAGGTTAAAGATATTCCCGCTTTCAGTGTCAAGCAAGTATACGTTTTTATATAGACTAGGGAATCCTTCGGGGCCTTCATTTACCAGATTATCGATTGTATAATATAAAAAGATTATCTGATTTGTCATCATCGGACTACTAACATTCCCTATCTTTGCGACGTTAAAGGTTTTAATAGTTTTGTCTTTAAAATTCAGAATGGTTATAATGGGGTTATAGTATGGATAAGTTTGACCGTATTCTGACGGCCAGTCTACATATGAAAATGTGTCTTCAGTTTGCGACAAATATTTTATGCATCTATAATCTGTTTTAACGATTGTATGTTCCAGTGGTGATTTATGAACAATTTCAACTAAATGTTCATCTGTATAGTACGGCACAGTATGAGTTGTGTTAGGGTATACTGGTGTTTTATAAAAAGCGCCTATATAATCAAGATAATCATATTCTTTAATATACTCGCGCATAGAGAAATTCTCGATGTATTCAAGCTGGTTTATATCATTGGTTTTTGCGTTATATTCATATGTTGTCAGGGAGCTCTCGCGTTTTAAAAGCTCCTTTGTTTCAGGATCTATTTCCTCACTTTTAACACTTTCTTCAGACCATTGAATGCCTTTTGCTGATAAATATAACGCTGGTGCCTCACGCCATGTACGGGCATTTGTGGAGTAAAGTACGGTCTTATTATCATTTTCAGGGTTGTAGCAAATGATGCTTGCAGACCTTGAATCGGAATCAACATTTATTTCTGTTTTATCCAGATAAAATTCTGTCCAATAAAACAAGTGATCAATTTTAATAACATTATTAATGCGAAGCAGTGTTTCGGTATTCTGATATGTATATATTATATCAACGTTTTCGGTTTCAAGGTTTTGCTCATAAATGCAGATGTCCTGACTTAGATTTCCGCCGTAAAAAAACTGGTCATAGGTCACGACATAATAAGCATAGCCGTCGCATACAAAATAGTCGGCTACATACCCGTCGGACGTTTTTGGAGGAACCTCCTCCGGAACCTGCCCCTGATAATTGTCAAAGTCGATTCCGATAATGTCATGCGTTTCAAAAACAGGCATCTTAATCTTTGAGAACTTAACGGGAAGCTCATCAAGAGGAGAAATTACGATTTCCTCAGAAAGTGATATTTTTTCGAAATCTGAAATATCAACGTTATTTACCAATAGAGATTGCTCTTCTTTCTCATCAATGTCAACGTCACTTACCAATGAAGAAGATTCTTCTTTCTCATCAATGTCAACGGTTTTTTCATCGCTCTTCGGCTTGCAGCCGACAGCTGTGAAAACCATGACGGCGAGAATGAACGCAAGTGATTTTTTCATTATACTGCTCCTTATACCAAATTTGCTTCTGGTATAAATTATATCGTATTGTGGAAAAGAAAGTCAATAGCGATGGTGTTACAAATTATTACAATAGCATTACAGCAGCTTTCTAATATTAAAGCGTGCGTTGACATATGACCAGTTTTGAACAAACGGGCGCATTACGTTCCAATAGCCCGTACCGAGCAGGTTGTTTTGTGAAACAACGTCCATTTTCGCCTTGATGCTTCTCACGTCCTCAAACCAAACAACACGCTCTCTCCCTTGTCTGGTCCAGTATTTGAAGAAGGGCGATTGCGATTGCTCGTCATATTGAATTTCTGCGCCGTTTCTTCTTGCCACGAGAATTGCCTGCTGATTTCCAAGAGAGCTAGCCTGTGTTCGCCCCTGAATAAACGGTAGAGTCCAGACATAGCCGTAATTCGGTATTCCCATCAGAATTTTTTGCGGTGGAATTTCGGTGACAGCATAGCTGACAACCTCCTTTACTTTATCAATGGGCGCAACAGCCATAGGCGGCCCGAAGAGATACCCCCATTCGTATGTCATGAGAAGGACGGTGTCCGCTATTTTGCCAAACTCTTCATAATCGTGTGCCTCGTATAAAAGCCCCTGTTGAGCCGCCGAGGTTTTTGGGGCAAGGTCAACATTTACTATAAATCCGTTTGCGTGCATTTTTGCGGTAATGTTTCTTAAAAAATTAAGATACTCCTGAGCGTCCTCGGGGCTGACATACTCAAAATCAATGTCAATTCCCATGTATCCCTTTTGCTTCATGATTGAAATAAGCTTGTCGATAAGCTTGTTTTGAATTTCAATATTATTGAATAGTACGCTCGCTCTCTCGGTGCTGAAATTTCCATCTTCGGTTATTGAGGAAATAAGAAGCATTGGTACAACGCTGAATTCCTTAGCAAGCCTTATAAGTGACTCGTCATCTGTCGGGATAAGCTCACCCTGTTCGGTGAAGCCATAGCCGAATATAGTAAGAAGTGAAAGATATGGCAAAGTACCTAAAAGAGTGTTTCGGTCAACATAAGGATAAGCATAGCCGTTTATGGTTATGTCACGCTCTTTAGGTGTTTTGAAGGAAATTGTAAGCTGTTGCCCCGGCTGAAGCGTCTGCTGAAAAATAAGGTCGGGATTGTTCTGGACAAGGCTCATAACGCTTGTGCCGTATTCTCTTGCTATTTTAATTAGGTTGTCGCCCGCCACGACAGTATGTACAACATTCGGGAAGAGTATTAAAAGCGCCTGCCCTGGAATTATCGGTCCCCACGGCGGAAGCCCGTTGTCGATAATTATTCGCTGAGTCGATGTTCCGTACTTCTGGGCGATTGCATAAACCGTGTCGCCGGGCTTGACTACATATATCTGCATTTTCTGACTCCTTTCAAGCTTAAAATGTCGGTGATATATTATTATATTCCAAAAGCAAGCAAATGTTAAAGCAGTAAACAAGAGTACGAATAAAATCGTCTTGAAAGCGCCGTAGAGTGACCACTTACGCCATATTTAAGCCATTTATGCCAAACTCATTGACAAAACAATCCTTTGGTGTAACAATATAATCGTAATGAGTGGTTAATACAGCAATACTGTTACAGAATGTTTATTTTAATTAAGGAGATACGGATATGAGGAAAATAATAACAGCAACTGTTTTAGCACTTATAACAATGCTTATGTTTTCGGCGTGTGAGAGAAAAGCCGCTTCAAGCAATAAGGAAGCCTATATGCCTGCTCCGTTTGGCGAAAACGCACCTGATACTGGCGGTGACGAGCGTATGAAATATTACGACACACTTGGTTTAAAAATGACAGGCTTGAGCATTTCATTTGAATTGCTGGTTGATACTGATGAATATGAGGAATGGAGATTAAAAACAAACCGTATAGATAATGATACAACAAATATTAGAGACGTTTTTGGGATTTATTCTTTTATAACCTATTTTGATATAGCTGACGAAACTGTTATAGACATTCTGAAAAAAGAAAGAGAAGCTTATATTTCTTTTAATACTCCCGGAGATGTGTATTTTACCGACGAAGAAATAGACCTGCTCTTGTCAAGGGATGACGCTAAAATCGCTGAGTATTTCATTCAGCCGTATTCGATAGCCAAAGACGGTAATGTTTATTCTCCAAAATGGAGCTACACACATTCTATTGAGGACTATGAAAAAGCTGGGCTGTCGGCAGAATTAATCAGCGAAAAGGCGGAAGCGTTTACACAAATACTGCCGTTCACAGACGAAGCTAAGGTCGCCCTTGAGAACAAGCTCACAGAATATCAACAGCTTCAACCCCAATCGGCTGAATAATCGCTTATCTTTATTAAAATTTATCGCTTAGCAGATTTTTTGTGGTATTGCCTCTGAAAATGTTGTATAATATTATTTAATTAAACACAGAAAATTCGGAGGTTTAAAATGATTAACGACGAATACATCAAATTCACTCTTCCAAAAAGAAAAAGCATTGCTCTCATCGCCCATGACGGAAAGAAAAAGGAGCTTGTGGACTGGGTTTTGAAAAACAAGGATATTTTAAAGCACCACGACCTTTGCGGAACAGGCACAACGGCTCGGCTTCTGACTGAAAAAACAGGGCTGACAGTCAAGGGTTATAACAGCGGGCCTTTAGGCGGCGATCAGCAGATCGGCGCACGAATTACCGAGGGCACGATTAATTTCATAATCTTTCTCATTGATCCTCTTGCCGCACAGCCTCACGACCCTGATGTCAAGGCGCTTACGAGAATTGCATCGGTGTATGACATTCCGATAGCGAACAATATTTCAACCGCAGATTTTCTTGTAACATCTTCTTTAATGTTTGAGGAATACGAGCATTCGGTTTTGAATTACAGTGCCAATGTCGCCGCAAGGGTGAAGAGCTTTGAGTAATACTAAAGTGAATAACTAGCGTATAATATACTAATTGTATTAGAATTTAGCATTATTTCTTTCAAATAAAGCAAAAAAACACGCTGTCATTTTAAGAGCTGACAGCGTGTCTTTTGTATCTGACAAAATTCATGACTATTTAGTCCACATGGGCAAGTCGCCTTGTCAACTGGAATTGTAACTTGAACCTGTAATGCAAAGGTTATATAAGGAGAGTATAGTATACGGCACTGCGGAATTTGCCACGGTTTTTTTGCTGTTTTTATAATCAGATATTTTTGATTACTTAATTTTACTACTTATTAATCTAAGAGTCAAATATTTCTCTTAAAAAATCAGGCAATTTTTTTGTTGCCAGACCGCACTTTTATTATAAAGCAAAATGAGTTTTTATTTCACACTCAACGATTAATCTTTTTCCGCCCCACCGACAAATTCGGTGGTTGTTTGCACAATAAAAACCCCACTTTTGACAATTCAAAGGCGGGATTTTTATATTTTTAAGATTGACGTTAATTTATTTTGCGGGACTTAGATCAATACCTCATTGGAATAAGATTAATATAATCATATACAGAATGACCGTTTAAAAACATGTCAATAATCTGCCTGCCAAGGGGGTTAAGCTCATCAGTATTGAATTTTTCCAGCTCCCGCTTAAAGAAATCAGTAAGAATTTTTGCTCCTGCATCATATCCCTCTTTCCCGACCTCTTGTTGTTTTTCAGGCTGAAGAAACGCTTTTCTTATATATTGTCCGTCAATTTTAAGAGAGTCTAAGCAAAATCCCATCAGCGGACAGCGAGCTTCAACCAAATGCTCCTGTTTAAACTTTGCACTGCCTCTGCGTGCAACATATTCTCTTGAAATCCATTGTGGCATAAAGCTGACTTCATATGCACCAATATGCTGATTTGGAATAAGCAAATACCTTGTGTTTGAGGAATTAACAATCTGCTCCAATAACAAATTTGCTTGCTTTACTAGTTTTCCAGTAGCAAACGGCCAATATGAACCAACGCCCTCACTTGTCATACCTGCTGATGACGTTATGCTTGGGTTGTTATGTCCTCTAGGTGCAACCAAACGCCATAACCATGCGAGTGCAGGCGGAAGAACATGAAGAAGACCCATAATGCCATAGGTTGGGTTTTCTTTTGTGCATGGGGGAGTTCTAACTCCGAAACTTCTTACATCAACCTCCACTGGCTCATCAATTACAGACGGAACAAGTCGTCTTGGTAAAATTGCTCTCGGGTTAGGACAAGGCTTGCAGTCAGAATCCAAAGTATGCTCCCAAACAAGACAGGTCGCATTAGGAACACCTTCAATATTCATAAAAATCAGCGGTTCTGACGGATGAGTGAATATCTTTTCATATTGTGGAGCAGTGCCATAGCTTTTAATATTGTCAAGCCTTAAAAACCAACCGCATTCAGCATCTTTAACGACAAGCTTCTTGCTTTCGTTCTGCATTTTAGGGTGACACAAAGCCATATCATCTGTTACCGGGCGAAGCTCACAGGTTTCATTTAGCTCAATATAGTTCTTTTCACCCGTAACGATATTTTTCCCCAAAAGAATTCTGCCGTCCATTTCCTTATGGATTTGTTCAATCATTTCACTTTTGCCACCGCCTGATGCACCCTCATGCATAATTACAATTTCGTTGTCATATGGAGTGATAACCTTTACAGTTGAGGCATGAGCAGTAACCCAGTTTTCTTTTTCTCCAATATTAAGAAGAACACCATAAATGCCTTTTTTAGCACTTGGCCCCGGATACAAATTATAAGAATAAACTTCATGCATATCGTCAAGTCTATTGTGAATTACTATTTGCTTTCCGTCAAAATGGGTATGTCTGAATGGCGGCGCTAAGAAAATTATCGCCTTTGGATTAAAGTCATCAGGTATTTCATCTATGTTTAAAAACCCCTGCAAATCTGCAAGTCCACCTGCAAAAAATCCTGCATTTGATGGTGCAATTAGTACAGCATCATAACCATAATCATATCCACCGGCTTTAAATGGGAATACAATCAGCTCCTGATTCATAAGCCACTTAAATGTATCAGTTCTCAAAGGCTCAAAATCTTTGCCATAAATATCATCATATAAAGGCTTGTCAGATGGCTTTTTATCGGCAACAACCAGACAGTCAGGGTCACGTCTTCTCATGTAGTCATCAAGATAATTCACTACTGCACCATTTTTACATCTTGTAACAGTAGCTTCAACTACTTCTCCAATACCCTCAACTTCATATTTAACTTCAAAATTAGTCGTATCGTCACCACCTAAAGCAAGACTTATAAGCTCGCTTCTTGTTTTTGGAAAAATAACACCTTTTGAGTTTTTTAGAATGTCGAATGCATATTCAGGCATATTGAGCTTTTTCATTAAATCATTCATATTATTACCTCGCTTTTTTTGTTTTTTTAAAGCTTAAACAGTTTCTCCTAGAAGTCTTTTCATAATCTCATTGTAGGCGTCTTCTTCTCCCCCCATGTTTCTGCGGAAACGGTCTTTATCAAGCTTTTCGCCTGAAATGGTATCCCAAAATCTGCAAGTGTCAGGTGAAATTTCGTCAGCTAGAACGATAGTGCCATCAGAAGTCTTGCCAAACTCAAGCTTAAAGTCAATTAACTCAATATTGAGATCTTTCAAGTAGGCCGCCATAAAATCGTTAATAACAAAAGCATACTTGGCAATAACATCAATTTCTTCTTGTGTAGCCCAACCCATAGCCAAAATGTGATAATTGTTTACGATAGGGTCGCCAAGGGCATCGTCCTTATAACAAAATTCTAAAACAGTTGAGCCAAGCTTTGTGCCCTCTGGCTGCCCCAGTCTTTTTGACAGAGAACCCGCAATAATATTCCTAACAATTACCTCAAGCGGAATAATGCTGACTTTTTTAACAACAGTTTCTCTGTCTGATATCTCCTCAACATAATGGGTTTTTACGCCCTCTTTCTCAAGAAGTCTCATCATATGGTTTGTCACTTTGTTGTTAATTATTCCTTTATTGTGAATAGAGCCCTTCTTCTCGCCGTTGAATGCAGTCGCATCGTCTTTATAATCAACTATGACTAATTCAGGATTATTTGTTGCATATACTTTCTTCGCTTTGCCTTCATAAAGCTGTGCTGTTTTAATTAGGTTATTCATATAAACTCTCCTTTTATAATATTTACATTTTCCACCAGATTTCAGTCTGGAGCTTTTCATCCTTCTGTTCAACTTCTTGCGCCATATCTTTTTTTGCTTTTAAAAGCTTAGCGGCAATATCCTCATCATAAACGCCAAGTATTTGTGCTGCAAGTATACCTGCATTTGCTGCACCATCAACAGCAACAGTAGCAACAGGGATACCTTTGGGCATCTGAACGGTTGACATCAAGGCATCAAGTCCGTCAAATGATGTTGATTTACAGGGAATACCTATAACCGGGAGGGTCGTATGTGCCGCTAAAACTCCAGCAAGATGCGCTGCCATTCCTGCTGCTGCAATAATAACACCAAAGCCGTTTTCTCTTGCGTTTAAAGCAAAATCACAAGCTTTTTGAGGTGTTCGATGTGCGCTCATGACATGAACCTCAACAGGAATACTAAATGCTTTTAAGCTGTTAATTGCGCCTTTAACAACCGGCAAATCACTGTCACTGCCCATTATGATTGCAACCTTTTTAACCATTTCAATACAACTCCTTTAAAAATATAAAAGCCGATACCCATAATAAATGAGTATCGGCTTACTTTCAACTTAGTAAAAACTACTTTGCATTGTCTTCCGAATATTATTTTTTTGTATAAAAATCTTCCAAATTCCTGTCAACTGTAATAATTATAATCTTTTCACCGGTTTTTGTGCTTATGTCAGAATAAGTACTTACGATAGTTACATCAATAAAATCAGTTATCAATGTCTCCAAAAAACCTCTTCCGCCTTCGAATAAGGTTGTACGTACTTTCTTAAAAAGCTCAATGCCCTGTGGGTTATCGGTAAGCTTTTGCTCAGACGGACTCAAAAAACCTGAAAGCCTTACAATAATCATATCAGAGATAATATATGTTTTTACGGTTTTAGGCCCTCTGCCCATATATTCTATCTCAAATTTACTTATCAACTCACTGATTTTTGCTTCCATCTGCCCTTTAGTCACAATAAACCACCGCCTGAAAATATTGTACAGTGTATTTCAAAAAATGTCAAGCTTTTTACTTTGCTTGGTTTTATGAAATTATCATTTTAAGAAATTATGTGGCAATATTCATTTATAATAATATACTGCAATACTTTCAATTCAAAAAAGCAAAACAGCCATCATAGCACTAGTTAAAATGATACCTTTTTAATAGAAAAACCTTATTTCACGATTTGACATTATTGCTTCATATCCCCCTCACAGTCATCTTCTGCTAAATTTTTATAAATCGACATTTAACTTCTTATGTATTGATATTTTGGTAAAATCTTGTTGACATGTTCATTGATTTGTGATATTATTTTTATGTAATTTTAATATTGGAGGGAAAGTAATGCAAAATCCATATACGCTTTTGGGACTGTCGAATACTGCGACAAGAAAAGATATAAGAATGGCTTTTAGGACTATTTCTTATCAAGTGCACCCCGCATTAAACGGCGGAAAGGTTATTCCTCAAAAAAGCTTTCGGAAAATTGCTGAGGCTTACGTGGTGCTTTCTGATCCGGATAAAAGAAAAGAAGTTGACCTCGCAATAAAAAACAATAGCGAAAACGGCGCCGAAATCAGTGCAGATGCGGAAAATTTTTTGGTAACGAACTATGAAGAGGTTAAGGATAAGGCTAAGAAAATCGACCGAAACATATATGATATGCGGTATAGAGCGAGCGAGTGCAAAGCACAAGCAATTCAGAAGCTCGTTAAAGGCTTTGTAATATTGGGAATCGCTTTGCTGATTACTTTTATCTCATACAAATCCGCTGTTGAAAACGGAAAGGACCACTACACAGTATTCATCGGCGCAATCATAGTCGGCGTAATATCCGCGGGAAAAGGCATTTTCGGTTACATGGTAATGCGAGATGAGATGTATAATTTAGAGGCACTAATGTGGTCTAAATAGTCATGAATTTTATCAGATACAAAAAACACGCTGTCAGCTCTAAAAATGACAGCGTGTTATTTTGCTTTATTTGAAAGAAACAATGCTTAATTATAATACAAATAGTATATTATACGCTAGTTATTCGCTTTGGTATTACTCAAAGCTCTTCGCCCTTGCGGCGACATTGGCACTGTAATTCAAAACTAATCCTTGTATTCCTCAAACATTAAAGAAGATGTTTCAAGAAAATCAGCGGTTGAAATAAATGCTTCGGGCAATGCTGAAAACGCACTTTCAGCATATAACAGCTCATATTCAAATGTTATGAAAAACCCGGCGACGTTTGGAGTATGCCCTGAGCTTGCGTATTCTGATGCATACAAAGTTGACAGCGTAACTATTAAGTTTGAAATTTCAGATGAGTATATCAACATGATTCTTCCTTTAGAAACAAAATTTGACAGCGATAAGAATTTATTGTATACTGAAAGCAATGCACTTGGCAGCTTTTGTACTGGATTTATAAAGCCTGTTGTCACACTTGTTAATGATAAGGTAGATTATTTAAATTACAAAAATCCATTTCAAAAAATTCCTATTATGCATGATGGGGATGGATATTGGGCAGAGGGGTACAGCGAATATATTGACAATAAATGGGTATTAAAGCTTAATAAAATAGGTGAAAATTGGAGGCTGTAAATGAAAAGCGAAGTGAAGAAACGCATTATGTATATAACAATCGGCGCTTTATTACTAATTTCTATTGTTTTTAATTTAATTTTACTATATCATCATGAATTTTATCTGGATTTTGAAGAGGTTTATAGAGAAAAAAGAGAAGATGTTAAAGTTATGGGACGTTGGTATAGCATTAAGGATGAGAAATATAGGGGATTTTTTTCTGAGGAGAATTTCCCAAACTACGATTTTGATTGTGACAATTATACATATATAGTTACGTTTGGATACGAACTTGAGGCGATTTCATATTCTTTTAGCAGAATGATTGATAAAAAAGTTTATACTTTAGGCTTGCCGATACAGTTTGTTGGTGAAATTATTTATAAAGATCTTCCGACAAACTATGTTTATATATATAAAGTGAAGAAAATTAATATAGATCGAGATATAAAAGCTTCAGAAAAACAATGTATCATATTTCTTGGAGATGATTAAATAAGACGATAGAAAAATATATAATCCTGCCCATCCTCTCCGACCCGACCAGCGAGGATGGGGACTTAGACGGGATTTTGGATGGAACTTTAGATGAGAACGGTGATTTATGGGAAACCGCACCTTTGCAAAAAGACATCGCCGGTGGGATTATTGGGGAGCTAACGATTGTGTCTTGTAATCCTGAAAACAGAAGTCAGGCTTGGAAAGGTCATGCATATTTGGTTTTTAAGAGTTATGTATATAATTATTTAGACTTTTCTCAATTCTACGGAGGGTAATTGGCCCTGACGTTTCACAGCCTTGTCCGCCTGTTAAATATTTTATCGGAGTTAATGAATATGTTTCTATTGGAAATTCAGCTGATGTTGAACGGCTGGATGAAAATATATATTATACATCTGAGGTTATTCACCTAGATCTTTTAGGCGGTATTTTCTTCAATAGAGAAATATATAATTATAAGCATTTATATTTGGAACAAAATGATTCGAAATATTCATACACGCCAAGTGTTGCACTAAGCTGTCAAATTACTAAAAATCAATTAGAAAGTATTATTAAATTCCATGGCGATAACAATTATTACAATTTCTTGTATCATAACTGTGTTTATGTGGCGATGAATGCGTGGAATTTAGTTTCCGACACACAATTATGGGCAGATTATGGATCGGCTTATACGCCTATTTCATTAAAGGAATGTATAGAACTTCAGGACGGATATATTGCTTATTATGATATAATAAATATTATAGATTATGTTAGCGTGTATATGGAATATTAAATAAACGAGGTGTCTTATGAAGAAAATCACGTACAATGTTTTACTTTTAACACTTATGATTTTTGCGACTATTATTAGCTGGTATATTAATCTAATATGTACGGGCTTTTGCAAATACGATGTTTTATTAATGAATTTCTGGATTTCAGTTATATATATAATAATGTCAATAATTTATGTTGTGATATCAAATATAAATTTTTCGGTAATTATTGTCGCATACTGGATGTTATACTTTATAAAAGCGTTAATTGACATTATTTTTGTCGAAACCAATGAGGTATATAATGTTTTTATATACTTTTTCCTTCAGCCTCCAATATATGGTATTACATACATAACAAACAAAATTTCATATAATAACAGTTATTCAATTTATAACATCATTGTAATTTCTTTTTCTTTAATTATTTTATATATTTATATATATAGATTCAATAAATCAAAGAAGAAAAACAATCTATCATGTTAACAGCGTATGTTGTTAAAAATAATGGGCGGTGAATATTTTTATGTCAAGGAAGGGCTGACGAGGTTTTATGGCTATCAGTTCACCTTTATGCCCACAGCCGACTTAAAAGCCCTGCTATACACCACAAAAATCCTGCCCATCCTCTCCGACCCGACGAGCGAGGATGGCGACGGGGATGGGAGAAAAGATTCTGAAGATCCATTTCCGCTAAAGGGTAATATTTTTTATGACAGAGAGGCTGTTCAGGAATATGCTTTAACGTGGAGTAGTGAAATAATTAATGGCTTTTTTACAGAAAAATATAATTATGAATATATTTTCTTTACTGGTAAAGCATCAGATTGCGCAAATTTTGTTTCACAATGTGTTTATGCCGGTGGGCTAAAAATGAATGATGAATGGCGCATGAAAAATGTAAACGGTTTTATAAGCTTCTTTGCTGATAAATTGCCAACCGGAAAGGACGATTACTTGTGGACGCGCACTTGGTCATTAGCGGATAATCAATTTCAGTTTTTTAGTAGTTACTTTTCTTTAAAAACCGCATCACTTATTTCAGCGGACTACAGAAAAAACGATTCATTATTAAATGAATTAATAAGTATAAACAACATTCAAGTCGGCGATGTGTTATATTTTATGGATAGCGAAACCGATGTTGCTCACGCATCAATAATCACTGGAGTTACCGAAAATGATATTTATTATTCTGCTCATAGCGATCCAGCAACAAATAAATCCCTGTCGACAGTTATTAAAGAAAAATATTATGGAATAAAAATTTTAATAATTAATGATGTTATCGAATGATTGGAGGATATATGAAAAAATTAAAAATAGCATTACTTTTATTTTTTGTATTGATAGTTGTGCTTATTATAAGCCTATGTCTAATTAACATTTTATTTCCAGGAACACAATCTCTTCAATCTCCTGAGTTATCAGATGAGGAATATTTGTCCGTAAATAAACTTAGTGAGCTTCCGACGTCAGAACCTGATTATTATGAAGTTTCTGAAAAAATAGAGGATGTAATTAGAGAAGCAATTGAAGTTAAAACAAACAGCGGAGGCAATTTACCGGAAGAATATATTTATAATAAAAGCAAAGATTTTTATGAGTGGTTGCCTTGCGGAGATGTATTTGAGCTTAGCATAATGCATAATTATAAAAAAGCAATTGTTTATTATTGTTTTGGGATATATTATATAAATGAGGAAAATGAAAAGCAGGTAGTCTTTGTAACAAATAAATATATGCCGATTAGAATTTATTGTGAGAAAAACGATGATGAATGGGCAATATCAGGATACTGGGAGCCGACATAGTATGGCAATCAAGTCACCTAATGCGTCAAGAGACAGCTATAAAAGCTATGCTGACACCGACGGCGATGGGCTTTATGATTTTGAGGAAATCTATTATGATTATAACGCAACGCCGCTGATAACCTTCGATGAAAACAGCGCGTATCTCCCGTCATATGGCTATTGCATTGAAATAATGGGCGATGAATATTTTTATGTCAAGGACGGGCTGACGAGATTTTATGGCTATCAGTTCACCTTTATGCCCACAGCCGACTTAAAAGCCCTGCTATACGGCACAAAAATCCTGCCCATCCTCTCCGACCCGACAAGCGAGGATGGGGATGGGGACTCATACAATGATATTATTGACAGTCAAGCGCTTATTTATAACAACACTGTCATCGTCGATTCTATTATTGATGACACCAATATTTTTGATACCAGCTTCAACAAAAATCCGCAGATAACAGCTAAATTCTGTAACGCCATAGTCAAAAATAAAAATATAGACAAAGGCATTTATGCCGATGACGACACCGTAACCCCGCTCAAAAACACGCTTACATACACGCGGAAAAACAACGCTGACATACCCAAAATCTTCACGCTTTCACCAAAGGAGAACAGCGACTATGCTTTCACAATTTCAAGCACGGATAAGAGCGTATCGCAAACAATAAAAATCTATAAGGAGTCATTTTTAGTTAATACTCTTGTAGCCTGTTTAAGTGAAGAAACCAGCTCACCTGGTGTCACCCACTATGCCCTCAAAGGCAAAAATACCTATTATATCGTCGTTGAAAGCTCAGCCACGACAAACACGACCTTCACCCTCACCGCCGAGCAGGATAACTGGGTTTATGCGCCTTATGGGTGCATAAACCTCTTGATGAATCATTTAAATTGCCTGACGAATACGTGGAATTAATGTTTAGAAAGTTGAAGGATGACTAATGAAAACAAAAAACAAATTTATTGTAAGCACGCTTGTTTTTATTTTACTTGAATTAACTTGTTTCGTTTTATTGTCTGCGAGTAAAAACATTTTAGGATTCAATAACATTCATAAGCCGATTAATCTTTTAACATTGGTTTCTTCAATTCCATTTATATTTCTATATTTTTATGTGCTTACTTTTATTGTAATTGTCTGCTTTAAAAAAGCAAATAACTTGGTGTTTCATGAAGTATGGGAATTATACAAGAAAAATATATTTTTTCTTGTATTGTTGAGACTTTCAACAGACATAACAACTATTTTATTTGTAACATTATTTGAAGAAACAATAATAGCTAAGACATTATTTGAAACGATTTTTATATTTGCAACCTTTCTATTAATAATTAGAAGAAGTGAACAAACCAAAAATAAGATTGCTTTACGTGCAAAAATAACAATGTCGGTCATATTAATCAGCCTTATAGTAATAGGTATACTTTATATTATTAAATGTTATGATTATAAGAATATAATCAATCACTACTATCAAAAATATGATAATGTTACGGAAAACTTATTCGTTAACGTATATACAAAAATTGACTTGCTTAATGTGTACATATCTGTTTTTGTTTATTTTTGTGCGTTTAGCTTTGTCTATACTATCTATGGGAAAGATACATATAAAAAATATGATACTCGCAAGTCGGTGTTTATATACAGAGTCAATTTAGTATTTAGTTCATTTTTAATATATATAATTGCTTTTTGCTTAATATCTCCATACGGTTCACTTTGCGGATTCGATGGCCATAGTCTTGGCCCTATATATACAAGTGATCCAAAGTCTTTTGAAGTGGAATATTATGATAAATATTTTTATCGCAAGAGAGATTATGGTTGGCATACTTATAATACATATACATCTGAGAAAGTTGTTATTAAATATGGAAATGATGTCCTATTTACTTATGAACCATTAATTCCAATAGAGTTAAGTCCATCTTTAGAAGAAATTAATGGCGGGACTTCATATACATATGAAAATAAAATTATTGTATATTTTGATGATGAAATTCCTAAGGCAATTCTAGTTGAAGAAATAACTAAACAAGAAGAGAATCACAATCTTACACATGCAGTAAAAAATTTAATATTAGAAGACAATTTTGAGTTTTTTGAATATGGCTGTGAATATTTGCTCAAATATAATAAAGATTTTATTGTTCCAATTATTATAGATTATTCAGATGATGGATTATTAAGTGACAAAGAAATTGACGATAATATTTATAAACAATATAAAATTGATTTTTCTAAGAAAATAATAAAAAAATTCGACTTATTATAAGAATGTTCAGCAAACAATAAAAATCTATAAAAATTCAATATCAAAGAAAAATCTTGTGGCTTGTTTAAATGAAGAAACCAGCTCACCTGGTGTCACCCACTATGCCCTCAAAGGCGGGACGACTTATTATATCGTTGTTGAAAGCTCAGCGACCACAAACACAACCTACACCCTCACCGCCGAGCAGGATAACTGGGTTTATGCGCCGGGGATATAAAAGCTAGTTGTACAAGGATCGGAGGCATAAGAGACGCACACCTTCCAATTTCATATTACTTGATTGCTAATAAGTTTTAGTTATTTATATTAATCTTATCACTTAAACATAGGAGGTCATTATGAAAGAATTATCAATATCCGGAGGTATCTCAATCGCATGTTATTTATATTTCTGCGCCTTGCCATTTTTTATTTCAAAACAAGATATCTTTTATCCTATATATATAGCCTTTGCTGTGGTTTCTTTTATAATGATAGTACTAAATATCTGTATCAAAAAAACAACATTTTGGTTATTTGAAAACATATCAATCGCGTGCTTTATATGTTTCTGCTACTTCCCGGTGTTTATTACAGATGATATATCTCATCCTATAAATATAATTTTTGCCTTAGTTTCTGTACTGACGATGGCACGAGGAATCTGCAGCAAAGAAACAAAAACTAATAAAAAGATTGGAATGATATTTTTACATTTACTAATTTATGCGATTGTGTTTTTTTTATACGCATGGATAATAATATCGATACAATGGGGTATGGAGACATTGTATTAACAGGGGAAATGACACACGCACATTTACCAATCTCATATTACTTGATTGCTAATAAGCTTTAGTTGTTTATACTCATCTCATGGGTTAAATTTAGGAGGCAGTTATGAAAAACATATTTGCATTTCAAATAAAAAAAATAATTCTTTATGCTTTGATCATTTCTTTTTCAGTCTTTTTTGTAAGCTGTGGAGTATATATTGTTTTTTTTTTATAATGATAACGGTACTACTCCATTTCAGTCCCCTCATAATCCGACAGAAGCTGAGTTTTTAGCGGTGGAAAAACTCAGCGATCTACCGGTACTTGATTCTGAATACGATTTGATATCAGAGGAAATTGAAGAAGCTTTACTTGATATAAATGATTGGGATAAGCTTTCAAACAATCCAAATGTTGTAGTGAAAGAGCTTTATGTAATACATAATT
>JAEXUW010000018.1 GCA_023439835.1 Bacillota bacterium | reverse complement strand
GGTGGAGCAGCACCACCACAGGAGAAAGGTATCAGCCATTGGGTGTTGCTCAGCAAGGAACGACGCTTTATGTGACACAAGATGGGGCGGGAAAACCTGTTTTGAAGTTCAATGCTGCAACCGGTCAAAAGACCGGAGAGCTGGGGGCAGGTCTATTTCAGCGTGCGCATGGAGTATCCGTGACCAGGAGCAGAACGCTGCTTATTACAGATGTTGATGCTAACAAAGTTTTTGAAATAAGTCTGAATGGTACGATTCTGAAGGTATATGGGGGTGGAGCATGACAGCGAAGGTAGCATTATTCTTTTTGATTGCCATGTGTCTCACTGTTGGTACATCCGTTTCTGCGCAACAGCCGGAGCAAAAGTTTTCAGTGAGTATGAGTAGTACCTTTTCCTTCAATACCACTCAGCAGGGTATTCAGATACACAGCGTCAGCGCGGTGCTGGGTGCCCGTTATAAACTGAGTGATGGTCTCCTCACAGGATTGGAGGTACCATTCTCATTCGTTGCATTACACCGTGAAAAAAGTGACGACGAGACCAGTTATCGATTCGGTAACCCTTCTCTCTCGGTAGGCGTGAAAGATGACGGATTTTTCGGGGCAGAAGGGAGTATTTTGTTCAGGGTTGGTATTCCACTTGCAACATTTCCGGGTGATATACCGGGGAACAGAATAGCGGAATTGAATTATGACTATGCTAATAGTGCTACGGGATGGCAGAGACCCGATTTATGGTTAATGAATATACTGCCAGTTAGTCTTGAAGGGACCCTTGGCATCAGGGTCACTCCCTCGATCAGGATTTCTTGCATTGTTTCTCCATCTTATCTGATTTCGGTCAATTCTGAAAAAAGCGGTATTTCGGTCACTGCCAGGGCATCTACTGAAGTTACCGTATACGGAACATCCATTACAGCAGGCTGGAATAGTTATCTCTCAACGCGTTCGATAGAGAACAACAACTTTGATCAGCATTCAATCTTTGCAGGATTCAGATGGGGTGGAAGCAGATTACCATTTACCACAGAGGTAGTTGTAAATCTTGATGAGCCAAACGGTGTGTTCCGGAAGCATGGTGTTAAGCCAGATTGGGGGATTGTATTCAAGAGTGATTTTTAAGTATAGGTCCCATTCAGGAGAGTGTCTTTATAAAGTGAAAACCCCGGAATCGTAATGAAACCGGGGGTTTTTGTGCATCCTGCCGGACTCGAACCGGCGACCGTCTGATTAAGAGTCAGATGCTCTACCAACTGAGCTAAGGATGCGGCGTAAAATTACGAAAACTGGATGGATTTACAAAAAGAATTCATCTACTGATTTGATTTTTTCATGGAAGTGAGGGTGCAAATGAAAAAATGGTGGCAAAAACTGATTCCTCCTTCGGCGGAGGCTTGAAGCAGAATTAGTCCTACTTTGAGAAAGGTACGATCCTCCTTCAGCGGACAGGCTCCGCTCTGGGGTCGGGTTCTTTGTTTTACTCATTTTCTATAAATATATGACCGCCTACGGGGTCAGTGCCTGACTCATGCAGCGCAGAGTTCCAACATTCTACTGATACTGGCATTACGTATAAATAGTAATCCGATTGCTTGGTACCGATCCCAGCGGGATCGAAGACTTATAGAAATAATGAAGAGAAAAACCAATTCGACACCGAGGTCCGTCTGGAGAAGGTGACCTGAGTATTTGGGATGCTACAGGGGATTCCCTTTGCTCAGAGTTTTTAGGGTCAGACTGACTTTTCTTCCTTGAGGTTGAGGAAGCTGATCAGCTGGTGGAGTTTGCTTTTCAGGTCGAGAAGCTCTTCCTTGTTCATGGTGCTGTTCATTAGTCCATCGGCAAGTTGTGTGGGGATGGTTGAAGCTTCATCTTCGAGTTGCTTTCCCTTCTGGGTGAGGGCGATTTCAACCTTACGCTCATCTTTTTCTGAGCGGATACGGGAAATGAGTCCCTGGGACTCCATACGTTTGAGCAGTGGGGTGATGGTGTTTGTATTAAGGATCAGTTTCTGAGAAATCTCATTCACGGACTGACGGTCGGATTCCCAAAGCACTAGGAGCACAAGATATTGGGGGTAGGTGATGCCAAGTTTATCAAGAAAGGGCTGATACTCCCGGGTGACCAGTCTTGAGGCTGCGTAAAGGGGGAAGCAGAGTTGATTGTGTAATTTCAGTTGTTCATAGCTCATACATTATACACCGGTGTTATGGATTGAGGATGCTTCATGGATCAACTGGTAGTATTGTTTTCAGGTACGCTCTTTTTGAAACGGAATCGTGAGAGCATCTTCTTCTCAAATTCCCACACGAAACGGAACTGACCGAAGAGGGTGCCGATTACCAGAAACAGTATCTGGTATGCAGGGAAGAGAATCAGGACATAGAGGACACTTTTCAGCCAGAAAGGGGTCTGGTCACCGATCCCAAGCAGCTCAAATGCGAACCTTCGTACATAGAGTGCTGACATACCGGTCAGTGAGAACACCAGCAGGATTACAACGAGCTGCAGGTTACTGGTTATTTTCCAGCGGGTTTTCAGTTTTGTGAAGAGTTTTTGCATAATTCCTTTTCGGTCTGCGATGACCGTTTAGTTTTCAGACTGCTCTTTTGATAACAGCAGTTCCCTGATGTATGATTCCATTTTTTCGGGTTTTGTGATCGGGGAGAAACGCTTTATGGGTTTTCCGTTCCGGTCGAGAACAAATTTGGTGAAATTCCATTTGATTTTACCGCCAAGGAATCCTTTCAGCTCAGAAGTGAGGTGACGGAAAATGGGGTGGGCATGCTCACCGTTTACATCCACTTTTGAGAACATGGGGAAGGATACACCGTAGTTCAAAAGACATCCATCAGAGATTGACTTTTCATCGCCGGGTTCCTGATTACCAAACTGGTTGCAGGGGAAACCGAGAATCACCAGCCCCTGATCCTTGTATGTTTTATACAGTTTTTCCAGACCTTCGTACTGTGGAGTGAATCCGCACTTACT
>JAEXUW010000022.1 GCA_023439835.1 Bacillota bacterium | reverse complement strand
GCGTTGAGCAGTCAAAGCCGATGAACTTTGCGGTGTGTCTGATTGCCTCGAGAAGCTGATAAATGCTGTCTGATTTTACGATATACCACATCAGGAACGCTCTGAAAGCAAGCTTAAATAGCTTGTGGTTGTTATGCCCGAAGTCGCCCCTGAGCCTTGTGTAACGCTGTTTGTGAAGATAACCATGCTCGGATAGAAGCTTGACCTTTGTGGTTATTGTCGGTACGCTAAGCCCTGTCGCTGTTGCAAGCTGATTAATCGACGGAAACGACATATCGTTTAGGTTTTTGTGCATAGCTATCCCGCACATTGTCATGAAGGCAGAGTTATCACGCAGAGAAAAGAAAACATTGTGCTCGATGACGGTGAACTTTCCGTCAAGAGCTTTTACGCTGTATTCATTTGTGGTTCTTCTATGGTCTTTAAAGCAGACTGTCTTGTTAATCAGCTTCTTTTCGGCAAGCTCATTTACACAGCGCTGAGCGGTATTTATGGAGATGTTACAGCGCTCTGAAATGGTCGCAAGCTTCACGCAGACTCTGTTTTTCCACCAACCCCCGGCGATTGAGGAGAGATATATGTAAACTCTGAAGGAGGAAGCCTTCAGGTTGTATTTAAACAGCTCATAGGGAATCTTAATGATTTTATCCTTGCGTTTTTTCACGACGGCGTCCTCCTTTCAAAATTTTTGGGGTTGACAAACAAACCAGATATTTGCTGGGTTTTTGTGAATTTTTCACATTGTATAAATTGGCGCATGGTGATATTATAATTATTGAGGTTAAATATGGCAAATTTGATGTCATAAATTCAGTTAACCTTGGAGGTTATAATGAAAAAGATATTTTTTATACTATTAATAACATCATTCATTTTCACTGTAGGGTGCGGGAAAACAAATATAGAATCAAGTCAGCCTGAATCATCAAATGCTCTCACGACCACATCGGAAGATACGCCTCATAAAACCACTTTAGCAGAGGTGACAACTCAAACTTCAGCTATGACTTCTAAAAGCTCTGAAAGTGTAACTGTGGTTACATCTGCTCCAGAAACCACCTCGGTAACTGTTGAAACGCCTGTTCAAATTACGGTAATTGTTGGCGATACAGGTTTAGTTTCACTTATTTCCGATGAGATAGGAGAAATAACCCTAAGGGGCTTTCTTAATAATGATGATTTCACCGCTGAAAATTATAAGGAGTACACACTAACTAGCAATTCAGATATAAAAGCGTTTTGCGATATATTAAACAATGTAAGTATAAGTGAGTTTATAGAATACGAATTTGAACTTAATTCGGCTGATTCCGTATGGGAAGCTATCATATATGATACAAACGGCTCAGTAACCTATATTATGTCATTTGCAAAAAGGGATAATTTTTTTATAAATTTTTCAAAAGAAGCGAAAAGCGTTCAGTATTTTTTAGAAGACAAACAGCTTGAAAAATTACGTTCTGAAATATTTGATTTAACATATTAGTATTAAGCAATACTCATCTCCACTGATTGTTACCGTCGGATTAGCCGAGCTGTTTCTTGCATTGTATATACGATTGAATTCAGCAACAAAGTCGGCATTATCGCTGATTACGCTTGCGGGGTTTCTTCCCGCAATGTAGCACCTTATAGCCATTTGAGTAACATAATGATAGTCCCTGGCGTTAAGCCCATAAGCCGAGGATGTGTAAGGATAGCCGGCACATATCATTTTATTAAGGCTTTGATTTGTAATAATAGTTGCGTCGGAAAGCTGTGTTCCGGCGAAGGGTGTGTGCTGTTCAGCTGTGCCGATGCAGTAGGTTGCGTTACCCTCCCACGTCAGATATGGTGCTATCATCTGTGATGAGCTGTCCATAACGCCGTATGAGCTGTAATACAGGTTTGAGGACGGCATAGTGTTGTTAATTTGAACTGCCGAGGTCGCCGCCGAAAGCGTCAGCGTGGGGAGTGCCATCAGAAAATAAATGACAGCAAGCATTGTGGTTAATAAGCTTTTGATTTTTTTCTTCATTGTAATCTGCTCCTTTTTAATAGTTGTCGTTTGTATATATGAAAAAGCCCGGTATTACCGAGCCTTTAGACATAGAAAAAAGACAGCCGTTTGACTGTCTTTTTTGAAATCTTCGATTATGTTGCTCTATGCAAGGTGGGGATAGTATTTTTGATAGCCTTTTGAAAAGAAATAATCTTTAGTTTGTTGTTCAGTCCATGAGCGTCGCTCTATTAGAAATGCATCACTTTCGCTAGTGTATTTACCACCGGCTTGCCACCAATCTTCGAAAGATATTGCCATTCCATAATCAGAAACATAAGATGAATAACTCATATTCATTTTTACAATGATTGTAGAAAACCTCTGTGTTGAAGGATTATAGTACACAGCACAATAGGTTGATGTCATTCTATGAGTTTCTCCGCCATATAAATCAAGCATGCTCTGTTCATGAGCATATGAGTTTTTATATCCATCCATAATCATATTTGCTATTTCTGTCGCAGAGCCGTTTGGATTGTGATATTTGGGATTTCCAACTATCTCAATTGCTGTCGGGCCATGAGAAATAAGGTTGTTGTCAGCGTTGAACTTTGATAGACGTTCGGCATAGATTTTCCATGAGTTATCAAGGCTGATAGCCGGCACACCGTTCGCCGCTCTGTATTCATTGAGAATTCTAAAACACTCTGCTTGAATATCCGCCTGAAAGCCCGCCTGACGAGCTGAAGCCGGAGCCGATGTTGTTACCGGGGCAGTGGTGGTTGTTACCGGAACAGTTGTTGTCACCGGCTTCGTTGTGGTTGTCGGGGCTGTGGTCGTTACAGGCTTTGTGGTTGTAGTAGCTGTGGTTGTTGTAACTGGTTTAGTGGTTGTAGTCGCTGCTGTTGTTACTTCTGACACAGTCGTAACCTCTGCTGTTGTTGCTGATGCTTGAGTTTCAGTAAGAACGCTTGTTGTAACTGTTGTGGTTACAGGAGCTGTTGTTGAAATCTCTGGGGCGGTGGTTATGATTTCGGAAGATGTTGTGGTGGTCGCCTCGACTTCGATTACGTCAGATGAGCTGTCTGTATCATCACAAGCAGAAAAACATACCGCCGTAAATATTGCAAGTGTTAAGATTATTAGCTTTTTCATGGTGTCCTCCCTTTGTGTCATTTTTCGTCAAGATACTTATATATTGCCTCTCTTAAAAACTGAGCCTTTGCAATGCCATCAGCTTTAAGCTTTTCTTCCCATTTTGCAACAAGCTCTTTATCAAGCTGAATTATAAGTTT
>JAEXUW010000006.1 GCA_023439835.1 Bacillota bacterium | reverse complement strand
TCTAAATAAAAAAAGAGCATGATTTCTCATGCTTCAAAATTGCCGTTTATTATTTCTTTCGCCTCTTTTTTGCTTTTTATGTCATAGGCTCTGTCCCGAAGATTGATTTCTTTTTTAAGCCTTCTGATATATATGTGCTGACATATTACTATTAGCAAAAGAATATTTGCTGTCAAAGCCATAGCATCACCTTTTCTTCTTACTGTCGCTTACAAACTCAAACTCAATTTTCATGCTGTCACGATTGAGCTTCAAAGCAGCGTCGAAGGCTTTTCCGGCTTTTGACTTAAATCCTTTGATTATTCCTGTTTTATCGCTTGTGATAAGCATTAGCAGCTGACTTTCTGTTATCTTTTTTGAGCAGATTTCCGAATTGATACTAAAGCAGCAACCACTTCCATCTTTTATATATCCGGAGCAGCTGTAACCCCACTGAAGCTTCCTCAGCGGTTTTCCGCAAGCAGGGCATATAAGCTTGCGCTGATTTTCTGATATGTACATCTCTGATTTACTTTCTGCTATCTGATTGTACCACTTTCTTGTTGTGTTACATATGTCACGAATAAATAAGTTATAATCAGCATCACCTTGCGCAATATCGTTAAGACGCTTTTCCCATTCACCCGTTATGTATGCTGATTTTAAGTCATCAACAGGGAGCGTATCAATAATATATGCCCCCTTTTCCGTCGGAACTATCGACTTGCCCTTCTTTTCAATATATCCCCGTTCAAATAGGCTTTTTATTATCGGTGCTCTTGTAGCATCGGTTCCCAGACCCTTCTTCTGCATTTTCATAAGCGTCCGTGCTTCCTCATCCTCAAGATTCTGCCCGGCAAGCTCCATTGCCGCAAGCAAGTCGGCTTCGGTATAACGCTTGGGCGGTTCGGTTACACCTTCCTTGAGAGAATACTCGCCGATGAGCTTATCACCTTCAGATATATTCGGCAGCTGTCCTTTTTTCTTTTCGGGCATTGCGTCAACGGCATACCATCCTGTGCTACATATAACACAGCCTGAAGCTTTGAAGGTAATTCCGTTTACTTCAAGCTCGGCCGATGTTTCTTCAAGTACGGCTTTGGGATATACAATCCTGATAACCGACTTTACAAGCAAGTCATATAGCTGTTTTTCATCTTCTGAAAGTGCAGAGAGATTGTGCGGAACACTCGTTGTCGGGATTATCGCTGTATGGCTTCCGACCTTTTTATCATCAAAATGCCTGCTTGAAAACTCCTGCCACTGTTCTTTGGGAATACTGTACTGTGAATACTCCGTCAGCTGCATAAGCTTCAAAATTGTTTCTGCCACTTCAGGAATCATAGCTTGTGTCAAATGCTCCGAGCTTGTGCGAGGATAAGTCGTGAGCTTTTTTTCATAAAGGCTCTGCATGACTGATGCTGTTTTATCAGCGCCCCAACCGAACTTTTTGCTTGCTGCTATCTGAAGCTGTGTTGCGTTATACAAAAGCGGAGCGCTCTCTGCTTTTTGTTTAGCCTTTTTTGATTTTACAATACCAGATTTGCCTAAACATAGATTAAAAATTTCTGTTGCTTTTTCTTTTTTCTGAAAGCTACCCTCGCAATACTCGGCTTCAAGCTTTCCGGCGGGAGTTGAAAAGACGCCGATTAGCTTCCAAAACGGTGTCTTGATATGCCCGGTGATTGCTTTTTCACGATTGACAACTAGTGCAAGCGTTGGTGTCTGCACACGTCCTACGGATAAAAGATTATCCCGTCCGCCGAATTTTGCTGTCATTGCAACAGTTAAGTTGCACCCGATCAGCCAGTCTGAAATATCCCTTGCACGTCCTGCCATCTGCATAGGGAGCATAGCCTCCCCCTCCCGCAGATTTTGAAAGGCTCTTTTTATTTTTTCATCGGTCAAGTCCTCAAGCCAGACACGCTTCCACGGCTTATCGCATTTTGCAAGCTCATAAACATATCCGAATATAAGCTCTCCCTCTCGGTCGGGATCTGTTGCGTTGCTAATCAAATCCGCCTTTTCAAAAAAAGCCTTGACATACTTAAAGCACGTCAAGGTCTGTTGCTTTGCTATTTTTTGAAATGTATCAGGTATGCAAGGGTAAATATCCAGCTTCCACGATTTGAATTTATCATCATACTCCTTTGCCGGAATTAAATTTGCTAAATGTCCTGTTCCGTGACATATAACCGCCGGACTTCCTCCGAAATCAAACTCCCAATGTGCGATTGAAGGCTCTTTAGGATGCGGAATTCTTCTTCCCGCCCCCAGAGCTTCGGCAATTGCCTTTGCTAGGCTGTGCTTCTCAGCATATATTACTGTCATTTTTTGCTCCTTTCATTAAATTGTGTTATATGTAACACAAAATAGTTTTACTAAAACAAAAAGCACTGCTTAAAACAGCAGCGCTTATTATCTAGATGTCCCTTTTCTTATGTCTGGATGTTTTTGATTTTGTCTGTCGGGCATTCCGTCTATACAACACTCAAACAAAAATCCGAATATTTTGCTTTCGTCGTTGGTATTGTAATATTCAAGCAGACGTTCATTAAATTCAAGGATGTGCTTATCTGGTATTGTAAAAATACCTTTACCTTCTTTTATAAGAATTTTATTGGCACAAAGCGTGGCTGTACGCTTGTTTCCGTCCCAAAACAGCTGATGCCTTGTTACATATAAAAAGATTTTAATAGCTTTTTCTGTACAAGAATATCTTTCAGATATTAGTATAGACGAAAGCTCTCGGTCTGTTGTGTCATAGTCGGGTATGTCAGGAATGTAATCCGTTCCGCTGATACCAACTTGTCCTGTACGAAGCTTTCCCCATGCAAGACTCTCTCCCCTAGAAATATCATCATTAAGCCTGCATACATATTCAAGATTAAATTCAGAGGTGATAGTGCTGAGCATAAACTTCCATGCGTTTCTTAAATTAAGAATTGTTTGAATGTCATCAAGAGTTACATCCGCTACATTAACACCATCAAGTATAGTCTGAGTTTGAGGAAACGTTACATTACATCCCTCAACCCGAGCGCTGTTGTATATATTACTGATTAATAGCTTCTTTGCAACAAAAATATTCTCTTCAAGGCTCATCGAATACTTGTCTTTCATATAATCACCTCTCTTTTGATACTATATCACATATATTTAGCGAATTCAATTGTTTTTTGTAATTGTGTTATATGTAACACAACCCTATTTTTTTATTCCCCTCTGCTTTTTCTTCTGAATCTTCCTTTTAGCCTTTGCGACCTCTTTTTTTCGGCTTTTGAATTCAAGCGGTGAAATATTCGTATACCGCTTGATTATATCCTGATAGGTCTTCTTGTTATAGCTGTCGGGAAGCGTCCAGTCCTGACTTGTGACAAATCGATATGACCTGCATTTTCCTTTCGCCAGTCGCTTTTTAAATGAAATAAACCTAGACTGAGAAACAGGATAAAAGCAGTAGTTAATATCCGCTGTATATTCAAGCTCACAATTATTGATAAAGTCCATCAGCACTGAAACATTCCACTCAGCCGCCGAACACATCAGAAGCTTAATATGGCATTTTGAATAATCATTCTCCAGCTGCTCAAGCCCTGAACAGCCGTAGTCAATTATGATATAATTGAAGCCGTCTTTGATTTCATCACGCTTTGAATACGGATAAATATTTATATCCTGAATAGTAAAGCCTTCCGATGAAAGCTCTCTGTCTATCCCATAAAAGTCTGACAGCCGATTGTATGTGCCTTCTTCTGTGATAATAACGCAGACCTTCTTTTTTCTGTCAGAGGAAAGAAAACGTGCTATCTCAAATGCAGTGTGCGTACTTCCGCAACGTGAGAGCAGCTGTGCTATTCCGATTGAAATATTTTTGATTTCGATAAGCTCCTGAACGGTTTCATTAATTGTCACAACCTCCATAATATCGAAGTCATGCACGGCAAGGGAGAGCCTGTCAAGCTCAACCCTGTCGGCTTTCCCCTGTTCATTAACCGCAATGTCTGTTGTTTCAGTATAGCTGATTGTCATTTCTGAAGATACTGTTGATACAGCACTTTCTTCAGCCTTTTCAAACTGCTTTAAATAATCCTCCGTTGACATTGGGAATTCAAGCGCCTGTTGCAGCTCCTCGGCTGTTTTGTTCCCGACAAGAATGTCGGTTATGTTGTTTCCGAGAAGAAATTCAGCAGCTGTCCTAAAGCTCTTTTTATCCTGAATTTCACCATAGTAATAAATAATGCGGATTGAAGGACGCTTCATTTTAAGCAGCACTAGCATATCAAGCACATCTATATTGTCCTTAACTGATACATCAGCCGAAACAAGTACACCATGCGGGTTATAATCCTCTAAAACCTTGCTTGCAAAACCGTTTCTTACAACAAGCTCTGTTCCGAGAAGAATAATGCCGGGAGTTTGCTTTACAGCTGCTTCATACTGCTTTTTGAATTTCTTCCCGCAGAACATCACTATATTCATTTGCTTCACCTGTCTTTCTTTTCATGTGTCTTAGTGCGTTGATAATATATAGGGCGTTTTTACCCTTAAAAGCCTCCATTGCAAAGCTTGAAAGGATAATCACATAACGCACATCGTCAATATACAGCTGGGTAATCATTCGACTTTTATAAACCTCTCCGTCCGTCAGCCCCTCCGGATTTACTAGTATTGTTGTTCCCGAATATGAAAGATAATGTTCATAGATAACGTGGTCAAGCTTATCCCCCATCAGATATTCAATATCACAATATCCCGACTGAGAATAAATATATAACGAAAATGCCGCAACGTTTAGTTCGTTTTTAAAATGAATTAATAGGTCTTTATACGCTTTATGTATTAGCTGTTGACGGGAAAGCTCTTTTTCTATACGTTTTTTACTTCTGACAAAAGTATTTTTCTGCTGTTCTTTTTTCAGCTTTTCATTTATGCGCATTTGCCTGAGCTTTTTAAATCGCTTCATCCTGCGCTTTACCGCCCGTTTCTCCATATCGTCAGCGGTTAAATGAAAAAGACGCCTGAAAAATTCAAGCGTCTTGTTTTTCTTCTTCACATTGAGCTTCGCCTTGCTTTTATTTACCCCATTGAGCCTTACTGCTTTTTTCTTCACCTTTACACCTCCGTTTTAAAAAAATTGTGTTATATATAACACGCTATTCTTCATCAGTGTCTATGCAAAGCTTAGCCTGCTTGATTCTTTCCTGCTGCTCTCTAAAATTCGTCGAGAAGATTTCATAAAGCAGACTTTCTTTTGATATTGGCTTAATAAACGGTATTACACGCTTTCCGCATATTATCAGTCCGGAACCCTTATCTCCAGTTTTAAGGAACTGTGACTGTGAATATGAAAGCTCATAAAGTGAAACCAGATTGTCAAGGTCGGATTTTTTCTGCTGAAGAAGAATAACAAACTCAGAGTTTGAAAGCATCGTCTGGGCTTCCTTTGAATTCAATACCTCGGTGATATTCTGTGTGATAGCCGTTGCAACACCTCCGTGCTTTCTTATTCTTTTATATACCTTTGCAAAGAACTCTCCCGAACGGGCGTTATTAAACATGATTGAAAATTCATCAACCCACACCCATGTGCGCTTGCCCTTTTTCTTGTTCTCAATAACACGCTGCCACAAATACTCAAGTATGACCTGAAGTCCGACAACCTTTAGCTGTTCGCCCATTTCAAAAATATCCATAACAAGAAAGCGTTTATTAATCTCAATATTGGTTTCTCCGGCGAAGCTGTTAAATGAGCCTGTTACATAAAGCTCAATAAACCTCGCTATGTCGGCAGCTTCCTTATCACCAGTCTGAGCAAGAAGTGTATCGTAATATGTTTTGAATGTCGGAAGATACTCTTTTTTACCCTTGCTGTCAACAAAATCCTTGTAGACTATTTTAACGCATCGGTCAATAATCGATTTTTCTTTTGCTGACAGTGGGCTTCCCTTTGCTGTTTCTATAACCGTCATGAGAAATTCTGTTTTCATTGAAATTGCGTTTGCGCCATCGTCTGTATAGGACAAATCGGTATCAAATATGTTCATTTTAGTTGAACTGTCAGGAGAAAGCTTGAGTATCTCACCGTTGAATCTTTCAACCAACGGCTTATACTCATTTTCGGGATCTATTACTATAATCTCATCATCAGGATACCGCATTAATACGTCAATAATCTCAAACTTAGTGTACATTGACTTTCCAGAGCCTGATGAGCCGAGGATGAAGCCGTTTGCATTCATTTCCTCTGTTCTGTCAAGGATAATTAATGCGTTGGTTACACGGTTGATGCCATAATTAAGACCATTCTCCGAGAAATATGAGCGTGAGCTGAAAGGAAGCAGGACGCTTGCCGCATCGGAAAGAAGATATGTATTGATGTCATTTCCGTTTGCTGTTCTGAAATGATTAACCGCAAAGGGCAGTAGTGTATCCATTGCTTTTTCCTGCTGATAATGGAATGTTCCGAGTCTGACCTGATGCTTTAAGGCTTTTCCCAAAATCATTTTTGTCAGTTCCTCAAGCTCATCCTTGCTTTTTGCGGATATGGCTATGAACACACCTACCGAGAACAGTTCGCAATTGCTTCCGCTTAGCTGATTTTGTAAATCCTCAAGCTCTGAAATCTTTTCCTTGTACCGAAACGGTATGAAGTCGGTACCTGATTTGTGATTTTTTTCTTTTCGGCGCTGTATCTGCTCCTGAACATTGAATATTTCCTTGCGAAGCTTTTCTAAAGCCTCACGCTTATCAATTCTCTTTATCTGCTTTGAAACAGTAATTTTATTGTTGTTGTCTAAAAGCTCTGAAATAAAGCAGTCATCAAGCTCTCTGTCATAATTCTTGACAAACATAAGCCTTGTGAAAGCATTGCCGATTTCAATCTCCTTCGTCTTGAAGGCAAACAGCGACGGTGCGATATAGTCCTTGATTCGTCCGCCCTTTGCATATATTTTTTTAGGAAGCAAAAATTCCGATGTATCAAACGGATGATAAAACTCCCAAAGTATGCGAAACACATCCTCCGGGAGAAGCTGCTTTGTTTCGCTTCCAAGCGATGTGAAATAATTCTGAAGCTCTCGATAATACTTGAAAAGTACATTGACATTATCCGCTTTGTTGATAGGCTTGTAAGACATTGCTATGACCATGATTTTCTCGGCCGACGCTATTTCAGATTGTCTGATAAACTCATTTTGAATATTGCAGTAATCCTCATATATCTCACCGAACTGCTCTTTTTTCGGAACAAGCACCCTTTCAAGCTTTGCACTGTTAGCAGTGGTGTTCATAATGAATTCCTGATAGTTGATATCAGACGGCAATGCGTTTAAAAGCCGTTGATACTGATTGTACTTATCCTGCT
Source organism: Bacillota bacterium (assembly GCA_023439835.1). GTDB lineage: Bacteria > Bacillota > Clostridia > Oscillospirales > Ruminococcaceae > SZUA-444. The sequence continues at coordinate 5,487 of JAEXUW010000006.1, read as the reverse complement.
TTTCATCATCCCTAAGTAAGCTGTAATCAAGGTTTTCAAAAGAGAATATCAATGTGTATGTATTTTCCGCAACAAGAAAAAGACCGTTATCATACGCTTCAATAAACGGTATGGTATTCTGTGCTGTTTTAGGAAGCTGCATAGTTTTTGAGAAAAAGAGCTTCTTTGAAATATTCTGCTTATCAAGTTTTTGTTTCATTGCTGTTAAACACCCCTTCCGTGTAATAAGGACGTTTGTCCGTGCCTTTTAACGCCCTGACAATTATCATAAAAATAGACATACCCTGAATATGAACAACACCGATACCGATTATCAGCACTATTTCCATGAATACAATTGTCATCAGAAAATCGAAATTAATCCTGCTGCGAAGTCCGAAGTAAGTGCCTAATCCTGCGGCAATTGCCAGTAAAGCAAAAAGAACTTGTTTCTTTGTTAGATTTAAGAATATAGTTCCATCACGAATAATGTTTTTTGTCACCTTAACTTTTATCATTTTATCACTCCTGTCAGTTAATTAAGTTTGTTAATATCTTTGGTGGCTTTACAATCATAATGACCATGACAAATACGATTCCCAAGTTTGGAATAAACGCTTCAAGAAATTTCTGATACGATAGATTCCCTATATCCGTCCACCATGTTGAAGTAATTCCATAAACTATAGCCATAAATATTGTTTGAACAACCACTTGTGTAAAAGTAACCATGAAATTTCTAAAATACCTTTGAGTTGTTTCTCCGCCTGCTAGACACGCGAAAAACGGCGGTGCTACTGTTATCATCAGTGCTATTTCTATCATTCGAATCATGAGTTTTATTATGATTATCCATGCTGCAATTAAAAATATCACTGTGAATATAAGTAATGGTATGGATTTAAAGAATATCATTAGCGCATCAATTATCGGGCCAATTAGCTTTATATCCGATGCCTCATATTCAATTTCAGGTAGCTTTATAAACATTGAATTGCCGGATATATTAAATATTGCCGAAACTATGCTGTCGTTTAATTCGATTATCCATTCACATATCTTGTAGCTTAGGTCTATCCAAATCTTAGCAAACAGGACTCTCATAGTAACTCCCATTGAGCCTTTGAAGGTAAACAGCTCATATTTTATAGTTGTATTAAGAATATTTAATCCGAAAAACAAAACACAAATACTGTATGCCAATGTTTTAAAAACCCCCTCAAAGGTTCTTGCTGTACTAAAAGCGTCAACAGGCAGCATTCCATTGTTAGTGCCAAAGTCTTTAATTGAAGTGCCAATATCCTCCCACGCTGAGTTTGCGGCATCTGCAAATGGTACAATGACACTCTCCATATCACTCAAATGCTTTTCTATTCCGGGTAGACTCTCTAGAAATTCCCAAAAGTCGATTGCTTCAGATGATTCAGATTCAACGTCCCCCTCCTGAGAGGAGGGCGTATCATCTGTTTGAAATTCATCATTTTCAGAGGCGCTAGCTGTCATCCCGACAGCTAACATTATAAATAGTATAATAATTATTGATACGCAGTTTTTTGCCATGTTTATCAGCTCCTTTATACAATCAAGCCTTTAATTGCAAATGTTGCACCAAAAACAGCACCAGTAATAACAAGTGCGGCGATTCCTGCGTTTCTGTCACGAGGATTCTCATCAGTCTGCCCTTGAACAATTTTTATTACTGCGGGGATCCCTCCTGCTGCGATTATTGCGATTCTTACAACCCAGAATACAACCTCAACCATTTTGTCAAGTGCTGCTGTTTCTACACCTGCCGGCGCTCCTGCTGCAGCCGAAGTCTGAAATGCTCCCATGTAAAAAGCTGATACAACAGTCATTACCGATAAATACAGCATTGTTGCCTTTCTTTTAATTGCCTTAAAACGATTGCTTTTCATGTCTTTTCCTCCAATATTTTATAATTTAAAATTGTGCTATATATAACACAGCATTATTCCTTTTTGAGCACCTTGACTGCCTTCACAGCTGTCTGAATGACGGCATCGCCAACCTTAGTTGCTACGCCAAGAGCATTTCCTGCTGTTTTAGCTGCAGATGTTTTAATTTGCTCTAGTTTTTTAGTGAAAGCATTAAGCTGTGCCTTGTGTGCCGTTTTCTGAAATGACGGCTTGCTTATATATTTCTTCCCCTTATCCGTCAGGCTGATAATGCCTTTTTCGCTATTCACGTTTAATAGCCCATCTTTTGCCGCACTTTCAAAAGTTGATTTTACTGCTGTTTGCAATGAGGCATCCTCAATCTTTGCTATTTCGGAAATCGGCATATTCTTTGCGTGATTAAAATATAGCAGATCGGTCGCTTGACCAGTAAAAATAAATGGTGATATTTCGCCGGTTTTTTCATTTATCTGTTCAACAATTTCTGATGGGCGTTTTATTTTGCCGCTTTCCTTATGCCCCTTTGCATATTTGAGCTGATTTCGTTTATGATTACAATTGCCAATAAACCTCATAATTTCTTTAAATGCCTGTAAGGTTTTTTGACTAACCCTTTCAAGATCCTGATAGGTTTCCTCCATAAAAATCACTCCTTTTAAAATAAAGAAGCTTTGAATTGTGGTATATGTAGCACGATTAAAATATAAATTCGTTGAGTTTAATCAAAGCTTGTCATAATAGGATTTACGTCATCGTCCAGCTGCTGCTCAAAATCATCGTCTGAAAGTTCAATTTCATTAAAATCCTCTGACTCGAACATTTCAGCAAGATTTTGCTGTTGCTCCTGCTCCCTTTCGGTTGCTTCTTTTTTAGCCGTTTCAAGGTTAATAATACCCTCTTCTCGCAGCTTTGCCTTGCGCTGATTGTGCTTTTCTTTTCTGGCGGCTTTAAGCGGCCCATATTCAAGCGAAATATCTGTATTGTTGTGAATGTCCTTCTGAAAAGAGCTTCCGACCTCGGAAATGAGCGGATGGCTTAAAGTATCGAATTTCAACAGGAAGAACGGGCGGTACTCGTCAACAAATGAAATCATATATCCGCCGTACTTTCTGCTTTCCCCCTTCGGCTTCATAGCAATAGGGAGCTCGTCAATTGTCAGCAAATCACGTGCGCCGTAGCTTTCACTGTCTGAGCCTCCGCCATGATTCCCACGGTTATATGACCTTGTGTCGGTTCTAACCGTTGTTTTTCCTAGCCGTTTTACTACATATTCCTTTGTGTCAGTGTCATTTGTGCCGAGATAAGTAAACAAAGAGCAGTTGCCGATAATGCTTTCCCAGGTTTTTTCATACAGCGCTTTAAGCTGTGAAATGCCCTGTAAAACCAAGCAGATTCGGATATTGTGAGAACGCACAACAGCAAGCGTTTCATTGAAATTTGGTATCTTCCCGATATTCGCAAACTCATCAAGCTCACAAGAAACAAGCGAAGGCAGACGCCCGTTGCACTTAAAGTTTGCAACATACATCAGCCTTTCAAATAACTGTGAATAGAAAATATTTGCGACCGCTTTATACGTCTGACGTGCCGCCGGGATTATCAAGAATACGGCTGTTTTTTCAATGCCAATGCTATCAAAATCCATTTCATCCTCAGTGGTAAGCTCGTCAACATCCTCAACCGCCCACAGTCTGAGCCTTGTTGACAGCGTTTTTGCGATACTTCCCATTGTTTCCTGGGGAGTTCCCTTCATACTGTTCCAGTTGACGGAAGCCGCATCATTAGGATGTTCAATCTGGTGCTTGTTAAGACACCGTGCAAGCTCACAAAGCTCGTCGATTTTACCATCCTCATAGGCTATGGAATTAACAAGCCTAATAACACGCCCGAAAGATTTAATTTCATTTTCAGCCTTCCACAGATATAGCATGACAGCAACAAGCAAGTCTTGTGCAGCACCTGTCCAGAAATCCTCCTTTTCACCCTCGCCTGATGTGTTTTTCATGAACAAGTCCGCCACCGAAAGCACATCCTGCTCCTCTGACATGTAAACAAACGGGTTATACGTATTCGACATATTAATGTTTATCAGGTTTAACACCCTTATTTTATACCCGTTCGCCTTCAACAGCTTTGCGGTATCACGGTAAAGCTCACCCTTTGGATCGGTAATAACATACGAACCGAACATCTGAATGATATCCACCTTGATTTTCCTAAATGACTTACCTGCTCCAGAGCCTCCTATTACAGTTTCATTAAGGTTGTGCGGACTGTAAAACTTCTTGCCGGGATTGGTCACCGTTGCATAGAAATTGTTTGCTATCGGAATCCCTGTATGATCTGTAAATTCTTTTTCATCATACTTATCCGCCCAGGTTGCACTTCCGTGCTCTGCTCCCCGATAATCGTCCTTATGCTTTGACGTTGCCATCAATAGCACAAGCAGAATAATAGACACATACACCCACCAGAGCTTGAACGCCTGATAATAAAACAGCTCTTTAATCAAGTCAGCTGTCAGCGGAGTGCTAAAGCTCTCCGCTGAAAACAAGGTGTTCATTGCATCAAAGACATCCTCAAAGCCCGGATTGCTAATATCATTAACCTTGACATATTGCAGATAAGTGTATGTTGCATACAGCATGAATAAGAAAAACAGGGCAAATATTACGGCCAAAGTGATAATGACCGTTTGCTTGCCCCGCCTGTTTCTAAGCTTGTTTTTATTGCTTGCCAATTTATCACCCCTTAAATTGTGTTATATATAACACGAGTTTTATTTGCTATTTACCTTGCGTTTTTTCGTCAATACGAATTGACTTTCCAGAGCCTGAAATGCCAATAAAACATCCGGTTTTATTATGCTTTCTGAAAACCTCAAAAAGTTCAGCTTTCGGATCAGTCACAACAAGCGAACCAACACCGTATTTCTGTGCATGCTTATCAATGATATTTTTTATGATATCAGGTTTAATTAACCTCATGTCATCACCCCTTAAATTGTGTTATATATAACACGCTATTTTTTCATTGCCGGCTGTTGCTTCAGACTGTTTTCAGCCTTTCGGAAGCTATCAACATCTGCTGAATTAATTGTTATAACCGTGGTTTCCTCTCCCTTGCGTCCTGTATAGGATATTCCGGCATTATCAAGAGCTTTTTCAAGGGCGGCAAGATTCTTGTTATCCACCTTTGCATAGTGTATATCGCCCTTTTCTTTCAGCTCACCGTATGTTGCATTACCGATTGTCGCAAGCTTGTTCTGATAGCTCTCAAGCACAGCGCCGAAAAGCTTTTCACGAAATTCCTTTGTCACCGGGAAAACAATGTCGATATAGTTGCCCTGTCTGTCCTTATAGCTTGGCATTTGCACGAAAAGCCCCTTCTGACCTTCCATTACCCTGACATTTTTAATGACAAGGCTGTCATCAAGGGTTACAGAACACAGCGCCCGAATTGAGCTGTTCTCAATATTGAGCGGTGAAGCGCTGACCTTGATTTTTGTTTCCTGCGGCACTGGGTTTTCTTTTTCTGTCGGATTGTGATACTGTTCGAGTACGGTTGAGTTAATCTGTTCTCTTAATTCCTT
>JAEXUW010000025.1 GCA_023439835.1 Bacillota bacterium | reverse complement strand
TTTGCTGCCTGGCGGGCGATAACAACGCCCCCCTACGGTGTTCAAGCGATTTCCTTATGCGAATCACTCACCGTAAAGCCAAAGGCTTTTATAAATGAATCGTGCAGCTCGTAAAAGCCGATCAGTGCCAAGCACTGATCGGCTTTTAACGAATCATTTCATTTTCCCCGCGATATCCTGCGCTACGGCGATGCCGGTCACGCTGGCCTGCATCAGACCTCGGGTGATGCCGGCGCCGTCGCCTATGGCGTAAAGGCCAGCTATGGGCGTTTCGAACTGGTTGTTCACCATCACCTTGCTGGAGTAGAACTTTACCTCCACGCCGTACAGCAGCGTATTGCGGCTGTAAAGGCCGGGGGCCAGGTGGTCGAAAGCCTTCAGAGCTTCCACGATGCTGGTTAAATGCCTTGGCGGCAGCACAAAGCTCAAATCGCCCGGCACCGCCGTGGTCAGCGTTGGCACGGTGGTGGATTTGTTCAGGCGGCTGATGTCGGTTCGCCGGCCCTGGAGCAGGTCGCCCAGCCGCTGAACCATGATCGGCCCGCCGGTAAGCATATTGGCCAATTGAGCGATATACCGGCCGTACTCAATGGGCTGGTTGAAAGGCTCGGTGAACCTGGTGGATACCAGCATGGCGAAATTGGTGTTGCCGGTAAGCATCTTTTCATCGGCATAGCTGTGGCCGTTCACCACGGCAATACCGCCCTCATAATGCTCCTCGCTGACAACGCCGCCGGGGTTCATGCAGAAGGTGCGCACCTTGTTTTCATATGTATCGCTGTAGTACACCAGCTTGGCTTCATACAGGTGGCGGGTTAAATGGTCCATGATGGCGTTGGGCACTTCCACCCGCACGCCGATGTCCACCTCATTGTTCTGGGTGCGAAGGCCCAGCCTGCCTACCTCAGCCGCCAGCCAGACCGCGCCGCCGCGGCCGGGCGCAGCCACTACATAGGGGGCCAGGGCGGTATAGGGCTCCCCCTTTTTCGGTACCAGCTTCACGCCCACAGCCTTGTTGTTTTCCACAAGTATGTCGCTGGCAGTGGTCAGCTCCGCAAAGGTGGTATTTGTTTTTTCCAAAAGAAAGTCATGCATGGCCTCAAGCACCACGCCCGCGTTTTCCGTGCCCAGATGGCGCACCGGGCAGGGAATGAGCTTGATGTTGTGGCGGCTCGCTTCATAGGAGATTTCCTCCACCTTGCGGTCGTCCAGGCCGTGAACCTCCTGAGGCGCGCCAAAGCGCAGGTATATATCGTCTGCATGGCGGATCATCTTCTGCGCCTTGGGATGCCCCATATAGTCGCTGATATGCCCGCCGACCTCATCGCTTAAGGAAAGCTTGCCGTCGGAAAAAGCGCCGGCACCAGCCCAGCCGTGGACGATGGCACATGGATCGCAATGAACACACTTGCCGGTAGTACGCGCAGGGCAGGCCCTATGTGCGATGGCGCGGCCCGTATCCACGATCAGAACGCGGCTTTCGGGTTTCAAACTTGACAGTTCCAGCGCGGTGAAAATTCCCGCCGGGCCGGCTCCGATCACTATTGCGTCATAACGAACGGTTTCCATGGCAGCGCCTCCTTAACAAACTTGTACTGCACGCACAAAAGAGGCCCCATGCAAATCTGCACAGGGCTTCTTGCGATTTATTGTAGCACAAAGGATGCAAAAACGCAAGTTTTATCGTGTATATGGCTGAGAAGGATACTGCACACCGTCTTTTGTTACAACCGCATGGATCAAGGGTTCAGGCCGCACCTGCTCCGGCCCGATGGTGATATTTTCAAGCAGCGTTTCTTCCGCGGCCCTGAACGAGGATTCATCCTTCGCGCAGACCGTTACAAGAGGTTCGCCCTCATCAATCCTGTCCCCGATGCGTTTGTGAAGCACGAAGCCCACGGATGGATCAATCACATCCTCCTTGTGGATGCGGCCCGCACCCATATGCTGGGCGCAAAGGCCAAGCTGCGTTGTATCCATGCTTTGCACAAAGCCTGTTTCCTTTGCAGGAACAGGCCGGACGGACGGCGCCTTTGGAAGCAGGGACACATCGCCGCATACCCTTTCGTCCCCCCCCTGGGCCGAAACCATTTCCCGAAGCTTTGTAAGGCCCGCTCCGCTTGCCAGCGCACTTTTCAGCAGCGCTTGCGCATCCTCAAGCGATGATGCGCGACCTGCCGCCACAAGCATATGGCTGCCAAGAACAAGCGACACGTGCAGCAGCGGCCCGCCGGCCCTGCCGGCCAGGATATCTATGGCTTCCTTCACTTCCAGGGCATTGCCCACATGGGATCCCAAAGGCTCCGCCATGCCGGTGACGATGGCCACCGTAGGCCTTTGCGTCATCCAGCCGATATCCACCATGGCTTTTGCCAGACCTATGCTGCCCTCCAAAGTGTGCATAATGGCTCCGGATCCCGTTTTCACATCCAGCACAATAGCGCCGGCCCCGCTGGCAATCTTCTTGCTCATAATGGAGGAAGCAATGAGCGGCAGGCTGTCCACCGTTGCGGTCACATCCCGCAGCGCATACAGTGCCTTATCCGCCGGAACCATATTCTTGCTCTGGCCGATCACCGCGCAGCCGATACGTTTCACCTGCTCAATAAACTCCGCTTGCGTTAGCTCCACATGCAATCCGGGGATGCTCTCCAGCTTATCCAGCGTTCCGCCGGTATGCCCTACGCCCCGGCCGCTCATTTTGGCCA